>JBCDFV010000007.1:0-137950 GCA_039177555.1 Pseudomonadota bacterium | reverse complement strand
CCGCGCGGGAATGCCGCGATGCAGTTAGTTCCGGTCGCGATCGTCCTGCTGCTTGCCCCGGATGACCAGCTGATCTTCCTCGATCTGGACTTGCAGATCGTCCTGGGTGAACCCGGCCACGGCAACGGTGATCCGCAGCCTTTCGTCGGACAGTTTTTCGATGTTGTACGGCGGATAGCCGTCGGCCGACGACTTGGCGACGCGGTCCAGACTGCGCTCGATGCGCTCAAACCCCAGCAACAGGGGACTGTTGAACAAAGACAAACGAGTCACGCTCTCATCTCCTCTTGCATGAGCGAGATAGGGTCTTGGGCCCAGCCCAATGCCGGCGCCCTTGCCCACGGCCCTCTCGGCGCCGCGGCCTTTCATATTTGGTGCGCAATGCGCGGGCGATCAACCCGACGCTTGAACAGGCCGGTCTACGCGACCTGAATGACGTCGCTGTCGGGCGCGGCGGACATGACCCGGTCCACCAGGTCAGCGCGCCTTTCACGGACGGCTCTCTGATTGATGTAGCCCTTGTCCGTGATCTCGTTGGCGTCGATCGATGGCGGCTCGGCCATCAGAAAGGCGCGGGCGATCGCGGTCGAGCTGGCCGGGTTGTCCGTGTTATGGCGCAGCAAGGCCTCGCCGACATGATCTCGCACCGCCTGATCAGCCAAAACCTGCTCAATCGGCGCATCGTCGGACAGACCGGCCAGCGCGCGACAGCCAGGCAGGTTCGGGAAGATCAGCGCGCCGGCATGGTCGCCATTCTCGCCCACCAGAACGATGTCCTGCACTGCCGGCGCGCAGGCCGCGATCAGCGCGATGCGCAGGGCGCCGACATGCACCCAGGTGCCGGTCGACAGCTTGAAATCCTCCGCCGTGCGGCCGTCGAACACGACGCCCGCGCATGCGTCCTCCGCGTCCAACAAACGGCCCGCATCGCCAATCTTGTAGTAGCCCTCGTCATCGAACGCCGCCTCGGTCAGATCCGGCCGCTGCCAATAGCCGGGCGTGACGTTCGGGCCCTTCACCCGCATCTCCAGTTTGCTGCCGGCGGGCACCATCTTCAGCGCCACACCCGGCCCGGGCAGGCCAATAACGCCCGCGCGCTCAATCGGGAAATGCACGGTCGTGACCATCGGCGCCGTCTCGGTCGAACCCCAGGCTGAGATCATCGGCACGCGCACACCGCGTTCGGCGACCGACAGATCCTCCAGCCGTTCCCACAGATTCTGCGGCAAGGCAGCGCCGGCATAGAACAGCAGGTCCAAACGCTTGAAGAAGTTGGCGCGCAATTCGGCGTCCGCTTCCAGATGGTCCAGCAGGACGGCGAAGCCGATCGGCACGTTGAAATAGAGCGTCGGCGAGACCTCGCGCAGGTTGGCGACCGTCCGGTCGATCAGCGCCGGCACCGGCTTGCCGTCATCGATATAGAGCGTGCCGCCATGGCGCAGCACCATGTTGAAGTTGTGGTTGGCGCCGAAGGTGTGGTTCCAGGGCAGCCAGTCGACGATGACCGGCGGTTTTTCACCGAGAAAACGCCAAAGCTGGGCGATCATCTGCTGGTTGGACACCAGCATGCGCTGGGTGTTGATCACGCCTTTCGGTGCCCCCGTCGAGCCGGAGGTGAACAGGATCTTCGCAATGCTGTCGGGACTGACGCCGGCAAAGGCGAAATCGACCGCGTCCGTCTTCGCCGTCTTCAACAGATCTTCGATCGTCACCGTGTCCGGTTGGGGGACCGACGTGACCAGCCGGTCAGGGCCGGCGCCGATTGCCGTCAGGGCGGCCGCGAACGGCCCGGCATCTTTGGCGTAGACCAGGCTCGGCTGCACCAGGTCGTGGATCGCCTTCAGCTTGGCGTGGTCCTGGCTCATCAGCGAATAGGCCGGCGACACCGGCACGGCGGGCGCGCCGATATGCTGGGCGGCGAGCTGCATGAGCGCGTTGTCGATGCCGTTGTCGGACAGGATCATCAAGGTGCGGCCGGGCCCGAAACCGCGATCGAGAAGGGACTGGGCCAGACGCTCGACCTGGTCCAAGGCCTCAGCATAGGTCAGTTCGCGCCAGCCGCCCGTGCCGTCGCGTTCGGCCAGAAACACGCGCGCTGGGGCCAGCGCCGCCCAGTCGACCAGATAGTCGCCCATCTTGGTGTCGCAGGCGCCCAGCGTCTGCGGCGATCGCAGGATCATGCCGCCATCGGCCAGCCGCTCGACATCTACCGCCGCCGGCGCGAAATCGAGCGGAGCGAACGCGGGTTTGGGATCGGCTTGCGGTGCGGTCATGGCGACCCTCGAAGCAGTGGTCTAGAGGCCCAGATAGGCCTGGCGCAGTCGGTCGTCGTCCAGCAGGGACTGGCCACTTCCGGCCATAGCGATCTGGCCATTCTCCAGGACATAGGCCCGGTCGGCCAGTTTCAGCGACCCGACCACGTTCTGTTCGACCAAGACGATGGTCAACCCGTCGGTGTTGAGCTGGTGCACGATGCGAAAGACCTCCTGCACGATCGTCGGCGCGAGGCCAAGCGACGGTTCGTCCAGCATGATCAGCCGGGGTTGGCCCATCAGGCAACGGCCAATCGCCAGCATCTGCTGTTCGCCGCCGGAGAGCGTCCCGGCGTCCTGCCGCATGCGTTCGGCCAAGCGCGGGAAGATCGTGAAGACACGGTCCATCGTAGACGCGGCCAGCTTGCGCGCGCGGGGGATGACGGCGCCCATTTCCAGGTTTTCCCGCACCGTCATGCTGGGGAAGATCTGGCGGCCCTCCGCGACCTGGCCGATGCCGAGATCGCACACCAAATGGCTCGGCCAGCCGGTGATGTCCTCGCCCTCGAACGTGATCCGGCCGCGCGTCGGGCGGTAGATACCGGCGATGGTGGAGATCAGCGAGCTTTTGCCGGCACCGTTGGCGCCGATGATGGCGACGATCTCGCCCTCTTCGACGGTCAGCGAGACGTCCGACAGGGCCTGCGCGTCGCCATAGTGCAGATCAACGGCTTCGATCGTCAGCACTACTCCGCCTCCTGCCCCAGATAGCAGTCGAGCACGGCCTGGTCGCGCACGACCTGGTCCGGCGGGCCTGCCGCGATCAGCGAACCGTAATTGATCACCGTGACATGGCCGGACAGGGCCATCACGGCCCGCATGACATGTTCGATCAGCAGGATGGTCAGGCCCGTCTCCTGGTTCAGGCGCCGGAAGACCTCGACCATCTGGTCGGTCTCGATCGGCCTGAGGCCGGCCATGACCTCGTCCAGCAGCAGGATGCGCGGCTTGGTGGCCAGCGCCTTTGCGACCTCCAGCCGCTTGCGGTCCGGCAAGGTCAGCTCGTGGGCGGGCTTGGTCGCCTCACGCCCGAAGGCCAGCAGGTCCAGCACGCGCCTCGCCTCGACCCTGGCCTCGGCCACGCCCCGCGCCGCGCGCAGGGCGCCGATCATGACGTTTTCCTCGACCGTCAGATCGTTCAAGGGCTTGGCGACCTGGAATGTGCGGCCGATGCCGTCCCGGCAGGCCTGGTCCGGGCGCCGGCCGGTGATGTCCTTGCCGTCCAGCAACACCTGACCCCGATCCGGCCGCAAGGCGCCGGTGATCAGATTGAAGACCGTGGTCTTGCCGGCACCGTTGGGGCCGATCAGCGCGCCGATCGAGCCTTTGGCGACGGAGAAGCTGAGCTCGTTAACCGCCACCAGGCCGCGGAAGCTCTTGTGCAGGCTGCGGACCTCAAGCATCGGGCCGCCGTTCTTCCATGCCCAAGAGGCGCCGCAGCCAGGGCCAAAGTCCGGCGGGACGGAACAGGATGATCGCCAGCATCGCCACGCCATAGGTCAACAGCTTCAGCCCGTCGATATCGAACCATTCCTGGGTGATCGACAGGCCCTCGCCCAGCCAAGTCAGCGCGAACGCGCCCAGGATCGGGCCGAACAGAGTGCCGATGCCGCCGATTATGACCCCCAGCAACAGCTCGATCGACCGGTCGATCGAGAAGATCGATTCCGGATAGAGCGTGTTGTTGTAGAAGGCATAGAAGACACCTCCGAAGGCCGTCATCATGGCCGATATCACGACCGCCAGCAGCTTGTAGCGCAGCACGTTGATGCCCATCGCCTGGGCCGCCTCCTGGTCTTCCCGGATGGCCAGCCAGTAATAGCCGACACGCGTGCGCATCAGCAGGCGGACGATCACCAGGCAGGCGACCATGCCGGTCAGGATGACGTAATAGAAAACCCAGTTGGGGCCACGCAGGGTCCAAAAGGCGTTGGCGATCGACGCGGCATCCATATCGATGTTGCGGTTCTGGACCGGCAGGAACATGCCGCTGGACCCGCCGACCCAGCCCCAATGATCGAACAGGATGCGCACGAATTCGGCAAAGGCGATGGTCAACAGCGCGAAATAGACGCCGCGAATGCCGAACCGAAAGCCCAGCCAGCCGATCAACGCGCCCATGGCGCCCGCGACGATGAAGGCTGGGATCAGGCCGATCCACGGCCCCAGGCCGAAGTGAAAGAACAGGGCACCGGACGCATAGGCACCAAGACCGATATAGAGGGCGTGACCCAGCGAAAGCTGGCCGGCAAAGCCCATCATCACGTTCCAGGCTTGGCCCAGCACCGCCAGATAGCAGCACAGGATCAGGACGGAGAGCACATAGCCACCGAACACCAGGGGCGCGAGATACAAGAGGACGATCACACAGACCAATCCCCATGCGGCGCGGGCCGGCACGCCTTCGAACAGCGACCTCACGACGACCGTTTGCCCAACAGGCCGTTCGGCCGCAGCAGCAGCACCAGGATCAGCAAGCCGAAGCTGAAGCTGGACTTCAGCGAGGGCTGGATCAGGATGCCCGCCATCGCCTCCGACACGCCGATCAACAGGCCGCCAAGTAGGGCCCCGGTCATGCTGCCCAGGCCGCCGATGATGACGATGGTGAAGGCCAGCAGGGTGAAATCCGCGCCCAGATGCGGGGTCACGTCGATCACCATGATCAACAGGCAGCCGGCCGCCCCGGCACAGGCCGCCCCGATGCCGAACGTAATGGCGTACAGCCGGCTGACATTCAGGCCGACGACCTGGGCGCCGCGATTGTTGTCCGCACAGGCGCGGATCGCCTTGCCGGTAAGCGTGTGGTTGAAGAACAGATACAAGAGCGCGATCAGCGCCAGTGCCGTGATCGCGGAATAGACCCGGACATTGTCGAGGAAAAACGGCCCAACCTCGAACGAGGCGAACGCGTACGGCACCTGAACGTTGCGCGCATCCGGCCCGAAGATCATGTCGAGACCGTTGGTCAGGATCAGCGCGACGCCGATCAGGACCAGGAACTGCTGGTGTTCCGGCGCGGTGATAAAGCGGTCGATCAGGCCGCGTTGCAAGACGACGCCGAACAGGAACATCACCAACGCGACGATCGGGATGGCCAGGATCGGGTCCAGGCCCAGCGTCACGAAAACCAGATAGGCGCCGAACATGCCGGCGACCAGCATCTCGCCATGGGCGAAGTTCACCACCCGCATGACGCCGAAGATGATCGACAGGCCGACCGCCAGCATGGCGTAGACCGATCCTGTCAACAGCCCCTTGATGGCGGCGTCGAAATAGAACTCAATCGGCAGCATCGGCGGCGTCTATCCGTCCTGACCTGAACCGGGGCCGGCGATCTGAGAGAGACGCCAGCCCCGACGCGCGTTGAACGCGATCAGCCCCGATCGGCCCAAGAGGGAACCGGGAAGACCGCCTCGGCCGTGGCGATGTCCACCGGTGCCGTAACCACCGGGTTACCATCCTGGATCTGGACGACCACCGTGTCGATGTTCGGGTTCTGGCCTTCCTCGTCGAACTGGATCGGACCGCCATACATCGGATGCTCGGCAATCTCGGTCGCCCGCAAGGCCGCGACCAGATCGTCGGCGTTGGTCGACCCCGCGCGCTGGGCCGCGTCGGCACAGATCATCAGCGCCTCGAAGGTGAAGCCGGGGTTCAGCTCAAAGGTCTGGTCCGGGAACTCGGCCACGAACTGGCTTTGCAGCTCGGTCGTGATCGGGCTTGTCGGGTTGAACCAGGGCACGGACGTGGTCGCGTACTCCGCGTACGGGCCCAACGTGTCGGCGAACTGCTTTTCATACATGCCGGGGCTGCCGGGCGAGATGATGCCCATGGTGTCAAAGCGCTGACGCACGCATTCGCGCACCAGCAGGATGGCATCGTTCAGGCGGGTGACGACCATCAGGAAGTCAGGGTTCAGCGCACGGGCCCTCGACACCTCCACCGACAGATCCCGCGCCTGCGGATCGTAGGAGATCGTGTCCAGGAACTCGTACGGGACGCCGACGCGCGGCGCCAGGGCCTGAATGCCGCGCGACATGGCCGTGCCGAACGTGTCGTTGATGTGCATGAACACGGTCGTCCGCGGCGTCGTGCCCGTGACCTCGAACAGGTTGTTGATCGAGCCCAGGCCCCGCATCACCAGGGTCGGCGCCTTGGGGAAGTTGCGGAAGACGTACTGATAGCCCTGCTCGGTAATCGCGGGATCGGCCGCGATGTTGATGACGAACGGCATGCCGTTCTGTTCCGCCACCTGGGCGACGGCCGCCGTGGTGCCGCTGTCAAAACAGCCGACCAGCATGTCGACGCCTTCGCGGATCAGGCGTTCGGCCTGGGTGCGGCCGGTGTCGGGGTTGGACTCCGTGTCCGCGCCGACGACCTCGACCGCCAGCCCCATGTCGGACAGGATGTTCGGCGCCAGTTCCGCGCCGCGCCAGCAAGCGGCGCCGATCGCGCTCAAGAAGCCGGATCGCGGCAGCAGCACGCCCACACGTACGGGCGCCTGCGCGCGAACCAGGCGCAGCGGGTGAAGCACCGGCAAGGTCGCGGCACCGGCAATCGCCGCGCCGGTGAACTGCCGCCGGCCGATCCCGCCGCCGGGTTTCAGCGTCTTGTCGTCTGTCGTCATCGAACTCCTCCCCGTTTTTTTGGCGTATCATGACGATCCGCCGCGCTATTGACTGTCTCTATCTCACGTCGACATCTCACGCCATTGTCGTTCAGCGTGCAATGGCCGATACCGCGCCGCGATGGCCATCTCTTCCATCGCAAATAGTTTGTCCCACCAACAGTTTTCGAATGGTACAGCCGGTTGAGGAAACAGCGCAATATGAGAGACCGCCGTGCAGCCCATCGCTAGGCACGCGTGGCCCGGCATCGTCGCCCATGCGGATTGGAGCACCGACCCTGCCAAGCGGTGGATCTCCGTCGCGGAACGAACCGGCAACAGCTACCGGCTTCAAAAGGCGTGCGTATGTCCACAGACGTCGGGGTTGCTGGGCGGGCTTAGGCAGCGTTCGACGGATCGAAGCGTCATGCTCGGCTTCGACTTTCCAGTTGGGCTGCCGATTGTCCTCGGCCCATTACTGAAAGTGTCCGCGTTTCGCCAGGTCCTACGGAACCTAGCTGACGGCCTCTGGCCCAACTTTCTGCAGCCGGCGGAAATCATCGATCAGGTCGGCCCGACCCGGCCCTTCTTTCCCGCCCGCAACCTGCCCAAGGGTGTGGTTTCACGCCAAGGACTGGCAGAAGCGCTGGGCGCGACCTCCTACGACGATCTCCTGCGGCGGTGCGACCGGGCGGGTGCCGAGCGGCGCGCGACGTCCAGCCTGTTCTTCCTGGTCGGCGGCCAGCAGGTCGGCAAAGCGGCCATCGCCGGCTGGCGCGAGCTGATCCTGCCGCATGCAGGCGACGCGACAACCGCGCTCTGGCCGTTCGACGGCCCGCTGGCCGATTTGCTGGCGCCCGGACGAACGGTCTTGTGCGAGACCTATCCGGGCCAGTTCACGCGACCCCTCGGGCTTACCGTCGGCACGGGTGGCCGCAGCAAGCGGCGGGAGGCGGACCGGCAGGCGCAGGCGACGGCGTTGCTAGGAAAAGCTGCCGACATGGACCTGGTCCTGGACCCTGCGCTCCGACGCCAGATCGAGGACGGATTTGGCCCCGGCCCGCAAGGCGAGGACGCGTTCGATAGCCTGGTCGGCCTGCTGGGCATGTTTCTGGTTCTGACCGGACGCCTCGGCGAGGGTTGTCCCTGGAATGATCCGGACTTGGCCCTGGAGGGCTGGATCCTAGGGCACCAGGCCTAGCTGGCGCATCAGTCCGGCGTGCGCGCGCTTAAGCCCAGCAAGGCCCGCCGGCGCAGCCATAGCGACGGCCGATAGCGGTCGTCGCCAGTGATCTGCTGCATGCGCATCAGCATGTCATGGACCCGGCCCGGACCCATCTCGTCGACAAGCTCCAGCGGGCCCATCGGGTAGTTCAGGCCCAGCTTCATGGCCGTGTCGATGTCCGCCGGGCTGGCCAGACCCCGCTGGGCGATCTCGCAGCCCAGATTGCCGACCATCGCCTGAATGCGCTGGGCGATGAAGCCGGGCGAGTCCTGGATCGCCGTAACCGCGACCCCGCTGGCGGTCAGCCAGGCCGCCACGCTTTGCAGATTGTCGAAATCCGCCCCCGGCGGCACCATGACGACCAGCCGCTTGGACGTATCGAACTCGGTATCGACCGCCACCAGGCGCGACGGGTCGACCCCGGTGTCGAAGACGGCTTGCGTCGCGTCCCGGCCCCGCGGCAGGGCGGTCACGATCGGACTTTCGCCATCGTCGGCGGCCAGGATCTCGATCTCCGCCGCCAGCGCCAAATCCGTCAGTTCAGGATCGTCCACCAGCAGCACGATTTTCGTTGGCGGCTCAGCATTCGTGACCAGGTCGACCGGCTGTTCGGCCGGCTTGCCGTCCTCATAGCTGAAGAAGCCGGCACCGGACTTACGGCCCAGGCGGCCGGCATCCAACAGAGAGCGGTGATCGGGCGTGCTGCGCAGGCGCGGATCGTAGAAGAAGCCGCGATGGATGATCTCGGTGACCGGAAAGTTGACGTCGATGCCGGTCAGATCCATCAGCTCGAACGGCCCCATGCGGTAGCCGCAGCAATCGCGCATCACGGCATCGACCTGCGCCGGGGTCGCAACGCCCTCCTGGACGATGTGCAGCGCCTCGGTGACGTAGGCGCGGCCGCCGAGGTTGACCAGAAAGCCGGGCGTGTCCTTCACGCGCACCGGCGTGCGCCCCATACGCTGAGCCAGCGTCGCCAGCGCGTCCAAGGTCTCCGGTGCGGTCTCGCGGGCCTCAACCAGTTCGACCAGCGCCATCAGCGGCACCGGGTTGAAGAAATGCATGCCCGCGATCCGGCCGGGTCGCTTGGCGCCGGCGGCAATGCGCGCGATCGGGATCGATGAGGTGTTGGACGCCAACAGGCAGTCCGGCCGGATCAGGCCTTCAAGCTGTTCGAAGATGGCGCGTTTGACCGCGACATCCTCGGTCACGGCCTCAACCACCGCGTCGGCGTTGGCAAGGCCGTCCAACCCGTCGGCCAAGGTCAGGCGAGCCTTCGCATCCGCCGCTGCGTCGGCGGCCATCCTGCCCTTCTCGACCAGCCGGTCCAGCCGCGCGGCGATCTGTTCGCCCGCGCGCTGTCGCGCCGCCGCGTCAAGATCGTAGAGCGCGACATGCAAGCCGCCGGTGAGCGCGACCTGGGCGATGCCCTGGCCCATGGCACCGGCCCCCACGACGCCGATAACGGCTTGATCGGTTGCGAAGTCGACCATCGATTTCCCCAGTTTGCGAACGGCCCGCGCTACCCCTACCCGATCGGGACGGTGGGCGAAAGCGCCCGTTAGCGGCCTTCGAAGACGGGCTTGCGCTTTTCCATAAAGGCCGCGATGCCCTCGCGCTTGTCGTCGGTGGCGAACAGGAACTGAAAGGCCCTGCGTTCGAACGCCAAGGCCTGGTCCAAGGGCGCGGCGTCGGCCATGCGAACCGCCTGCTTGATCGACTTCAGCGCCACGGGCGGCAGCGCGGCGACCTCGCCCGCAACTTCAATCGCCGTGTCGACGACCGCATCGTCGGCGACCACCTCGCTGACCAACCCCATCGACAGGGCGGTTTTTGCGTCAAACATGCGGCCGGTCATCAGGTACAAATTGGCGCGGAACTTGCCGACCGCGCGCGTCAGGCGCTGGGTGCCGCCGCCGCCGGGCATCAGGCCCACCTTCGGCTCCGGCTGGCCGAAGCGCGCGCCCTCGCCGGCGATGATGATGTCGCAATGCATGGCCAGTTCGCAGCCACCGCCCAGCGCAAAGCCGTTCACGGCGGCAATCACCGGCTTGGAGATGTTGGCGATACGGTCCCAGACGGCGCCCGTGTTGCGGTTCAGCATCTCCACCGGGCCGGCGTCGGCCATCTCGGCCAGGTCGGCGCCGGCGGCGAAGGCCTTTTCCGTGCCGGTCAGGATGATCGCCCGGACGTCGCTGTCGGCGTCCAGCGCCTCCAACCGTTCGGCCATGTCCGCGCGAATGCCGGCGGACAGCGCATTGCGGGCCTCCGGCCGCTCGTATCGCAACAGGGCCACGCCGGCCGCCGGGGTCTCTACCGTGAGCATTGGGATTCCGTTTTCAGTCGTTGAGGGGGCGCCATGGTGCTGACGCTTCCCGCGTGACGCAAGTTGCCGATTGAAAAGGAGCGCCGATCCGTGATAGTTTCAAAAAAAGATCATAGTTTCAGATATGGAACAAATATGGAGGCCGGCATGTGGCACGATGTCGGGGCGGCGGACGAGGTTGCGGAAGAAGAACCGATATCGGTGAAGGTCGCCGACCAGGAAATCGGCGTCTATCGCGTGGGCGAAAAGCTCTACGCCATGGAAGACATCTGTCCGCACGCCTACGCGTTGCTGAGCATGGGCTTTGTCGAGGGCGAAGAGGTCGAATGCCCCTTGCACGGCGCCCTGTTCCACATCCCCAGCGGCAAATGCCTGGCCGAGCCGGGCGAACGTGATCTGGTCACCTTTCCGGTGCGCGAGGAAAACGGCCGCATCATGATCGAGGTTTAGGAGGGCCAATTGCCATGGACCACAACCCGCACCTGAAAAGCTGGGCCGCGCCGACCCCGAACAAGGTCGCCGGCAAGGGCCAGGTCGAGATTCCGGCCGAGGCAGAGAACATCGTCTGGCAAACCCGGGCGGCACCGCCCTCGGCCTATGAAAACGCGCTCGGCGACGCGATCGAAACGGCGTTCGGCGAGGGGCATTACGACCTGGCACCGCTCGTCGCGCGCATCAATGCTCTGGGGGTCATGTCGCCCGAGGGCACGCCATGGACCGAGGAGCTGTTCAAGACCGAAATGGCCCGGCTGGGCTACTAGGCAGGGGGAGACAGGACGATGATGACTGACACGCTTGAGGCCCTGGCCGAGGACAGGTTGAACAAGGGTCTCTTGAACCTGTGGCATCCAGTGCTGCCAAGCTGGGCGGTGCAGGGCGCGCCCGTCGGCATCACGCGCCTGTCCCAGAACATCGTGGTCTGGCGCGACGCGGACGGGCAGGTCCACGCCATCGAGGATCGCTGCCCCCATCGCGGCGCCCGGCTGTCCATGGGCTGGAATTTGGGCGACCGGCTGGCCTGCTGGTATCACGGGGTCGAGGTCGATGGCGGCGGTACGGTGGTCGACGTGCCGGCGGTGAAGGATAGCCCTCTGGTCGGTCAGCCTTGCGTGAAGTCCTATCCGGCCGAAGAGCGCAACGACGCCATCTTTCTCTACTTCGGCGACGCGCTGCATGCCGAACCGCCGGCGCTGGATCTGCCCGAACAGCTGACATCGGACGACTACAGCGCCTTCCTCTGCACCGCGATCTGGAAGTGCAACTACCGCTATGCGGTCGACAATGTCATGGACCCGATGCACGGCGCCTATCTGCACGCCCAATCGCACTCCATGGCCTTCGGCGACAAGCAGGCGGACATGCGGATCCGCAAAACCGATACCGGCTTCATCTTCGAAAAGACGGGCCAGAAGGACGTCAATTTCGACTGGGTGGAGTACGGCGAAAGCGGCGCGATCTGGCTGCGCCTGTCGATCCCGTACCGCAAGCAGCACGGGCCCGGCGGCTCGTTCTACATCATCGGCTTCGCCACGCCGATGGACGAAAACCACACCCAGGTCTTCTTCTGGCGTGTGCGCAAGGTCCAGGGCTGGCAACGGGACGTCTGGCGCTTCTTGTACCGCAATCGGCTGGAAGGATTGCATTGGGCGGTGCTGGAGCAGGACCGCGTGGTTCTGGAGCGCATGGCACCGGATGCGCGCGGCCATGAGTTCCTCTACCAGCACGATGTCGGCTTGAGCCGGCTGCGCCGGGTCATGGAAAAGCAGGCGCGCAGCCAGGTCGCGGCGCTGAACGACGCCGCCCCCGCCGAGGCGGCCGAATGACGGCGGAGCGCAAATCCGAACCGGCCTATCCCGTACCGGGGCTGGAACGCGGCATCCGCATCCTGCAAATGTTCAACGCCGGACGGCGCAGCATTGCCCCGCCGGAAATCGCCCGCGAGCTTGGCCTGCCGCGCACGACCGTCTACCGCCTGGTTCAGGCCTTGGAGCATCTCGGGCTCTTGGAACGGCTAGAGGGCGGCTCGTCGTTCCGTCCCGGCCTGGCGATCCTCAGCCTCGGCTTTGAGTGTTTGGCGTCGCTGGACATCAGCGAGCTTGGCCGCCCGGTTCTGGACCAGTTGAGCGATCAGACAGGCTTGGCCAGCCACTTGGTGCTGCGCGACGGCGTCGACGTCGTCGTGGTGCAAAAGGCGCAAGGCAAGTCGCCCTTTGCCAGCGCCCTGCAGATCGGCACGCGCCTGCCCATGCACGGCACCGTGCTTGGCCGGATGAGCCTGATCGACATGCCGAAGGATGAGCTGGACCAGCTGTTCGACGGCCAGGACATGTCGGCCTTCACCGAACAGACGCCCCGGACCGTCGATGCGCTGGCCGCCATGCTGGTGCTCGACGCCAAGCGCGGCTACGCGGTTAGCGATTCGTTCTTTGAGCAAGGCATTTCAACGATCGCGGCACCGGTGCGCGACCAGACCGGCCTGTCCGTCGGTGCCGTAAACGTGACGTTGCGGGGCGCGCCCTCGTCCGACCCGGCCTTCAACGCGCTGGTCGACCAGGTCGTGAGGGCGGGAACCGCCTTATCGCGCTCGCTGCGCTATCACCGCGCGCTGGCGCGCGAACCCATGCCGCACGCCGGATAGTCAGGAGATCCACCATGCGCTTCACCGGCATCGACGGTGTCACCTTCGGGGTAACCGACATCCCGGAATGCGAACGCTTTCTGGACGATTGGGGCCTGGCCCGCGCAGCCGATCAGGCCGACGCCAAGGTCTGGACGACGTTGGATGGCGGCGAAGTGCGCGTGCGCCCCATCGATGCCGCCGACCTGCCTCCCGCCTTCGAGGACGGGCCGACCTTGCGCCAAGTCGTGTGGGGTTTGGCGGATGAGGCCGCACTGGCGGAGGCCCGCGACGCGCTTCGCGATCGGCCGGACTTCGGCGAGGGCGACGACTGGGTGTCGGTTGCCGACCCCAACGGCATGGGCCTGAAGTTGCAGGTAAGCCGGCGCCACGACCCTCAGGTCGGCGGCTCACCGACGAACACGGCCGGCAATGTCGCCCGCATCGACGAACGCAGCCCGGTCTACGAACGGGCGCACCCGATCTCGATCGGCCATGTGGTGTTTTTCACCGCTGATATCGAAGCAACGCTGGCGTTCTACACGGACGTGCTGGGCTTCCGCGTTTCCGACAGCTATCCGAAGGCCGGCTATTTCCTGCGCTGCAAGGCGGAGGGCGGGCACCACAATCTGTTCTTGCTGCAGACCCCGGACAAGAAGCGCGGCCTGAACCATGTCGCCTTCACCGTGCGCGATATCCATGAGGTCTTCGGCGGCGGCGTCTATGTCAGCGGCAAGGGCTGGCCGACCCAGATCGGCCCCGGCCGGCACCCGATCTCGTCGGCCTATTTCTGGTACTTCCACAACCCCTGCGGCGCCTTGGCGGAGTATTACGCCAACGAGGACTACTGCACCGACGCCTGGCAGCCGCAGGAGTGGCAGCGCAGCACCGCCAACTTCGCCGAATGGGCCGTGGCCGGCGGTATCGACGGCGAAACCCGCCGGCAAAAGGCCAAGTGAGCAGGGCTTTGCCGTGACTGGGCCCATCGTCATCGTCGGCGCTGGCCAGGCCGGCGGCTGGGTCGCCAAGACGCTGCGCGACAAGGGCTATGGCGGCGCGCTGACCTTGATCGGCGACGAACCCCACCGGCCCTACGAACGGCCGCCGCTCTCCACGGCCGTACTGGCCGGCGAGGCGGCGGACGACAGCGTCCACCTGTTCGCACACGACGTGTTCGACGGGCTGGACATCGACTTTCGGCCCAACCAAACGGTCCGATCCATTGACCGGCCGCGGAAGCAGGTTCTGCTGGACGATGGCGCGATCCCGTATGACTGGCTGGTCCTGGCGACGGGCGGGCGGCCGCGCACGCTGCCCATGCCGGAGGCGGTCGCGGGCCGTGTCCACACGCTGCGCGACTTGGCCGATGCAAACGCCCTGCGCGCGACCCTGCGGGATGGCGGCCACCTGACGATCATTGGCGGTGGTTGGATCGGGCTTGAGGTCGCGGCGACCGCCCGCAAGCTGGGCTGCGAGGTCACGGTAATCGAAGCCGCGCCGCGCCTATGCTCGCGCGCTGCCAGCGAATTGCTGAGCGCCTATCTGCTCGACCTCCACCGTGCCAATGGCGTCGACGTTCGCCTAGATACCAGTGTAACCGCACTGGACGAGCGCGACGCCGGCATCGTTTGCACGCTGTCCGATGGGCGCACGCTGGAAACCGACGCGCTTCTGATCGGCATCGGGATCGTGCCGAATGTGGAGTTGGCCGAAGCGGCCGGCCTGGCCATCGACAACGGCATCGTCGTCGACGCGCACGGCCGAACCGACGATCCGTCGATCTTCGCGGTCGGGGACGTCGCCCACCGCTACAGCGATCTGGCGGGCCACCACCGGCGCCTGGAAAGCTGGGCCAACGCCCAGAACGAAGGCATCGCGGTTGGCCATGCCCTGCTGGACCTCGACCGCCCGGCGGAAGACATCCCCTGGTTCTGGTCCGACCAGCACGGCACCAACATCCAGATCCTCGGCACGCCGCCCGACAATGCGACCACGATCGTTCGCGATGGCGACGGTGATCACACTTGCTTCTACCTGGTCGACGGCGCCCTGGTCGGCGTTCACGCCTGCAACAACCCGATCGCCATCCGCGTTGCGACGCGCCTGATCACGCGGGGCATTCCGGTCACGGCCGATCAACTGGCCGATCCGTCCGTCCCGCTCAAATCGCTGCTGAAGTCATGACCCCGAATCGCGCCCTTCAGCTTGACTCAGCCGCGCGCTGCACTAGACTGTTCCAATGATAGTCTATCGTTCCATATTTGGAACAGACCGCTGGGTTGGCACTAGCGGCAAGGTCCCGTCATGACCGTCGTTCAGATGGCGGATTCGGGCGACAGGTCGGACACCGTGCCGGATTCTGAGGCGGAGCCCACGCGGCTGACCTTTAAGCAAGTCACGAAGCAATTCCCTCAGCGCGGCAACCGGCGCCAGCGCAAGCAGATGATCACGGCGGTGCGCGATCTCAGCCTGATCTGCCATGACCAGGAGGTCGTGACGATCATCGGCCCCAGCGGTTGTGGCAAGAGCACGCTGTTGAACATGGCCTCCGGGCTCGATCGGCCGACCAAGGGGCGCATCACCGTGGATGACGAGCCGGTCGACGGCCCGAACAGCCATGTCGCCTTCATGCTGCAAAAGGATTTGCTGCTACCCTGGCGCACGATCCGCGAGAATGTTGAGTTCGGGCAGGAGATCCAAGGCGTGTCACGGGCCGAACGCCGCGCGCGTGCACACGAACTGTTGGCCCAGTACCGGCTGGACGAATTCGCCGACTATTACCCGCACCAGATATCCGGCGGCATGCGCCAGCGGGCGGCCCTGGCCCGCACCCTGGCCAACGACCCCGACGTGCTGCTGATGGACGAGCCGTTCTCGGCGCTGGACGCCCAGACCAAGATGATCTTGCAGCGGGACTTGGCGCAGACGCTGATCGCGCGCCAGAAGACGGCTTTGTTCATCACCCATGATCTGGAAGAGGCGGTGGCCCTGTCCGACAGGGTGCTGGTGATGTCGAACCGGCCCGGAACGATCATCGAGGAAATCATCATCGATCTGCCCGACCGGGACGAGCCGTTCGCCCGCCGCCAACATCCGCGCATGGCCGGCTTCACCCGGCGCTTGATGGAACTGCTGCATCTCGGCGACGCGCCGGGACAGGAAACGGCCAAGCAAAGGCCGCACTAAACAGGAGGCTTCAACAATGACATCACTTTCCCTGCGAACCCTAAGCGCCGCGCTGCTGGGCGGCTCGATCGCGGTTTCGGCCCCGGCAATCGCGCAAGACCTGACGCCCGTCACCTATCTGCTGCCCGCGCCCCAATTCCTCGTCGCGTTCGCGCCGATGAACCTGGCCGAATCGCGCGGCTATTTCGAAGACGAGGGCGTGGATATCGAGTTCATCACCGTGCGCGGCGGGGCGGAGGTGGCGACCCAGGTTGGCGCCGGCAACGCGCTGGTCGGCGGCGGTATCGGCGACACCTCGATCATCGTCCGCCCCAACGGCGTGCCGGTAAAGTCGGTCGCGGTTCTCGGCGGCGGCGCCTTGACCACCGTGGTGGCGCGCGCCGACCGCGACATCAGTTCGCTCGCCGATCTGGAGGGCCGCACCATCTCCGTGCAGTCGTTCCAGGACACGACCTTCTACTCCCTGCTCGGCAATATGGGTACGGAGGGGTTGAGCCAGTCCGACGCCGATATCCAGGCGCACGGGCCGGCGGGTGTCTGGCAGCTCTTCGTCGAGGGCGAGGTCGACGCCATGTCGGCCGTGCCGGACTGGATCTATCTGGCCGACGCCCAAGGCGTGGACCTTGTCACCCTATCGTCCACCGACATCTTCCCCAGCATGGCCCAGGCCATCATCGCCTCGGATGACGGCATCGCCAATCAGCCGGACGCGGTCTGCGGCGTGGTGCGCGCGATCAGCCGGGCGGTGGAAGACATCATGAACGACCCGGAAAGCGCGGCGACGGACTTCATCGCCTTTATGGAAGAAAACGAGTTCCCGGTGCAGCCGGACAGCGTGCTACCGATCATGCAGTCCTATGCCGAGACGGTCTATTCCGGCCAGGATACGCTGGGCATGGCCGACGCGGACCGCATCGGCACGGTGCAGGACTTCTATCTCGACGCCGGCATCATCCGCCAGACCACACCTGTGGAAGATCTCTACACCAATGAGTGTATCCAGTAGCGACCTGACCGATACCGGCGCGGGCGCCTCGGCGTCCGGGGGCTGGGCCGAAAGGCTGTGGGCGACCTTAACCTCCCTGAAGGTCGCCGGCAGCCTGGGCCTGGCCGTGCTGATCCTGGCTGGCTGGGAATGGCTGCCCGGCGCACTAGGCATTCCGGTCTTCATCATCCCGCCCGCGTCTGATGTCTGGGCGGAATTCCTGTGGATGATCGACCGCAGCGCGCTGCTCTATCACACCTTCATCACCTTCACCCTGGTGGTGGTCGGCTTCGTGATCGGCTGCCTGCTGGGGGCCGCCGGCGGCTATCTCTTGGGCATCTCGCGCAATGCCGAGATCGTACTGTCGCCCTACATCCTGGCCCTGCAGATCGCGCCGAAGGTGGCGTTCGCGCCGCTGTTCGTGCTCTGGTTCGGCTACACCTTCACGCCGAAGATCCTGGTCGCCGTTCTGATCGTCTTCTTCCCGGTGCTGATCAACGTGCTGGGCGCCGTGCGCGCCGTCGACCAGCAACAGGTCGACCTGGCGCGCTCCTTCAAGGCCAACCGGCTGCAGATCTTTTCCAAGATCGAACTGCCCGCCTCCATGCCCGCCTTCTTCGCCGGCTTGCGCATCGGCTCGACGCTCGCCGTCATCGGCGTCGTCGTGGGCGAGCTGGTCGGCGGCAACACCGGGCTGGGCTATCTGCTCACCTTCGCCCAAGGCCAGGCCAACACGCCGGCCGTTTTCGTCACCATCAGCCTGCTGACCTTGATCGGCATCATCGTCTATCTGGCGGTGGTGGTGGTCGAGGGGCGGGTCCTTCGTTACATGAACCGCCGACCGGAGTTTTGATCCATGCAAGATGCCGACCTTCCCATCCCCAGCCAGGAAAACCCCGATTTCGCGAGCTGGAAAATGCCCGCCGGCAAGTCGCTTGGCGAATGGCTGTCCACCCGCGTCGCCCGCTATGAAGAGCGGACCTATGACTGGAACGCCCTGTCCTGGCAGGCCGAGGTCGACCCGAAGTACCGGCGCGCGCAGACGCGCTATATCGGCACCGGTGCGGCCGGCGTGCGCAACGATACCAACACCATCCCGGCCGAGCATTTCACCTTTTCGACCATGATCCTGCCGGCCGGCTGTGAAGGCCCGCTGCATGTTCATCACGATGTCGAGGAAGCGTTCTTCATCCTGAAGGGACGGCATGTCCGCCTGTTCTTCGAATATGAGGGCGAAAGCTGGGAGACGGAGCTTGGCGAGCGCGACGTGATCTCCGTGCCGCCCGGCATTTATCGCGGCCTGCGCAACGAAAGCCAGGAAGAGGCGCTTATGTGCGTCATGCTGGGCCGCAACGTGCCGGACCTGCCGGACTATCCCGACGACCACCCGATCGCCATCGCCAAGGCGGAGCGGAAGAAGCAGGCGGCCAAGGCCGGCTAAAGGATCGGCGGCTTGGGCCAGTTGGACAACAGGACGGTCGTGGTGACCGGCGCCGGTCGCGGCCTGGGGCGCGCCTTTGCCGAGGCGTGCGCTGCGGAGGGCGCGTATGTGCTGATCGGGGACATTCTCGATGACCTCGGCCGCGAGGTGGCGCGTGCGCTGCGCGAGAACGGGCACAAGGCCGATTTTCATCCGCTGGACATCGGCGACCCGGAAAGCGTGACCGAATTCGGCGACTGGCTGGGCGAGATCGCCGGACCGATCCATGGCCTGATCAACAACGCCGCGATCGCCACGGGCATCGGCGGCAGCCTCTATGACGAAATCGACATCGAGACCTGGGACAAGGTCATGCGGGTCAATGTCCGCGGCACCTGGCTGATGGTGCGGGCGGTTGCCCCGTTGATGACCGACGACGCGGGCGGCGGCATCGTCAATCTGGCCTCCGACACCGCGCTGTGGGGGGCGCCCCGGCTGCTGCACTATGTCTCCAGCAAGGGCGCGATCATCGCCATGACAAGGTCGCTGGCCCGCGAACTGGGGGACAGGAAGATCGCGGTGAACGCGCTGGCGCCCGGTCTGGTCCGGGTCGAGGCGACGGAGTATGTGCCCCAGCACCGGCACGAACTCTATGAGACCGGCCGGGCCATGCCGCGCGCGCAGTTTCCGGACGATGTGGTCGGCGCCGCCGTCTTCCTGGTCTCCGACTCCGCCCGCTTCGTGACCGGACAGGTGCTGCCGGTCAATGGGGGCTTCGTCTTCAATTGACCGACGCGATCACCATCAACGAACGCACCGTCGATCTGGGCAGCCGCACCCTATCCGTGATCGAGGCCGGCGAGGGACCCGTCACGCTGGTCTTGCTGCATGGCATCGGTTCAAGCGCACGGTCCTGGGCCGACCTATTGCCCTTGCTTGCGCCTCACACGCGCTGTCTCGCCTGGGATCTGCCCGGCTATGGTGGGTCCGATCCGCTGGATGTCGAGCACCCGGTGGCCACCGACTATTTGGCGGTGCTGGACCGGTGGCTGGACGCTGAGCGCGTGGATCGGTTCGTCCTGCTGGGCCACTCACTTGGCGCCTTGATCGCCGGCGAGGCGGCGCGGCAATGGCCGGACCGCGTGGCCGGCCTGGTCCTGGCCGACCCGGGATCGGGCAGCGGTCTCAGCGTCGGGGAGCCCTGGCCCGAGCGGCTGACCAGCCGGATCAGCGATCTGAAGGCGCTCGGCCAGCCGGCCTTTGCAGAGGCACGGGCGCCCAGAATGTGCGCACCCGGCGCCCCCGACCACGCACGGGCCGTGACGCAGCGCGAGATGGCGCGGGTTAAGCTGCCCGGCTACGCCCAGGCCGTCGCGCTGCTGGCGCAGGCCGACCTGGCGGCGACCATTCCGCATACAAGTTGTCCGCTGACCTTGATGGTCGGGTCCGACGACATCATCACGCCGCCCGAAAGCGTCCGCCGCCTGGCGGACCAGAGGCCGGACGCGACCTATCTGGAACTGCCGGGCCTCGGCCACGCCGGCTACGTCGAGGCGCCAAAGCTCTACGCCGAACCCATCCTGGCGATGCTGGAGCGGGTGCGATGACCCTGGTCGATCCGACAGTCCAACCCAGCACGGCTGAAGAAACGGCGCCGGAGACCGTGGGCGACATCATCGTCGCCACCCTGGCGGCTGCGGGCGTCGCCGAGGCTTTTGGCGTCATCTCGATCCACAACATGCCGATCCTGGACGCGATTGCGCGGACGGGCGCGCTGCGGTTCACCACCGCCCGCGGCGAAGCCGGTGCCGTGAACATGGCCGACGCGGCCAGCCGGGTCACGGGCAAGCCGGCGGTCGCCATCACCAGCACCGGAACGGGTGCGGGCAATGGCTGCGGCGGGTTGATCGAGGCCGCCAGCGCGGGCTCGCCCCTGCTGCACCTGACCGGCCAGATCGACAGCGCCTATCTCGATCGCGGCTGGGGCTTCATCCACGAGGCCAAGGACCAGCCCGGCTGGTTAGCGTCGGTCTCCAAAGCATTCTACCGCATCGACCGGCCGGAAACGGCGTCCTCGGTGATCGCGCACGCCGTCGCGACCGCGCTGACGCCTCCGATGGGCCCGGTCAGCATCGAAATCCCGATCGACGTTCAAAAGACTCATGTCTCCGGTCCCGCGCCGCCGCCGGTTGGCACGCCGAAGCAAGTTGCAACCGTCGGCGGCATGGACGCAATCGTCGAGATCGTGCGCGCGGCCAAACGCCCGCTTCTGTGGCTGGGCGGCGGGGCGAAAGGGGCCGGCGGCCCGGCGCGCATGCTGGCCGACATGGGCTTCGGCGTCGTGACCAGCGTTCAGGGGCGCGGCACGCTGGACGAACGACATCAACGCGCGCTGGGCAGCTTCACGGCAACGCCGGCCACCGAGGCCCTCTATCGCCAGTCGGACCTGCTGATCGTCGCTGGATCTCACCTGCGATCGAACGAAACCCGGACCTATGGCCTGCCCTTGCCGGAAACGCTGGTCCGCATCGACATCGATCCGAAGGCCCGCGACAGAAGCTATCGCGCGGCCGCCTTCTGCGAGGCCGATTGTGCCGCCGCATTGGAGGTTCTGGCGAACCGGTTGAACGGTCAGTTCCATGTCGATGCGGCGTGGGATGCCGCCATCTCGACGGCGAAGGCTGAGAATCTCGCCCGTCTGCGCCGCGACGCCGGACCTTACGCGGCCCTCTTGGATGCGATCGATGTGACCTTGCCGTCCGACGGCCTTTGGGTACGCGATATCACCCTGTCCAACAGCATCTGGGGCAATCGCTGGCCGTTGCTCGACCGGCCGGGCCGGCTGGCCCACGCCGTCGGTGGCGGCATCGGGCAGGGTCTGACCCAGGCGATCGGCGCCGGCCTGGCGACCGGAAAGCCCGTCCTGGCGCTGATCGGCGATGGCGGTTTCATGCTGAACCCCGGTGAGTTGGCCACGGCCACGGAGGTGGGCCTGGACCTGACCATCCTGCTCATGAACGACCGCGGCTATGGCGTTATTCGCAACATCCAGGACGCAGCCTATGGCGGCCGCCGCGCTTACACGGACCTGGCCCTGCCGGATTTTGAGAGCCTGGCCAAAGCGTTCCGCTGCACCTATCGCCGGATCGACGATCTTGGCCTGGCCGAACAGGCCCTTGCGCACCGCTTCGCCGAGGGCGGCGTCGGCATTCTGGAGATCGACATGACCGCGATCGGGCCGTTCGGCATCGCCTTCGCCGGCCCGCCCGTGGCCAAGGGTTAGGCCATGCCCGGGATTGGCCTCATCGGCTATGGCGGCATCGCCCGCATCGCGGCAAGGCTGGTCGACGAGCAGAACGCCGGCCCCATCGTCGCGGCGTTGGTCCGCCCCGGCCGCGAGGACACGGTGCCGGCCGGCGTGCAGCCGGTGACGTCGGCCGAAGCGTTGATCGCGGCGGGGCCGGACATCGTCGCGGAGTGCGCGGGCCAGCCATCTGTCGGTGAATTCGGCCCGGAGGTCCTTACCGCCGGCATCGACCTCATGGTGATTTCGATCGGCGCCTTGGCCGACCCGACGGTCGAGAACGCGTTGCGAGAAGCAGCAGACCGAGGGGGCAGCCACATCCTGCTGCCGGCCGGCGCCATTGGCGGTATCGATGCGCTGGCCGCCATGCGGCTGGCGGGGTTGGAGCGGGTGGCCTACCGCTCGCGCAAACCGCCGCGCGCCTGGGGCAAGGATGCCGACATCGCCGAGACGGCCGAGCCGGTGGTCCTGTACAGCGGCAGCGCACGCGAGGCCGCGCTGCGCTATCCCAAGAACGCCAACGTCGCCGCGACCGTGGCCTTGGCCGGGCTCGGCCTTGATGACACTAGGGTCGAACTGGTGGCCGATCCGGAGGCGCCCGGCAACGTCCACGAGATCGAGGCCGAAGGCCCCAGCGGCACGTTCGTGATCACGCTGCAGGGCAAGCCCAGCCCGGAAAACCCCAGGACGTCCGCCCTGACGGCGCTGAGCGTCGCGCGCGCATTGATCAATCGCAGCGCGACGATCCAGATCTGAAGCCATGACGGGCGCCAAGAAATCGATCTTCATCGCCGGCGAATGGCGCCCGGGTTCCGGCGCCGACATGCCATCCTACTTTCCCGGTGACGGCAGCCTGACTGCGGTGGCCGCCGGCGCCTCCCGCGCCGATGCGGAGCACGCGATCGCCGCCGGCAAGGACGCGATGATGGCGCCGGCCTGGCGCGATCTCAAACCGCATGAGAGGGCCAGATATCTCTACGCCATCGCCGACGGTTTGGCGGACCGGCAGGAGCAGATTGCCCAAACCCAGACGCGGGACACCGGCAAGACGCTGGCCGAAACGCGGGCGCTGGCGGCCAGCGCCTCGGCCACCTTCCGCTATTTCGGCGCGGCGCTGGAAACCATGGAAGACGAGATCACGCCCGCGCGCGGCGACTATCTGACCATGAGCGTGCACGAGCCCCTGGGCGTCATCGCCGCGATCACGCCGTGGAACTCGCCGATCGCGTCCGACGCCCAGAAGGTCGCGCCCGCCTTGGCCGCCGGCAACGCGGTGGTCTTGAAACCGTCCGGCTGGTCGCCGCTGGTCTGTCTGGAACTGGCCAAGGTGATCGAGCAGGCAGGCCTGCCGAAAGGCCTGTTCTCCGCCCTGCCGGGACCGGGCCGTGAAATCGGCGACGCGCTGGTGCGTCACGAGCATGTCGCCAAGGTGGCGTTCACCGGCGGCACGTCGACCGGCCGCGCGATCGCCAGGGCCGCCGCCGACAAGCTGATGCCGGTGTCGCTGGAACTGGGCGGCAAATCGCCGACCATCGTTTTCGCCGATGCCGACCGTGCGCAGGCCATTGCCGGCATCCTGTTCGGCATCTTTTCCTCGTCCGGCCAGTCCTGCATCGCCGGATCGCGCCTGTTCGTCGAACGGGCAATCTTCGATCCGTTCGTCGAGGAGCTGGTCGCGCGCACTAAGGCGCTGCGGGTCGGCGATCCCTACGATCCGGCAACCCAGGTCGCGCCCCTGATCACGCGGGAGCATCGCGAAACCGTTGCCGGGCATGTCGACCGGGCGCGTGAAGAGGGCGGCGAAGTTCTAGCCGGCGGCGAAGCGCCCGCAGGCGCTGGGTACTATTACCGTCCGACCATCGTCGCCGGGCTGGACAATCAGAGCGACACGGCCCAGCGGGAGATCTTCGGCCCCGTCCTGACTGTCATGCCGTTTGACGACGAGGATGATCTGATCGCCCAGGCCAACGACAGTGTCTATGGCCTCGCCGCCGGGCTGTGGTCATCGGACTATCGCAAGATCTGGCGCGTCGCCCGCCGGCTGCAGACCGGCACGGTGTGGATCAACACCTACAAGCAGTTTTCGATCGCAACCCCGTTTGGCGGCGTGAAGGAGAGCGGCATCGGCCGGGAAAAAGGCCGTCTCGGCATCCGCCAATACATGAACCAGAAGAGCCTCTATTGGGGCCTGTCCGACCACCCGCTGCCCTGGGCCGGCCCAGCCTGACCGAGGGCAACAGCCCGTCTACGGCCGGGCTGCGGCGACCATCTCGTCAATCGTCGTGAATTTGTGGCGGGGGCGATCCCCGGTCGCGCGGGCGGTTTCGGCGGCGTCGATGCGGCCCCAGCCATCCAGATCGACAATGCGATCGCCGACCTGTTCGATCAGCCCCGCCGCCCCGGGCCGGCCCGCCGCTTCCGTCTCCGCCGCGACCCGGTTGGCAACTTCATGGGATTCCGCGCGATTCGTCGGGATCGTGCCACTCGGCCCCCGCTTGGCCCAGCCGACCACATAGAGCCCATCCTCGACCTTGCCGTCCTGATTGGCGAAGACGCCGGATGCCGGCTCCAGATCACCGCAGGTGACACTGTCATACCCGATACAGGTGATCGCCAACTGCGCCGGCAACACCGATTTGGCTCCACCGGCGGTCACGACCCGGACACCCGTCAGCCGGTCGGATCCTTCGAAGGCCAACGGGCGCGTGTGGAATAGGAAATGCACGCCTAACGGCTGGTCGTCCCGCTGAGCGCTGGAAAAACCGCGCAGGATTGAAAGCGGCTTGGCCTCATCATCGCACGCCGGCGGCAATGCCGCTTGGGCGACGACCGGCCGCGCCCGCTCCAAATCCCCCATCTCGGAAAGCTCCAAGGCGGTAAACTTGGCATCCTCGGCCCCTCGCCTGCCGAGCAAGGTGATCGACTTCAGAGTCAGCGCTGCAAGCGCCTCGGCGACATCGGGTGCCAGATCGGCGGCGGCCAACTCGGTCGGTGACTTGGCAAAGATGCGCGCGACGTCCAGTGCGACATTGCCGACCCCGACAACGACCACATCCGTTACGCCGTGCAGATCAATCGCCAGGCCGGTCTGATCCGGATGGCCATTCAGCCAGCCGACAAAGGCGCCCGAGCCGTGAACGCCTGTAAGGTCCTCGCCGGAAATCCCCAGCCGCCGGTCGCGCGGCGCGCCCGTGGCGAGGATGACCGCGTCGTACCATTGGCGCAGATCGGCGAGTGTCACATCGCGCCCGACCATGACGTTACCGACGAAGCTGACATTGTCACGACCGAGCGCGCGGCCCAGCACGCGCGTCACCGCCTTGGTCGATTGGTGGTCGGCGGCGACGCCATGGCGCACCAGCCCGAATGGCACCGGCAGGCGGTCGATCACGTCGATGAGGTCATCGGGCGCGATCCGCGCCAGCCGTTCGGCCGCGTAGATGCCGGCCGGCCCGCTGCCGACGATGGCGAAGTGCCGGGCCACGTCAGGTCAGGTGCACATACTCGTAATCGACCGGCAAATTGTTGATACCGCGATCGGGCGGCGCGATCCAACTGGCCATCTTGCCGGGCGCCGTCACCTGGCGCATCAGGCTGTGCACGAACTGCTGGTCCGCCTCTGTCGGCAGCCATTCGTCCACCCGCGCTTTCCAGGCCTCTTCGTCGATCGGCGTGCCGTCCGGCATGACGCTGAAGCCCGCCCAACTGCCGATCTGACGGCGGAACCGGGTTGACGGCAGGGTCAACTCAAACGGTTTCCCGGCCTTCGCGATCGATCGGTTCCAGCGCTTCACCCCGATCATGCAGTCCTTCACATAGGCGTTGCGCGTGACCTCGTTCATGGCGTTGCGCAGCGGCACGGTTTCCGTTTCCACGCCGCCCTTGCCGTCCGGCTTATCCAGGTCGAAGAGATCCTCGACGCAGACATGATCCTCATACCGTCCCTCGTCGGGCCGGCCCTTCAGGCCGTTGGCGAAGACGGTCGCCGCGTTCGACGACACGTCGGAACCGAAGAGATCCAGCGACGACGAGAACCAGAAGTTCAGATATCTCTGAATGGTCGGCAGATCGATGGCGCCGGCCTTGCGCAGCGCTTCGGGATCGTCGGAGTTGATCTCGTCCATCACCTCCAAGGTGCGCCGGATGACGCGGCCGATGCCGGTCTCGCCGACGAACATGTGGTGCGCTTCCTCGGTCAGCATGAACTGGCAGGTCCGCGCCAACGGGTCGAAGCCGCTTTCCGCCAGACTTTTCAGTTGGAACTTGCCGTCCCGGTCGGTGAAATAGGTGAACATGTAGAAGCTGAGCCAGTCGGAAATCGGCTCGTTGAACGTGCCCAGGATGCGCGGCTTGTCGGCGTCACCCGAATGGCGGGCCAACAGCTCTTCCGCCTCCTCGCGGCCGTCGCGGCCGAAATAGGCGTGCAGCAGATAGACCATGGCCCACAGATGCCGGCCTTCCTCGACATTCACCTGGAACAGGTTGCGCAGATCGTAGAGCGACGGGCAAATCTGGCCCAACAGGCGCTGCTGTTCGACAGAGGCCGGCTCGGTATCGCCCTGCGTGACGATCAACCGGCGCAGGGTCGAGCGGAAGTCGCCCGGCACCTGGTCCCAGGCTGGCTTGCCATAGAAATCACCGAACCCGATCCGCCGGTCCGCCGTCTGCTCGGCCAGAAAAATGCCCCAGCGATAGTCCGGCATCTTCACCTTGCCATAGGTCGCCCAGCCCTTGGCATCGACCGACGTGGCGGTACGCAGATAGACGTCGGCGGCCTGAAAGCCCTCCGGCCCCAGATCCTGCCACCAGGTCAGGAATTTCGGCTGCCAATGCTCCAGCGCGCGCTGCAGCGAGCGGTTGGTGCCGAGATCGACATTGTTGGGGATACGGTCGCGATAGTTCAGCGACATGGTCTCACACCCTTTCCCAATCGAAATGCGCCTTGCTGCCGGAACCGAACAGGCGCAGCGCGCCCTGCTCGCCGACCGCGTTGGGCCGGTTGAAGACCCAGTTCTGCCAGGCCGACAGCCGGCCAAAGATCTTGGTTTCCATGGTCTCGGTGCCGGCGAAGCGCAAGCTGGCCTCCATGCCCGTCAAGGCATCCGGCGACAGGCCGGCGCGTTCTTCCAGCGCCAGCCGAATTTCGTCGTCCCAATCGAGATCGTCCGGCGCCACGGTGATCAGGCCGGCGGCCAGGGCCGCCGGGGCATCCAGCCGCTCGCCAATCCGCTCGCGCAGGCCCTCCATCACAGCGTGGTCCTTGCCGAACCGCGTTTGCAGCCGGGTCAGATGGTTGACCATCAGGTAGGGGCCGAAATTCATCGGCGATAGGACGATCATCGGGGCGTCCTGCCCCTCTTCCTCCGCATCGGGCAGGTCGAGCATGTAGGACCGGTCGGCGGCAAACGCGAGTTCCGCCAGGGTGCCGGCAAAACAGCTGCCCTCGTCGATGATGGCGTACAGGCTGCGGGACGTGACCTCCAGGCGCGCCAGCGTGCGCCGCAACATGCCGATCACCTCGCGCACGAACCAGTCGGCCTGATGGGTTTCCAGCACGGCGTCCACGGCCATCACCGCATCGATCTCGCCGCGCGTCTTCAGCACCATGGTGCCGACATCGGCGAAGTTGTGACGCAGATGCAACAGCGCATCATCCAACTGCCGCGCCATCGCCAGCGGCCACCACTCGGCGCCGGCTTGTCTAATGGCCTCAATGCTCGACGGCTGGTCGCCGTCAGGCGCCTCGACCGTCACCGTCGCCGTCCGGCCGCTGCGGTCGATCGCGACCGCCACGTGCTCGTACGCGATCGACATTTCGTCCATGCGCCGCTTCAGCGGCGTCAGCGTCACGCCTTGGGCATGGTCGGGTCGATCGGACCGGTCGGCCAGTCCCTCGGCGTGGACCTGGACGATCTCTTCAAAGCGCGAGGGCGGCGCAATGGCGTCGACCAGCCCCCATTCCTTGGCCCGTTCGGCCTTGACGCCGTCCGCGTTGGTGCAAAACAGGTCGGCCAGATCGCGCCGGACCCCGCGCTTGTCCACCACGCGCGTCAGGCCCCCGGTGCCGGGCAGCACGCCCAACAGCGGCACCTCCGGCAGGCTGACGGTCGAGGATCGATCGTCGATCATCACGATCTCGTCGCAGGCCAGCGCGATCTCGTAGCCACCACCGGCGCAGGTACCATTGATTGCGGCCAGAAACTTCAGGCCCGAATGGGCGCTGGAATCCTCCAGTCCGTTGCGCGTTTCGTTGGTGAACTTACAGAAATTGACCTTCCAGGCATGGCTGGAGGTGCTGAGCATGTAGATATTGGCGCCGGCGCAAAACATACGTTCCTTCGCGCTGGTCAGAACCACGGCCTTGACCGTCGGATGCTCGAAGCGGAGCCGCTGGATGATGTCGTGCAGCTCGATATCGACGCCGAGATCGTAGGAATTCAGCTTGAGCTGATAGCCGTCAACCAGGCCGCCATCCTCGTCGACATCCATCGACAAGGTCGCCAGCGGGCCGTCGATGGCCACTTTCCAGTGGCGATACTGGTCCGGATCGCGATCGAAACTGACAAAAGACACTGCATTCCTCCTGGCCGTCGCTCTTCGCGATCTTATGACAGGAACAATAGTGCATGACTAGGCTTCGTCAAGAAGTATGGTGCATTCAACCTGTCAAAGCGATCAGCTGTCCAGCACGGCCTCCAGCTTGGCAAAACTATCGGCGACGTCGTTGCCGGCTGTGTCCAGGCGCGCGTCGGCCTTGGCGTAGAGCGGCGCGCGTTCCTGCAGGATCAGGCGCAAATCATCCATGGCCTCTGGATTATCGGCCATCGGGCGGCGGTCGCCCTGCGCGACCACCCGGCTCATATGATCCTCCGGCGTGGCGGTGACCCAGATCGTGAAGCAGTTCGATAGCAGAAGTTCGTAGTTCGCGGGCTCGGCGACCAGCCCCCCGCCCGTGGCGATCACCGCGCTCTCATGAGCGACCAATACCCGCTCCAGCGCGCGCCGCTCATACCGCCGATACATGGCCTGTCCGCCCAAGGCCATGATCTCGGCCAACGCCATGCCGGCATCGGCCTCAATCTCCTTGGTCAACTCGACGAACGGAACATCACGGCCCTTGGCCAGCATGCGGCCCAGCGTGGATTTGCCGGCGCCGCGCAAGCCGATCAACGCGATTCTCTGACGACGCGCGTCCGGCCTGCCGTCACCGAAGGCGGCGACGAGCCGCGCCCTGGCATCGGCCAGTTCCTCCGGCGTCAGGCGGGCGGCGAACTGGACCAGCAGGCTCAGTTCCACCGGCGGGTCCGGCTCTTCGGTCACAAGGCCGGACAGCGACACGCCCATTGCCTGGGCGACCTGCCGCAACAACATGATCGAGATGTTGCCTTCACCGGATTCCAGCTGGGCCAGGTAGCGTTCGGACACGCCGGATTCGCGCGCCAGGATCTTGCGGGTCATGCCCCGGCGGCTGCGGGTGGCGCGAATGCGATCGCCCAGCAAGGTCAGGAAGGTGCCGTCCTCCGGACCGCTGTCCCGCCGGGTCTTTCGTCCGTTCGATTGCGGCTGGGCGCTGCGAGGCGGCGCGTGGAGTGTTTCGGCCATGTCACCCGATACTGCGTCGGTGAGGCATGAATTATAGTGCTTGATCTCTCAGATGCATGAATTATTTTGGAGGGCAACAAGACCTGTGGTTGCGACCAGTGGTGGCGCGACCAAAAACAAGGCGGCAAACCTGCAACAGGTGGTGATGCGATGCCAGTGAAGCTGACAATCTATGTAGGAACCATGACCGGCACCGCCGAACTGGTGGCGCAGGAGATTGAGGACTGGCTGACCGGCGAAGGCGGCGAGGCCGAGATCGTGCTGATGGACGATCTGGACCACGCATCGTTTAGCGATGAAGGCCCGTACTTGATCTGCACCTCGACTTACGGCCAGGGCGACGTGCCAGACAACGCGCAATCCCTGTTCGACGCGCTGTCCGATCAGCGGCCGGACCTCGCGCACATCCGCTACGGGCTGATCGGCCTGGGCGACAGCACCTATCAGCAGACCTTCTGCCACGGCGGCAAGCGCTTCGACGCGCTGTTGGAGGAGTTGGGCGCACGGCGCGTCGGCACCTCCTTCTACCACGACGCCTCATCCGGCGAGATGCCGGAAGACGAGGCGCTGGAGTGGTTCAAGGCGTGGCTGCCCTCCCTGCTGGACGAGCGGCGCGAAGCAGCCTGAAAGGGCTGAACCATCCAGGCAGCTGCAATGGCCACCGAACAACACTTTGTCGACCTGATGACCGGTCTGGCGGCCGATATCGCCGACCGGCCCCTAGACGACGACCTCGCCGACTATCTGAACGACCGCTACGGCGCCGACACCGACCGGTTTCGCGCCATCGAGACCGCCTGCAAACAGGGCATCGAAGCCGGCTGGCTGGCCAACCGCGAGGCCAGCCCTCAACTTCGCTTCAGTCGGCCCGTCAAGCCGGGAGAGGCCAGTCACGGCTTTTCCGTCGACATCGTTCAGATGGACGATGTCGTCGGCCCACACCATCGCCACCCCAATGGCGAGATCGACATGATCATGCCGGTCGACAGCGACGCGCTGTTTGACGGCAAGGGCAAGGGCTGGCTGGTCTACGGCCCCGACACGGCCCATCACCCGACGGTCACGAACGGGACCGCAATCATCTTGTACTTGCTGCCCGACGGCGCGATAGAATTCACCAAGCAATAAGCGGGCCGGGCTTCAACCCGGCTTCGGCGCCCCGATCCCACCATCGCGTGGGGCGCGAGAAGACGGAGGATGAAGTTCATGGCGGTTTCCCCCGCCAGCCTGCCCCAGGGCTACTACAACGCCGCGCTCGACCTGTTGGACCGCAACCTCGCCGAGGGTAGGGCCGACAAGCTGGCGGTCATCGACGACCATGGAAGCTATACCTATGGCGAGGTCACCGCGCGGGCTAACCGCTTCGCGAACGCGCTGACGGCGCTGGGCGTCGAGCGCGAGCAGCGCATCCTGCTCTGCCTTCTGGACAGCGTCGATTTCCCGGCCGCCTTTCTCGGCGCGATGAAGGCCGGTGTCATCCCGGTCTGCGTGAACACGCTGCTGACCGCCCATGACTACGACTACATGCTGGAGGATACGTCGGCCAAGGCGCTGATCGTGTCCTCCGCCCTGCTGCCGGTGTTCGAGCCCATCCTGGACAAGCATCGCGACACGCTGAAACATGTCGTGGTCTCGGGCGCCGATGCCGGCGGTCACGAGTCGATGGACGCCCTGCTTGCGCAGGCATCGGACAGCCACGAGCCGGCGCGGACCAAAGAAGACGATTTCGCCTTCTGGCTCTATTCGTCCGGCTCCACCGGCCGGCCCAAGGCCGCGGTGCACCTGCACGCCCACCCGATGCGAACGGCTAATGCGTTCGCCAAGCCAATCCTGGGCATTCGCGAGGACGACGTCGTGTTCTCGGCCGCCAAGCTGTTCTTCGCTTACGGCCTGGGCAACAATCTGACCTTTCCGTTCTCGGTCGGCGCGACGGCGGTCTTGATGGCGGAGCGGCCGACGCCGGAGGCTTGTTTCAAGCGTTTGCTCGATCATCGGGCCACGGTCTTCTACGGCGTGCCCACCTTGTTCGGTCTGATGCTTGCGAACCCGGAAATGCCAGCGGCCGGGGCTTTGAACCTGCGCATCTGCACCTCGGCCGGTGAGGCCTTGCCGGCCGACCTCTATCGCCGCTGGAAAGACGCGACGGGCGTTGAGGTGCTGGACGGCATCGGTTCCACCGAAATGCTGCACGTCTTCATCACCAACCGGCCGGACGACGTCCGCCCCGGTTCCTCCGGCACGCCCGTACCCGGCTATCAGGCACGGCTGATCGGCGACGATGGGCAGGAGGTCGGTCCCGGCGAGATCGGCGAGCTTCAGATCAACGGCCCCACCTGCTGCATCATGTATTGGCGCCAACGCGAGAAGAGCCGGCAGACCTTCCTCGGGCCCTGGACGCGTACGGGCGACAAGTACACGGTCAGCGAGGACGGGACATACACCTATTGCGGCCGCACCGACGACATGATGAAGGTCAGCGGCCAGTATGTTTCACCGTTCGAGGTCGAGGCCGCGCTGATCACCCATGACGCGGTCTTGGAGGCGGCGGTGGTCGGCCAGAAGGACAACGAACGCCTGATCAAGCCCAAGGCGTACATCGTGCTGGCCCCGGGCGCGTCATCGAACGACATAGCGGGTGTCTTGAAGGCGCATGTTCAATCGCAGATCGCGCCTTACAAATACCCGCGCTGGTTCGAATTCGTCGACGCCCTGCCGAAGACGGCGACGGGCAAGATCCAGCGGTTCAAGCTGCGCGCCATGACCGATGACGCATGAACTACACAACACCTGCAACAAAATGCATGCGGACGTCGATATTTTAAGGTTAAAATATATCCACCAACAGGGAGGAGACGGTCGATGACCATCGCAACGAAACTCGCAAGCGCGGCAATCGCGCTGGCCGCGATCAGCGGCACCGCCATGGCGCAGGACACGCCGATCCGCATCGGGGTCATGCTGCCCTATTCCGGCACGTTCGCGCTTTTGGGCCAGAACATCACCGAGGCCATGGAACTGGCCATGGCAGAGCGGAACAATGGCGGCTGCAATATCGAGTACATTCAGCTCGATTCCGAGGCCGACCCCTCGCGCGGCCCGGAAAATGCTCGCCGGCTGATCGACCGCGACCTGGTCGACATCCTGGTCGGGCCGGTTCATTCCGGCGTTGCCATGGGCATGGTCCAGGTCGTGCGCGAGACCGGCACACCGCTGATCATTCCCAATGCCGGCGTCCGCCAGGCGACGGCGGAGCTGTGTGCGCCCAACATCTTCCGCACCTCTTTCTCCAACTGGCAGCCGGCCTATCCGTCGGGCACCGTCGCCTACGATCGCGGTGCGCGGACGGCCGTGACCCTGTCGTGGGACTATGGCGCAGGGCACCAGGCGACCGAGGCCTTTGCGGAATCGTTCGAGGCCGCCGGCGGCGAGGTGGTCGAACAGCTTTTCATCCCGTTCCCGGACACCAACTTCCAGCCGCTGCTGACGCAGATCGCCGGCATTCAGCCTGACGCCGTCTTCGTCTTCTTCGCCGGCGGCGGTGCCGTTCAGTTCGTCAACGACTATGACGACGCCGGCCTGAAGGAGACGATCCCGCTCTACGGCTCCGGCTTTCTGACCGAAGGCGTGCTTGACGCGCAAGGCGATGCCGCCGAAGGCCTGCTGACCACGCTTCACTATGCCGACGGCCTCGACAATCCGGTCGATGCCCATTTCCGCGAGGCGTTCGAGGCGGCGACGGGCCGCGAGTCCGACGTCTACGCCATGCAGGGCTACGACACGGGCCAGTTGATCGCCCAAGCGCTGGAGGTCGTCTCGTGCGACGTCGGCGATCTGGACGCGTTAAGCGAGGCCATGGCCAGCGCCACGATCGAAAGCCCGCGCGGCACGTTCAACATGTCCAGTTCGCACAATCCGGTGCAGGACATCTATCTGCGCGAGGCCCGCGATGGCCAGAATGTGGTGATCGATATCGCCGCCCCGGCGCTTGAGGATCCGGCACCCGGTTGCTCGATGTAAGGAACCGCTTGCGTTCCAAAGGCGGGGCCGGCAACGTCCGGCCCCGTCGGTTTTCCCCCTGAAGCCCGGGCTTGCCGCGAATGAGTTTCGACGTCTTTGCCGACCCGGCGATCTTTCTGGTTCAGCTTCTGAACGCGACGCAGCAGGGCCTCTTGCTGTTCCTGATCGCCAGCGGCCTGACCCTGATTTTCGGCATCATGGGCATCATCAATCTCGCCCATGGCAGCTTTTACATGGTCGGCGCCTATGCGGCCTATGCCGTCGCCGAGGCGACCGGGTCGTTCTGGCTGGCCCTGCCCATCGGCGTGGCAGCCGGCATCGCGCTCGGCTACGTGTTGGAACGCCTGTTGTTCCGGTTCTTCTACGAACGCGACCACCTGTACCAAGTCCTGTTGACCTTCGGCCTGATCCTGATCTTCGAAGAGGTCAGGGGCATGATGTTCGGCGAGGACACGCACCGCGCCCTGACGCCAGAGGCGCTGGATTTCTCGATCCCGCTGCTGGGCGTCCAATCCTATCCGGCCTACCGGCTGGCGATTTCGGTGATCTGCCTGTTGGTCGCGCTGGGGCTCTACCTGCTGATCAGCCGCACGCGCCTCGGCATGATGATCCGTGCCGGCGCCTACAACCGCGAGATGGTGCAGGCGCTGGGCATCAACATCACCTTCGTCTATGCGGCGGTCTTTGGCCTAGGCACCGGCCTCGCCGCGCTGGCCGGGCTGCTTGAGGCGCCGGTCGCGTCGGTAGAGCCGGGGATCAGCGGCCGTTACCTGATCATCTCCTTCGTCGTCGTCGTCATCGGCGGCATCGGTTCGGTGAAGGGCGCCTTTTACGGCGCCTTGCTGATCGGCTTCGTCGACACCTTCGCCAAGGTCATCGTGCCCGAGGCGGCGGGCATGTCGGTCTACCTCCTGATGGCCGCGGTCCTGCTGTGGCGGCCGACCGGCCTGTTCGGGCGGCCCGCCTGATGATCGGCGCCACCACAACGGACAACGGCGCCAACGGGCTGGTGCGGCTGTTCCTGCTCGTCGGCCTGGCCGTGTTCGCCCTGTTCCCGCTGGTCGGCAGCACGTTCTACGTTCAGCTTGGCACCAAGGTGATGGTTTTCGCCATCCTGGCGATGAGCCTGAACCTGCTGGTCGGCTTCACCGGCCTGGTCAGCCTCGGTCATGCCGCCTTTTTCGGCATAGCGGCCTATTCCGTTTACTTCTTCACGCCCGGCTTCACGGCCGCCAGCGTCTGGTGGACCCTTCCCGCAGCGGTCGGTCTGGCGGGGCTCGCCGCCCTCGTCATCGGCGCCCTGTCCCTGCGCACGAAGGGCATCTTCTTCCTGATGGTCACGTTAGCCTTCGGGCAGATGGTGTTCTTCCTGTTCCACGACACGCCGATCGGCGGCAGCCCGGACGGCGTCTATGTCAATGCCGTGCCGACCTTCGACGCGCTGGGCATCGACCTGCCGGAACTGCGCGACCGCTACCAACTGATCGAGGGCGGCGCGCGGGCGCCGTTCACGCTCTATTACGTCACGCTGGCCTGCATGTTGGCCGTCTACGCCTTTCTGGCCGTGCTGCTGCGATCCCTGTTCGGCCACGTAATCCAGGGCATTCGCGTGAACGAGCACCGCATGCGCGCGCTCGGCTATCCGGTCTATGGCTACAAGCTGGCCAGCTTCGTCATCGCGGGCCTGCTGGGTGGGCTCGCCGGCTATCTTTGGGCGGTACAAAGCCTGTTCGTGAACCCGGAACTGGCCGGCTGGCACATGTCGGCCGAGATCCTGCTGATGGTCATTCTGGGCGGCATGGGCACGATCTATGGGCCGATCCTGGGCGCGCTCGCGCTGGAGGCGCTGCGGGAACTGGCCGAAATCGCCATCGAATACGGCGTCACGGCCTCCAACGCCATCGGCCTGACGGAGATGGACCCGCATCGCGCCGCCACCGACTATTACCTGCTGGTCGAGGGCGTGGTGATCATCGCCATCGTGATCGTGCTGCCGCGCGGCCTGTCCGGCCTGATCGAGGATCTCGCCGCCTATCTGCGGTCCGGCCGCCGGTCGGCCAAGAGCGAGGCGGAGCAGGCGACGTGAGCGAAACGCTGCTGCGTACCGATACGCTGTCGAAAAGCTTCGGCGGCCTGCGCGCCGTCAGCGACGTCTCGCTGGAATTCCCCATCGGCCTGTTGCATGCGGTGATCGGGCCAAACGGCGCGGGCAAGACCACGCTGATCAACATGCTGTCCGGCGATCTGAAACCGTCCAGCGGCGCCATCTACCTGAACGGCGAGAACATCGCCGGCCTACGCGCCGATCAGGTCTCGAAAAAGGGCGTCGGTCGATCCTACCAAAAGACCAACATTCTCGCGGAGATGACCGCGCTGGAGAATGTGCGCCTGGCCGCCCAGTCCCGCGTCGGCGGCGGGCTTGGGCTGATCACCGCCGTAACCCGCCGGGGCGACCTGATCGACCGCGCGCACGCCGCCTTGGAACGGGTCGGCCTGCGCGCCGCCGACGACCGGCCGGCCTCGGCGCTGAGCCATGGCGAGCAACGGCAGCTTGAGATCGCCATGACGCTGGCGACCGAGCCGAACGTCCTGTTGCTGGACGAGCCCCTCGCCGGCATGGGGCCGGAGGAAACGGAGCGCATGGTCGCGCTGCTGCGCAGCCTGGTCGCCGGCCATGCCGTCGTCCTGGTCGAACACGACATGGATGTGGTCTTCTCCGTGGCCGACCGCTTGACCGTGATGGTCAATGGCGCGGTGCTGGAAAGCGGGTCACCGCAGGCCATCCGCGCGAGCACCGTCGTGCGCGAGGCCTATCTCGGCGAGGATGAGGACGATGCCTAGCCCCGCCCTGCTGGAGGCCGTCGGCATCCACACCTTCTACGGTGCCAGCCACATCCTGCACGGGGTCGATTTTCGCATCGGGCCGGGCGAGACCGTCGGCCTGATGGGCCGCAACGGTATGGGCAAGTCGACCCTGATCCGGTCCATGCTGGGCATCGTCCCGGTCCGCGAGGGCCGTATCCTGGCCGGCGGGCAGGACCTGACCGGCCGGCCGTCCTATCAGATCGTCCGCACCGGCATCGCCTACGTGCCCGAGGGGCGCGGCATCTTCGGCAATCTGTCCGTGCGCGAGAATCTGGTGATGTCCGCGCGGCCGGCGCCCAACGGCACCAGCGACTGGACGCTGGACCGCGTGCTGGCCACCTTCCCGCGCCTGGCCGAACGGCTGGGCCAGGCCGGCGACCAGCTCTCCGGCGGCGAGCAGCAGATGCTGGCCATCGGCCGCGCGCTGATGACCAACCCGCTGCTGTTGGTCCTGGACGAGGCGACGGAGGGGCTGGCGCCGCTGATCCGCAAGGAAATCTGGCGCATTGTTCGGCTGGTACGCGACACCGGTATCGCCACCTTGATCGTCGACAAGAATGTCGCGGCCGTTGCCGCGATCACCGACCGCAATGTCATCCTGGTCAAGGGGACGGTGGTCTTTGAAGGCGCCAGCGCGGAACTGGACGCGCAGCCCGACCTGAAGCACCGGTATCTGGGGGTCTGACGCCGTGTCGTTCATGACCATACGCGGCCACCGGCTGGAGGTCGCGCATATCCCGGGCGATGCGGAGCGTCCGACGCTTGTGTTCCTGCACGAAGGATTGGGCTCCGCCGCGCTGTGGAAGGACTTTCCGGCCAAGGTGGCGGCGGCCACGCGCTGCCCCACCCTGGTCTATTCGCGCTACGGCTATGGCCGGTCGGACCCGCTGGTCGGCTCGCGCGCCGTGGACTACATGCATGACGAGGCGTTGGAGAGTCTGCCCGACCTGCTGGACAGGCTGGGCATCGACCGCCCGATCCTGATCGGGCATTCGGACGGCGCCTCGATCGCCTTGATCCACGCCGGTTCCGGCGTTCGGCCGGTGAGCGGCCTGATCCTCGAGGCACCGCACGTGTTCGTCGAGGATTTGACGGTCGACAGCATCGCCAAGGCCAAGACGGTCTTTGAGAAGACCGATCTGGCGGCCAAGCTGGGCCGGTACCACGACAATGTCGACAACGTCTTCTGGGGCTGGAACGACATCTGGCTGCACCCGGACTTTCGGGCCTGGAACATCGAGGAGTATCTGCCGGCAATCACCTGCCCGATCCTGGCAATTCAGGGCGCGGACGATGAGTACGGCACGCTGGCCCAGCTTGAGGCCATCGCCGCCAAAGCCAAGGGGCCCGTGAGCAAGCTCGTCTTGCCCGACTGCCGCCACTCGCCCCATCGCGATCAGGAACAGGCCACGCTCGACGCGATGGCCGGGTTCATCAAGGAACTTTGAGCCATGCCCGACGATCGCAGCCCGACACCCTTCCCGTTGCCGCCGCAAGGCCATCCGACCGAGGTGCTAGACGGCATCTTCTGGCTGCAAATGCCGCTGCCCTTCGCCCTGAACCATGTCAATCTCTGGGTTCTGGACAATGGCGATGGCTGGGTCATCATCGACACCGGCATGTCGACCGACGCGATCAAGCATCATTGGGAGACGGCGCTGACAACCGCGCTCGCCGGCCGGCCCATCAACCGCATTATCGCGACGCACTTCCACCCGGACCATGCCGGCCTCACCGGCTATCTGTCGCAGCGTGTCGACGCCCCCGTCGCCATGGCGCCGGAGGAATGGCGCCTCGCCACCCATATCAGCACCCGCAGCGCGGCGGAATTCGTGGCCGGCCAGCAGGCGTTCTTCGCCCTTCACGGGCTAGACCAAGAAACGCTCGATCGGCTGGCGCTGCGCGGCAACGTCTTCCGCGAACGCATCGAACCGATCGTCGAGACGATCGACCCGTTGACCGAAGACGACGTCTTGGCCATCGGCGGCCGGCAATGGCGGGTGGTGACGGGCCGTGGCCACTCGCCGGCCCATGCCTGCCTGTGGTGCGAGGCGGAAAACCTGTTGATCGCCGGCGATCAGATCCTGCCCAAGATCACGCCGAACATCTCCGTGCTTTGGGCCCAGCCGGACGCCGATCCGCTGACAGATTTCCTCGACACGCTCAACGCCTTCGCCTGGCTGCCGTCGGAGACGCTGGCCCTGCCGGGACACCGGACGCCCTTCCGCGGCGTTCCAGAGCGGCTTGTGGAACTGGCCGGGCATCACGAACATCGGCTGAACGCGGCGCTTGCGGCGTGCGTCAACGCACCGAAATCGGCGACCGAGCTGATCCCGACCCTGTTCGATCGGGCCATGGACGATCACCAGATCGTCTTCGCGCTGGGCGAAGCCGTGGCCCATCTCACCTATCTTGCGCGGCGCGGCTATTTGCTTGCGTCGGACGAGGACGGCGTCAGGCGGTACGCGACCGAACGGCCCACCATCAGCCTGGCGGACGAGAGGAAACAGCCGTCGTGACCAGTTTCGATCTCGATTTCCCGATCCGGTTCGAGCATTGCGATGTCGCCGGAATCGTGTTCTATCCGCGCTATTTCCTGATGTTCAATCAGATGGTCGAGGACTGGTTCGCCGGCCCGCTGGAAACGCCATGGGCCGCACTGCATTTCGAGGAACGGCGCGGCACGCCGATGGTCGACATCAAGGTGCACTTCCAAAAACCCAGCCGCATGGGCGATGTGCTTCGCCTGTCGATGACCGTGTTGAAAATCGGCCGCAGCGCGATCGACCTTGCCATCGTCGGCTCGTGCAACGGGGAAAATCGCCTGAAGGCAAAGCTGACCGTGGTTTACACCGATCTCGACAAGCTGAAATCCGTCCGCATCCCCGAGACGTTGGCCGCACGCATGGCCGATTTCATGGCCGAGACCGACACCCCGGCAAACGTGCCATGACCCGGGCCGCGTGATACGGTCCGGCCGATGACGGAGACCTTCAAGACGCTGACGGTCGACCAGCGCGGCGCCATCGCGGTCGTCACGCTGAACCGGCCGGCCAAGCGCAACGCCGTCAACGACAGGCTGATCGACGAGCTCGATAGGATTTTTTCAGAGCCGCCGGCCGAGACCAAGGCAGTCGTTCTGGCGGGCGCGGGCGAGCATTTCTGCGCCGGCCTGGATTTGAGCGAGCACGCCGAGCGCGACCCGTTCGAGGTCATGCGGCACAGCCAGCGTTGGCATGCGACCTTTCACAAGATCCAGTTCGGCGGCCTGCCCGTCGTCGCGGCGCTGCACGGCGCGGTCATCGGCGGCGGTCTCGAACTGGCCTTGTCGAGCCATGTGCGCGTGGCCGAACCATCGACCTTCTACGGCCTGCCCGAGGGGCGGCGAGGCATTTTCGTCGGCGGCGGCGGCAGCGTGCGCGTGGCCCGCACGATCGGACAGGGCCGCATGGTCGAGATGATGCTGACCGGCCGCACCTATGATGCCGACGACGGCCTGAGGCTCGGCCTGTCGCACTATACGGTCGACGCGGGCGAGGCGATGGAACGCGCGCTGTCCCTGGCCGAGACCATCGTCGGCAATGCGCCCTTGTCCAACTACATGATCCTGAACGCCATCGCCCGCATCGACGAGATGGCGCCGTCCGAAGGGCTTTTCACCGAGAGCCTGGCGACCGCACTGGCCCAGACCAGTCCGGAGGCCGTTGCCGGCATGCGCGCGTTCTTGGAAGCGAAGAAGGGGAAAGCCGATGACGACGCCAAGTGACGCCGTCCAAGCCTTTTGGCAAGCCTTCAAGCAGTCGACGGGCCATAGCGGCGACAACTATGAGGCGCTGAGCTGTGGCGACAGCCCGGCCATGCAAACCGAGCTGGCCGGCCTGATCGTCGAAGGCCGCAAGCGGGCAACCGCGGGCCTGTTACGGGATTTCACCGAGGGCGGCGAAAAGATGCCCGCCGTTGGTGATTTGGTGATCGTGCTGGACGGCGCGGGCGCACCCCGCTGCATCTGGCGCACAACGGAAGTCACCGTGAAACCTATGAACCAGGTCGATGACCAGTTTGCGTGGGATGAGGGCGAGGGCGACCGCACCCGGCAATGGTGGCTGGACGCCCATCGCAGCTTTTTCAGCCGTGAGGCAGCGCGCGAGGGTTTCGTCTTCACCGACGACATGGAGACCGTCTTTGAGCGGTTCACGGTGATCTGGCCGCAGGAACACGCGGACACTTAGTCCGGTTGCGCCCGGCCAACGAACGCGCGACCCTGTCCTGAACAAAAGACAGGGAGGGTAGCCATGCGCGGACTGATGATGGATCGGCCGCTGTTGATCTCAACGATCCTGGATCACGCGGCCAGCGTCTTCCACGACCGCGAGATCGTCACGCGAACGGTCGAGGGGCCGATCCACCGAGAGACTTACGCGGGCGTCGCCAACCGGTCGAAGCAGCTTGCCAACGCCCTGACCGATCTCGGCATCGGCCAGGGCGACCGCGTGGCGACGATCGCCTGGAACACGCACCGCCATGTTGAGCTCTATTACGGCGTCTCGGGCATGGGCGCGGTGATCCATACGATCAACCCCCGCCTGCACCCGACCCAGATGGCCTTCGTGATCAACCATGCCGAGGCCCGCATTCTGTGCGTCGACCTGACCTTCGCGCCCCTTGTCGCCAAGCTGATCGGCCAGTTGCCCAAGGTGGAGCGCGTCATCTACCTGACCGACCGGGCCAGCATGCCGGCCGACGCGCTCGACAACGGCCTTTGCTACGAGGATCTGTTGGCGGCGCAATCGACCGATTATGACTGGCCGGAGTTCGACGAGAACACGGCCTCGGCGCTTTGCTACACATCCGGTACGACCGGCGACCCCAAGGGCGTGCTCTACAGCCATCGGGCCACGGTGCTGCACACGTTCGGCTTTTCCCTGCCCTCCGCCGTGCCTATGGCCGAAAGCGACGCCATGCTGCCCGTCGTGCCGCAGTTCCACGTGCTGGCCTGGGGCATTCCCTACGCCGCCGCCATGAACGGCACGAAGCTGGTCATGCCGGGGCCGGGCCTGGACGGCGCCAGCCTGACCCAGCTGATGCGCGACGAAGAGGTTACGATCACGGCGGGCGTGCCGACGATCTGGCACGGCCTCTTGGCCCATTGGCGGCAGACGGGCGAGACCGTGCCGTCGCTGAAGCGGATCATCATCGGCGGGTCGGCCGCGCCACGCTCCATGATCGAGGCGTTTCAGGAGGAGTTCGGCATCACCGTGCTGCACGCCTGGGGCATGACGGAGATGAGCCCGCTGGGCACCGTCAGCCTGCTGAAGGCCGGCATGGAATCAGCCGATAAGGACAAGCGCTTTGGCCAGCTGGCTAAGCAAGGGCGGCCGGTCTATGGCGTGGAGATGAAGATCGTCGACGAGCATGACCGGCCGTTGCCCCATGACGGCACCGCCTTCGGCGCCTTGAAGGTGCGCGGCCCCTGGATCGCGTCGGGCTATTACCGGCTCGATCACAGCGACAATCATGACGCCGATGGCTGGTTCGACACCGGCGACGTCGCGACCATGGATGACGACGCTTACATGCAGATCACCGACCGCAAGAAGGATCTGATCAAGTCGGGCGGCGAGTGGATCAGTTCGATCGACCTGGAAAACGCGGCCATGGGCCACCCGGCGATTGCCCAGGCGGCCGTGATCGGCATCCCCGACGAGAAGTGGGACGAACGGCCCCTGCTGGCGGTGGTGAAGACCGCCGACACGACGGTCGATGCCGATACGGTGCGCGCCTATCTCAGCGAGAAGGTCGCCAAATGGTGGCTGCCGGAACAGATCGTGTTCGTCGAGGCGCTGCCCATCGGCGCCACGGGCAAGGTGCTGAAAACCAAGCTGCGCGCCGCCTACGCCGACGGCTCCCTGAGCGGGGAAGGCAGCCCCTAAACGTCCAGGTTGGCCACCATCAGGGCGTTTTCCTGGATGAATTCGCGCCGCGGCTCGACCACGTCGCCCATCAGCGTGTTGAAGATCTCGTCCGCCTCGTCAGCATGGGCGACCTTGACCTGCAACAGCGTACGCACATTCGGGTCGAGCGTGGTTTCCCACAGCTGCTCGGCATTCATCTCGCCCAAGCCCTTGTAGCGCTGGATCGAAATGCCCTTGCGGCCCAGTTCCATCACCTTGTCGACCAGGCTGACCGGGCCGGCGATGGCGAACTCCTGCGGCTCGCCTCGTGCCGGCGTGATGGTCAGCGTCGCCTCGCGGGCGAACGCCTCCTGCAGATCCCCCGCAATGGTGTCCAGGCGCCGCGCCTCGCCGGACCGCACCAGATCGCCGTCCACATGGCGGGTCTCGGTCACGCCGCGCACCGTGCGCATGAAGCGCAAGCCGCCGGGCAGGTTGCCGCGCGGGCCCATTGCCTCGCCCGTCCAGCCCCGCTCCAGCACCGGCGCTAAGGTGTCGAGACGCTTGGCGACGTACTCGGCCGCCGCGCTTGATCGGTCACGGTCGGACAACAGCGTGGCCGAATAGGCGCCGGCGATCGCCACCTGCTCCACGACATCCATGCGCCCGACCCGGCGGGCCAGAACCTCCAAATGCCGCTTGGCCTCGCGCGACAGATCGACCAGCGCCCGCAGATCCGCCGACGCGATCTGCACCCCGTCATGGCGGGTCAGCACCGCATCCTGGATGCCGCTGTCGATCAGGTAGTCCTCCAGCGCGGCGTCGTCCTTCAGATAGATCTCCGACTTGCCGCGCGCCGCGCGATAGAGCGGCGGCTGGGCGATGTAGAGATAGCCCTGCTCGATGATCTCGGGCATCTGGCGATAAAAGAAGGTCAGCAGCAGCGTGCGGATGTGGCTGCCGTCGACATCCGCGTCCGTCATGATGATGACCCGGTGATAGCGGGTCTTCTCGACGTCGAAATCCTCGCGAATGCCAGTACCCAGCGCGGTGATCAACGTGCCGATCTCCGCACTGGACAGCATCTTATCGATGCGCGCCCGTTCCACGTTCAGGATCTTGCCGCGCAGGGGCAGGATGGCCTGAAACTTGCGGTCGCGGCCCTGCTTGGCCGACCCACCGGCGGAATCGCCCTCCACCAGGAACAGTTCGCTTTCCGCCGGGTCGCGATTCTGACAGTCGGCCAGCTTGCCGGGCAGGGAGGCGATATCCAGTGCCGACTTGCGCCGCGTCAGCTCGCGCGCCTTGCGCGCCGCCTCGCGCGCGGCCGCCGCCTCGACCACCTTCTGGACGATGCGCTTGGCCTCCGCCGGATGTTCCTCGAACCAGGTGCCCAGCGCCTCGTTGACCAGGTTTTCCACCACCGGCCGCACCTCCGACGACACCAGCTTGTCCTTGGTCTGGCTGGAGAACTTCGGGTCGGGAACCTTGACCGATAGGACGGAGGTCAGGCCCTCGCGCGCGTCATCGCCCGACAGGGAGACCTTTTCGCGCTTCGCCAGGCCCGACGAGGCGGCATAGGCGTTCACCTGTCGGGTCAGCGCGCCGCGAAAACCGGCCAGATGGGTGCCACCGTCGCGTTGCGGAATGTTGTTGGTGAAGCACAGCATGGTCTCGTGGAAACTGTCGGTCCATTGCATGGCCAGTTCCACGGTAATGCCGTCGCGTTCCGCCGACATGATGATCGGCGGGCGATGGACCGGCGTCTTGGACTTGTCGAGATAGCCGACAAACGCCTCCAGCCCGCCCTCGTAATGCATCTCGATGCGCTTGGGCTCGACGCCTCGATCGTCGATCAGGATCAGGGTCACGCCGGAATTCAGGAACGCCAGTTCCCGCAGACGGTGTTCCAAGGTCGACAGATTGAAGTCGAGCATGGTGAACGTCGCCGGCGACGGCAAGAACGAGATCGACGTTCCCGTTTTCGCGTTGCCGTCCTCAACCGGCGCATCGCCGGTCACCGCCAGCTTGTCTTCCGCCTCGCCATCGACGAAGCGCATGGCCCAGGTCTTGCCGTCGCGCCAGATCGTCAGGGACAGCCATTGCGACAGCGCGTTGACGACGGAGACGCCGACGCCGTGCAACCCCCCCGACACCTTGTAAGAGTTCTGGTCGAACTTCCCGCCGGCGTGGAGCTGGGTCATGATGACCTCGGCCGCGCTGACGCCCTCTTCCTTGTGGATGTCGACCGGAATGCCGCGCCCATTGTCGGTCACCGTCACCGACCCGTCCGGGTTCAGCGTGACCTCGATGGTGTCGCAATGGCCGGCCAGCGACTCATCGATCGCGTTGTCGACGACCTCGTAGACCATGTGGTGCAGGCCCGAGCCGTCGTCCGTATCACCGATATACATGCCGGGGCGCTTGCGCACGGCCTCCAGGCCGCGCAGCACCTTGATTTGATCCGCGCCATATTCGGGATCGTCGGCGGCGTTCTCCGCGCCCGCGCTAATCGGCTCAACCATCACTAATCCTACCAGTTCCTTCAGTACACCACGTACAAATTCGTATTCGGCACAACGCTAAATGCGTCAGGTTTCGGGCCTCAACTGGCCGTCCTCGACGGTCACGTACAACGTCTCGGCGGCCATGCCGTCGAACAGGCCGCGATCGGTGCCGCTCAGCCACGCCTGACAGCCCAGCGCCGCCAACTCGTCGAACAGCGCCCGGCGCCTGTTCGCGTCCAGATGCGCCGCCACCTCGTCCAGCAGAAAGATCGGCGGCGCGCCTCTTTCCGACGCGGTCAGGCGGCCGTTGGCCAGGATCAGGCCGATCAGCAGCGCCTTTTGCTCGCCGGTCGAACACTGCGCCGCCGGCATGCCCTTGGCCGCGTGATGCACGACCAGGTCCGCGCGATGCGGCCCTTCCGTCGCCGCCCCCGCCGCCGCGTCGATCGGCCGGCGTTCCCGCAACAGGGCGCGCAGCGCGTCCTCGACCTCCGCCGCCGGCTTGTCGGCCAGCCAGGCCTCGACCGTCCCGCTCAGCGCGATATCGGCCTGCGGAAATGCCGAACCGCTGCGTACGCGTACGGCCCGTACGAGCCTTTCCGCCGTTGCCAGCCGGGCCGCCGAAATCGACACCCCATGGGTCGCCATGGCGTCTTCCAACGCTGCCAGCCACCGATCGTCGCCCCGGCCATCACGCAACAGGCGCGTACGTTCCCGCATGGCCTGCTCGTAGGCCGTCAGGGCCGCCGAATGGCCCTTGTGATAGCCATAGACCATGCGGTCGAAAAACCGCCGTCGGCCGCTGGAACCGTCGGCGAACAGCCGGTCCATCTGCGGCGTCAGCCATTGGATCGTCGCCAGTTCCGCCAACGCCGTCTGGCTTGGCGCCGGCCGGCCGTCGACCCTGACAACCCGCCGCAACGTGCCGGGCGGCGCGGACGGATCAAGCCCCGTGCCCACCGGAATGACACCCGTACCGGTCATCAGGCGCGCCGAGACCGCCCACCGTGTCGGCTCGGTCGCGTTGGCGCGCCGGCGCCCGACGTCCGCCAGCGGCGCCCGCCGCAGACCCCGTCCGGGCGCCAAAAAGGACACGGCCTCCAACAGGTTCGTCTTGCCCGCGCCGTTCGGCCCGGTCAGCACCACCGAGCGACCTTCGGCGGTCAGCACCGCGGCGCCGTAGCAGCGAAACTCGCTGACCGTCAGGCGCTCAATGGCGACTCGGCTTGCCGTCTCCACCGCATCTTCCGACGTGTTTTCTGGCAGCGCCGCCAGGGACGAACGCACGCTGTGGCTAGACCCGCATGGGCATCAGCACGTACAGCGCGCTGGCGTCGGCGACATCCTGAATGATCGTCGGCGACGCCGCGTCGGCCATGACAAAGCGCGCGCCATCGCCGTCAAGTTGCTGGGTTATGTCCAGCAGATATCGGGCGTTGAAGCCGATTTCCAAGGGGTCGGCCTCGTAGGCGACCTCAAGCTCCTCATTGGCGCTGCCCTGTTCCGCGCTGGTAGCCGACAGGGTCAGCGCGCTTGGATTGAGGTTCAGCTTGATCGCCCGGCTTTTTTCCGTCGCGATCGTAGAGACGCGATCGACCGCCTCGGCGAATTCCTTGGCCTGGACCTCCATGACCTTATCGTTGGCCGCCGGTATGACCCGCTCATAGTCCGGGAACGTGCCGTCGATCAGCTTCGAGGTCAGAATGATGTCGCCGAACTGAAAGCGGATCTTGGTGTCGCTCAGTTCGATGGCGATGTCGCTGTCGGTCTCCTCGATCAGGCGATAGAGCTCGTTCACCGTCTTGCGCGGGATGATGATGCCCGGCATCTGCTCCGCGCCGGACGGCAGCACCATCTCCACCCGCGCCAACCGGTGGCCGTCCGTGGCGACCGCGCGCAGCATCGGCGTCTCCCCGTCCGAGGCGTGAAAGTAGATGCCGTTGAGATAATACCGCGTCTCTTCCAGCGAGATGGCAAAGCGCGTGCGTTCGATCAGGCCGCTCAAATCCGCGCCCGTCAGCGTGAAACGATGGGTCATGTCGCCGCCGGCCATGGTCGGAAAATCGGCCACGGGCAGGCAGCCAAGCCGAAAGCGCGAGCGGCCGGCCCGCAGGGCGATGGCGTTGGCGGCACTGTCGAAGGCCAGTTCCACCTGGCTGCCCTCGGGCAGTTTGCGGACGATGTCGTACAGCGTATGCGCGGGTGCGGTGGTCTCACCCGCGGTCTGGACGTCGACGGCGACCGATTCCACGACTTCCAGATCCATGTCCGTGGCGGTCAGGCTCAGCCGGCCGGTTTCCGCCTTGATCATCACATTGGCCAGGATCGGGATGGTGTTGCGTCGTTCCACCACGCTCTGCACATGGCCCAAAGACTTCAACAATGCGGCGCGTTCGATGGTGAGTTTCATGCGGCAATCGTCATCTGTGTCTCAAGGCTGTCCAGGATGGACGCAGCCCACCGGCGTTCCGGTGATCCTAGAGGTTTCCGTCTGAGGCTGGAGCGTCGATGCGCCCACCCGTCACCGCGACTAAGCCGCAGCATCGAACGGACCGGGATTCCGGAGACGGATTATATCCCAATGCCCTTTGAGTTTAAGCTTTTTCGTCATTTCGATGCCGGTTGGACCCGGCGGGCGAACCGGCCATAATCAGGCGTCATGGCCCAATCAGTGCGCGCACGGCTTTTCAGGCTGCTGGACGGATCAGGCCGCGTCGGGCTGGGTCACCATCTGCTCAACGCCGCGCTGGTCGTGCTGATCTTGATCAGCATCGGGTCGCTGGCGCTCGAAACCATCAGCAGCCTGCCGCCGGAATGGCTCGGGGTAACGCGTTTTATCGACTGGTTCACCATCAGCGTGTTCACCATCGAGTATCTCGCCCGGCTGTGGTGCGCGGTCGAAGACCGGCGAGAGAAGTTTCATCACCCGGTGCGGGGTCGGCTGCGCTATGCGATGACGCCGATGGCGATCGTGGACTTGCTGGCCGTTCTGCCGTTTTGGCTGTCGTTCATCCTGCCCTTCGACCTGCGCGTGCTGCGGCTGTTCCGTATCCTCTGGCTGATCAAGATGACCCGCTACTCGCCGGCCATGGCGTCGCTGGCCTCGGTGGTGCGGGCGGAAGGGCGCACGTTGATCAGCGCCATGCTGTTGATGCTGATCACGGTCATGGTCGCGTCGACCCTGATGTACGAGGTCGAACGAGACGCCCAGCCGGAGGCGTTTTCCAGCATTCCGGCGGCCCTGTGGTGGGGCATCATCACACTGACCACGGTCGGCTATGGCGACATCGTGCCGGTCACGGACCTCGGCCGCGCGCTCGGCGCACTGTTCATGTTCCTGGGCGTCGGCCTGTTCGCCTTGCCGGCGGCCATCCTGGCGGCGGGGTTTGCCCGCGAGATCCGGCGCCACGACTTCGTCGTCAGCATAAACCGATTGCTGCGCGTGCCGATTCTGGCAAAGCTGGATGCCGCCACCCTGGCCAATCTGACCGTCGCGCTGGTTAAACGGGCCGTGCCCGCGCGCCATGCCCTGCTGCGTCCCGGTGATCCGGCCGACGCGCTGTACATCGTCGTCGAAGGCCAGCTCGACGTGACGTCGCCCCGTGGCACCAGACGTCTGCACGAGGGCGACTTTTTCGGCGAAAGCGCCCTCATCGGCGGCCATCAGACCCTGGACGCAACCGTCACCACGGTCACCGAATGCCAGTTGCTGGTTCTGTCCGCGGAGGACTGCACGCAACTGGCAAGCGATGACCCGGCCTTTGCCAAGAGATTGAAGGAGTTTGTCGACCGGCATCGCGCTTCGCCAGAGGGAACGCACGAGTAACGCCGGTCGACCGGACTTAAGGCTGCAGCATGCGCCGCAGAAGTTCGACCTCTTCGGCAAAGGCCCTGTCGGCGGCGCACAGTTCCTCGATCTTGCGTACCGCGTGGATCACGGTGCTGTGGTCGCGACCGCCGAATTTTCGGCCGATTTCCGGCAGCGAGCGTGGGGTCAGTTGCTTGCACAGATACATGGCGACCTGGCGCGGCCGCGCGACCGAGCGAGACCGCCTCGCTGAGTGCATATCCGCAACACGGATGTTGAAGTGCTCGGCCACCTTGCGCTGGATCTCGTCGATGGTGACGCGCCGGTCCGACACGCGCAGCACGTCGTGCAGCAACTCGTTGGTCGACTCCAGCGTGATCTCGCGGCCGACCAGTTCGGCGGTCGCGATCAGCCGGTTCAGCGCCCCTTCAAGCTCGCGCACATTGTTGACGATCTTGTGGGCCAGGTATTCCAGCACCTTGGCCGGCACCTCGACATTGGGGTGTTTTTCCGCCTTGGCCTGCAGGATGCCCAGGCGAAGCTCGTAAGTGGTCGGGTGGATGTCGGCGACCAGGCCCCAGCCCAGGCGCGACTTCAGCCGCTCCTCCATGCCCTCCAGGTCGGTCGGCGACTTGTCGGCCGAGACGATGACCTGGCGGTTGTGGTCGACGAGCGCGTTGAAGGTGTGGAAGAACTCCTCCTGCGTCGACTCCTTGCCCGAGATGAACTGAAGATCGTCGATCATCAGCACGTCGACCGAGCGGAACATGTCCTTGAAGCTGACCGTGTCCTTGTAGCGCAGGGCCTGGATGAACCGGCGCATGAAGGTCTCGGCGGAGGTGTATAGCACGTGCCGCTCCGGATGCCGGTCCCTGATGTGCCAGGCGATGGCATGCATCAGATGGGTCTTGCCCAGCCCGACCCCGCCATAGAGAAAAAGCGGGTTGAACTGAACCGAGGTCGCATCCGCGATCCGGCGCGACGCGGCGTAAGCGAATTCGTTGGGCTTGCCGACAATGAAGCTTTCGAAGCGGAAGCGGGGGTCCAGCGGCGCGCCATAGACGTTGGCGCGATCCGTCCTGGTGTCGGTCAACATCTCGGCCTCCGGCGATGGATCGGCCGTGTCCGCGACATGGCCATTTCGAGCCGGCGCGTCCTGAACGATGACGTTGACCGAGTGCACATGGCCGTTTTCCTCGGCGAACAAGGCGCGGATCCGATCGGCGAAGTGGGTTACAACCCAATCGCGCATGAACTTGGTCTGGACGGCAATGCGAACGACGCCTTCATCGACACCGGCCAGGGTCAGAGGTTTCAACCAACTCTTGAATGTCGGGTCGCCCACTTCATCGCGGAGTCGCGCCCTGACCCGCACCCATTGTTGCTCGATTTTTCCGGTGTTGGACGGTCCGCCGCCGCCCAAGGACATGTTCAAACCGGTCACTTACGCCCTCCGCCTGCTTGGCCAGCCCCGCGCTCAGGCACTGGCTATGCTTCAAGATTCACCCTTTTCCCGCGTATTCGGCGCTGACCAGGCCACCGAGCATCAGACAATAAAACTCCCTCGACTCTCAGGTGTTTTTTCCAAGAGCCCAAAGAAACGAAACGAAAGGATGAGGTTAGTTAAACAAAAGGTGATAAAGCGTTAATAAAAGTGAATTAGCCCCTCACCTTTAATCCGCTTTCCTGCGGATTTAACCGAAGTTTCACACATTTAGACCTTCCGATCCCTGTCGAGGCTTTATTTTTATTTCGGACGCTGTGAGTGTACGCGTGCCGGGGGGTGCAGACAACTGAACAAAACGGGACCGTCGCAAAAAAGCAAAAATCGTTCGCGGTTGTGTCTTCGTTGCATCACGACCCGCTTGGCGAGCGGATGCGCCAAGCCGCGACCACGCGCTGTCCAGGCCCGATTCAGCAGCCGGCCGGCACCGAAAAGACAGCAAAAAAGGGCCGTGGCACTAAGGCCCGGCCCTTGGTTTGACGTTTAGGTTACAACGCCTACAGGGCGTTGATGCGCCCCGACAGGCGCGACAACTTGCGCGCGACCGTATTCTTGTGCATGACGCCCTTGGAAACGCCGCGATGCAGCTCCGGCTGGGCGGCCTTCAGGGCGGCCTGGGCCGCTTCCTTGTCGCCAGAGGCAATCGCCGCCTCGACCTGCTTGGTGAAGGTCCGAATGCGGCTCACGCGGGCGCGGTTCACGGCGGTGCGCCGCGCTGTCTGGCGGATCCGCTTCTTGGCGGAGGCATGATTAGCCATCACAAATCCCTTAGTCGAAGAGCCGTCTCCGGCTCCAAAGCGAGCGCGGTATATAGTCGTGGCGCCCTATGCCGTCAAGCGGCGATCCGCACCCTGTTTGCGCTGCCGCTCGCCGGCGCCACATTTCGGCAATTGGCCGGCGCCGCGGCGGCGCCAAACAACGGCCGGCCAGCCTGCTCAGGCGTTCTTGAAGTCCGGCTGGCGCTTTTCGATGAAGGCGGCCATGCCTTCCTTCTGATCCTCGGTCGCAAAGGTGGCATGGAACAGGCGGCGTTCGAACAGCACGCCCTCGGCCATCGTCGTTTCATAGGCGCGATTGACCGCCTCCTTCGCCATGGCGACCATCGGGCGCGACATCTCCGCGATCCGCTCGCCGACCTTGATCGACTCATCGACCAGGTCCGCCGCCGGCACGATCCGGCTGACCAGCCCCGACCGTTCCGCCTCGTCGGCATCCATCATGCGGCCGGTCAGGCACATCTCCATGGCCTTGGACTTGCCGACGAACCGGGTCAGCCGCTGGCTGCCGCCCGCGCCGGGGATCGTGCCGATGGTGATTTCCGGCTGGCCGAACTTGGCCGTGTTCGCCGCCAGGATGAAGTCGCACATCATGGCCAGCTCGCAGCCGCCGCCAAGCGCATAGCCGGCCACCGCCGCGATCACCGGCTTGCGGCACTGCGCGACCCGTTGCCAATCGGCGATGAAGTTCGTCTCGAACACATCGATGAAGCTGCGCGTCGCCATCTCCTTGATGTCGGCGCCGGCGGCAAAGGCCTTTTCAGAGCCGGTGATGACGATACAGCCGACGGCATCGTCGCCTTCCAGCGCATCCAAGGCCTGGCCCAACTCGTCGATCAGCGCGCCGTTCAGCGCATTCAGCGCCTTGGGGCGGTTCAGCGTGATCAGGCCGACCTTGCCACGGTTTTCGACAATCAGAGTTTCATAGGCCATGGAATTTCCTGAAGTTCGTCTAAGAGCATCGGCGGTCCCGAGATCCGCCCAAGCGCGCGGTACCCTAATACCAAGGATCGATGATAATGACCCATGTGACCGCCTTGTCTTGTTCGCTGGTCAGGCGCGTGTCGCGCCGTGGTGTGGACATACCACAAGCGGCGCGCAACGCAGCCGGCGGACAAGACAACGCGGCCTTCGGTGGGGCCAAATCGCTCCACGGCTGCGTTGCGCCGCTTGCCCGATGCTAAGGCATCGCGCTGCGCGACGCGCCTTGCCGTGAACCGATTTGGCCGCCATCACATGGGTCATTATCATCGATCCTTGGTATAGGGCCGGTTTCGGCCCTCGTCGAGCCCCGAGCGACGACCCACCCAATTCACCGCTGGCAGCGCGGGCAATAGAAGGTCGACCGGTTGGACTGAACCAGGCGCCGAATGCCGCCAGTAGCTTTCCCGTCGCCCTGGACATCGTCAATGACATCACCATCGCAGCGCTTGCACGGCTGTCCCTCGCGTCCATAAACGGCCCATTCGTGCTGAAAGTAGCCGAGCTCGCCGGAGGCCTGCACATAGTCGCGGAGGGACGAGCCGCCAACCGCAATCGCGCGATCGAGCACGGATTTGATCGCCGGCACCAACCGCTCCGCCCGGCTTCCGACAACCGTCTTCGCCAGGCGCCGGGGCGAGATGCCGGCCATGAACAGGGCCTCGCAGACATAGATGTTTCCAAGGCCCGCCACGACCCGCTGGTCCAGCAGGGCCGCCTTGATCGGGGTTCGCTTGCCGCTCAGGCTCTCCGACAGGACGGCAGGCGTGAAGGCGTCACCCAACGGTTCCGGCCCCAGGCTCGCCAGGGCCGGGTAGGCGGCGAGCGCATTGGACGAGACCAGATCGACCATGCCGAAGCGCCGGACATCGTTGAAGGTCACCGACGTGCCGTCATCGGTCATGAAGATCAGATGATCGTGGGGCCCCGGTTCTTGGCGGCCGTCCGCCAACAGCATGCGGCCCGACATGCCAAGATGGATCATCAGCACCATGCCGTCATCCAGGCGCAGCAACAGGTATTTGGCGCGCCGGTCGATCGCCTCGACGGTCCGGCCGATCAGGCGGTTGGGCAGGTCGTCGGGCAGGGGATAGCGCAGGTCGGCGCGCCGCTGTTCGACGGCGACGAACCGCTGGCCAAGAATTTTAGCCGCCAGGCCGCGGCGGACGGTTTCGACTTCGGGCAGTTCGGGCATTGCGTCGCGGCCTATAGCAAGAAGCGGGGCTCAACGCTATGGTCCCGCCCATGACCGAGGGCGATCAGAAGACGGCCGACGCCGCGCCGGGACCGCGCAATCCCGAGGCCGGCTGGTTCGGCGACCGGGCGGTGGAACCCCGTGCCAAGACGGAGATGGTGCACGGCGTCTTCGACCGTGTGGCCCGCCGCTACGATCTCATGAACGACCTGATGAGCGTCGGCACCCATCGCCTGTGGAAGACGAGCTTCGTCACACAGGTGAAGTTGCGTGCGAACGAACGGTCGCTCGACGTGGCCGGCGGCACGGGCGACATCGCCTTCCGGCTGAAGGACCGGACGCCGGCGGCCGATATCACCATCTGCGACCTGACCGAGGCGATGGTGCGGGTAGGGCGTGATCGGGCGTTCGATCGCGGCCTGGTTCACGGTCTGAACGTCGTCGTCGGCAATGCCGAGGCGCTGCCCATCGCCGACCGTTCGATCGACGCCTATACGATCGCCTTCGGCCTGCGCAACGTCACCCGGATCGACGATGCCTTGGCCGAGGCCCGCAGGGTGCTGAAGCCGGGCGGCCGGTTCTTCTGTCTGGAGTTCAGCCAGGTTGCGGTGCCCATGCTGCGCCGGGCCTATGACGCCTATTCCTTCGCGGTGATACCGCGCCTGGGCGAAATCGTCGCGCGCGATCGCGACAGCTATCAGTATCTCGTCGAAAGCATCAGGCGCTTTCCGGACCAGTCCGAACTGGAACAGCGCATGAGCCAGGCTGGCTTCTCGCACACGCGCTGGCGCAATCTGTCCGGCGGCATTGCCGCCATCCACAGCGGCTGGCGAATCTAGCGACCTCGCGATAGCATCACCGACATTGGATGAGAGAGTCCATGAGAGGAAATGCCATGAAACGGCTGCTTTCGACCGTCTCGCTCTTGCTGGCCCTTGCGGTGGCCGGTGTCGGGCTTGCGGCCTGCGACAATACGATCCGCGGCATCGGTCAGGATATTCGCGATACGGGCGACGCGCTGGAAGGCAACTGACTGCGGAATTGCGTCGGCGCGCCGGCCAATACCGGCTTGCCGCCCCCTTGATCCTAACCTACATTCATTTCCGCAAACTTCAGTGTTCTTTTTTCGGGATTTCGCACTGTGCTGCGTGGAAAGCGCGTCCTCCTGATCATCTCCGGGGGTATTGCCGCCTATAAATCGCTCGATCTGATCCGCCGCCTGCGCGAGCGCGGCGCGGATGTGCGCGCCGTGTTGACGCGGGCGGGCGAGCAATTCGTCACGCCGCTGTCGGTGTCCGCGCTGACTGAGGACAAGGTCTATACCGACCTGTTCTCGCTGACCGACGAGGCCGAGATGGGTCATATCCAGCTCTCGCGCAACGCCGACCTGCTGGTCGTGGCGCCGGCCAGCGCCGACATCCTGGCGCGCATGGCCGCCGGCATGGCGAACGATTTGGCGACCACGGTCCTCTTGGCCACGGACAAGCCTGTCCTGGCGGCCCCGGCCATGAATGTGCGCATGTGGCAGCACCCGGCGACCCAATCGAACCTCGCTGTGCTGCGCGATCGCGGCGTGATGATCGTCGGCCCCAACGAGGGCGACATGGCCTGCGGCGAATACGGCCCCGGCCGCATGGCGGAGCCGTTGGAGATCGTCGCCGAGATCTCGAACTTCTTTCAAACCGCCAGCGGGCCGTTGGCGGGGCGCCGGGCGCTGGTGACCAGCGGCCCAACCCATGAACCGATCGACCCGGTCCGGTACATCGCCAACAGGTCGTCGGGCCGGCAGGGTCATGCGATCGCCATGGCCTTGGCCGAGGCTGGCGCGGAGGTGACGCTGGTCACCGGTCCCGTGGACCTGCCGGAACCGCCCGGCCTGACGACCGTGCCGGTCGAAACCGCCAAAGAGATGCTGGCGGCCTGCCAAGCCGCCTTGCCGGCCGACATCGCGGTTTGCGCGGCTGCCGTGGCCGACTGGCACGTTGCCGACGCGGCCGAACAGAAGCTGAAGAAGGCGGACGGTCAGGCGACGCCGACACTGACTCTCAGCGAGAATCCGGACATCCTGGCCACCCTGTCGAAGAGCGGCCCGGAACGGCCGGGCATAGTGATCGGCTTCGCGGCCGAGACCGAGGACGTGGTGGCCCATGCCCAGGCTAAATTGGCCAGAAAGGGCTGCAACTGGATTCTGGCCAACGACGTTTCGCCTGCCGTCGGCACGTTCGGCGGCGACCGCAACACCGTCCATCTTGTCACCCCGGACGGGGTCGAGGACTGGCCGACACTCACCAAGCGCGATGTCGGCCGCCGGCTCGTGCAAACCATCATCGAACGCGGACCTTTTGCCGAATGACCATCAAGCCGCTTGAAATCGCCGTGGCCCGCCTGCCGCACGGCGCCGACCTGCCGCTGCCCGCCTACGCCACCGACCTGGCGGCCGGCATGGACCTGCTGGCGGCGGTGGACGAACCCGTGGTCTTGCAACCCGGCCAGCGCGAACTGATCCCGACCGGCCTGACGATTGCCTTGCCCGAAGGGTTCGAGGCGCAGGTGCGCCCCCGGTCCGGCCTGGCGCTGCGCCACGGCATCACGCTGCCGAACAGCCCGGGAACCATCGACGCAGACTATCGCGGCGAGGTGAAGGTCATCCTGGCCAACCTGGGCGACGCGGCGTTCACGATCGAACGCGGCATGCGCATCGCGCAAATGGTCATTGCCCGGCACGAACGGGCGACGTGGCGTGTCGTATCGAGCCTGGACGAGACCGCGCGCGGCGGCGGCGGTTTCGGCTCCACCGGCACGCAAAGCTGACGCAGCCATGTTCCGCCTGTCCAAAAAGCTGCTGTTCGCCATCGAGGCCGTTGTCGACATCGCCTACCATTCCGGCGATCAGCCGGTGCAAAGCAGCGTCATCACCGAACGGCAGGGCATTCCCCGCCGTTATTTGGAACAGGTGCTTCAGCAGCTTGTCCGCGCAGGCATACTAAGCGGCGTGCGCGGACCGCGTGGCGGCTATCGCCTGGCCCGCGAACGGCGCCTGATCTCGCTGGGCGACATTGTCCGCGTGGTCCGGGCGATGGAAAGCGCCCAAGACCCGATCGACGATCCGGCCGGGTCCAACCTGGGTCGCGAGGTGGTCCGGCCGATTTGGGACCAGATGCAGGAGGCCTGCATGGCCAAGATGGACGAGACCACGGTGGACGATCTGTGCCGCGCGGCCCGCGAGAAGGGCATTGCGCGCGAAGGGGTGCCGGCGGTCGACTGGTCCATCTAGTCGGGGGGAAAGAGAAAGTCCTTTGCATTGCGCGCGTTCGACCATAAATTCGCGCCTAGAACTGTGAATAACAGTTAATATACGATGAAGGAGTGTTAAATATGAGCGTTGCCATGCAGGACAATGCCCCGCCGGGGAACCCCGAGTTTCGGGGGCGGATCTACGACTCCATCCTCGATACGATCGGCGCAACACCGCTGGTCCGCGTGCCGAAGCTGACGGCGGAGTACGGCGTCAAGGCGGACATCCTGGCCAAGCTCGAATTCTTCAATCCTCTGTCCAGCGTTAAGGACCGGATCGGCCTGGCGATGGTCGAGGCCTTGGAGGCGAGCGGCAAGGCGGTGCCGGGCGAGACGGTGCTGGTCGAACCGACATCGGGCAACACCGGCATTGCGCTGGCCTTCGTGGCCGCCGCTAAGGGCTATCGCCTGATCCTGACCATGCCGGAAAGCATGTCGATCGAACGCCGCAAGATGTTGAAGCTGCTGGGCGCGGAGCTGTACCTGACCGAGGCGGCCAAGGGCATGAAGGGTGCCATCGCCAAGGCGCAGGAACTGGTCGAGGAACTGCCGAACGCCCTCATTCCCCAACAGTTCCAAAACGCGGCCAACCCGGAAATCCACCGCAACACGACGGCGGAAGAGATCTGGCGCGATACCAACGGCGGCGTCGACATCCTGATCTCGGGCGTCGGCACCGGCGGCACGATCACCGGCGTTTCAGAGGTCATCAAACAGCGCAAGCCCAGCTTTCAGGCCATCGCCGTGGAGCCAGAGGACAGCCCGATCCTGTCCGGCGGTCAACCGGGGCCGCACAAGATCCAGGGCATCGGCGCCGGTTTCGTGCCGGATATCCTGAATACGGGCATCATCGACGAGGTGGTCCAGATCGCTAACGACCGCGCCTTCGAAATGGCGCGCCAGGTCGCCCGGCTGGAAGGGCTGCCCGCCGGCATCTCGTCAGGTGCTGCCTTCGCGGCGGCGCTGGAGGTCGGCGCGCGGCCCGGCAATGAGGGCAAGCAGATCGTCGCCATCATCCCGTCGATCGCCGAACGCTATCTCTCCACCGCCCTGTTCGAGGGCTTGGAGTGAGCACCGCAGCACCCTGGCCGAAGAGTCAGCACCATCTGACGTTGGTTGAGGTCCACGCGCCCGCGCCGTAAGAAGGGCGCATGGACCTCACCGACGACCAGATCGACCGCTATGCCCGCCATCTGATCCTGCCGGAAATCGGTGGGCCCGGTCAGGCGAAGCTGCTGCGGACCTCGGCGCTGGTGGTGGGGGCCGGCGGGTTGGGCGCGCCGTTGCTGCTGTACCTGGCCGCCGCCGGCTTCGGGCGGCTGGGCATTGTCGATGACGATGTGGTCGACCTGTCGAACCTGCAGCGTCAGGTCATCCACGACACCGGCACCCTTGGCGTGCCGAAGGTCGAAAGCGCGGCCCAAAAAATCGCGGCGCTCAACCCCGACGTCACCGTCGACGCGATCGTGGAGCGGCTGAGCGCCGCCAACGTCGAAGCCCTGATCGACAGCTACGACCTGGTCATCGACGGCAGCGACAATTTCGCCACCCGTTATCTCTTGAACGATGCCTGCTATTTCGCGCGCAAGCCGCTGGTCTCGGCGGCACTCTTGCGCTTCGAGGGGCAGCTATCGGTCTTCCGCGCCTATGACGGACCACCGCATCCTTGCTATCGCTGCCTGTTCCCGGAACCGCCCCCGCCGGACGCGGTGCCCAACTGTGCCGAGGCGGGGGTTTTGGGCGCGCTGGCCGGCGTCGTCGGCTCATTACAGGCGGTCGAGGCGGTAAAGACGGTGCTTGACCTCGGCGACAGCCTGTCGGGCCAGTTGCTACTGATCGACGTCCTGTCGATGCGCTTCACCAAGCTGGCCATTCCGCGCGACCCGGCCTGCCCGCTATGCGGTCCGCAGGCCTCGATCAGCGATCTGTCGGCCCATCGCTAATCGTCGACGTCGTGTACGACCCAGACGTTCGGCTCGCGATAGATCCCCTGGTCTTGTTCAAGGTCGATGTCGATCGGGTTCAGGGCGCCCGGCACGCAATAGCGCCCGCTGCCCGGGAACTCTAATCCCGTCCAGCGAGACCAGTCCGCGATCGTGCCTGGAATGAGCATGGAATCGGGGCAAACCCGGATGATCCTGCCGCCCATGCGCACATGGACCCGCAGCCAGGCATCGTAGGGAAGGCCGGCATCGTTGGTCCAGGTGACATACCGCTCCATCGGGATCAGCGGGAACTGGGCCTTCTGGTTCGGTCTCACGGGAAGGATCACGGTTCGAATGCCCATCCGGGCCGCCAGCGCGACCATCTGGGCCACCAAGGCCCCGCTCAACCGTTTGGCCCGATGCGCGGGATTGACGACGGCCTGAATGCCCATCAGGCAATTCGGCGCTGCCCCCTGATGATGGTCGAGAACGGCCTTCTCCATCCCCCAATCGACCCCGCGATCGGGCAGATCCGTCAACGGCCCGGTGAACTGAAGCGGCACGGTGTTGGCGAGACCGAGGATGTCGTCCTGGTCAAGCAGTGCGAACTGATAGTCCGCAAAGCATTCATTCAGGGCCCACCAGTTTCGGTCGAGCACCGGATCGTGCAGCATGAATTCGGGCCAAGCTGCGTTCACGATCTGCGTGTGCTGCTCGTCCAAGTCCGGTCGTGCGGACAGGGCGACGACGTCGAAGTCCGGCGTTTCCTGGGGCATGGCGGCCTCTCGCCCTGGCGGGCTCAGAACTCCGTGTCGATGACACGGTCCGGCGGCACGTGGCCGTCGGCGAAGGCGCGGATGTTGATGATGACCTTTTCGCCCATGTCGATCCGGCCCTCGATCGTGGCCGAGCCCATATGAGGCATCAGCACCACGTTCGGCAGCTTCAACAGGCGCGGGTTCACCGCCGGCTCGTTCTCGAACACGTCCAGCCCCGCCCCGGCGATTTCACCCTGCCGCAGCAGGTCGGCCATCGCCTTTTCGTCGATCACCTCGCCACGCGATGTGTTCACGATGATCCCATCACGCTTCATCAGCTTCAGGCGCCGCGCGTTCATCAGATGATAGGTCGCCGGCGTGCGCGGGCAGTTCACCGATACGATGTCCGTGCGGGCCAGCATCTGGTCCAGGCTGTCCCAATAGGTCGCCTCCAGCTCCTGCTCGACCTCTTCGCGCACGCGCCTGCGGTTGTGATAGTGGATCGAGAGGCCAAAGCCGCGCGCCCGGCGCGCCAGGGCCCGCCCGATACGGCCCATGCCGACAATGCCCAGCCGCTTGCCCTTCAAGCGGTGGCCCAGCATGAAGGTCGGGCTCCAGCCCTGCCACGCACCGTCGCGGATCAGCCGCTCGCCTTCCACCAGGCGCCGCGACACGGCCAGGATCAGGGCCATGGTCATGTCGGCGGTGTCGTCGGTCAGCACGCCAGGCGTGTTGGTGACCGTCAGGCGCTTTTCTCGCGCGGCCCGCAGGTCGATATGGTCAACGCCCGTGCCGAAGCTGGCGATCAGCTTCAGGTTCGGGCCGGCGGCGGACAGAATGTCCTCATCGATGCGGTCGGTAACGGTCGGCACAAGCACCTCGGCCTCCGCCATCGCCTGTTTCAGCGCCGCGCGGTCCATGGCCTGGTCGTCGAGATTCAGCCGCGCACGGAACAGCTCCATCATGCGCGTCTCTATGACGTCCGGCAGCTTTCGCGTGACGATGACCAACGGGCGTTTGGTGTCTGGCATGGATGCGGTCGGCCTTGCTGAAGGTTCGGTCGGCCATAGCAGGGTGGCCGGTCGCTGTCCAGCGCTTGACCCGGGCCGCCCGCCGCCGTGAACTTGGGGGTATGGGCGAATCACTTGCCAGCGCCAAGGGGGCCAACCGCGCGACGGCGCTGATGGTCGTCTTGCTGTGGGGCCTTTTGTCGCTGGACGCGATCGCGCAGACCCTGCCGACCCCCCGGTTTGCCTCGATGCGCAATGACGAGGCCAATGTACGGACCGGCCCCGGCCGGCAATATCCCATCGAATGGGTGTTCGTTCAGCAGGGATTGCCCGTCGAGATCATCTCCGAGTTCGACAATTGGCGTCAGATCCGCGACTGGCAGGGCGAAGGCGGCTGGGTCCACCACAGCCAGTTGAGCGGCCGGCGCACGGCCATCGTGATGGCGCAAGAACCGCAGGAGATGCTGCGCGACCCGCAGCCGGACGCCGGCCTGATCGCCCGCATCGAACCGCAGGTCTTGGGCGACCTGATCGAATGCCCCGAACCGGCTGCGCAGGAGGGTGCCTATTGCCTGTTCGAGGCCTCGGGCCTACGGGGCTGGCTGCCGCGCGGCGCCCTGTGGGGCGTCTATCCCGACGAGGCGGTTGACTGACCCGGCCGGGCAGCCTTCCGGAATGTCTTCAGGGCCGGGCGCCGAATCCAATCCATCCGGGCAAGGCGAAAGTCCCCCATCCGCGCTGATCCAACAGACTCGATAGTCGTGCAGCCAGGCGGGATCAGGCGATGGTCTCCAGGGCTTTTTGCAGACGGCCGGCATGCAACTTCTCGGCCTTGGCCAGGGTTTCGAACCAATCCGACGCTTCGAGACGACCGTTTCAGCCTTCCCGATCGGCGGTATCGGCCAGCCTGATCACGATATCGACCCGCTCGATGGCGGCGCCGTCGGGCGGTTCCGGCAGCCCATCGATGCGAATCGACGCCCCGTCGATATCCGTCAGTTCGCCGCTGCCTGAGTGGAAGAAATGGTGGTGGTTGGCCACGTTGGTGTCGAAGTAGGATCGCCCGGCGCCGACCACCACCTCGCGCAGCAGGCCGGCGCGGGTGAACTGGTTCAGCGTGTTGTAGACCGTCGCCAGCGAGACCGGCCGCCGCGCCGCCTGCACCTCGCCGTGAAGCTGCTCGGCGGTCACATGGCGGTCACGCCCTTCGAACAGCAGCCTGGCCAGCGCCATGCGCTGTTGGGTCGGTCGCAAACCCGCGCTTTGCAGGCGTTCGACAATCTGCCGATAGGGGCGGCGTTCCGTCATTTGAAACATATGGCCCAAAAGAATCGAGATTTGAAGGGATTTGGTCGATGCGCGGCCAAACTGACGCGCCACCGGGGGGTCGATCGGCCGTCCCCGTTTCGCCCTTGTCTGAGTGTGCAAAACCGCTAGAGTCGCGCGCGAATGATCGCCTTGGCCACGCCCGGCCTCTCAAGAACGCCCCTAGACGACGACGTGACGGAAATCCAGTGACCGGCCAGAACAGCTACCCCTATGAAGACCTGCTGCGCTGCGCGCATGGCGAGCTGTTCGGCCCCAACAACGCACGGCTGCCCCTGCCGCCGATGCTGATGGTCGACCGGATCACCCACATCTCGGCCGAAGGTGGCGCCTATGGCAAGGGCGAGTTGGTGGCGGAATTCGACCTCAAACCGGACCTCTGGTTCTTCAAGTGCCATTTTGAATCCGACCCGATCATGCCGGGCTGCCTGGGGCTGGACGCGTTGTGGCAGCTCTTGGGCTTCTACCTGGGCTGGACCGGTGCGCCGGGCCGCGGCCGCGCCATTTCCACCGGCGAGGTCAAGTTCAGCGGTGAGGTCTTGCCGACCGCCAAGCTAGCGACCTATCGTCTGGACATCAGGCGCGTTGTGAACCGCCGCCTGGTATTGGGGATCGCCGACGGCTCGATGGTCGTCGACGGAGAACCTATGTATGAGGCCAAGGATCTGCGCGTCGGCCTGTTTACCCGGCCCGACGACAAGTAACACCGAAGCGCCGTCGTGGCTGACGGCGTCAGAACCGCGAGTGGATGAGGCCAGAAGATGAGACGCGTCGTCGTCACCGGCCTGGGTATCGTCAGCAGCATCGGCAACAACGCCGATGAGGCCGTGGCCAGCCTGCGCGAGGGCCGGTCCGGCATCGTTGCTTGTGAAACCTATAAAGAGATGGGCTTCCGCAGCCACATCCACGGCTCGATCAAGCTGAATGTCGAGGACCATATCGACCGCAAGCTGCGCCGCTTCATGGGCGATGGCGCGGCCTACAATTACATCGCCATGGAACAGGCCATCGCCGATGCGGGCCTGGAGGCGAACGAGATCTCGCACGAACGCACCGGCCTGATCATGGGCTCGGGCGGGCCGTCGACCTCCAACCTGGTGGCCGCCGCCGATATCGCGCGGGAGAAGAGCCCGAAGAAGGTCGGCCCCTACATGGTGCCGCGCTGCATGTCGTCGACGACATCGGCGACCCTGGCCACCCCGTTCAAGATCCTTGGCGTGAACTATTCGATCAGTTCGGCGTGCTCCACCAGCGCCCACTGCATCGGCAACGGCGCGGAGATGATCCAGTGGGGCAAGCAGGACATCGTGTTCGCCGGCGGCGGCGAGGAACTGCACTGGACACTGACCGTGCTGTTCGACGCCATGGGCGCCCTGTCGTCCAAGTACAACGACACGCCGGAACGGGCCTCGCGCGCCTACGATGCCGACCGCGACGGCTTCGTCATCTCCGGCGGCGGCGGGGTCGTGGTGCTGGAGGAGCTTGAGCACGCCAAAGCGCGCGGCGCAAAGATCTATGGCGAACTGGTCGGCTACGGCGCCACCTCCGACGGTTACGACATGGTCCAGCCATCCGGCGAGGGCGCGGTGCGCTGCATGCGCCAGGCCATGGCGCCGCTGGACTATCCGATCGACTACATCAACACCCACGGCACCTCCACGCCGGTGGGCGACACCAGCGAACTGGTCGCGATCAAGGAAACGTTCGGCGACAAGGTGCCGATGTTGAGTTCGACAAAATCCCTGGCCGGCCATTCGCAGGGCGCCACCGGGGTCCAAGAGGTCATCTATTCGCTGTTGATGCTGGACAACGACTTCGTCGCCGCGTCGGCCAACATCGAGACGTTGGACGCGGACGCGGAGGGCATGAACATCGTGACCGAGCGGCGGGACAATGCCGGTTTGAACTGTGTGATGTCGAACAGCTTCGGCTTTGGCGGCACCAACGCCTGCCTCGTCTTCAAAAAACTCGCGGAGTAGGTTCTTGAGTTCGGGATTGCTGGCCGGCAAGCGCGGCCTGGTTTTGGGTGTCGCCAACGGCCATTCGATCGCCTGGCACATTGCGTCCGCCGCACGCGAACACGGCGCGGAACTGGCCTTCACCTATCAGCTCGACGCGCTGCGCAAGCGCGTGGAACCCTTGGCCGAAAGCGTCGGCTCGTCCATCGTGCTGCCCTGCGATGTCGAGGACCCGGCAAGCATGGATGCGGTCTTCGACCGCCTGCGCGAGCATTGGGACAAGCTCGACTTTCTGGTCCATTGCGTGGCGTTTTCCGACAAGGACGAGTTGAAGGGCCGGTATCTCGACACCTCGCTCGACAACTTCCAGCTCACCATGCGGGTGTCCTGTTATTCGTTCACCGCGCTTGCCCAGCGCGCGACGGCCATGATGACAGAGGGGGGCAGCCTGCTGACGCTGACCTATCTGGGTGCCGAACGCGTCGTGCCAAACTACAACGTCATGGGCGTCGCCAAGGCCGCGCTGGAGGCCAGCGTGCGCTATCTGGCCTCCGACCTCGGCCCCGATGGCATCCGCGTGAACGCCCTGTCGGCCGGGCCCATGCGCACCCTTGCCGGCAGCGCCGTCGCCGACGCGCGCTACGTCTATCGCCACAGCGAGGCCGCCTCGCCGCTGGGCCACAACACCACGGCCGAAGAAGTGGGCGGTGCGGCGGTCTATCTGTTGAGCCCCCTGTCCGGCGCGGTCACCGGCGAGGTGCACCATGTCGACAGCGGTTTCCACACCATCGGCATTCCCCGGCCCCGCTAACCCGCCCAAGCATCAAATGCCGGTCTGACCTGCCGAAATTGCAGGGACCGGCTGACGAGACCATCCCCAGATTTCAGCCATTCGGGACCCACAATCGAAGAGGGCACCAATCCGGGTGTCCTGAGAGCCTGTTTGAGAATTGCTTATGGCCTGCACCGTCTTATCAAGGTCTTGGGCTAGGAGAGCGTCGCGCCGCGATGCCGAGCGCATCGCAAGCGGCGGTCGACCCACAAGACTATTGGGCCCCAAGGCCTTGATAAGACGGCCCTTCGGGTCGCTGCCAGAGCCACGATTGCCGCGTCGCGCCGGCTTGACGATGCCTCCAGCATCGCCGGCGCCACCGCTCCTAACACTCGCGGCTCTGGCAGCGATGCAGACCGTAAGCAATTCTCAAACAGGCTCTAACGTCTGGAGTTTATTGAGATGAGTATGATGCAGTACGCCCCGTGGAAGGGCATTGTTTTGACATTGGCACCGTTGCTGCCGGCCAGCTTTCTGCTGGGCCCGGTTGCCGGACAGGGCGTGGCCTTTGCCGCCGCCGGTGCGGCGATGATCTGGGCGATCAGCCGACGCGTCTGATCGCCGCAAAGCGGCCCTACCGCACCTCTATCGCCAGACCCCGCGCTTCGTGTATAGAGGCGGCCATGTCAACACCCGATACAGTTTCCGACCCGGCCGCCGAGGCCGGCGCGCCCAAGCGCAAGGGCTGGTTCGCGCGTTTGCGCGACGGCCTGTCGCGCTCGTCGGAGCGGCTGACCGACGGCATCACCGGCATCTTCACCAAGCGCAAGCTGGACGACGAGGCGCTGGAGGAGCTGGAGGAGTTGCTGATCAGCGCCGATCTTGGCCCCGCCACGGCGGCCAAGCTGACCGCCGACCTGGCGCAGGGCCGCTTCGACAAGGAGGTCACGGCCGAAGAGGTGCGCAGCCACCTGGCCGAAGCCGTCGCCAAGATCTTGGAGCCCGCGGCGGTTGCCCTGACGCCGGACCGTTCGGCACAGCCCTTCACCGTGCTGGTGGTCGGGGTCAACGGCGCCGGCAAGACGACCACCATCGGCAAGCTGGCCGATCAATGGCGCGGCGACGGCCTGTCCGTCATGGTCGCGGCCGGCGATACCTTCCGGGCCGCGGCCATCGGACAACTCAAGGTCTGGGCCGAACGGGCCGGGGTGCCGATCGTCGCGGGCGAACCGGGCGCCGATGCCGCCGGCCTTGCCTTCGACGCGCTGGCGAGGGCAAAGCGGGAAGGTAGTGACATCCTGCTGATCGACACGGCCGGCCGGCTGCAGAACAAAGACAACCTGATGGCCGAGTTGCAGAAGATCGTCCGCGTTCTGAAGAAGCAGGACGAAGCGGCCCCGCACGCCGTGCTGCTGGTACTGGACGCAACCACCGGCCAGAACGCCAAGAACCAGGTCGAAGTGTTCCGCAACATGGTCCAGGTCACCGGTCTGGTCGTCACCAAGCTGGACGGATCGGCGCGCGGCGGCGTGCTGGTCGCCCTGGCGGAAGGTTTCGGCCTGCCGGTCCATGCTGTCGGCGTCGGTGAGGGCATCGATGATCTGCGGCCCTTCGATCCCAAGCAGTTCGCCCGCTCGCTGATGGGGCTGGAAGCCTGATGGACCCGCGCGTGACCGAACGGCTTGAGGTTGAGCGGGGTCCGGTCCATCCGCCGCAGCACTTCGATGACCCCGATCGCGCCTACGAACGCATCGCCGAACTCTACGAGGAGGCCACCGCGTTCCTGCGGCAGCGCTTTCAGGCCATGGCAAGGGGCGAGGCCTTGGACCGGCCCGTGCGCGCCTGTTACCCCTATGTCGGCATGTCGACCGACACGTTCACGGGCGCCGACACCAGGCTGGCCTATGGCTTCGTCGACGAGCCCGGGACCTACCGGACCACGCTGACCCGTCCCGATCTGTTCAAGTCCTATCTGCGCGACCAGCTGCACCAGCTCGTTCGCAACCACGGCGTTCCGCTTGAGGTCGGCACCAGCGAGTCGCCGATCCCCGTTCACTTCGCGTTCCCCGACGGCCTGCATGTCGAGGGCGATCTGGCGCCGGAACATCTGGCCCTGTTGCGTGACCGGTTCGACGTGCCCGACCTGACGGCCGTCGATGACGAGATCGTCAACTCGACCTACGAAGTCCACAGCGGCAAGCCGGCGCCCTTGGCACTGTTCACCGCGCCGCGCATCGACTACAGCCTGCACCGCCTGAAGCACTACACCGCAACCGGCTGCGACCATTTTCAGAACTTCGTCCTGTTCACCAATTATCAGTTCTACATCGACGAGTTCGTGCGTTACGGCCATGCGCTGATGGCGGCGGGTGACGAGACCTACGACTGTATCGTCGAGCCCGGAAACGCGATCACCTGGAACAAGCGCCTGGGCAAGGACCCGGAAGGCGCCGTGGCCCAAAGGCTGCCGCAAATGCCGGCCTATCACTTAAAGCGGCCCAAGCATGGCGGCATCTCGATGGTGAATATCGGGGTCGGGCCGTCCAACGCGAAGACCATCAGCGACCATATCGCCGTGCTGCGGCCCCATGCCTGGATCATGCTGGGACACTGCGCGGGGCTGCGGAACAGTCAGAAGCTGGGCGACTATGTGCTCGCCCACGGCTATGTGCGCGAAGACAATGTGCTGAACGCCGACCTGCCCACCTGGGTGCCAGTGCCGCCGCTGGCGGAGGTGCAAATCGCGCTCGAACAGGCGGTCAGCGAGGTGACAAACCTGTCCGGCTGGCAGCTGAAACGGGTCATGCGCACTGGCACGGTGGCGACGATCGACAATCGCAACTGGGAACTGCGCGATCAAAGGGAACTGACGCAGCGTTTCTCGCAATCCCGCGCCATCGCGCTCGACATGGAAAGCGCGACGGTCGCCGCTAACGGCTTCCGCTTTCGCGTCCCCTACGGCACGCTGTTGTGCGTGTCCGACAAACCCCTGCACGGCGAGATCAAGCTGCCCGGCATGGCCAACGAGTTTTATAAGACCCAGGTGGGCCAGCATCTTCAGATCGGCATCTCGGCGCTGGAAAAGCTCAGCGCCTTGCCGCCGGAACAACTGCACAGTCGAAAGCTGCGCAGCTTTTCGGAGCCCGCCTTCCAATGAGCGAAGCCAGCCCATCCCAAGCGCCCCAGCAGGTCGACGCCGCCGCCTGGCGACGCCTCGGCCTGGAGGCCGGGCCGCTGGTCGTCTTCTTCGTCGTCAATCAGATCTGGGGCATCTTCATCGCCACCGGCTGCTTCATGGTGGCCACCGTCATCGCTGTGGGCCTGTCGCTGAAGCTGGAACGCCGGCTGCCGATCATGCCGCTGGTCAGCGCGGTGTTCGTGTTGGCCTTCGGCGGGCTGACGCTGATCCTGGCCGACGACCTTTTCATCAAGATCAAGCCGACCGTCGTGAACCTCTTGTTCGCCTCGGTCCTGTTTGCCGGGCTGGCCATGGGCCGGTCCTACATCAAGGTGATCATGGGCCCGGTGCTGCAGATGACCGACGCAGGCTGGCGGACGTTGAGCTGGCGCTGGGCGTTCTTCTTCCTGTTTCTGGCGGTGTTAAACGAGATCGTGTGGCGCAACTTCTCAACCGAGTTCTGGGCCGGCTTCAAGCTGTTCGGCATCATGCCGATCACGCTGCTGTTCGGGGCGGCCCAGGTCCCGCTTCTGATGCGAGACCAGGCCGCCCTTCAGGCAGAGGAAAACAAGGAAGCCTAATCGGCCTGGCGTTCAGGCCGCCTCCGGCGCGGCGAACGGCTCCATCTTGTTGAAGTCGACCAAAATGCCGTTGGGGTCGACAATGGCGAAATGGCGCTGTCCCCACGGCTCCTGCCGTGGCGGGATGGCCAGCACATGGCCCGCCCGCCGCGCCGCCACGAGCTGTTCGTCCACATCGTCGACCTCGATGGACAGAAAGGCCGCCCCGGCATCCGTTACCCGAAACATGCCCAGCGGGTGATCCGGCTTCGGCTTGAAGAAGCCGAGCTGAACGTCCGGCTTGTCACGATGGGACAGCTGCAGATAGTCCGGCCCGGACATCACGGCTTGAAATCCCTGGCCAGTGTAGAATGTCTCTGTGGCAGGAAGATCCTGGCTTGGAAACAGCGGCATGATGGCGTTTGTCGACATCCCTCGTATCTCCTCGTCGTGCGGTCGTTCGGGCGGTCATTCGGTGTCAAATCCGGCGCGGCGCCGTTTGGTGAATTGGACTATAGTGACACCCTACTGACATCTTGTTGTCAGGAGAGCTATCATAGTGTCAGTTTCATGAGACGCGCCGACCGACTGTTCCAAATCATCCAGATCCTGCGCCGACGGGCCGCGGTGACCCGTGCCAGCGACCTGGCGGAGGAGTTGGAGGTGTCCGTCCGCACCGTCTATCGCGACGTCGCCGATTTGATCGGTTCCGGCGTGCCGATCGAGGGCGAGGCCGGCGTCGGCTATCTCTTGCGCGATGGCTACGACCTGCCGCCGCTGATGTTCACGGTGGACGAGATCGAGGCCCTGGCCCTGGGCGCCAGCATCGTGGCGAGTTGGAGCGATCCGGAACTCGCCCGCGCGGCGGAGGACGTACGCGCCAAGATCGGCAGCGTGTTACCCGAACACCTGCGCGAAGAGTTCGTCTCGACCCACCTGATCGCACCGGAACAGCATTATCGCGCCCCGATCGCGGTCGACATGGCCGGCATCCGAAAATCGATCCGTCTGCGCCGCAAGATCAAGCTGGATTATGCGGACGAGGCCGGCGACCGGTCGGAGCGAGTGGTCAGGCCATTGGCGCTCGCCTTTTACGGACCGGTCTGGGTGATGGTCGCCTGGTGCGAGCTGCGCAACGACTTCCGAAACTTCCGGCTCGACCGCATGGCCGAAGCCGAAATCCTGGAAACGCGCTTCGCGCCGGAGCCGGGCAAGCGCCTGGCCGACTTCGTGGCGATCATGCAGCGCTGCGAGGAGGAGGACCGTCGCCGCCCCTGGCACGGGCGCGGACCGCCCTCAAGGCCGGGCGTCAGGCCTCAGTTATCGTAAGTGACGCGCCAGATCGTGCCTGAGGTGTCGTCGGCGATCAGCAACGCCCCATCCAGTGTTGCAAGCAGGCCGGTCGGGCGGCCCCAAACCTGGGCGCGCGTGGCCCCATCATCCAGCCGAAAGCCCGTCGCAAACACCTCGTAGTCGCCGTCCGGAACACCGTTGGACATCGGCACGCGCACGACGATGTAGCCGGTCGGGTCCGACCGGTTCCACGAACCGCGCAAGGAAACGAAGGCGTCGCCGCGATAATCCTCCGGGAACATGTCGCCTTCATAGAACACCAGGTCGATCGGCGCGGAATGGGACATGAACAACAGATCGGGCTCGATCGTGCGGGCGACCAGGTCCGGTGCACGCTCGGCAAAGCCCGGCTGCGGGTTGGGGCCCAGATAGGCATAGGGCCAGCCATAAAACCCGCCGTCTCGCACGCGGGTCAGGAAATCGGGCACCAGGCCGTCGCCCATGCCATCGCGCTCGTTCACCACCGTGAACAGGTCGGTCGAACCGGGATAAAACGCCACGCCGATCGCGTTACGCAGCCCGCTGGCGAAGATCCTGCCCGGCGCCGGCGCCCCGTTCGCCAGCGTGAATTCCATGATCGTGGCGCGCGGCAAATCCTCGACATCGATGTTGCCGCGCGATCCAACGCCGACATAGAACCGCTCGCCGTCGGGATGAAACACCAGGCTGCGGCTCCAATGCCCCAGGCCTGAGCCGAACACGCCGAGATCGGTCACTTGTTCCGGTGCCGACGCCGCGCGCAGATCGCCCAAGGTGTAGGGAAAGCGCCAAACACCGCGTCCGTCCGCGACATAGACGAGATAGCCCTGCACATCGATGCCATAGGGCACGATCAGGTCGCGGACGAAGGTCTGCGCGACCTCCGCGACACCGTCCCGGTCGGCATCGCGCAGCAGCGTGATCACGCCCGCGCGCGGCTCCGACACCAGGATGTCGCCGTTGGGCAGTTCCGCCATCTCGCGCGGATGGCTCAGATTCTCCGCGAACAGGGTGGCGCTGAACCCGTCCGGCAGGTTGAGCGTCGTGCCCGGCGGGCGGGGCACGGTCTGCGGCCCGTTGCGCGCGCTTGCCGTCGCGTAGGGCGCCGGCAGGTCGGCGACCCGTACGTCAAACTGCTGCCCGACCTGTTGTGCGACGAGTGTCTGCGGCACCAGCAGCAGCGCCGCCAGTGCCAAGCCTAGGGTCCGCAGCATGCCAAGTCCCTCCCGGTGTCCAAGCCCCGCTGTTTCACTTAGGACTTGAACCGGTCGGAACAAGCAAAGACGAAGAGTCTAGGCGGCCAGCGCCGCCACGCCAGGCAGCGTCTTGCCCTCAAGCCACTCCAGGAACGCACCGCCGGCCGTCGATACATAGGTGAACCGGTCCAGGACGCCGGCCTTGGCCAGCGCCGCCACCGTGTCGCCGCCGCCCGCCACGGACATCAGCGCACCGGCCTCCGTCAGGCGCGCCGCCTCCTGCGCCACCGCGCTCGTACCCGCGTCGAACGGCGCGATTTCGAACGCGCCCAGCGGGCCGTTCCAGACCAGCGTGTGGCATTCGGTCAGGACCGCCTTCAGGTCGCGAACGCTGTCGGGGCCGACATCCAGCATCATGGCATCGCCGGGAATGGCGTCGACCGACACGGTCTCGCTTGCCGCGCCTTCCTTGAACTCCTTGGCCACAACACCGTCCGTCGGCAGTAGGATCGTGCAGTCAGTGCCTTCCGCCTTGGCCATGATCGCGCGCGCCTCGTCCAGCATCTCGCCCTCGACCAGGCTTTTGCCCATCGCCACACCCTTGGCGGCCAGGAAGGTATTGGCCATGCCACCACCCAGGATCAGGCGATCGACCTTGACAATTAGATTGCCCAGCAGTTCCAGCTTGGTCGAAATCTTGGCCCCGCCGACCACCGCCGCAACCGGACGTTTCGGCGCTTCCAACGCGGCCCCCAGCGCCTTCAACTCCGCCTCCATCAGGCGACCGGCGGCCGACGGCAGCAGATGGGCAATCGCCTCCGTCGACGCGTGTGCCCGATGGGCGGTCGAAAACGCGTCATTCACATAGATATCGCCCAGCGCGGCAAGCTTCGCCGCAAAGGCCGGATCGTTCTTCTCTTCCTCGGCGTGAAACCTCAGATTCTCCAAGACCAGGACGCCGCCCTCGCCGATATGGTCGACATTCTGGGCCGCGGCAGGGCCGACGCAGTCCTTCGAAAACGCGACCGGGGCGCCGAGGATCTTGCCCAGCGCCTCTGCGACCGGGCGCAGCGACATTTCCGGCACCACCTTGCCCTTCGGCCGCCCGAAATGGCTCATGACCACGATCTTGGCGCCCTTTTGCTCCAGCTCGTGCAAGGTCGGGACCAGCCGTTCCAGCCGCGTGGCATCGGTGACATGCCCATCCTTCATCGGGACATTCAGATCCGCGCGCACAAGCACGACCTTGTCGGTGACATCGATGTCGTCGAGGGTCTTGAAGTCAGGCATTTTTCCTACTGTTTCGCTGTTTGGTCGGGTCGCGGAAATTCGCCGCACACTGGCACGACCAAGGCCGCTTCGCAATCGGCGATCGGTGACAAATCAGCGCTGGTCAGTCGAGGAAAAAGTCCGGGTAGGGCGCCTTTGCCGGGTCGACCGCGTAGGCCGAAAGATCCGTGATGCCGGCCGTGGCCAGGACCTCGTCATCGATGAAGAAATTGCCCGTCGTCGATGCCGCCCGCCGGGTCATGATCGCATGGGCCGCGTCGGCCACGATCTCGGGCTTTCGGCAATGGGTCGGGTCGACGCCCGGCAGCATCTGCAGGGCGGCGGTGGCGATCGCGGTGCGCGGCCACAGCGCGTTGACCCCGACACCGTGCTCGGCAAATTCCGCCGCCATGCCCAGGACGCACAGGCTCATGCCGTACTTGGCCATGGTGTAGGCCAGGTGGTCCTTGAACCAGCGCGGGTTCAGGTTCAGCGGCGGCGAGATCATCAGAAGGTGCGGGTTGTCCGCCTTCAACAGGTGCGGCAGGCAGGCCTGGCTGACGCAATAGGTGCCGCGCGCGTTGACCTGATGCATCAGGTCGAACCGCCGCATCGGCGTTTCCAGGGTTCCGGTAAGCTGGATCGCGCTGGCGTTGTTGATGCAGACATCCAGCCCACCGAACCGGTCCACCGCGGCGTCGACACCGTCCTTAACCTGCGCCGGGTCACGTATATCGACGACCAGCGGCAGCGCCGCGCCGCCGGCCCGCTCGATCTCGTCGGCCGCCGTATGGATGGTTCCAGGAAGCTTGGGATGGGGTTTGTCCGTCTTGGCGGCGATGACGATGTTGGCGCCGTCGCGGGCCGCACGCAGGGCGATGGCCAGGCCGATGCCCCGGCTGGCACCGGTAATGAACAGGGTCTTGCCCGCCAGGTTCTGCTGCTCGTTCACCGACGGCCTCCTGATGTCGTTCGCGATCGAGAACGGTGCAATCTAACCCCGATCACCCGCTTGCGTCATTCCTTGACACGCCTTTTGGCCTCTGCCATTGAAGGCGCCCTGCGGCGCCGGCCCCCAACCCGGCTTTCCATTTGCCGCACGGTCGGGGCCGTAGCTCAGTTGGGAGAGCGCGTCGTTCGCAATGACGAGGTCAGGGGTTCGATTCCCCTCGGCTCCACCAGTTCTCCTAAAGTCGAACCGGTTCCGCCTCGGTGCGATCTTTGCCCCTGGGGCTCCGCCAGTTCACTGTGCCAGAAAAAGGCGACAACCCCGAGAAACAGACAAGAAAAAGCCGGCGACCGTCGTACGGCCACCGGCTTTTTACGTCTCAACAATCCGCCAAGGATTACATCGGCGGCAACAGAACCGTGTCGATCACGTGAATGACGCCGTTGCTGGCGTCCACGTCGGCTGCGACAACCGTCGCGGCACCGTTCAGCACGACGCCGTCGGTCGCATCGACGGCCAGAAGGCTGCCTTCAACCGTTTCGACCTCGATCACCTGGCCGGCCAGATCGGTCGAGAAGACCTCGCCCGCAACGACATGGTAGGTCAGGATGGCCACCAACTGGTCACGGTTCTCTTCAAGCAGAAGGCTCTCGACGGTGCCCGGGGGCAGGGCCGCAAAGGCTTCATCGGTCGGCGCGAACACCGTGAACGGGCCCGGGCTTTGCAGAACTTCCACCAGATCCGCGGTTTGAACAGCGGCAACCAGCGTGTTGAAATCGTCGGCCGAAACGGCTGTCTCGACGATGTCCAACTCGACCATCTGAGGTTCCGGTGTGGACGAGACACAAGCTGCCAAAACAACCGGTGCGGCCGCGAGCACGGCCCACTTAGTCAGAACGCGCATAAAAATCCCCCTCCGTCTTTGTTTGGGATGAACGACTTTGGAACAGAATGTTCTCAAAGCCTACGCAACCTTGCTGCGTTTGGATCACATTTGGCACCATACGGTCGCACAAATGCTGTGAAAACCGTATTCGATCAGCCGCCAGCGATAAATCCGCGCAGGTGCTCGGCCTCCGCTTCGGCGTCCTCGATGCGCCGCTTGACGACGTCGCCGATCGAAACGATGCCGAGCAGGGCACCATCGGCCACGACGGGCACATGACGAAAGCGCCCTTCGGTCATGGTTTGCATGATCGCTTCGACGCTGTCGGTCCGCTCGCAGGTGATGACGTCGGCCGTCATGAAGCCGCTGACCGGCTGTTCAAGCGCGGCGTGGCCGTCCGCGGCAATCGCCTGGACGATATCGCGCTCCGAAATGATGCCGCTGACCGCAACGCCATCCTCGCTGACGACGACGGCACCGATCTTCTTGTCCGCCAGCATCTTCGCCGCTTCCGCAAGGCTCACGTCGGACCGGATGGTCACGACGCCCGTTCCCTTGGTGCGCAAAATGGACTCGACCGACATGGCAGGAACCCTCCCCAGTTCTCACCCTATGCGATTGGCCTAGCCTAGCGTGTCTGGCGGGTCAGTCAAACCGATGCTTTTTGGCCCATGCCCAACGGCCTGGCGATCAGGCGCTCGATCAAGGGTGCGCTTTTGCCGTCGTCGCTGCGCTGTCGCAAATAGGGGGTCATTCGGTACTCGGCGAACTGAACGAGTTCGGCCGCCAGCCAGTTGATCAGGAGATAGATCGCGCCGGCGACCATGAACACCTCCGGATCGTAGGACCGGCTGTAGAGCCGCCGCGCGGCGCCCGTGATCTCGATGACCGTGACCGTGCTGGCCAGCGAGCTGGCCTTGACCATCAAGATCACTTCGTTGCCGTAGGACGGCAGGGCCTGGCGAATGGTCACCGGCATGATCAGACGCCGGAAGACCATCGCCTTTGACATGCCGGTCGCGCGGGCCGCCTCGACCTGGCCATGGGGCACCGACAGGATGCCGCCGCGCACGATTTCGGCGGTGTAGGCGGTCGTGTTCATGGTCAGGGCCAAGACCGCACACCAATAGGGCTCGCGGAAAAAGATCCACAGGAAGGACTCTCGGACGAAATCGAACTGGGAGAGCCCGAAATAGATCAGGTAGAGCTGCAGCAACAGCGGTGTGCCGCGAAAGACGAAGACGTAGACGTAAGCAAAGCCCGAAACGAGCCAGTTCTTGGACAGGCGCATCAGCGCCATGCCCGTGCCTGTCGCGATCCCGATCAGCATGACGAGCACGACGATCTGAACGGTGACCAAGGCCCCGCTCAGCATGGCGTCCAGCCAGACATAGTAGGTGTTGAGGCGGTCCAACATGGTTGCGCCCTCAGGCCCGCCGCACGCCGCGGTTGGCCACACGCTCGGACCGCTGGAAGATGATCTGGCTGAACGTCGTCATCACCAGATACAGCATTCCCGCGGCGATGTAGAAGACGAAGGGTTCGCGTTCGGAGTTGCCGGCGATGCTGGCGATCTGCATCAGCTCCGCCAGGCTGATCACCGAAACCAGGGCCGTGTCCTTCAGGGTCAATTGCCAGACATTGCCCAGGCCCGGCAGGGCGTAGCGCCAGAGCTGAGGCAGCTTGATGCGAAAGAAGACCTGGCGCGCGCTCAGGCCGACGGCCCGTCCGGCCTCGACCTGACCGGCGGGAATGACCTGCATCGCGCCGCGCAAAACTTCGGTGGAATAGGCGCCGGAGATCAGGCCGACGGCCAGCAGACCCGCCAGGAAGGGCGGGATTTCCAGATAGCCGGTATAGCCGAACAGGCTGGCCAGATCGATGATCAGCGGCGTCGAGCCGTAGAACAGCAGGTAGATGACCAGCAATTCCGGCACGCCGCGAACCACGGTCGTGTAAACCCCGGCGATGCCGCGAAGCAGCCCCGATCCGGACAGCTTCATCGCCGCACCGCCCATGCCGACGACGATCCCGAACAGGTAGGCGCCGACGGCCAGCAGAATGGTCACGCCGGCGCCGCGGAGCATTTCGTCGCCCCAGCCGGTGTCCCCGAAGGTCAGAAGTTCCATGGCCGCCGAAAGGGCCGGATCACGTCAGGCCGGTGCGGACGGAGCCTCGGCCGCCCGCACCGGGTGACGGATCAGGAACCGGGCTGTTCGAGCGAGGCGTCGAAGCCGAACCACTCGTGGGCCAGCGCTTCCAATGTGCCGTTCTCGTGCAAGGCGGCCAGCGCGGCATTCACCTGGTCGTGCAGTTCCGTGTCATCGTGGCGCATGCCGACACCGACACCGGCGCCGAAGACCTCGAAGTCCACGCCGGTCATCGGCTCGCCGATCGTGACGGCCGCCTCATCGCCCTCGGCCTCGTTCAGGTCGATCCAGGCGGTGACGTCGGCCAAACCGGCGTCGATGCGGCCGGCAACCAGGTCCAGGTTCAACTGGTCTTGCGTGTCGTAGAAGCGCAGCTCGGCATTGGGCAGATGGTCGGTGATGAAGTTCTGGTGAATGGTGCCGACCTGAACGCCGATCACGGCACCGTCCAAGGCATCAAGCGCATGGTCGATGGTCTCGATGTCGGCATGCTCGCTGTCCGGATGGGCGGCGAAATGGGCCGGCGTCTGCGCATAGCCGTTGGAAAAGGTGATGGTCTGCTGCCGTTCCTCGGTGATCGACATGCCGGCCATGATCAGGTCGTACCGGCCGTTCAACAGGGCTGGGATCATGCCGTCCCAGTCCTGGGCGACGAACTCGCAGGTGCGCTCCAACTCGGCGCACAGCGCCAAGCCAAGCTCAATTTCAAAGCCGATCAAATCGCCCGAGGCATCGGTCGCGTTCCAGGGCGGGTAGGCACCCTCCGTGCCGATGCGCAGCACGTCGTTCTGGGCATGGGCGGCGGTCGCGCCAATCACAAGGGCGGCGGCCGCCAGGCCAAGTGTCCGTCGAATCGTCATTGAAGACTCCCGTATCATCGATGTTTTCTTCCTGCGGCTTTGCCGCAATTGGCCCATTTGAGGCTGGATTTTTGAACTTGGTCAAGTCTGCCCGTGCAGCACCCTAATAGTTGGTCGCCAAAAACTGCCGGCATCTTGCCGATGTCGGGTTGTCGAAAACCTTGGCCGGCGGCCCTTCCTCCTCCACCTTGCCCTCGTGCAGGAACAGCACCCGATCGGACACCTCGCGGGCGAAGCGCATCTCGTGGGTGACCAGCAGCATGGTGTTGCCTTCCACCGTCAACTGTCGGATCACCCGCAACACCTCGCCCACCAGTTCCGGGTCCAGGGCCGAGGTGGGTTCGTCGAACAACATCACCTTCGGCCGCATGGCCAGCGCGCGGGCGATCGCGGCGCGTTGCTGCTGGCCGCCGGACAGATGGCTGGGATATTGATCGCGCTTGTCCGCGATGCCGACCTTCTCCAGCAGGGCCTCGGCCCGGCCGATCGCCTCGGCCCTCGGCTCCTTCAAGACGTGCACCGGGCCCTCAATGATGTTTTGCAGCACGGTCATATGGGACCAGAGGTTGAAGCTTTGAAACACCATGCCCAGGCGGGCGCGGATCCGGTCGACCTGGCGATTGTCCGCCGGCTCGGCGCCATGGCGGCCGCGCCGCATCTCGATCTTCTCGCCCGTCACCCAGACATCGCCTGAATCCGGCGTTTCCAGCAGGTTGATGCAGCGCAGGAAGGTGGACTTGCCGGAACCCGAGGACCCGATCAGCGAGATCACGTCGCCCTCGTGCGCGGTCACCGAGATGCCCTTCAGCACCTCCAGCGCACCGAAGCTTTTGTGGATGTCGCGGGCGACGAGGGCCGCGCCGGTTGGGCTGTCGACTGTGGTCACGGTAGCAAAGGCTAGAGCAGGTTTCGCCCGTTTGCCTAGCTGAATCTTCAACTCAGGGCGCCGGCAGGTCCGCCAATCGCGCGCTGATCGCATCCTGCTCGGCACTTCCGGGCGTCAAGAGGGCTTGCAGCCGGGTCCAGTGATCGCGGGCCGTCTCGACATCCTCGCGCCGCGCGGCGGCCTCGCCCAGAAACAGCAATGCGGTGGGGTCGTCGGGCGACAGCACGACCAGACGGTCCAACACCGGCTCAAGCCCGTCCGGCAGCGGCCCGCCAGCCCAGCCCACCAGCAGCCGATCGGCGATTTGCGAAAGGATGGCGGCATCATCCGGCGCGTACTCGATCGCCCGACCGAGCGCCCCGTTTGCCTGTTCCGTCCGCCCGAGGACCTGATAGGCGTTGGCAAGCCTTAGCCAGCCATCGACGTCGTCCGGCGACGCCTCAAGGCGCGCCGCAAGGCCGCCGACCATGCCCTCGATCATGGCGGCCTGCTGCTCTTCCGTCATCTCATCGATCGCCGCCATGCCTTCGGGGCCCAGCATTGCCGGCCCGACCAGATAGGGCTGCGGATCGATGCCGGCATCCGCGGCCGTTTGCTCGATGCGCAGGCGCAGGGCAGCGGCCCAACTGGCGCCCGGCGGCGTTTCGATCGCCAGGTCCGACCATTGGCGCAAGGCCTCCTCCGCATCGCCGCGCTGCGCGGTCGCCAAGGCCAGGTAGTAGCGGGCGCGCGGGTCGCCCGGCCGCGCCGCCAGCGTCTGTTCAAAGCCGATGCGGGCGTCTTCCGTGACCGTGCCCTCATTCGCGTTCACGGTCGCCTCCGCCCAGGCCCCTGTGACAGCGGGGTCGGTGCCGCCGATCTGGCCCATCGCCCGGGCATAGGCGGCGGCCGCCTCGCCCCAGCGCTCAAGCGCCGCGTAGCGGGCGCCAAGCTCGACCCAGCCGTCGATATTTTCGGGTTGCCGTTGCAACTGTTCGGCCATCGCGTCTGCCGCCGCCAGTTCCGCCGCAAACGCCTCGACCGGCGCCATGTCGCGCTGGGCAAAGGGCTGAGACGGCAAGTCCGGCGATCCGGTCAGCACGTACGCGACCAGGGCAGCGGCCGGAACGAAGGCGGCCAGGACCAGGACCGACCAGCGGCCAGCGTTTCGCCGCCCGGTCAGCCGTTGACCTTTCTTGCCGGCGTTCAAGACGCGCCGGCCGATTTCCGTGCGCGCCGCCTCCGCTTCCACCTCGCCAATCAGGCCGCGGTCGAAATCCCGGTCAATCTCGGCCAGTTGGTCGCGGTAAACGGCGAGATCGAATTCCGACCGATCAACCGCATCCGCCGGCCGCATCAGCGGGCGGACAACCAGCGCAACGACACCGGCCGTCAGGACGGCCGCCAGAATCCAGAACAGCATCAGGCGTCGGCGTCCTTGCCATCCGTCTGCCGGCCCAGCAGGCGGTTTACGGCCGCGCGTTCCTCGGGCGTCAGCGGATCGGGCTCAGGCTTCAAGGCCCGGCGCCGCAGGCCCCAGGCGACGCCGAAGACGCCGATCAACAGCACCAGCCCCGGCCCGAACCAAAGCAGATAGGTTCCCGGGCGCAGGGGTGGGCGCAGCAGGACATAGTCGCCATAGCGGTCGACGAGGAAGTCCAACACCTCGGCGTCGCTATCGCCCACCAGCAGACGGTCGCGGATGGCCCGGCGCATGTCGGCGGCGATCTGGGCCGGGCTGTCGTCGATCGACTGGTTCTGACAAACGACGCAGCGCACCTCGAGCGACAGGTCGCGGGCGCGCTGTTCAAGAACCGGGTCGTCCAGCATCTCCTCAGGCTCCAGCGCCAGGGCGGGAACCGCGAGCAGCAGCGCCAAGACGAGGACCAGCCGCCTCATTGGTTCAGCGACGCCAACAGCGGGCGAATGTCGCGATCGAGGATGGCCGGCGTCAGCGGCCCGGCAAAGCGATAGCGAATGCGCCCGTCAGCATCGATCACGAAGGTCTCCGGCACGCCCGTGACGCCCCAGTCAACGCCCGCCCGCCCGTCACGGTCCAGACCCACGCGGTCGAACGGGTCGCCGTGGCGTGCCAGCCAGTCGGCGGAATCGGCGGGATCGTCGCGATAGTTGATGGCGTGGATGGTGACACCGTCGTCGGACAAGCCCATCAGCAGGGGATGTTCCGCCAGACAGGGCAGGCACCAGCTGGCGAACACGTTCACCAGGATCGGCTCGCCGGCCAGCAAGTCGGCATCGGTCAAACCGACCGCGTCGCGGACACGGCCGGGAATGCCCGGCAGGTCGGTCACCGGTACGGCCTGGTCGATCAAGGCAGAGGGCAGGGCGGACGGATCGCGGCCCTCCAGCAAGGGCACGGCCAGCCAGATGGCCAGGGCCAGGAAGACCGTCAGCGGAACCAGATAGACCAGACGCCGCACGCCGCTACTCCGCCGGCTGAACCGAGGCGCCGATCTTGGCGCGGCGCGGCGCGCCGACACGCAAACGACGATCCGTCAGGCTGACGAACCCGCCCAGCACCATGATCACGGACCCGACCCAGATCCACGGCACCAGCGGGTGATGCCAGGCCCGGATCACCCAGCGCCCATCGTCGCGCGGCTCGCCCAAGGCGACATAGATGTCGGCCAGCCAGGTCGTCGCGATGGCGGCCTCGGTCGTGGCCATTTGGGCGATGGGGTACCAGCGCTTCTCGGGCGTCAGGAAGAACTGATTGCCGTCCGCCTCGGCCACGAGGTGCCCTTGATTGGAGATGTAGTTGGGGCCCTGGACATCCCGGACCCCATCGAAGGTCAGGACGTAGCCGGCGATCTCGATCTGTTCGCCTGGCGCCATGATTTCGATGACCTCGGTCCGAAACACACTGGTGCCGACCATGCCCAGAATGGCGATGCCGAGGCCGGCATGGGCCAGGGTCAGGCCATAGGCGCTGCGCGGCAATCCGGTAAAGCGCTGCCAACTGGCGGCAAGCGGAATGCGGAACAGGCGGATGCGTTCGGCCATTTCGGTCAGCGCGCTGGCCACCAGCCAAAGGCCCATCGCCACGCCCAGCACGGCGAGGACGGGACCGCCGGCCCAGAACCAGACCGCGCCAAGGGCAACGACGATCACCACAACCGCGGCGAACCACAGCCGGCCCAGCGCCGCGCGCAGGTCGCCCCGTTTCCAGGCCAGCATCGGCCCGATGCCCATGGCGGCCACCAGCGGCACGGCCAGTGGGATGAACACGGCGTTGAAGAAGGGCGGTCCGACCGAGACCAGGCCACCGCCGACAGCGTCGAGAAGCAAGGGATAGAGCGTGCCGACAAGCACCGTCAGCGTCGCGGTCACCAGCAGCAGATTGTTCACGATCAACCCGCCCTCGCGGCTGATCGGGGCAAACAGTCCGCCGCCCTGAAGGCGCGGGGCACGGATGGCGTACAGCGCCAGGCCGCCGCCCAGGGCCAGGATCAGCAACACCAGGATGAAGATGCCGCGTTCCGGGTCGACGGCAAAGGCGTGCACCGAGGTCAACACGCCCGATCGCACCAGGAAGGTGCCGAGCAGCGACAGGCCGAAGGTCACAATGGCCAGCAGGATGGTCCAGCTTTTCAGCGTGTCACGCTTTTCGACCACGATGGCTGAATGCAACAGTGCCGTGCCCGTCAACCAGGGCATCAGGCTGGCGTTTTCCACCGGGTCCCAGAACCACCAGCCGCCCCAGCCCAGCTCGTAATAGGCCCACCACGATCCCAGCGCGATGCCGAGCGTGAGGCCGCACCAGGCCGCCAAGGTCCAAGGCCGCACCCAGCGCGCCCAGGCGGCATCAACCCGGCCTTCAATCAGCGCGGCGATGGCGAACGAGAACGCCATCGAGAAGCCGACATAGCCGAAATAGAGGAAGGGTGGATGGAACGCCAAACCCGGGTCTTGCAACAGCGGGTTCAGGTCCGTGCCGTCCAGCGGCGGCGGGTCGACCCGCAGGAACGGGTTGGACGTGGCCAGAATGAACAGGAGGAAGCCGACGCCGATCAGCCCCTGAATGCCCAGCACCCTTGCCTTCAAGGTCGGCGGCAAGTTGCGTCCGAACAGCGCGACCATCGCCCCGAACAGGGCCAGGATCAGCACCCACAGGATCATCGAGCCTTCGTGGTTCCCCCACACGCCGGTGATCTTGTACAGCATCGGCTTGGCTGAATGGCTGTTCTGGACGACATTGGACACCGTGAAGTCGCTGACGATGAAGGCGTACATCAGGGCCAGAAAGGCCAGCAGCAGCAGACCGAATTGGCCGACCGCGGCGGGATTGGCCACGGCCATCCACCGTGCCTCGCCCCGCGCCGCGCCGACCAGCGGTAGGGTGCCTTGGACCAGCGACAGCACGAACGCCAGGATCAGGGCGAAATGACCAAGCTCCGGAATCATGGCTGCACCAGGCTGTCGGCGCCGTAATGGTCGTCGCCGTAGTTATCGTCCAAAGTCGACGCCTCCACACCGGCCGCCGCCGGCGCGATGAGGGGGCCGTGGCCCGCGCGTTCCAGCGCTTCGGCAACCTCCGGCGCCATATAGGATTCGTCGTGCCGCGCCAGGACCGTGTCGGCGACGAAGACGCCCTCGGGCGACAGCATGCCCTCGGCCACCACGCCCTGACCTTCGCGGAACAGATCCGGCAGGATGCCCTCGTAACGGACACGCTGGTCGTAGGCCGTGTCTGTGACCAGGAATTCGACCGTCAGGCCGTCGCCGATGCGCTCGACGCTGTCGGCGGCCACCAGGCCGCCCAGCCGGATGCGGCCGTCCAGCGGTACCGATCGTTCCGCGATGTCCGTCGGCGAGCGGAAGAAGGCGAGACTGTCGTCGAACGCGGTCAACACCAACGCCGTGGCGGTGCCGAGCCCGACGGCGCACAAACCAAGCCACATCATCCGTCTGCGTTTACGCGTCAGGGCCATTGTCCGCCCTTCCACGCCTCGCTTGTTCCAGCAGTGTCAGCATACGCTGAGCGGCCCGCAAGCGCCGTACGGAGAGGACCAGCAGGCCGATAACGACCAGCGTGGCCAATCCATAGGCCGGCCAAACATAGGCCGCATATCCGCCCATATCAAAAAACGTACCCATTGACGGTTCACTCAAACTCCCGCCTGTCCCGGCAGACTACATCAAGGACAGTTTATGCTGCTTTCAATATTGAGTGTTGTGTGCGGCGACGGTTTGACGCTTGCGCCCCAGTGGCGCGTTCACTCGCCGGCAGCTTGGAACAGCCGAAGCACCTCGACCTTGCGCCATGTCAATTCGGCGCGTGTGCGCACCAGCGCAAGAACCACGAACAAAAATGTGAAGGCCAGGGCCATGACCAGGAGCGGTATCAGCATGGCCGTATCCATCGTCGGCCCATCCAGCCGTGCGACGCTGGCCGGCTGATGCAGTGTGTTCCACCAATCGACGGAGAACTTGATGATCGGCAGGTTCACCGTGCCGACCAGAACCAGGACGGCGCCGACCCGCAGGCCGCGCTCGGCGTCGTCGAAGGCACCAACCAGCGCGATATAGCCGAGATAAAGAAAGAGCAGGATCAAGACGCTGGTCAGCCGTGCATCCCAAACCCACCAGGTGCCCCACATCGGCTCGCCCCACAGGCTGCCGGTGACCAGACACAGTGCAGTGAACCCGGCGCCGACGGGCGCCACGGCCTTGGTGAACAGGCCCGCCAGCGGATGTTTCCAAACCAGATAGGCAATGCTGGCCAGCGCCATCACGCCATAGACCGCCATCGACAGCCAGGCGGACGGCACATGGACATACATGATGCGCACCGCCTGGCCTTGCTGATAGTCTGGCGGCGAGGCGATCAGGGCGAGATAGAGCCCCACGGCGAGCAACAGCGCTGTCGCCCCTGCCAGCCATGGCAGCAGCCGCGCGGAAAGCCGCATGAAGCGGGCGGGATTGGCAAACCGATGCATCGGCGCCTGTCATACGCCCCCTTGGCGTCAGGGGAAAGTCAATCCAGCACCTGACGAATTGCCGCGGCGGCCGCCACGGGCGCAAAAGGCAGTGCGGCCGCCAGCAATCCCGCCAGGAACAGCAGGCTAGGGCGCGGGCTCAACCCCAGCGCGGCGGCATCAATCGCGCCGACCGCAAAGATCAGCGGAGGGACGAACAACGGCAGTACCAGCAAGGCCAGCAAGGCGCCGCCTCTTCGGGCGCCGAGGATCAGGGCGGCGCCGATGCCGCCGATCAAGCTGAGCACCGGTGTGCCCAGCGCAAGGCTGGCGATCATCACGCCATAGGCACCGGCGGGCAGTTGGATCAACGCGGCCATCACCGGCGCCACGATCAACAGCGGCAGCCCGGTGACCAGCCAGTGGGCGGCGATCTTGGCCATCGCGATTGCCTCGGCCGACACGCCGGCCAGCAACAGTTGGTCGAGCGTACCGTCCTCATAATCCGCCTGAAACAGCCGCTCCATGGACAACAGCGTGGCCAGCAGCGCCGAGACCCAAATCAGCCCCGCCGCGACACGGCCCAGGATCTCGGGTTCCGGACCGATGCCAAAGGGGAACAACGTCACGGTCACGACGAAAAAAGCGAGTGCGGCGCCCGCATCCGTGCCCGACCGGAACACCAGCGTCAGGTCGCGGCGTATCAGGCGCCACAGCACCCTCATCCCCCGGCCGTTCGCCGCCCGGGGCGGTGGTGCTCAAGATCGAGCGTTTCGGCGCCGGCGATCGTCAGGTCCTGATGGGTGGCGACCACCACGCCACCGCCGGCCGCCTGATGGCGCCCGATCTCGCCCTCCAGCCGTCGAACGCCCTCGCGGTCGAGCGCTACGGAGGGTTCGTCCAGCAGCCAGATGCGCGCCGGCGCGACCAGCAGCCGACCAAGGCTCAACCGCCGCTTTTGACCGGCGGACAGGATGCGGCCCGGCAGGTCCGCGAGTTGGCTGATGTCGAACGCTTCCAGCGCCAGTTCGGCCCTGGCGCGCGCCTCGCGCCGGTCCGCCAGCCCGGCCCAGAAAACCAGGTTCTCCAGCGCCGTCAGCGTCGGCTTCACCGCGTCATGATGGCCGACATAGCCGAACATCCGCCGCTTGTCGTCCGGCGACGGCTCGGCCCGGACCGACCCCATCAGGGGCTTCAGCAGGCCGGCCAACAGGCGCAGCAGGCTGGATTTGCCGGCCCCGTTTCGGCCGACAACGACGATCGCGCCGCCGGCGTTAAGCCGCAGCGAGACATCGCGAAAAACCAGGCGTCCGGCGCGTTGGCAGGCGATCTTTTCGGCGCTGAGAATCGTCATTTCCGACCGCTATAGCACGGGCGGTAGTTGGCAAAGTCGGATTCCGGACAAAAAAAGGCCACCGCCAGGGGTCAGAGAAGCGGTGGCCTTAAGGGTCCAGCGATGCACTTGCGGAGGCTTATCGGGACCCGCTCGGTACGGCGGACTCGCAAAACGCCGTACCAAGATCGTCCTTGTTCAAGGGACTGAAAACGAAGCTAACCTCGGAAGATGGCGAAATTGTGATTCTGATCTCACCCTATCCGAGAAAGTTGACGATGGCTAGGGGTTTTTTCGCCGGTCCTCGATAACGATGCCATCGTTCGGCAGTTCACCGATCGCGACCAGCCTCACAGAGCCACGTAGCTTCGTAACCGACTGAACTGTATCGCTAATTTTGCCGACAAGACCAAGATCGTCGACATTTTCCGTCTCGACGATCAGATCCATACGATCGCTTCCGGCCTCCGACGTCACGACCAGACGCGCCCTGGTCGCGGACCCGTGTCGATCGACGATTTGGGCGACCTGCCTTGGGTGAACGAACATGCCCTTCACCTTGGTGGTTTGGTCCGCCCGGCCGAGCCAGCCACGTATGCGGGGCGCTGTTCGTCCACACGGGCTGGCGCCGGGCAGGATGGCGGACAGGTCCCCGGTGGCAAAGCGGATCAGCGGATATTCGCGGCTGAAGCTTGTGACCACGACCTCGCCGACCTCGCCGTTCGGCACCGGGTCGCCGGTGCCCGGCCGCACGATTTCGATCAGGACCACCTCATCGACGATCAGACCCTCTCGCGCCGCGCTCTCATAGGCGATCAGGCCGATATCGGCGGTGCCATAGCTTTGGGTCACGGCGATGCCGCGATCCTCATAAGCGGCCACCAACGCCGGAAACAGCGGCCCGCCGGAGACATGCGCGATGTCGATCGAGCCGGCGTCGAGCGCCATTTCGTCGGCTTTCTCCAGGATGATGTTCAAAAAGTCCGGCGTGCCGACGTAAGCGCGGGGCCTAACGTCGGCGATCGTCTTGGCCTGAAGCTCCGTATTGCCGACGCCGGCCGGCACGACGGCGCAGCCGAGCGCATGGGCGCCGGTCTCGAACATCGCCCCCGCCGGCGTGAAGTGGTACGAAAAGCAATTGTGGACGATGTCGCCTTCGCGCACGCCGGCGGCGAACAGGGCACGCGCCGTGCGCCAATAGTTGGGGTTCGCGCCCTCGGCGTCATAGATCGGCCCGGGCGAGGCGAAGATCCGATGCAGACGGCCGGGTGGCACCGTGGTGAAGCCACCGAAAGGCTTGGCATCGGCCTGCAGGTCCGGCAATTCAGCCTTCCGCGTCACGGGCAGCGACGCCAGCGCCTGGCGGCTGGTCACCGCGTCGGCATCGATCTCGGCAAACAGCTTGCAATAGGCGGGCGCCCTGCGCTTGGCCAGGGCCACTTGTTCCGGCAGCGCGGCCAGCAGGGCGGCCTCGCGGTCCTCGGGCGCGCGGGTTTCCAGCGCGTCATAGTAGGGTGACTGCATCCGATCAGAGCCAGCGCTTGCGTCGTTTGAAGCTTTTCAGGTTCTTGAAGCTGCGACGCTCGCCGCCGCCGCCACCGAGATAGAATTCCTTCACGTCCTCGTTGGATTTCAACTGTTCCGCCGTCCCGTCCAGCACGACCTTGCCGTTTTCCATGATGTAGCCATAGCTCGCCGCCTCCAGCGCCATGCGTGCGTTCTGCTCGACCAGCAGGATCGTGATGCCGAGATCACGGTTCAACTGTTCGATGATGCCGAAAACCTCCCGCACCAGCAGCGGCGATAGGCCCATCGACGGCTCGTCCATCAAGATCAGTTTCGGCTTGGCCATCAAGGCGCGGCCGATCGCCAGCATCTGCTGTTCGCCGCCCGACAGATAGCCGGCCAGCCCGGTCCGTTCCTTCAGGCGCGGGAAATAGGCGTAGACCCGCTCGATGTCGGCGGCGATGCCCGCGCGGTCCCGGCGCGTATGGGCGCCAAGCCGCAGGTTTTCATGCGCCGTCATGTCCTGGATGATGCGGCGGCCCTCCATCACCTGGAAGATCCCCTTGCGTACGATGACGCCGGGATCGAGGCCGTTGATCGTCTCGCCATCGTAAGCGATCGACCCGCGCGTGACCTCGCCATCCTCCGTCTTCAACAGGCCGGAGATGGCCTTCAGCGTGGTCGACTTACCGGCCCCGTTGGCGCCCAGAAGGGCTATGATCTCGCCCTTGGGCACCTCCAGGCTGAGGCCGCGCAGCACCAGGATGACGTCGTTATAGACGACCTCGATGTTGTTGACCGACAAGAGGGGCGGCGCGGTCTCGGCCGCCCCTTCGGCCATTGCGGCGGTCATAAGCGTGTCTCGCTCGGCAAAGCGGGGGCGGAGCTCACGCCCCGCCCGCCTTGCTTAGTAGCCGAGCCATTCCGGGCGGCGCGGCAGTTCGATCACCGCCACCGGCTCCAGCGACATGGTGCCGTCGGCAATCAGGTCGGAAATCTCGCGGCCTTCGGTCGAACCGCTGACATTGCCGCGATAGATGGCGACGGTCATCAGCCCGCGATGGTCTTCCGGCGTCCAGGTCGTTGGGAAGCAGACGCCTTCCAGGCCTTCCGGCACCCAGTCGGTCTGGCTTTCCAGATAGTCGCGGATGCTCGGGCCCGTGATGTCGCCGGCAGCAGCAGCACCCTCGATCGCCTCCAGCATGTAGGCGGCCGAACACACGCCGGAAATGTAGCTCAACACCTGGTAATCGTCGCCGCCGGCGATCGCGCGCACCCGCTCAAGGCCCGGATTGTCGTCGGTCCAAATGCTCTCGGTCCTGACCGCGACCACGACACCGTCGGCATTCTCGCCGGCGGCCCGCATGACCTGCTCGTCATAGCCCCAGACATTGGCGACGAACTGAACGTCCGTGTCGGTGTTGGCGCAGCTGTTCAAGAGCGAGATGGTCGAACCGGCGATGTTGGCGACATAGGCATAGTTCGCGCCGATCTCGTTCAACGTCAGGCACTGCGCGGTGAAGTCGCCGGGCGCCAGGGTGTAGACGATCGGGTTGGCGACGTCGAAGCCCAGCTCCTCGGCATATTCGGTGCAAGCCACGCGCGGGCTTTCCGGATAGGGGTGGTTGTCGCCCATATGGACCCAGACCGGGGCCGATCCGTCGCCGTTCTGTTCCCAGTCCGCGGCGGCCCACTGCGCCAGCGCGCGGCAGGCGTCGGAATAGGACGGGCCGTAGAAGAAGTTGTACGGTGCCGCACCGGCGGACCGTTCACCCTGGCCGGTCGGATCGGTCAAGGCGCCAGAGTAGGAGGCGGAGAAGTACGGCACCTCGTCGGCCTCGACGAACTGAACCAACGCCTCGGTATCGGCCGTGCCCCAGCCCTGCACCGCGACCACGTCGTCGGCGACCCAGCCCTGATAGATCGAGACCGCGCGCGGCGCCTGATAGGCGTAGTCGACGGTCTCGAAGTCGATCAGCCGGCCATCGACGCCGCCATTTTCGTTGTACCAGTCGATCGTGTCCGAGATGCCGTTGGCATAGGCCACACCTATGGATGCGGTCGCGCCGGTCAGGTCCGCCAGGTGGCCGACCGGAATGTCCTGGGCCTGCGCGACACCGGCGCCCAGCGCGATCAGCGCGGTCGCCGTGGTCAAGGATAGTCTCTTCATTCTGCTGTCCTCCCTCTACTGGGGCCGTCGCCCCTCATTGCCACCCGTTAATATGAGAACGGGTAGAGTTTCCAATAGGCTTTGATCTGGCGCCAGCGATGCGCCAGCCCCTCGGGCTCGAAGATCAGGAACAGGATGATGGCCAGCCCGATCGCCATCTCCTTCAGATAGTTAAGCCCGCCGCCGAGGTTCAGGGCCCGGTCGACGGCACCGCCGCGCATGAAGCTGGTCACGGCCTCCGTCGCCTCCGGCAGCATCGTGATGAAGATGGTACCGAAGATCGTGCCCATGATCGAGCCCAGGCCCCCGATGATCACCATGCCCAGGAACAGGATGGAGAAGAAGATCGTGAAGCTTTCGACCTGCACGAACAGATTGTGGTGCGCGAACAAGGCCCCGCCGATGCCGGCGTAGAACGACGCGATGCCGAACGACAGGATGCGGTACTTGGTCAGGTTCACGCCCATGATTTCGGCGGACAGGTAGTGATCGCGCACCGCGATCAGCGCCCGCCCGTCGCGGCTGCGCATCAGGTTGGTCGCGGCCAGGAACAGCACGACCACATAGGCCAGCACGATCCACCAATAGGCATGCACGCTGCGGAACTGATAGCCGAAGATTTCCAGCGGCCGGGCCACGGAGCCGTGGGTACCGCCGGAAAACCAGTCCGCCCGGGCGAAGAAATCCTGCAGGATGAACTGCGCCGCCAAGGTCGCGATCGCGAGATAGAGGCCTTTGATGCGCGCCGCCGGCACGCCGAAGATCAGGCCCACCGCCGCGGTCATCAGCCCGGCCAGCGGGATGCAGAAAAAGACCGGAATGCTGGTCGTCTCGTGAATGAAGACCGAGGCGAAGGCGCCGAAGCCGAAAAAGGCTGAATGGCCGATGGAAATCTGGCCGGTGAAGCCGACCAGGATGTTCAGCCCCAAGGCCGCGATCGACAGATAGCCGATCGAAACGAACAGGTTCATCCAATAGCGGTCGAGAATGTCGAAGCCCCAGCCGAAAACCGTCGGTATCGGTACCAGCGCCAGCACGATGACCAGGCCGATGACGAACCGCCGGCTGAACGCGTCGTCGAAGATGGTGGTGTCGGCCGCGTAGCTGGTGCGGAAATCCCCACTCGGTCGGAAGGCGGCGCCGGCCATGGGTCAGACCCGCTCAATATCGCGCGTGCCGAACAGACCGTACGGCTTGATCATCAGGATAATGACCAGGACGTAGAAGGGCACGATTTGCTGCAGATTGCCGATGCCGGCGTAGAGGTCGACATAGACCGCGAAATGCTCCAACAGGCCGATGATAATGCCGCCGACCACGGCGCCGATAATGCTGTCCAGCCCGCCCAGGATGACCGCCGGAAAGACCTTGATGCCGAAGAAGGACAGGTCGGACGAGACGGAGTTGACCACGCCGACCACGATGCCGGCCACCGACGAGACCATCGCGGAAATCGCCCAGGACATGGCGAACACGGACTTGACCGAGACGCCCAGCGACTGGGCGGCCTGCTGGTCGAACGCCGTGGCGCGCATGGCCAGCCCCATCTTGGAGAATTTGAAGAACCAGGCGAAGCCACCGACGATGACCAGTGAGACCACGATGGACAGGACGTAGACCGTGCGGATCTGCGCCCCCAGAACGTCCACGGTGGGTGAGGCGAAGATCTGCGGATAGGGCTGCGGCGAAACGCCGAACAGCCATTTCATCAGCGCCTGAAAGACGATCGACAGCCCGATCGTCACCATGATGACCGAGATGATCGGCTCGCCGATCAGCGGCCTCAACACGACGACCTGTAGTACGATGCCGAACACCATCATGACGATCAGGGTCAGCGGAAAGCCGATCCAGAACGGCAACTGATATTCGATCAGGAAGAACCAGCAGATCCAAGCGCCGATCAGCAGGAACTCGCCCTGGGCCATGTTGATGACCTTCGACGCCTTGTAGATCAAGACGAACGACATGCCGACGACGCCGTAAAGCGTGCCGATGATCAGGCCCGTCAGCATCAGCTGGTAAAGAAAGTCGAGGCGGAGATTTTCCATGGGCTGGCGTCTCGTCGGGCTCTATTCGGCGGCTTGGGCGGCGTGTTCGGGGGCGGCTGGCGCGAGATCGATCACCCGCAGCACGGTCTTGATGCGCTGGGTCGTGCCGTCCTGAAAGCTGATCGTGGTGTCGACCGGAATGGCGTCGCGGTCGGCGTAAATCGCCTCGATGATGTCGCCGTACTTGTCGTTGATCACGCCGCGCCGGACCTTGCGGGTGCGGGTCAGCTCACCGTCGTCGGCATCCAACTCCTTGTAAAGCAGCAGGAATTTCCGGATGCGCTGGGCGGCTGGTAAGGTGGCGTTGATGGCCTCTATCTCCGCCTGGATCTGACCATAGACCTCGGGCCGCGACGACAGATCGGTGTAGGTCGTAAAGGCGATGCGCTTCTTTTCCGCCCATTTCGAGACGATGGGAAAGCGGATACACAGCATGGCGGCCAGATACGGCCGCTGGTCGCCCAGGATCACGGCCTCGGCCACGAAGGGCGAGAATTTGAGCTTGTTTTCCAGAAACTGTGGGCTGAACCGATCACCCAGGCTGGTGGTCGCCAAATCCTTGATCCGGTCGATGACGACCAGATGGCCCTGGTCGTTGAAGTACCCGGCGTCGCCGGTATGCATCTCGCCCGCCTCGTTGATGTCGGCACGCGAGGCCTCTTCGTTCTTGTAATAGCCGGCGAACATGTTCGGGTGCTTTGTGACAATCTCGCCAACGCCGTTCGGGTCCGGCTGGTCGACGCGCACCTCGACATCCTTGTTGAAGGCAACCCCGACCGTGTCGAAATCGACGTCGCTTTGGGTATGGATGGTGTAGGCGCCCAACAGCTCCGTCTGGCCGTAGAGCTGGCGCAGCGGCACGCCCATGGCCAGGAAGAAGCGAAACGTATCGGGCCCCAGCGCCGCACCGCCGGTCGCCGCCGATTTCAGCCGGCTGAAGCCCAGCCGGTCGGACAGCGCCCGAAACAGGATCATGCGCGCCAAGGCGGATTGCTTGCCCTGGTCCAGCGCCTGGCGGCCCAGCCGCATGCCCAGGTCGAACATCCAGTTCTTGAACCGGCTGGCATCCATCATGCGCGAACGGACGTCGGCAGCGACCTGTTCCCACACCCGCGGCGCCAGCAGGACGAAGGTCGGGCCGATCTCGCGCATGTCGTGCATCATCGTCTCCGGCTCTTCGACGAAGTTCACCTTCATGCGGCTGACCAGGGATTTTCCGACCGCGTAGATCTGCTCCATGATCCAGGGCAGGGGCAGGACCGAGACGTATTCGTCGCTCGAATCCTTCGGATCGACCTCCAGATAGGCCCGCGTGTGGTCGATCAGCGCCCGGCCGCCCAGCATCGCCAGCTTCGGGTTCGCCGTCGTACCCGAGGTCGTGCACAGGATCGCGACCGCGTCGCCGTCGGTTTCAGCCACCATGCGGTCGTAGTCTTCCGGCGTCGACTGGTTGGCAAGCGCGAGGAAATCCGGCTCGCTCAACAGCCGCGGATCGTCGTATTTGCGCATGCCGCGCGGGTCGAAATAGACGATGTGCCGAACCGACGGGATGCGGTCGCCCAGGTTCAACAGCTTGTCCACCTGCTCCTCATCCTCGGCCAGCACCAGCTTGGCCTCGGCATAGGTCAAGAGATACTCGATCTCCGCGTCCAGCGCGTCGCGATAGATGCCCAGGCTCATCGCACCGGCCGCGTGGGCCGCGACCTCGCCCATGACCCAGTCCGGCCGGTTGTCGCCGATCAGGGCCACCACGTCGCCCTGGACGATGCCGAGTTGGCGCATGGCCAAGGCGAACTGGCGGACCCGGTCGTTGTACTGCGCCCAGGAAATCGCGTTCCAGATGCCGAGATCCTTTTCCCTGAGCGCGATCTCGTCGGGCCAGTTGGCGGCATTGTGCGCCAGCAACTTCGGCAGGGTGTCCAGCGTCTCCGTCACGCGGCCGCACCCTCCTCTTCGTCATCGTCCATGACGCCCAGATAGGCTTCCTTGACCTGCGGATGGTTCATGATCTCGTCGGGCAGGCCCTCGGCGATCTTGCGGCCGAAGTCGAGCACGATGACCCGGTCGGACACGTCCATCACGACGCCCATGTCGTGTTCGATCATGATCACGGTCATGCCCCACTCGACATTCAAATCGTTGATGTAGCGGGCCATGTCCTCCTTCTCTTCCAGGTTCATGCCCGCCATCGGCTCGTCCAGCAGCAACAGGTTGGGGCGCAGCGCCACGGCACGGGCCAGTTCCACCCGCTTGCGCAGGCCATAGGGCAAGGTGCCGGCCACCGCGTTGCGCACATGCTGGATCTCAAGGAAGTCGATGATTTCCTCGACCTCGCGCCGGTGGCGCAGCTCTTCCTTGCGCGCGCCGCCGATCCAATAGAGCGGGCCGGTGAGGAAGTTGTTTTTCAGCAGGTGGTGGCGCCCGACCATAATGTTGTCGAGCACCGACATATGGCCGAACAGCGCCAGGTTCTGAAACGTCCGGCCGATGCCGAGATCGGCACGGGCGCTCGGCCTCAGCTTGGTGATGTCCCGGCCATTGTGCAGGACCCGGCCCTCGGTCGGCGCGTAGCGGCCGGAAATGCAATTGACCATGGAGGTCTTGCCCGCGCCGTTCGGGCCGATGATCGAAAACAGCTCGCGCCGCCGCACCTGAAAGCTGACATCGGCCAGCGCGTGCACGCCGCCGAAGGACAGGCTGACATGGTCAGCCTCCAAGACGATCTCCGGCTCGGACGCGGTCTGTTTGGCGTTGTCGCCCAAGCCGTCTGGCCTCGGCGCTGCCGCCATGGCCGTCCTCCCTGCTGGTTCGCGGCACCAACCGTTCTGACGGGTCGGTTGAACTTTCTTGCCGCCATTTGCCTCGTAAGCATATAAGCGCAGCGAAGCCCTTCACACAACACGGCAATTGCCCATGGACGGGTGCCTCGACAGGCCGCCCATGTCGCGGGTGGCCTCGACCTCAACGACCGGTCCGGCCATCATTGCGGGGTTGACCAACCAGGATGATCGATGACCGCCACACATAGCCAGGGCCAATCGCCCGGCCTGAACCACACGGTCACGGTCGTCATCGGCCTCAGTTTCGCGTTAATCTGGTCATCGGCCTTCACCTCGGCCAAGGTCGCGCTGGACTATGCGCCGCCGCTGTTGATGCTGTCCGGCCGGTTCCTGATCGCGGGTCTGATCGCGATTGCCATCGCCGTGGCGCTCGGCGACCGTTTGCCGCGGCGGGGCGACCAGTGGCTGCGCATCGTCGTGCTCGGCATCTGCCAGAACGCGCTTTATCTCGGTCTGATGTTCGTCGCCATGACCGCGATCCCGGCCGGACTGGCCGCGATCATCGGCAGCGCCCTGCCCCTCATCGTGGCCGCCCTTGCCCCCGCCTTTCTGCACGAACGCATCGGGCCGTTGAAGATTCTGGGCCTGGCTATGGGCTTCGCCGGTGTGATCTGGGTGATGCAGAACCATCTCGGCGACCCGTCGGACGGTGCGCTAAGCCAGGTCGCCGGGATCGTCTTTGCCGCGCTCGGCACAATCGCGCTCGGCGTCGGGACCGTGCTGGTCAAGGCCGGCAATTTCGGCACCGGGCTGATGATGGTGGTCGGCCTGCAAATGCTGGTCGGCAGCATCGTGCTGGCGCCGTTCGGGTTCGCCCTGGAATCGGTGTCGTCCTTCACCATCACCTGGCAGTTCCTGGCGGCGATTACCTACATCATCATCTTCCCGTCCCTGGTCGCGACCTGGCTATGGTTCACGCTCTTGTTGCGCACCAGCGCGACGGAGGCCGGCAGCTATCACTTTCTCAACCCGGTCTTCGGCGTCGCCATCGCCTGGCTGGTCCTGGCCGAGCGGATCGGCTGGTCCGACTGGATCGGCGTGGCCCTGGTGGCCGCCGGCATCCTGGTGGTCAACCGCGCGGGGCGGAAGACTTAAGCTGTCTCGCGCTTGATCGCATCATCCAGGATCGCCAGGCCCAGATCCAGCTCCGCCTCGGTGATGGTCAAGGGCGGTGCGATCCGGAACACGCTGGCCATGTTCGGCAGGTTCACGATGTTCATGGACAGGCCGAGGTCCAGGCAGCGCTGCATGATCCTGGCGCCCATTTCCGGCCACGGCGTCTTCGCCGCGCGATCGCTGACGATCTCGACCCCCTGCATCAGCCCGCGGCCGCGCACGGTGCCGATGCAATCGTGCCGCGCCATCAGGTCCCGCAGGCCCGCGCCCAGCCGTTCGCCGAGGGCCGCAGCGCGCTCCGCCAGTCGGTCGCGCATGACGATTTCCATGACCTTCAGCCCGACCGCCGCCGGCAGCGGGTCGGAGACATGGGTGGTGTAGAAGAGATAGCCGCGCTCGTGGCACACGGCCTCGACCTCGGCACTGGCCATCACAGCCGACAGGGGCAGGCCCGCACCCAGGGTCTTGGACAGGGTCAGGATATCCGGCACCACGCCGTGCCGTTCGAACGCGAACATGGAGCCGGTGCGGCCCAGCCCCGTCTGCGCCTCGTCCAGGATCAGCAGCATGCCGCGCGCCTCGCACCGTTCCTTCACAGCGCGCAGATAGCCGTCCGGCGGTTCGATCATGCCGGCGGTGCTCAAGACCGGTTCGGCAATGAAGGCGGCCAAGGCGCCGACCGACTGGCGGTCAATCAGATCGAAGCCGTAATCGAGTTCCGCCTGCCAGTCATAGCCATCCGCGTTGGCAAAGGGTGACCGGTAGGGATCGGGCGGGTTGATTGCCAGCGCGCCCACCGAGCTGGGGCCATAGCCGCCGCGCCCGGCCGCATAGGTGGCGCCCGCGGCCGCCCCGGTCATGCCATGCCAGGATTTCGTGAAGCCGACGACCTCGTGCCCGCCGGTGTACAGCTTGGCCATGCGCAGGGCGGCGTCGTTGGACTCGCCGCCAGTGCTCAACAGCAGGACCCGATCCAAACCCTCCGGCGTCGCCTCGCACAGCGCCTCGGCCAGGTCCAGCACGGGCGGCGACAGCATGCCGCTGAACAGATGGTCCAGTTGGCCAACAGCCTGGGACACGACCTCGACGATCTCCGGATGGCCGTGGCCAAGCAGCGAGCTCATCTGGCCCGAGGTGAAGTCCAGGATCGAACGGCCCGACGCATCGTAGACATAAGCGCCCTTCGCGCGCACGATCTCAAACGGCGCAAACGACGCGCCATAACGGATCAGCGTTCGCTTCGCCCGTTCCAAAACGGTGCGTTCGGCCGAGTCGACTGTCGGCAAGGTGTCCATCGCACTGCTCCGTACATGCTAAGCTAAGAGTGTCATTTGCGTGGGCAGCGACTTATCCCTTCAATCGCGGCGCGCAAGCCATCGAATTCCGGCATGGCCGGGCTGACATTGGGCACAAGAACGGTCTGAATTGCTAAGCGGACTCGCCCTCGCGCTTGCTGGTGACCCGCAGCCACCGGGCCGAGGCCGGGATGGTCCAGCCCTGAAGAACCAAGGACGCGACCACGATCACGAACACGATGTTGAAGAAGCTGACCGAGACGTCGCCGGGGCTGATCACCGGGATGATGGCCAGAAAGATGGGCACCGCACCGCGCAAGCCGACCCAGCCGATGTAAAAGCGCTCGCGATGGCGGAACTTCATCGGCGCCAGACACAGCCAGACGGCGATCGGCCGTGCCACGAACATCAACACCGCCGCGACGGCCAGCGCCGGCACCATGGTCGCCGCCAGTTCGCTGGGCGTCACCAGCAGGCCCAACATCAAGAACATGGCGATCTGGCTAAGCCAGGCCAGGCCTTCGTTGAAGTGCCGGATCCGCTCGCGCGAGGCCTTGACCCTGGTGGCCAGGGCAATGCCGCACAGATAGACCGCCAGGAAGCCGCTGCCGCCAACCATGGCGGTGGCGGAGAACAGCGCCAAGGCGCCGGCCAGCGCCAGGATCGGGTAGAGCCCCAGGGGCAGCTTCATGGCGTTGATCACCCAGGCCAGCACCAGCCCGCCGACGACGCCCGCAACCGCGCCGATGCCAAGCTGCGCGGCCAGGTCCGGCAAGGTCGACACCAGTGTGGAAAACGACAGCGGTGCGCCGGCGTCGACCAGCGCCGTCAGCACCACGGTCAGGAAGATCGCCATCGGGTCGTTGACGCCGGATTCGACCAGCAGCGTTTCTTTCACCCGCCCCGGCAGCTTCACGCCCCCTTGCTGAATCAACAGGAAGGTCGCCGCCGCATCGGTTGAGCCGACGACGGCGCCCAACAGCAGGCCCTCGAGCATGGACAGCCCCAGGATCGGCGCGGCGGCCGCGCCAAGCAGGCCCGCGGTCAGCACCACACCGAGGGTCGCCAGCGTGATTGCGGGTGCCGCGACCGAGGCCACGGTGCGCGCCGGCATCTCCAAGCCACCCGAGAACAGGATAACGGCGAGCGTCAAACTGCCCAGCGCATAGGCCGCGTCGAAATCGTCGAACCACACGCCGCCGGGCCCGTCGACACCCATCAGCATACCGACGCCCAAAAAGATCAACAGCAGCGGCGCCCCGACCCGGGCGGACAGCGGGACCAGCAGAACACTGGCGAAGACCAACAGGGCCGCGACCAGCACGAACAGTTCGGTTGGCACAATCATGAGATCGAACACCGAGAGCATCTGAAACGATGGCGGACAACAGTTAGTCAACGCCGGGCAATCGAACAAGCCGGGGATGGCGAGGCACCGCCCACACGCCTAGATCGTTTGAAACCACGGCCCAAAACGTCTACATCCTGTGCGCCGCACAAAATACCGCGACGGGCGCCTGAGCCTCGCGCCATCCGCATGACCTGTTCTAAGGAGTTGCCGACCCGTGACCACCACCGGACATGACACGCTGAAAACCCGCCGCCAGATCCAGGTCGACGACAAGACATACGACTATTTCAGTTTGGGCGCCGCATCGGAGGCCGGCCTGGGCGACATCTCGCGCCTGCCCTATTCGCTGAAGGTATTGCTGGAAAACCTGCTGCGTTACGAGGACGGGCGTTCGGTTTCGGTCGACGACGTGAAGGCGATGGCCGGCTGGCTGGAAAACCGCCGGTCGGACCGGGAAATCGCCTATAGGCCGGCCCGGGTTCTGATGCAGGATTTCACCGGCGTGCCGGCGGTCGCCGATCTGGCTGCCATGCGCCAGGCCATGGCCTCGCTTGGCGGCGACGCCCAGCGCATCAACCCCTTGTCCGCCGTCGATCTGGTCATCGACCATTCCGTGGCGGTCGACGAGTTCGGCAGCGATATGGCGTTCGAGGCCAATGTGAAGCGTGAGTTCGAGCGCAATGGCGAACGCTATGAGTTCCTGCGCTGGGGCCAGTCCGCATTCAAGAATTTCCGCGTGGTGCCGCCGGGCACGGGCATCTGCCACCAGGTCAATCTGGAATATCTGGGCCAGACCGTCTGGCTGGACACCGACGAGTCCAAGGACGGAAAGCCGACCGTGGCCTATCCGGACACGCTGGTCGGTACCGACAGCCACACCACCATGATCAACGGCCTGGCCGTGCTCGGCTGGGGCGTCGGCGGCATCGAGGCGGAGGCGGCCATGCTGGGCCAGCCGATTTCGATGCTGATCCCCGAGGTCATCGGCTTCAAGCTGACCGGCCGGCCCAAGGAAGGCACGACGGCCACCGACCTGGTGCTGACGGTCACGGAAATGCTGCGCGCCAAGGGCGTGGTCGGCAAGTTCGTTGAATTCTACGGCCCCGGCCTGGATGAGATGAGCCTGGCCGACCGCGCGACGATCGCCAACATGGCGCCGGAATATGGCGCGACCTGCGGTTTCTTCCCGATCGACAAGGAAACGCTGCGCTATCTTACCTTCACCGGCCGCGAGCCGCACCGCGTCGCCCTGGTCGAGGCGTACGCCAAGGCGCAGGGCATGTGGCGCGACGCGGACAGCCCGGACCCGCTGTTCACCGACACGCTGGCCCTGGATCTGGGCGACGTCGAACCGTCGCTGGCGGGCCCCAAACGGCCCCAGGACCGCGTGCCCCTGTCGCAAGCCGCAAGCGCCTTCGAAAGCCATCTGGCCAGCGAACTGGACGTCGACCCCGTCGGCCAGGCCGGCGATTGGGAGGCGGAGGGCGGCGGCCCGTCGGAAGGCGAACTGGCCAGCGATCCACTGTCCAACAAGACGCCCGTCGAGGGCGCCGATTTCTCGGTCGACCACGGATCGGTGGTGATCGCGGCGATCACGAGTTGCACCAACACCTCCAACCCGTCGGTCATGATCGCGGCCGGCCTGCTGGCCCGCAACGCGCGGGCGAAAGGCTTGACGGTCAAGCCCTGGGTCAAGACCTCGCTGGCCCCCGGCAGCCAGGTCGTGTCCGACTATCTGGAGAAGTCGGAACTGCAGGACGATCTCGACGCTATGGGCTTCAATCTCGTCGGCTATGGCTGCACGACCTGCATCGGCAATTCCGGGCCGCTGCCGACGGAGATCAGCGCGGCGATCAGCACGGGCGATCTGGTCGCCTGTTCGGTCCTGTCCGGCAACCGCAACTTTGAGGGCCGGGTCAATCCAGATGTCCGGGCCAACTATCTGGCCTCGCCGCCCCTGGTGGTGGCGTACGCCATCGCCGGCTCCATGAAGCTTGATCTGATCAACGACCCGCTGGGCGAGGACTTCGACGGCGCTCCCGTCTATCTGCGCGACATCTGGCCGACGAACGACGAGGTCGCTTCGGTCATGGACCGCGGCCTGACGCCGGAGATGTTCCGCAAACGCTACGCCAACGTGTTCGAGGGCACGCCCGAATGGCAGGCGGTCGAAACCTCGTGCGGCGAGGTCTATGAGTGGAACCCGGTGTCGACCTACGTCAAGCAGCCGCCCTTCTTCGAGGACATGCAGCCCGAGCCGTCGCCCATCAGCGACATCAAGGGCGCGCGGGCGCTGGCCAAACTGGCCGACAGCGTCACCACGGACCACATTTCGCCGGCGGGCGCGATCAAGGCGGACAGCCCGGCAGGAACCTATCTGACCGAACGCCAGGTGTCGCCGCGCGAGTTCAACTCCTACGGTTCCAGGCGCGGCAATCACGAGGTGATGATGCGGGGCACCTTTGCCAATATCCGCATCCGCAACGAGCTGGCGCCCGGCACCGAGGGCGGCTTCACCCGGCATGTGCCGTCCGGCGACGTGATGCCGATCTACGACGCGGCCATGCGCTATCAGCAAGAAGGCGTGCCACTGGTCATCGTCGCCGGCAAGGAATACGGCACCGGGTCATCCCGCGACTGGGCCGCCAAGGGCACGTTGCTGCTGGGCGTGAAGGCGGTGATCACCGAGAGCTTCGAGCGCATCCATCGCTCCAACCTGGTCGGCATGGGCGTTCTGCCGCTGCAGTTCACGGAAGGCACGACGCGCGGCGGGCTCGGCCTGGACGGCAGCGAGACGTTCGACATCGACGGCATCGAGGACGGGCTGGCGCCACGCTCCAATTTGACCATGACCATCCATCGCCAGGACGGGTCGTCGGAACAGGTGCCGCTGTTGTGCCGCATCGATACGCTGGACGAGCTCGACTACTACAAGAATGGCGGCATTCTGCACCATGTGCTGCGCGGGATGATGAAGGAAGCGGCCTGACTTGCGGCCGATGCGGCGATCGACGCGGCGACCGATGAGGGCCAAATCCGGTCTTCTGGGCCTGGCGATCATCCTGGTTGGCCTCGGCGGCCTGGTGTCGCCGGCCCAGGCCCAGGACTGGGAGCCGGAAGAGCGGCTGATCGTGCCGATACCCGACGGCTGGGCGCCCGCCGGCACCGATACGCCGCCGACCGGCCGCCTGACGGTCTACCTCTCGGCGATGAACCCCAGCGAAGACCAGATCGGCGTGCAGCGGTTCTTCGGCATCGGCGACCAGGCCCCGTCGGACGTCGCCACGCGCATGCTGCAGGGCCTGCCGGAAACCTGCGCCCCGGAAGACGCGGACCTGGCCACGCCGCCGGCGCGCAACGGCCGTGCGCTGGCGATCGCCAGCATCGTCTGCCGGCCGCAAACCGAAGACGGCGGCGAAACCGGCCTGATCGAGGTCAGCCGGGCGCTGGTTCTGTCAGGCGATCAGGACTTGCACATGGTGACCCGGGTCTGGCAAGGCGCGGAAGGCACAGAAGACGACCCGACCGGCGGCAACGGTGCGGCAGCGGCCTGGACACGGTTTTTTGATTCGATCACCTACTGCGAGGCCGACGGCTGTTAGCGGTTCCTAACCGTCTGAAAACCATGTATCTTGTGGTTTAGTCGGTTGCCGGACCCTAGATGCAGCCCGCCGACGCGACCGGTTGTCACCATGTCGGTATTCTCTTGGTTGCAGTGACCTTTTAGGGTATCTGTCTATCCGATTGAAACGATTGCCAAATGGGGGAGAGGATGTCACGCCTTTCCACGCTTTTCACGCGTTTGCTGTCACGCTTTCTCCTCCTGGCCGGCCCGCTGGCGCTGGCCGCCTGCGCGTCGACGCCTCCGGAACAGCGCACCTTCAACCCCAGTGACCCGTGGGCGGGCCACATCGCCGCCGCGTCGGAACGATTCGACGTGCCGGAGACCTGGATCCGTGAGGTCATGTGGGTGGAAAGCCGGGGCCAGACCCATCTGAACGGCGACCTGACCGTCAGCCATGCCGGCGCCATGGGCCTGATGCAGGTGATGCCCGGCACCTGGGACTATCTGACCAACCGCTATAATCTGGGCCGCAACCCGCATGATCCCGCCATGAACATCATGGCCGGCACCGCCTACATCCGTGAAATGTATGAGGAGTTCGGATCGCCCGGGTTCCTTTATGCCTACAATGCCGGGCCCGGGCGCTATCAGCAGTTCCTGGAGGAAGGCCGGCCGCTGCCGGACGAGACCATCCGCTATGTGGCGATGATCGGCCCACGGATCACCGGCCGCTTCCCCAATGGGGTCCGCCGAGAGGCGGCACCGGTCTCCGGCGTGACCGCCGTGGTCGCGTCCGCGCCTTGGGTCGACGAAACCGCGATATCCGCCCAGCCGTCCACAGTGGTCGCGAGGGCACCGGTCGCCTCGCCGGTCGTCACAAGACCGGTTGTGGCAACCGTTACCCCGGTGGTCAGCCGCCCGACCGCAAGCGGCCCGACAACCATCACGGACCTCTACATGACACCTGGCGAGACGTCGGTTCAGACCGTCACACCGGTGGTCTATACGGCCGGCGCCCGGCCACCCGTCGTGGCACAGTCCGTCGCCGCGCCGGGATCCGGCCCCCAGATGGTATGGACACGGATGGAACCCTCAGGCAGCGTGCCGGTGATACCCGCAAGCCTGCCCGCACGCCGGTCTTACAGCCCCTGGCATTCACCGGTGTTCATGGTCGCCCCGAGCGCGCCCTTCAACCCGCCTTACCCGGCAAGACCGCCGCTGTACCCGACCCACAGCGCCGATGCCATGACCGACCTGGTCGATCGGGTCGCCGAGGCTGGCTAAGGGCTGCGGACACTACGATCCGGAAATAACAGTGGGGCCACCCGTTGCCGGATGGCCCCACCGCCGATCGAAGCCCAATTGGGGGGAATTAAGCTTCGACGAACAGTTCGTCGGGTTGATCGACGCGCCGTTGTATTGACGCTTTCAGTTTCGTCAAGGCCCGATGTTCCAGTTGGCGCACACGTTCCTTGCTGACGCCTAGTTCGCGGCCGAGCTGTTCCAGCGTCGCGCCATCGTCGACCAGCCGTCTTTGGCGGATGATCTTCTGTTCGCGCGGGCTCAACTCGCCAATCGCCTCGGCCAGCCAGCGGGACCGGGAATCGGCATCACGCATACCGATAACGACGTCCTCGGGGCTTGGCCGCTGGTCGGGCAGAAAGTCTTGCCAGCTGTCTTCGCTGCTGTCCGCGATCGGCGTGTTCAGCGATTGATCGCTGCCGGACATGCGCATTTCCATCGATTCGACATCGCGCATCTCGACACGCAGTTCGGTTGCGATGCGCTGGCGCCCTTCGTGGCTGAGCGACGCCGATGACGGGTCCTCGATCTTGGCGCGCAACCGCCGCAGGTTGAAGAACAGCGATTTCTGGGCAGCCGTCGTGCCGGTTCGCACGATCGACCAGTTGCGCAGAACATAGTCTTGCATGGCGGAGCGAATCCACCAGGACGCGTAGGTCGAAAACCGCACGTCCCGCTCTGCTTCGAAGCGCGCGGCGGCCTGCATCAGTCCGACATTGCCTTCCTGGACAAGGTCGCCCATCGGCAGGCCGTAATTCCGATACTTCGTCGCCGTGCTGATGACCAGGCGGGTGTAGGACCGCACCAGCTCGTGCAAGGCATCCTGGTCGCCGCTATCTCGCCATTTGCGCGCCAATTCGAACTCGCGGCTGCGGGTCAGCAGCGGTTCGCGCATCGACGCCCTGATGTAATCGAGATTTGCCCGTTGGGTCTGCGGATCGTCAATGTACGCCATCGTAATCCTTTTCCCGCTGCGAATGGCCGTGCAGGGCGGTGCAAAATACCGTCCGCCCGACTTAGCTCTCGGACAAATATACGGGAGGCGCAGTGACGCGGATCACCGCCGCCGACAGCGGTCAATATCGATTCTGATTCGGCCGGTGGAAGGTGGCTAAACGGCCTGAGAACGCGCGGTTTGGATTGACTGGGTCAAATCTCGAACAGGTCGATGACCCCGCCGCTCGCCGTCAACTGGGCGGCCGCGATGCAGCCGCCACGGGCGGCACCGCCGTCCAGGCTGATCGTGTGCTCAGATGCCTGAACATCGCGACCGTTTCCGGACAGGCCCCGTACCAGGCAGGTGAAATTCTCGTAGCCACCATTGATCTTGCCGAAATCCGACGCCCCCCACCAAAAACTGTCGCCCTGGGTGGCCAGGGGGCGGTTGACGTCGATGCCGGCGCTGACCAGCAGCATGGGCGCCTCGGCGTCGCGCGCGTTCGGCGTGGTGTAGGCGGCCCGCTTCAGCACCGTGAACAGAGCGCTGTGACCGGGCGAGCGGCGGATCGACTCCCGCAGCCGGTTGGTCCATCTTGTGAGTTGCAACGGGCCCTCGCGCGCGGCGGCCAGGCCCTCTTCCGGCTTTCCGCCATAGGCTTCGAGGGTCTTGTCGACCCCCTGGCCCAGCATCCAGCGCAGCACTTCCTGCGGGTTGGGCGCGAACTGAAGCTGCAACAGCTTCTGCCACATCTCCTCTTGGGCGCCGCGCAGAAAGACGATATCGCTGACCAGCATGCCCGCCTGGCTGAGCATTCGGCGCCGAAAGGATAGGATTTCGTCGATCGTCGCCAAGGGGGCCGGCCCCCGGCCGATCGTATTGCCCAGATAGACCAGGCGATCGCCAAGTTGAAACCTGGGCAGGATAAAGTCGTGCAGCGCCGCCAGCCTGTCGACCTCGCCATGCACCGCGCCGATTGCCCAGACGGTCTTGGGCCAGCCCAGATCGGCGAATTTCTTGTTATCGGTCGGCAAAGGTCAAGCGGTCTGACGGTGTGTCGCGTTGGTTTGTGCGAGTTTAGACGGAACCTTGACCATGAACACCCCCAATGACGAACGACCGGACCGGCATCAATTACGCTCGACTGCCCCGAACCCGGTCGACACCTAGGTTTTGGCAGTCGCGGAAAACCGCGCTAGCCTAGGTGAAATACCGTTGGACGCCGGCAAGCGGCGCAACCATCGAGGGAGGATCGAACGCGATGACAGGCTGGATCGACCCCTACAAAGTCGAGATCATCGACAAGATCGGCGACAAGATCGCCCAAAAGCTTGGCAAGAAGGCGGCAACGACGGCCGACTGCTTCGCCCGCGAGTTCTATCGGCATGTTCCGGTCGACGATCTCCACAACCGCGAGATCGACGATCTTTATGGCGCCGCCCTCGGGCTGTGGCATTTCGGCAAGAAACGCTTAGCCGGCGAAGCCAAGGTTCGTGTGTTCAACCCGACTTACGAGGCCAATGGCTGGCACACCGGCCACACGGTGATCGAGATCGTCAACGACGATATGCCGTTTCTGGTCGACTCGGTCACCAGCGCGCTGAACACGCTGGGATACTCGGTGCATCTGGTCATTCATCCGGTGGTGCGGGTCAATCGCGACCCGTCGGGCAGCGTCACGGATGTCAGTTCCATCGACCATGAGAAGGGCGACGGCCTGACTGAGAGCTTCATGCATATCGAGGTCGACGAGGAAACCCATCCCGACCGGCTGGCCGAGATCGATAGAACCCTCTGCGCCACGCTGGCGGACGTGCGCGCCGCCGTCGATGACTGGCGGCCGATGCGGGAATCGCTCAGCCAGTTCATCGCCGACCTTTCCGCCAGCCCCCCGCCGGTGGCAGACGAGAATGTCGAAGAGGTCATCGAGTTCCTGAAATGGCTGGAGGACGACCATTTCACCTTCCTGGGCGCCAGAACCTATCGTCTTGAGGAAACCGACCAGGGGCTCGGCATCCATGTCGAGCCGCAAAGCGGCCTCGGCATTCTGCGTGACCCGAAGGTCAAGATCTTCGAGGGCCTGCGCCATGACATGACGGTGCTGCCCGACGAAATCGTCACCTACATGCGCGAACACCACCTGCTGATGGTCAACAAGGCCAGCATGAAGTCGACCGTCCACCGATCGGTCCAGATGGACGTCATCGTGCTGCGCCTGTTCGATGAAAGCGGCCGGGTGGCCGGCGAGCGGGTCTTCGCCGGCCTGTTCACCTCCGTCGCCTACAATCGTAGCGCCCGCGATATCCCCTATCTGCGGCAGAAGGTGGCGCGCTGCCTGCAACTGGCGCGGATCAACCCCAGCGGCCATGACGGCAAGGCGCTGACCAACATTCTCGACACCTATCCCCGCGACGAGCTGTTTCAGATCAGCGATGAGGAACTGCTGAAGATCGCGCTGGGCATCCTGGCCCTGCAGGAACGCCAACGCACGGCCCTGTTCGTCCGCAAGGACCCGTTCAACCGGTTCATGTCCTGCCTGGTCTATGTGCCCCGCGACCATTACGACACGGATTTGCGGCGCCGCATCCAGGCGATCCTGGAGAAATCGTTCAGCGGCACCACGCTGGCCTTCTTCACCCAGCTATCCGAAGGGGTTCACGCGCGCGTTCAATTCCTGATCAAGACCAACCCCAGAGAACTGCCCGATTACGACACGGGCGAGATCGAACGCGCGCTGGTCGACGCGGCGCGCCGATGGGCCGACCATCTTCAAGACGCGCTGGTCGACGCCAAGGGCGAGGAGAGGGGATTGGTCCTCACGCGCCGCTACCGCGAGGCGTTCCCGGTCGCCTATCAGGAAAACACGATTGCCCAGGCATCGATCTTCGACATCGACCGGATCGAGACCGTCGTCGACCACGATTCTTTGTGCCTGAATCTCTACCGTCCAATCGAGGCCGGCGACCATCAGGTACGCCTGAAGCTCTATCACAAGGGCCAACCCATTCCCCTGTCAGATGTCCTGCCGATCCTGGAGAATATGGGTTTGAAGGTGATCGCCGAGAATCCCTACAAGGTCGCGCTGCACGACCTGGGGGACTCGGTCTGGATCCATGATTTCATCATGGAAACGGCGGATGCGACATCCATCGACATCGCCCCGATCAAGACGTCGTTTCAGGACGCGTTGCTGCGTGTCTGGCGGGGCGACCTGGAGGATGACGGTTTCAACCGCCTGGTCATCGGCGCCGAGCTGACCGGCCGGCAGGTGATGCTTCTGCGCGCCTATGGCAAGTACCTCCGACAGGCGCAGATCCAGTTCAGCCAGTCGGCCCTTGAAGACACGCTGGCCGCCCATCCCGACGCGACCCGACTGATCGTCCAACTGTTCGAGACCGAGTTCGATCCTGACGAGACCGACCGCACGGCCAAGGCCGAACAGATCGTCGACCGGTTCAACCGCATGCTGGATGACGTCTCGAACCTGGACGAAGACCGGATCTTGCGGCGCTTCGTCAATCTGGTGCAGGCGACGCTGAGAACCAATTTCTACCAGCCCGCCGAGGATGGCAGCGTCAAATCGTACATCTCGTTCAAGCTGGACAGCCAGCAGATCGAGGGCCTGCCGCTGCCCCGGCCGATGGTGGAGGTCTTCGTCTACTCCGCGCGCATGGAAGGGGTCCATCTGCGCGGCGGCAAGGTTGCGCGAGGCGGCATCCGCTGGTCCGACCGGCGCGAGGATTTTAGAACCGAGATTCTGGGCCTGATGAAGGCCCAGATGGTCAAGAACGCCGTCATCGTGCCCGTAGGCTCGAAGGGCGGGTTTGTGGTCAAGCGCCCGCCGCCGGCCGCCGCCGGACGCGAAGCCCTGCAGGCGGAGGGGATCGAGGCCTACAAGACCCTGATGCGCGGCCTCTTGGACATCACCGACAATCTGGACGGCGATGCCATCATCCATCCTGCATCCGTGATCCGCCGCGATGACGACGACCCCTACCTGGTGGTCGCCGCGGACAAGGGCACGGCCACCTTCTCAGACATCGCCAACGGGATCTCGGGCGATTACGGCTTCTGGCTGGACGATGCCTTTGCGTCGGGCGGGTCTGAGGGTTACGACCACAAGAAGATGGGCATCACGGCCCGCGGCGCATGGGAATCGGTCAAGCGCCATTTCCGCGAATTGGGGCTGAACACCCAGGCGCATCCCTTCACCGTCATCGGCGTCGGCGACATGTCCGGGGATGTTTTCGGCAACGGCATGCTGCTGTCCAACCAAATCAGGCTGCGCGCGGCCTTCAACCATCTGCACATCTTCGTCGACCCGAACCCGGACCCGGCGAAGAGCTTTGCCGAGCGCAAGCGGCTGTTCGAACTGGGGCGCGGGTCCTGGGACCAGTATGACGCCAAGCTGATCTCCAAGGGCGGCGGCGTGTTCGATCGCAAGGCCAAGTCCATCGCCCTGACGGCGGAGATGCGCGACGTCTTTGCCATCGACCAGGACCACATGACACCCAACGAGTTCCTGCACGGCCTGTTGCAAGCGCCGATCGATCTGATGTGGTTCGGCGGCATCGGCACCTATGTCAAGGCGACCAGCGAGAGCCATGGCGAGGTCGGCGACAAGGCCAACGACACGTTGCGGATCAACGGCGATCAGTTGCGGGCCCGGGTGATCGGCGAGGGCGCGAACCTGGGCGTCACGCAGCTTGGCCGCATCGAGGCGGCCCATCAAGGCGTCAAGTTGAACACCGATTTCATCGACAACTCCGCCGGCGTTGACTGTTCCGACCATGAGGTGAACATCAAGATCCTGCTGGGCCGTGTGGTCGCGAACGGCGACATGACCGCCAAGCAGCGCAACCAGCTTCTCGAATCGATGACCGATGAGGTCGCCAGCCTGGTCCTGCGCGACAATTACCTGCAGACCCAGGCCCTGACCATGGTCACGGCCGAGGCGCCGGAGCTGTTGGATCAGCATGCAAGGCTGATGCGCGCCTTGGAAAAGCAAGGCCGGCTGAACCGCGAGGTCGAGCTGTTGCCCAGCGACGACGTCCTGACGGAGCGGCTGGGCCGCCGCCAGGGCCTGACCCGGCCGGAACTGGCCGTGCTGCTGTCCTATGCCAAGATTTCGGTTTACGACGACATCATCGAAAGCTCGTTGCCCGATGATGACGGGCTGGTCCAGGACCTGGTGGCTTATTTCCCCGAACCCCTGCGCGAGACTTACCGGCCGGTGATCGAAACCCACCGCCTGCGCCGGGATCTGATCGCCACCTCGATCACCAACTCGATCGTCAATCGAACCGGGCCGACCTTCGTGTCGGAAACCAGCGACGGCACCGGCATGGGCTCGGCCGACATCGCCCGCGCCTATCTGATCGTGCGCGACAGCTTTGACCTGCGCCAGCTATGGCAACAGATCGAGGCTTTGGACAACAAGGTCGACGCCGAAACCCAGACCCGCATGGTGCTGGCCAGCCGGCGCCTGATCGAACGCGCCACGGCCTGGGTTCTGCGCCATGTCGGCCATGATCTCGTGGTCGGCCGCCAGGTTGAGCATTTCAAGCCCGGCGTCGCCCTGTTGAGGGAGCACCAGGATGCCTTGATCCATGACCGCGCGCGTGCCGTCTTGAAGGACCGGGTCGCGACCTATACCGAACGGGGCGTGCCCAAGGTGCTGGCCAAGACCGTGGCCTCGTTGAACGTCATGGCCGCCGGCCTGGACTTGATCCGCATCGCCGATACCATCGAGGTGCCGGTGAAATCGGTGGCGCCGGCTTACTTCAAGCTGGGCGATCGGCTGGGCCTGTCCTGGCTGCGCGACAGCGCGACGCGCATGCCGCTGGGCAACCATTGGCAGAAACAGGCCACGGCCGCGATCATCGACGATCTCTATGCCCTGCAGGCCGATTTGACGGTGGCCGCGCTGAGCGACGGCCGCAAGTCCGCCAAGGCCGACGGCAAGGTCACCGGCTGGCTGAAAAGACGGCGTGCGCCGATCGACCGCATCGATCAACTGATTGCCGAATTGCGGGCAATGGATCATGTTGATGTATCGATGCTGGCTGTCGCCAACAGGCGCCTGCGCGGTCTGACGGGCGGTTAGGCGCCCCCGATCGTGCGACGGCGGCGAAGGTGAATACGAGGAGATGAACATGACGCAAAGTTTACGCATGCTGGTCGCCATCCTGGTCCTGGCGGCCTTCTCCTTAGCACCGGCTTCGGCCCAAAGGCTGAACAGTCCGATCGTGGTCGCCTCGACCTACGCCATGGCGCACGCGGCCCAGACGGGCACCACCAATTACGGCGTGACGGCCCAGACCGTTGACCTGACCGACAACGGCTATGACGACATGTTCGCCATCTATGCGCTGGTCGGGGAATTCGGCCTGCCCGTGGGCGAGTATCTGGCCTATTTCGTCGGCGGCCCGGGTGGGTTTCAACCGGTCGCGCGCATCGATCTGCCGGGTCGCGGCTCGGAAATCACCGGTTATCTGGAAAACACGTTGACGGTCGAGACCAACACGGCCAACGGCCCGATGGTCCTGACCTTCGCGGCCACGCCCGCCGGCCTGACACCGTTACCGTAAGACCGGCGCCCGGCACCAAGTCGGCACAGCGATGACGGGCCAAGCCGCCCGGCCTGCCGGGGTCGGCGGGGTTTTCTCGTGGGCGGTCTATGACTGGGCCAGTTCGTCCTTCAATACCGTCATCGGCACGTTCGTCTTCAGTGTCTACTTCATGGAAGGCATCTATGGCGACGTCACCAGGGGCACGGCCGCCTGGGGCTTCGCCATCGGTGTTTCCGGCATCATCGTTGCCGTTCTGGCACCGATCCTGGGCTCGCTCGCCGACCGGCTGGGCCGGCGCAAGCCCTGGCTGGCGGCCCTGGTCCTGCTGACCATCCTGCCGACCGCATTGCTGTGGTTTGCCGAGCCGAACACAAGCTACATCACCTACACGCTGATCCTGGTCGTCATCGCCAGCGTCGCGTTCGAGCTTGCCGGCGTGTTTTACAACGCCATGCTGCCGGACGTCGCACCGCCGGGGATGATCGGCCGTGTCTCGGGCTGGTCCTGGGGCATGGGCTATATGGGCGGGCTGGCCAGTCTGGCCGTGGTCCTGTTCCTGCTCGTCGGCCTGCCGGGCGCGCCCGGCCTCTTAGGCCTGCCGACCGAGGATGCCGCAAACGTGCGCGCGACCGGGCCGATGGTGGCCCTGTGGTTCGGGCTGTTCGCGCTGCCCCTGTTCCTCAGAACGCCCGACAGGCCGGCGCGGACCATGGCCTTCGGCAAGGCCATCCGCGGTGGCCTGCACGACCTGGTGACGACGATCCGCAGCCTGCGCCATCGCGGCTCGATCCTGCGCTTTCTGATCGCCAGCGCGCTCTACCGCGACGGGCTGTCGACCCTGTTCGCGGTCGGCGGCCTCTATGCCGCCGGCACCATCGGGATGACGTTAGAAGAGGTCCTGATCTTCGCCATCGGGCTTAACGTCACCGCCGGCATCGGCGCCGCCCTCTTCGGCTTCATCGACGACCGCGTCGGCTCGAAGACGACGATTCTGGCGGCGCTCTGCGGCCTGATGGGTTTCGGTGCGGCGCTGCTGATCGTCGACACTATGAGCGTGTTTATCGCGCTCGCCCTGTGCCTGGGCCTGTTCGTGGGGCCGGCCCAAGCCGCCAGTCGATCGTTGCTGGCCCGGCTGGCACCGGAGGAAGAAGTGACGAAGATGTTTGGCCTCTACGCGCTCACCGGCAAATCGATCGCCTTTGTCGGCCCGCTGCTGTTCGCCACCGTGACGGACGCCTTCGACAGCCAGCGCATCGGTATGACGGTCATCCTGGCCCTCTTCATCCTGGGCACCCTGCTGCTGCTGACCGTGAGGGCACCTTCCCAAAGATAGCGCCGGCCTTCTCACCCCGGCCGGCGCCTGCTAAGAAGCAGGCCGCGTTTCACCCCGGTCGTTTATGTCTGATCCCAACTCGCCGCCAAAAACCCGTCCGTTTCTCGACCGGCTGCTGTTCTTCCTGTTGTGGCTGCGTCGGCCGATGCGGATCGCCAACATCACGCCATCGGGCAAGCACTTGGCCGCGGCAATGGTGCGCGGCGTGCCGATGGACAAGCCCGGCAGCGTCGTCGAACTGGGCGGCGGCACAGGCGTCTTCACATCCGCAATGATCAATGCCGGCTTGCCGGCCGACAATCTTGTCATCATCGAGCGGGAGAAAACCCTTTTCGATCTGCTGACCAGGCGGTTTCCGTCCAGCAGGGTTGTGTTGGGCGATGCCCGCGACATCCATCAGATCGCTAGGGATGCCGGCGCCAATCCGGTCAAGGCCGTGGTTTCCGGACTGCCGATCCTGACCATGAACGACGAGATCCAAACCGCCATCATGGGCGGCGCGTTCAAGGCTATGGGCGATGACGGCGTTTTCGTCCAGTTCACCTACGGCCCGAAATCGCCGGTGCGCCAATCCGTGCTCGATGCGCTTGCGCTAACCGCCGTCAGGGCGGAGAAGGTGCCCCGCAACGTGCCGCCGGCTAGCGTCTATCTCTATACGGCAATGCCGGCGGCGGAGACGCCTCAGGCTTAGCCTTCGTTCGCCGCCTGCTTGTCGACCTCGCCCTTGGCAACGCCGACCATCGCCGGCCGCAACAGCCTTCCATGCAGCTGATAGCCCGGCGCCATGACCTGGACGACCGTGCCGGCCGGCTTGTCGGTACCCGGCATTTCGAACATCGCCTGATGAACGTTCGGGTCGAACGGCTCGTCGGCCGGGTCGATCTTTTCCATGCCGTTGCGCTCGAACACGGCGAGCATCTCGCGCTCGGTCGCGGCCACGCCCTCGGCCAGGGCCTTCAAGGCATCGGCGGCGTCGGCGGTCTGGGCCACCGCCTCCAGCGCGCGGCGCAGATTGTCCGCGACGGTCAGCAGATCCTTGGCGAACTTGGAAATGCCGTACTTCGTCGCCTCTTCGCGATCGCGCTCGGCCCGTCGGCGGGTGTTTTCCGCGTCGGCCAAGGTGCGCAGCAGCTGATCGCGCAGCTTCTCATTTTCCGCCAACGCGGCGCGCAGGTCGTCCTCGACGGACGGTTCCGCCGCCTCTTCAAGCCCGTCCTGCAGGTCTTCGAACGGCGATTGCGCGTCCGGCGCCGGATCGGCCTCCGGCGTCTCGGTCTTGTTGGTCTTGGGATCGTTCTCGGTCATGCGGCTCGATCGTCGTCCTTGTTCCAAAGCAGGCGGCCGACCAGACGTGCCGTGTAGTCGACCATGGGGATTATTCTCGCATAGTTCAGGCGCGTCGGCCCGATAACGCCAATGGCGCCCAATATCTGTTCTCGGCGATCCTTATAGGGCGCGATAACCAAAGAGCAACCGGCATGGTGAAACATGTCGTTCTCGGCGCCGATGAAGATCTGGACGCCCTCCGCACCGCTGGTGGCGTCCAGCATGCGCAGCATGACCTCCTTGGCCTCCAGCGCATCGAACAGGCCGCGAATGCGCTCCAGATCCTCCAGCGCGGTGATGTTGTTCAACAGTTGGCCCTGGCCACGCACGATCAGCGTACCGCCGGGCCGGCCGATATTGTCGCCAGACGGCACGGCCAGGCCCGCCTCGACCACACGCGCGGTCAGAGCGTCCAGCTCGCCGCGATGCTTTTCGATCTCGGCCTGGATGTCTTCTTGCAGCTCGACCAGCGTCTTGCCCGCGATCCTGGCGTTCAGGAAGTTCGACGCCTCGACCAGCGACGACAAGGGCACGCCCAGCGGCAGGTCCAGCACGCGGTTTTCCACCACGCCGTCGTCCGTAACCGTGATAACCAGCGCCCGGCCCGGTGCCAGGTCCACGAACTCAATGTGGCGCAGCGGCCGGTCAGCCTTCGGCGCCACGACCAGGCCGGCACATTCCGACAGGCCGGCCAGCGTCGACGTCGCCTCCTCCAGCATTTCGGGAACCGTGCGGCCCACGGCCGAACACTGAACCGAAATGGTTTCCCGCTCGTCCTCGGTCAGGTCGCCGACCTGCAACAGGCCCTCGACGAACAGGCGCAATCCCAACTCGGTCGGCAGGCGCCCGGCCGACGTGTGCGGCGCGTGTAACAGGCCCATCTCTTCCAAATCGGCCATGACGTTGCGCACGGTGGCCGGCGACAGTTCCATGGCCAGGCGGCGCGACAGGCTGCGGCTGCCGATCGGCTCGCCGCTTTCGACATACGACTCCACGATCAGGCGAAAGATTTCGCGCGATCGTTCGGTCAGCCCCAAAAGGCTTTCTCGCTGGGTCATCTCCGATGGGGTCAAAGCCATGTCTTCTCCTGGCCCCAGAACTTGGGGATCATCGCCCGACCGATCAACGGCACGCCAAATAGCGCCGATCCGGCCTGGACCCGATCACCGTGTCAGGATAGCGTGCGCCGCCAAACCGTTGCAAAACCTTAAGAGCCATTTTTGGAGACCGCCATGACGCGCCCATCCGGCCGCGCGCACGATCAGTTGCGCCCGGTTTCGCTTGAAATCGGGGTGAACAAGTATGCCGAGGGGTCGTGCCTGACCCGATTCGGCGACACCCATGTGCTGTGCACGGCCTCGGTGGAAGAACGTGTGCCGCCCTGGCTGCGCGGCGCCGGGCGCGGCTGGGTCACGGCGGAATACGGCATGCTGCCGCGCGCCACCGACCAGCGCACGGACCGCGAGGCGGCGCGCGGCAAGCAGTCCGGCCGCACCCAGGAAATCCAACGCCTGATCGGCCGATCGCTGCGCGCGGTTACCGATCTGACCGCTCTCGGCGAGATGCAGATCAAGGTGGATTGCGATGTCGTGCAGGCCGATGGCGGCACGCGCACCGCCGCCATCACCGGCGGTTTCGTCGCGCTGGCCCTCGCCTGCAAGCATCTGCGCGAGATCCGGGCCCTGAAGAACTGGCCGCTGACCGACCATGTCGCCGCCATTTCCTGCGGGCTCTACCAGGGCCACGCGGTGCTCGACCTCGACTATGCGGAGGATTCCGCCGCCCAGGCCGATGCCAACTTCGTGTTGACCGGTGCGGGCGGCATCGTCGAGGTGCAGGGCACGGCGGAGCAGGAACCGTTCAGCCGTAGCCAGTTCGACGCCTTGATGGGCCTGGCGGAAAAGGGCATCGCCGAACTGGTCGACGCCCAGAAGGCGGCGCTGGCCTGACGATCCCCAGACGGTCAGTCGCGCAGATTGTCGATCAGGCTGGACGTATCCCACCGGTTGCCGCCCTTGGCCTGGATCTGGGCATAGAACTGGTCAACCAGGGCGGTGACCGGCACGCGGGCGCCGTTGCCGCGCGCCTCGTCGATGACGATCGACAGATCCTTGCGCATCCAGTCAACGGCGAAGCCGAAATCGAACTTGCCGTCCAGCATGGTCAGCGCCCGGTTTTCCATCTGCCACGACTGGGCCGCGCCCTTGGAGATGACGTCGACCACCTTGGCCCCGTCCAGCCCGGCCTTTTGGGCGAAATTCAGCGCCTCCGCCAGACCCTGCACCAGGCCGGCAATGCAGATCTGGTTGACCATCTTGGTCAACTGGCCGGACCCGACGGGGCCTAAGAGAACGCAGGACCGGGCAAAGCAATTGATCACGGGCTGGGCGCGGGCGAAGTCCTGGTCGCCGCCGCCGCACATCACCGTCAGAATGCCGTTTTCAGCGCCCGCCTGCCCGCCGGAAACAGGGGCGTCGATGAAGCCGATGCCCTTTTCGCCGCCGATCTCGCCCAACTCGCGCGCCACGTTCGCGCTGGCAGTGGTGTGATCGACGAAGATCGTCCCCTCGGTCATGCCGGCGAAGGCGCCCGTGTCGCCCAAAACGACCGATCGCAGATCATCGTCATTGCCGACGCAGGCGAAGACGACCTCCGAGCCCTTGGCCGCCTCGGCCGGTGTCGGGGCGGCGGCACCGCCATGTTTGGCAACCCAGGCCTCGGCCTTCTCGGCGCTGCGGTTATAGACGGTGACCGAATGGCCGGCGGACGCCAGATGGCCGGCCATCGGCCCCCCCATCACGCCAAGGCCCAGGAACGCAACCTTCATTGCCTTCTCCAATGATACGCTAAGTGCTGGAAGTCGATAACGAGCGCCGAGCTTAGCAGCGGGCTTCCCAATCCGCCACGGCGCGATTACCTATGCCGTCGGCAGATAATGATGATGACCATGACCAGACGTTTTTCGGGCGACACCTTGCTGATCGCCAGCCACAACCAGGGCAAGATCCGCGAGATCGCCGATCTGCTGCGCGACCATGTCGCCTCGTTTCCGTCAGCTGCCGATCGCGGCCTGACCGACCCGGAGGAAACCGGCGACACGTTTCGCGCCAACGCCGAATTGAAGGCGCTGACCGCCACAAATGCGACCGGCCTGCCCGCGCTGGCCGATGACAGTGGGCTGGCGGTCTCGGCCTTGGACGGTGCGCCCGGCATCTACTCCGCCCGCTGGGCGGAGTGCGACGACGGCGTCCGCGACTTCGACTACGCCATGCGCCGGGTCAATGACGCGCTGGGCGACACGGCCGACCGAAGCGCGCATTTCGTCTGTGCTTTGAGCCTGGCTTGGCCAGACGGCCATACCGAAACCGTCGAGGGCCGTGCCGACGGCACCCTGGTTTGGCCGCCGCGCGGGAACAAGGGGTTCGGCTACGACCCGATCTTCGTTCCCGACGGCTACGCGGTCACCTATGGCGAGATGGACCCGGACGAGAAGCACGCCATCAGCCATCGGGCGGACGCCTTCGCCAAACTGCTGGCGCGCTGCTTTTCATGACCGGCGATCGCGCAACGGATGCGCCGGGCTTCGGCATCTATGTGCACTGGCCGTTCTGCCAGTCGAAATGCCCCTACTGCGACTTCAACTCCCACGTCCGGTCCGAGGTGGATACCGACCGTTGGCAGCGCGCGCTGTTGGTCGAGCTTGATCATTTCGCGGCCGAAACCCCGGGCCGGCTGGTCACCTCCATTTTCTTCGGCGGCGGTACGCCGTCCCTGATGCCGCCGTCGCTGGCAGGCGCCGTGATCGACCGGGCCGCCCAGCGCTGGGCGGTGGGCGACGATGTCGAAATCACCCTGGAGGCCAACCCGACATCGGTCGAGGCCGGTGCGTTTGCCGACTTTCGGCTGGCGGGCATCAACCGGGCCTCGGTCGGGGTTCAGGCGTTCAACGACGATGATCTAAGATTTCTCGGGCGCCAGCACAGCGTCGCCGAGGCGCGCGGCGCGATCGAACTGGCGGCGCGGCATTTCCAGCGCTTTTCGTTCGATCTTATCTACGCCCGCCCCGGCCAGACCGTTGCCGCTTGGCGACAGGAGCTGCAAGAGGCGCTGTCCCTGGCCGCCGGCCATCTGTCGCTGTACCAATTGACGATGGAACAGGGCACGCGCTTTGCCACACAGTTCGCACGCGGGGATTTCGCCCTGCCCGACGAGACGACGTCGGCCGCACTGTTCGAAGAAACTCAAGCGATGACGCAGGCAGCCGGGCTGCCGGCCTACGAGATCTCAAACCACGCACGCCCAGGCGAAGCCTGCCGGCACAACCTGACCTATTGGCGCTATGGCGACTATGTCGGCGTCGGCCCCGGCGCCCATGGCCGGCTGACCCTTAACGACGGCAAATGGGCGACACGCACCCATCGTGCGCCGGAAATCTGGCTGGAACGCGTCGAGCGCGATGGCCACGCGGAGCACGATCGAACCTTCGTCTCAATCCACGAGCGGGTCGAAGAGCTGATGATGATGGGCCTTCGGCTGACCAAGGGCGTTCCGCACGACCGGATCGAACGGGAGACCGGTGGCCCGTGGGACCGCTGGCTGGATGCCGGCCGCGTCGATGCGCTGAAACAGACGGGATTCCTGCTAAACGACGACCGGCGACTGGCCGCGACAAACGAAGGCCGCCAGCGTTTGAACGCCGTTCTGGAACACCTGCTGGCCCGGCCGCCGACCCCGCCCAGGGCCAGCGACGTGGCGTTAGCCGCTAAAGCCCAAATCCACCAAAACTCGACGGCGCCGGGTCGATAACGACCGGGCCTTCTTCCGTGACCTCAAGCACGGCAAGGCCCCGTTCCGACAGGCCGTTGGCGTCGAACCGGAACGGACCGTCCAGCCCGACAAAGCCGTCCGGATTGGTCAAGCCGAAGCTGTCGAAGCGCGCTGTGCCCACTGTCGCGCCGCGCGACAGCGACACGGCCAGCGCCACACCATCATAGGCGAGCGTGACCAGCCGGGGCGGTGGGCCGCCATAGCGTTCTTCATACTGCGCGTCGAAGGCAACCCGCAGGTCGGGCGACGGCGCGGCATACCAGGCGCCGTGCAGCGCGGGTTCGATGTTCACGCCGGCGCCGTCCCACTGGCCGGTGCCGACGATCTGGGTGTCGCGCATGCCGTAGAACGGGATCAGCGGCGCGACCTGACGCAGGCGCAAGCCGACATCGGGCAGCATGATGGCATCGAACGACCCCGCCGAAGCGGCCAGCGACTCAACCTGGGGCGAATAGTCCCGCGCCTCCGCCGGATAGCTGCGGTTGACGGTGACCGACGCGCCATAGCGCGGGGTCACGCTGCTCATCGTAGAGGCGATCAGGTTGCCATAGGCCGTGTTGGGCGCCAGGACGGCGTAGCGGTTGACGCCGCGCTGGGCGCCATAGGCGACGATCCGTTCAACCTGCTGTGACGGCAGAAAGCCCATCACGTACACGTTGCCGCCGGCGACCGACGCGTCGGTGGTGAACGCGACCAGATTGACGCCATAGGGTGCCGCGACCTCGGCGGCCGGTCGGACGGAACTGCTGAACAGCGGACCGAGGATAAGCTCCGTACCCTGGCCGATGGCGTTTTGCGCCGCCACGCGGGCGCCCGTGGCGGTTCCGCCCGTGTCAAAGGGAATGAGTTCGAAGTCCGGCCCGGCCGCGTCGCGCAGGGCCATTTCCGCCGCGTTGAGCATCGCCTGACCCAACTCGCCCGTCGGGCCCGTCAGCGGCAGCAGCATGCCGACACGGACCGCGTCGGGGCTGATCTGCCGGCCGAACTGGTCGACCGCGGGTCTTGGCGGCCTGGGCAGTTCCTGTGCGCCGATGGCTGGCGCTTGCGTAACGACCCCGACGTTCGATACGGTCGGCGTTGTCGAGCAGGCGGCCGCCAGCATGGCGCCGAAAAAAGCGACCATCAGGCGGCCCCACAACCTCTGGCGCCAACTAGTCGGCCGGTCGGTCCGCGCGGCCCTAGACCGTTGAACCGGTCGGCCAAAGACTGCACATGCAGATACCGCCATCGAAAACCCCTCCATGACCCGCCGCCGCGAAAAACCGACCCCTAGCTCATCCGCACAGGATGGCCAAAGCATGACGCCCGCGCGAGATCATGGACGGGACACAAGTCCTGCGAGCGATCAAGCGCGGCCTGTTGGTCTTTATCTTGTCGCCACCCCTATTGGCAACCTCGGCGATGTCAGTTTGCGCGCGCTCGACGTGCTGCGATCCGTCGATGCCATCGCCTGCGAGGACAAGCGGGTCACGGCCAAGCTGCTGTCGGCCCATGGCATCCGTACGCCACTAATCGCCTATCATGACCATAATGCCGTACGCGTGCGGCCGGCGCTGCTAGAGCGCCTGGAACGAGGCGAAGCGATTGCGCTGGTGTCCGATGCCGGCACGCCGCTGATCTCCGATCCCGGCTATAAGCTGGTCAGGGCGGCCCGCAACGCGGAGCTGCCCGTGACGACCGTGCCGGGCGCCAGTGCGGTTCTGGCGGCGCTGAGCCTCAGCGGGCTGCCCTCCGACCGGTTCTTTTTCGGCGGCTTCGTGCCCAGCAAGGCGGGCCAGCGGGCAACCTTCTATCAAGAGCTGTCGGCCGTGCCGTCCACCCTGGTCCTGTTCGAAACCCCCGCCCGGCTGGCGGCCAGCCTTGACGAGGCGACGAAACAGCTTGGCAGTCGGCAGGCCGCCGTCGCGCGCGAGCTGACGAAGCGGTTTGAGGAGGTTAGGGCCGGCACGCTGGCGGCGTTGGCCGCGCACTATCGTGAAGAAGGCCCGCCGCGCGGCGAGATCGTGCTGGTCATCGGTCCGCCCGGGCCGGATGCCGCGCCGGCTGACCATGACATCGATGATCGCCTACGCGCGGCCCTTGCCACGCAATCGCTGCGCGACGCCGTCGACGCGGTCACGGCCGAAACCGGCCTGCCGCGCCGCACGATCTATCAGCGCGCCATCGCTCTGAACAAAGCGCCCGGCTAGCGCCGCGGCAAGACAGACGGCAGGCCGAGCGTCGCGGCCGGCACGCCGAGACGCTGGTCGCCTGGCTGCTGCGCGCGAAAGGCTATCGCATTCTTCAGCGCCGCCTGCGAACGCCTGTCGGCGAGATTGACATCCTGGCCCAGGACCGGGGCGTTCTGGTCATCGTCGAGGTCAAGCGCCGCAAGGGCCGGGACGCAGCGCTGGAGGCCGTGACAAAGCGACAGCGCGAGCGTCTGGAACGGGCCGCGATCTACGCCGCGAGCCGTTATGGCGATGCAATCGCAGATCGCGGCTTGCGCTTTGACGTTGTGGTGGTGCAGCCTTGGCGTTGGCCCCGGCACGTGAAAGATGCTTGGCGGCCAGGAACAGGTTAAGCGGCCGGAAGGTCGGGGCGCGTGCCAACCCCCAAGAGGGCACCGCCAACCGAGGCAGGACATGGAAGACAGCCAATCGATCAGCAATGGTCCGAGGGCGCTGCTGGCGCGTGCCGGGCAACAGCCCGATCATGAGCTGGACCTGGCCGAGTTGGCGCTGGCTTTTGCCGCCCTTGACCGGCCGAGGGTCGGCCTGGATTGGTATCGCGATCACCTGACCTTGCTGTGCGACGAGGTAACGAAGGTCGCGGCCGATCGCGACGACGGATCGGTCGACGACGCGGCGTCGGCGCTGTCCGGCGTCATCGCCATGCGCTATGGCTATCAGGGCGACCTCTTGTCGTTCGACGATCTGCAGAACGCCAACCTGATGCGGGTGATCGATCGTCGCAAAGGCCTGCCGGTCAGCCTGGCAATCCTCTACCTTCATGCCGGCCGGTCGCAGGGTTGGACCCTTTCGGGCCTCAATTTCCCCGGCCATTTCCTGATCCGCCTCGACCGCGGCGGCGAGCGGGCCATTCTCGACCCGTTCAATGGCGGCATCGTTCGAACGCCGACGGATTTGCGCGAGCTGTTGAAGTCCGTCGCGGGCATCGAGGCGGAGCTGGAACCGGCGCATTATGCGCCCGTCAGCGACCGGGACGTGCTGATCCGCCTGCAAAGCAACATCAAGATCCGGCACGTGAAGGCCGAGCGCTATGGTGCGGCGTTGCAGATCTTGGAGGACCTTCTTTTGCTGGCGCCCGACGAACCCGCCTTGTGGCACGAGGCCGGCCTCCTAAATGCACAGACTGGCAATCTCGCCGCCGCCATCAAGGCCTTGGAGCATGTGCTGACCCTGGGTCTGTCCAGCCAGGACGCCCATCGGACCGCAACCCTGCTACAACGGCTGAAGGCCGATCAAACCTGACCTGTCCCGACCGCTTTTCCGTGGATCCCCCCAATGAAGCTTGACGTTGCCATCCAGATGGATCCGATCGAGACCGTCGACATCGATGCCGACTCCACCTTTGCCATGGCGTTGGAGGCGCAAGAGCGCGGCCACCGCCTGTGGCATTACCTGCCGGAGCATCTGGTGTTCTTGAACGGCGCCATCGCGGCACGGGCGCGGCCGCTGCGAGTCCAGCCGGTGCGTGGCGATCACTTCGACCTGGGCGACTGGCAACAGATCGATCTTGCCTCGATCAACGTGGTGCTGATGCGCCAGGACCCGCCGTTCGATATGGGCTACATCACCTCGACCCACCTGCTGGAGCTGCTGCCGCCCTCGACCTTGGTGGTGAACGACGCCGCCGAAGTACGCAACGCGCCGGAAAAGCTGTTCATCACCCAATTTGCGGATTTCATCCCACCGACCCTGATCACGTCGGACATGACCGCGATCCGGGCCTTCCGGGACGAGCATCGCGACATCATCGTCAAGCCGCTCTATGGCAATGGCGGCGCCGGCGTCTTCCATCTGAAGCCGGATGACGAGAACCTCGGCGCGCTGATCGAGATGTTTGCCGAGCAATCGCGCGAGCCGCTGATGATCCAGCGCTACCTGCCGGAGATCCGCCAGGGCGACAAGCGTATCATCCTGATCGACGGCGAGCCGATGGGCGCCGTCAGCCGGCTGCCGCAGGCCGGCGAGGCGCGCGCCAACTTCCACGCCGGCGGCCGGGCCGAGGCGACGACGCTGACCGACCGCGAGCGCGAGATCTGTACCGCCTTGAAGCCGATCTTGCGCGAAAAGGGCCTGATCTTCGTCGGCATCGACGTCATCGGCGATTATCTGACGGAGATCAACGTCACCTCGCCCACCGGCATTCACGAGATCAACCGGCTTAGCGGCACCTATCTGCAGGGTGACCTTTGGGATGCCATCGAGGCGCGCGTGAACGCACTTTAAGCCCGGACGTACGTGCTCACGACCGATACCGCGCGTACAGCTGACGTTGAACGTTGAGATAGCCGTCGGCCGTGACCGAAAGACGGTCGCTGAGGATGGTGTGCGCGTCGGGTAGCCGATGAAACGGAATGCCTGGAAAGGCATGATGTTCGGCATGGTACGGCATGTTCCAGGCGAGGAAGCGCACCGCCCGATTGGTGAAGGTCGTACGCGTGTTGCGAAACATGTCGGCGACAAAGGAACAGCCGCCATGTTCGGCCATCAGATAGGCGCGCAGGAAGGGCTGGCCGAGCAGGGCCGGCACGACCCAGAGCTTGACCGCCAGCCAACTGCCCGTCGCGACGGATAGGGCCGCGACTGCGAGATAGCCGGCAAGGTAGAGCCGGGCCTCAAGCGTTACCGCCCGACGGCAATGGGGCGGCACAAAGCCGTCTTCGACCCGACCCCGCGCCTCACGAAGGATCAGCCGGATCTGGGCGCGCCAATAGGGCAGGCCGCTGAGATGCCGCCAATGCCGATAACGGCCATCGATCGGCCGCACCTGCAGTTCCGGGTCCCGCTCCGGGTCCTGCGTATGACGGTGATGGGCCAGGTGATAGAACCGGAACCAGGTCGATGGCAGCAACAGGAGCCAGCCAGCGATCGCGGCGACCCACCGGTTCAGCCCGCGAGAGGCAAATGCCGTTCGATGAACGGCCTCGTGTAACGGAGCGAACAGGAAGATCAACACCACGCCCTGGACCACCATCGCGGGCAAGACCAGCCACCAAACCGGCGCCAGCAGAACCGCCGCCGACGTGACGCCCAGCAAAGCGAGGTGGCCGGCCAGATGCAGCAGGCCGGCGCGGTCGCTTGGCGCCGACAGGGTCTTGAGCCTGCGCCGAAGCGCCAGCAGTGTTTCGGGATTCTCGGTTGGCTCGGCCATCGTCTGAAACATGGCGTCGTCGGTGCCATATGTCAGCTAGTTGGGGGTTCCATCGCCGATGCCGCGTCGCGCAACAGCTCAGACAGCCTTGCGACGGTTCGCTCGCCAACCTTGCCGGCCAGTTCCGCCTCGATCTCGCCTTTGACCCGGTCCGCCGTTCTCAGAAAGGCCAAGCCGCGTTCGGTGTAGACGACCCGCTTGGCCCTGCCGTCTTCGGCATCGGCCTCTCGGGCCAGATAGCCGGCCGCCGCCAAATCGTCGACGATCTGCCCGACGGCCTGCTTGGTCATGCCCAGCCTGGCCGCGATATCGACCATGCGCGTGCCGCGATATCGGTCGACCGAGCCGAGCAGGTTGGCGCGCGACAAGGTGAAATCCGGATAGCCCGCCGCTTGCATGGCGGCGACGAACCGGTCGCGCCAAAGCTGGCCGGCCCGGACCAGCAGCCAGCCAATGTGATCAGGCGGGGTCGGTATGGTCATGGGTCGAGGCTGCCAGCCTGATTGAACTTGGTAAACCCCCTTGACCATCTTCCGCCCGAACCATATAGTCAAGCAACCTTACTAAATATGCAGACAAGCAATGACCGCCCCTGACGAAACCCAACCGGTGAGCGTCGACCAGCTAGACGCGCTGATTTCCGGCAACCGCCTGATCTTTGCGCTGGGCGAGGCCGAGGCGCGCATGGACTATCACGCCGACGGCACGCTTCACGTCGTGCTGCCCGGCGGCAAAGAGCGGCATGGCACCTGGACCCTGGGTCCGGGCGCCGCCTACACCGCGATCTGGGCCGACGCGGACGGTCCGAGCCACACCTGCGTTCACCGCGACGCCAGCGGGCTGATCGCCAAGGATGCCGGCAGCGGCGAACCGAGGGGCCGCATTCTCGCCATCCACCCCGGCCAGGCCGGAAGCTGACGACTGCGCACCGTGATCGCCGTTCAGCACTGGCCCCTTTGGCTGTCGCTCGGCGCGCTCGGCATCCTGGCGGCGGCCGGCGCGATCGCCTTGATCCTCCATCTTTGGCGCCGACGCCCGGCACCTCGGCAAGGGGTTTCCGACACCGGTTAGCTGGCCTGACCGCTCCCCTATTGCTTTTTGCGGGTGCGGATTTATACCCGTTGGCGATGCACGCCCCGACCCGCCCGCCACCGTCATGATCGCCCGCGTCAATACGGTGGCGTTTCAAGGCATCGACGTGCTGCCAATCGACGTGCAGGTGCAGATCTCCGGCGGTCTGCCATCCTTCACGCTAGTCGGCCTGCCCGACAAGGCAGTCGGCGAAAGCCGCGAGCGGGTGCGCGCCGCCCTACACGCGCTGGGGCTGGCCCTGCCGCCCAAGCGCATCACGGTCAACCTGGCGCCGGCCGACGTGGTAAAGGAAGGCAGCCATTACGACCTGCCGATCGCGCTGGCGCTGTTAAGCGCGCTGGACGTCTTGCCGCGGGACATGATCGCCAGCTATTCGGTGCTGGGCGAACTGGCCCTGGACGGCGCCTTGAGCCGGGTCACCGGCGTGTTGCCGGCGGCGATGAACGCGGCCGAGCGCGGCCTGGGCCTGATCTGCCCGTCGGCCTGCGGGCCGGAGGCCGCCTGGGCCGCCGACCAGGACGGCAGGATCGAGGTCCTGGCGCCCGGCACGCTCTTGGCCCTGATCAACCACGCCAAGGGCAGCCAGTTGTTGAGCCCGCCGGAACCGCTGGTTAAGGAAGAAACCGCCGGACACCTGGACCTGTTCGACATCAAGGGCCAGGAAAGCGCGAAACGCGCGCTGGAGGTCGCGGCCGCCGGCGGGCACAACCTGCTCATGATCGGACCGCCCGGGTCCGGCAAGTCGATGCTGGCCGCGCGCCTGCCCGGCCTGTTGCCGCCGCTCACGCCCATCGAAGCCCTGGAAGTCTCCATGATCCATTCGATCGCCGGGCTTCTGGAAGGCGGGCGCCTGCTGCGCCAGCGGCCGTTTCGCGATCCGCATCATTCCGCCTCGCTGCCGGCGCTGATCGGCGGCGGCCAGCGGGCGAAACCGGGCGAGGTGTCGCTGGCCCATCGCGGCGTGCTGTTTCTGGACGAGTTGCCCGAATTCAACCGGCAAACGCTGGAGGCGCTGCGCCAGCCCTTGGAAACCGGCAAGGCCGTGGTCGCGCGCGCCAATCTGCACGCGACCTACCCGGCCCGGTTCCAGCTCGTCGCGGCGATGAACCCGTGCCGCTGCGGCTATCTGGACGATCCGGACCTGACCTGCGGCCGGGCGCCGCGCTGCGCCCTGGACTATCAGTCGAAGATCTCCGGCCCGCTGTTCGACCGCATCGATCTGCATGTCGATGTGCCCGCCGTCAGCCCGACGGACCTCTCCCTGCCGCCGCCCAAGGAAACCAGCGCCGATGTCGCCGCGCGCGTCGCGGACGCCCGGGCCATCCAGGCCGACCGCGCCGCCGGTTCATCGGACCCGGACATGCCGACGACCAACGCCGAACTGGACGGAACTCTCTTGGAAAGCATCGCCGCCCCCGACGATGCCGGACGCACCCTGCTGACCGAGGCGGCTGGGCGCATGAAGCTGTCCGCCCGCGGCTATCACCGCGTCCTGCGCGTCGCGCGCACGCTGGCGGATCTGGAGGGCGCGGACGACGTCCGCCGGACCCACATCGCCGAGGCGCTGAGCTATCGCAGGCTGGCGCCGGGGCGGTGACCAAAACGAACTTGTGGCAATCTCGCGACAAGACCGTGCCGACATCGTGCGTTTGATGCCGTTATTGACGCTCCATTAACGCGGTTTTTGACACCCTCCCGCATCGATGTTCGGCTCGGGGGCATCCATGTTTGGGAAGTTGAGATACGCCAGCGGGGTCAACAAATGCATGGCGGAAATCGGGTTGAATCCAGTGGCGATTCATCCCCAATACCGCAAGAGCGTTCAGGACCTCGCCTACAAAAACCGGAACACGCCGGAGGAATGCGCGGCGGCGATCGTCTACAATTTGGCGATCACCCATCGGCCCGACGGCTACCAACTCGTTCTGACCGACTGGCAGGATCGCGGCTTGGTGCGTCAACGCGTGCTGCGGTCGGTGGCCCAGGGCGCTTAACGCCCGCCTGACGGTCTGGTCTGTTTCACCGCGAAAATGTGGCGGCGTTTTGCTTGCCTGATCGCTCGATTGTGATCGGACGGCGGCACACAAGCCCGGCATAAGAGAACCTCCATCACCGTCTTGCCACGGTTCCGTGCCGACATGGTCGGCACAGGGCCGTTCCGGCCATGACTCATTCAGGAGGTCGATCCCATGACGTGCAGGTTACCCAAGATTGCCGCCGCCATCGTTGCGCTGACCCTCACAACGCTGCCCAGCACCGCCCAAGAGGTCCCCGGCTATCCGTTCGACGGCATGGTGCAGATCCAGACCGAGTACGACTTCGACACGCTGTGGGACCGGACGGTCCAGGCGATCGAGGATCACGACATGCTGGTCTTGCTGCGCGCGTCGGCCAGCCGGGGTGCCGCCGGGCGCGGGATCGAGATCCCGGCCAACGGGGTCATCGACACGTTCCGCAATGATTTCGCCGTGCGCATCCTGGCCGAAAGCGTGCCCGCCGGGTTCGAACAGCCGATCCGGTTCTATCTGACCGCCAACGATGCCGGCACAACCGACCTGACCTACCGCCTGCCCTCGGCACTCTATGCGCCCTACGGCAACGCGGAGGTTGACGCGGCGGCCGCCGAACTGGACGCAATCTTCCAGTCGATCGCGGCCCAAGCAACCGGCAGCGGCGGCTAGACCCTTAGGCTGGTCGCCCTGTTGACAAGCCAATCTCCGCCGCCTACATCAGCGCCGCTATGAACAAGCTGATCGCATTCCTGCGCACGACGACCACGACGACCTGCATCGGCGGGCCGTTGTGTGGTGCCGTGCGCTAGACTTCGCGACAGCGTACGACCCCAAGGCCCCGCCGGCGACGGACGGGGTCTTTCTTGTGCCTGGAACTCCCCGCTCGCCGCCGCAAGGCCGAAACTGAAGAGCGATGGAGACACCCATGGACAACCACGACCACCGATCAATCGCCAACCGGATGGACCTTTTCCACCAGCAGGAGGAAGGGCCCGGCATGGCGTTTTGGCACCCACGCGGCTTTGCGCTTTACCGCATCGTCGAGGACTATATGCGCCGCCGCATGCGCAAGCTGGGCTTTCGCGAGATACGCACCCCCCAATTGCTGGCCCGGTCCCTGTGGGAGAAAAGCGGCCATTGGGAGAAGTTCGGCGACAACATGTTCACCGTCGAGGATGGCGAACGCTCAGCCGCCTTGAAACCGATGAGCTGCCCCGGCCATGTGCAGATCTTCAACAAGCGACGGCGATCGTTCCGCGACCTGCCGATGCGCCTGTGCGAGTTCGGCGTCTGTCACCGCAATGAGCCGTCGGGCGCCCTGCAAGGCCTGATGCGCGGCCGGTCCTTCGTGCAGGACGATGCCCACATCTTCTGCGCCGAAGACCAGGTCGAGCCCGAAATCGCGCGCTTTTGCCGTCAGCTCTTCGAGGTCTACGCCGATTTCGGCTTCGACGATGTGCGCGTGGCCTTTTCCACCCGGCCTGCCGTGCGCGCGGGGTCCGATGCCGCCTGGGATCGGGCTGAAGCCTTGCTCGCCCGGGCGGCCGAGGCGGCGGCATTGGACCACCAGCTAGACCCCGGCGAGGGCGCCTTTTACGGGCCGAAGCTGGACTTCTTCCTGCGCGACAGCCGCGGCCGCGAATGGCAATGCGGAACCGTCCAACTCGACCTGATCCTACCGGAGCGGTTGGACGCTAGCTACGTCGATGCATCGAACCGGCATGTACGCCCGATCATGATCCACCACGCCGTGCTCGGCAGTCTGGAACGGTTCGTCGGCATCCTGCTGGAGCATTATGACGGCATCCTGCCGCTTTGGCTGGCGCCCGATCAGGTCGTCGTCGCGTCGATCGGCGAGGCCCATCGCGGCTTTGCGGAACAGGTGGCGCAACGGTTCGATCAGGCCGGCTATCGGGCGCTGGCGGACGTGCGGGCGGAGCGTCTGTCGCGAAAGATCGTCGATGCCCGCGAGACCGGCATCCCGATTCTCATGGCCGTCGGCGACCGCGAAATGCACAGCGACAGCGTCTCGATCCGCCGGCACACCGGCGCCCAGGAAGGCCGATCGGTGGATGACGCGATCGCAGAACTACAAACCGAAGCGTTTCGCCACTAGGATTGTCGATCCGGGGCCTGGTGCATCGCGAGCTACCGGCTCTCGATCCGGGCCATCTGAACAACGGGGGCTGGACAATCACGAGCAAAGGAGCGGCCTTCGAGCTTGGCGAGCGGCTCGCGGCCCTGGACCCGGGCGGCATGCGGTCGGCACGCGGCGTGCACCTGCTGCTCGTCGTGACCATTGCCGCCCTTGCCGGGTCCTGGATCGGCGGCCTGGCCGGCGCACCGTCAGACGCGGTCATTGCCATCATGACGCCCGTCGTTGGCGCCCATACCCTGCTGTTCAGCCTGCCCGGCCGGCGGCTTGCCGAAGCCCTCTCGATCGCAAGGTTCACCGGCTTGGCGCTGGCGGTGTTCGCCGTGGCCTTCGCCGTCGGCTGGGGCAACCTTGGCTTTGGCACGACGCCGGTACAGATCGCGTGGGTTGCGGCCATCGCTCTCGGCTTCTATCTGCGCCGATACGGCGGCGGCGGCTTTCGTTTCGGCATGATGCTGTCGCTAATGTTCATGTTCGTCGTGGTCTTCAACCCGACGCGTGAAGAGGCCGCCTGGTGGCTGCTCGCGGCCGTCATCGGCGGCCTGTCCGCCGCCATCGTCGCGACGGTCGCCTGGCGCCCCTCGGCCATGCGCGCCTTCCTTCGCCAGCAGGACCGCTTTCTGGACGCGGTCGTCGCCCGGCTCAGGACGCAGCAGGTACCGGCCGACACGGCCGCGCCCCCGCCGCCGCACCGCGCGGCGCACAAGGCGTGGGAGGGGCTGGCGCGGTTGAGCGATCAGGCCGTCAGCTTCGCGCCGGCCGAGCGGTCGCGGCTGGAAGGTATCGTCGCCGCCAGCCTTCGGATGGTGCTGGCGTTGGAGGTGGTTGCCGAAGACCCCGACAGCCAGATGCAGCGTGCGTCGCCGACATCGCCGCTGCGGCAGGCCTTGGACGATACGGTCGACCTCCTGTCATCCGCGCGATCCGATCGCGCGGCGATCGCGGCCAGCCTTGGCCGCCTGAGACGGCTGCGCGACGGCATCGCGGCGGATCGCGACCGGCCGGGCCGCGAACGATTCCATCAGGCAAGACTGATCATCGGCCTGCTGCGCATCATCTTGAGCCTTCAGGAACTCGCCTCCGATGACCACGCCGTCGCTTCCGACCGGAAGATGCCTGAGCCATCGAAGGCGCCTGCCTCGGGCGCCGAGAAGTCCGATGCCAAGAGGTTGGGTCTTCGCCTTGCCCTGCAGGCAACGGTGGCTGCCGGCATCACCACGGCGATCGGCCTGATCTTCAGTCTTGAACACGCCTATTGGGCAACGCTGACCGTCGTTCTCATCATCGGTGCCAATTTGGGCGCGACCGTGCGGCGAACGTTGGAGCGCGTTTTCGGCACGGCGGCCGGCGTCGCCATCGCCATTGCCGTGCTTTGGTTCGCCGGCGACAACACGGTGGTGCTGGTCATCCTGATCGCACTGGCGTTCATGCCAATTCTCGTGGTCATCGAACGGTACTACGTCATCGCCGCCGGGCTGATCGGCTTCACGGTGGTCACGGGGCTTCATATCGCCGCCGGCCTGACGGCGACCGAGGCCTTGGCGCGTGCCTACGACACGCTGATCGGTGCGGCGGTCGGCCTGACGGTGGCCTGGCTCTTGGTTCCCATCCGGTCGGTCGACCATGTCCGAAAGATCCTGGCAAGGTTTAGAAGCGATTGTCGCGCGACCATCCAAGATGCCCTGGCCGGCAAGACCATGGAGGCGTCCGGCGCCGGCCGGTTGCAGAAAGACACAGGCGACCTGGCCGCGGAACTGTCCAACATCCAGACCGAGAGACTTCTGGCCCGAGGGACCGGGCACGGCACGCGGCGCCTTCAGGCCCATGCAGACAGTCTGGCGATTTACGTCGCCTTGCTGGCGAGCGTTCTCGAACGGCTCGCCGCGGCCGACCTGCCGCAAGCCAATGCAGCCCTGGTGAGCGAGCTGGTCAGTGGACTTTCAAAGGACCTGGAGACGCCGCTCGACCAAGCGCATGCGCCGATGGACGTCGAGGACCTGACCAAGCGTTGGGCCAACGCCACCAAGCTGGACGGTTCGATACCCACGCATGAGGCGATGTGGCTGATCGAGGTCCTGATCTACGGACGCAAATGCCTGGAAACGCTTGAGGGCGTGCGCCGGCTTGTGGCGGATCAGGCCGTCGATACGCGACGGAGGTCGCGATGACCGACCTAGCGACCGACCCGGCGACCGAATGGTATGCGTCCTTCTTCAGCGGGTCATTCGCCGATTTGTGGCGGCAGGCCATGTCGGACGACGACAGCGATCGCGAAACGGCGTTCCTGATCGACTGGCTGGACACGCCCGCCGGCGGCGCCCTGCTGGATGTTCCATGTGGGCACGGCCGCCATGCCGTGAGGCTGGCGCGCGCGGGTTACGCCGTTACCGGTATCGACTTGTCTCAGCGACTGCTCGACGCGGCCCATCAAGAGACTGGCGGGCTGCCGGTCACGCTGGTCCAGGCCGATATGCGACAGATCCCGGCGCATAAACCGTTTGACGGTGCCTATTGCCTGGGCAACTCGCTGGCAGTCTTGGATCGCACGGCGCTTGAGCAGTTTTTCGCCGCCCTGGCCGAAGCCCTAAGGCCGGGCGCGCGGCTGGTTCTCGATTCCGCGTTGACGGCCGAGAGTCTCCTGCCTGGTTTCGAAGAGCGGATTTGGCTGCCCGTCGGCGATGCCCTGATGCTGGTTGAGCAGACCTACGACGCGGCGGAAGGCCGCCTCGACGCGACCTACACCATGATCCAGAACGGTCGCCAGGAAAGTCGGCCGGCCGTGCACTGGATCATCGGCATCTCGGAATTGCGCGCCTTGCTGGACCATGCCGGCTTCGACACCGTGGCGGTGCTGGGTGATTTCGATGCCAGCCCGTTCGCGCTCGGCGACGAGCAGGTCGTGCTGGTCGCCGAACGTAGAGGCTAACCGCGTCGGCCGGCCGAATAGGCGGCAAATTCCTTGGTCCAGCGCCGGAAAGCCTGGCTGTCGCGCGCCATGGCCTCGATCGCGTCGATCAGGCCATGGGATTCGACCGTGTCCGGCGACAGGTTGCGGCTGACCATGAACTGCTTCCATGTCAGGTAGGGCGCCACGGCGCTGTCCTTATGCTCGGCGAAGGCCGGCGGCACTTTCTTCAGGCTGTCCCAACTCTCCAGCTCCAGGCCCTTGGCCGCGAGATCGTCGCGCATGGCCAGGAACTTCTTCGGATGGGCCACGATCCAGGTTCGGATCGCCGTCAGCATCTTAGTGTCCGTCGCGTACAATCCGGCCGCCAGCAGGCAGCGCTCCGGCTCGACATGGAAATAAACGCCGCCCAGCTCTTTCTTGTCGCCGTTCGGGCCGAAGAACGCGCTGAGGTGCGTCTTGTAGGGGCTCTTGTCCTTGGAAAAGCGGACGTCGCGATAGATGCGGAACGGCGACCGCTTCGGATCGCCCGAAATGTCCAGATCCTCGCGCGCGCCCAAGTCCGCGACGGCCAGGCACAGATCGGACAAGGGCGCCTTGCCGACCGTCTCAAAGCGTTTCTTGTTCGCCTCGAACCACTCACGCTGATTGTTGGCGGCCAGTTCGCGCAGGAAGACGCGCGTGTCTTCCGGAAATCCGTTGAAGCCCATGGGTGCCTCTCGTCCTGTCTCAATGGTTGGATGAAACACCAGCGACGATGCTGACAACAACGGACAAATATACCCCTTGACAGAACACATCCGATGGAGGAAATAAGCCGACCTTCGCCGCTATTGGCGTTGGTGGGTCGCGGACGCGGTGATCGCATCCCGGCCGACATGATGAACCCCAAACCCTGGAGGGTACAGATGGACCATTCTTTTAAGCATCTCGTCCGCCGCGGCGCCCTCTACGGCGCTTCTGGCAATCCGCGCATGACCGTCACCTGGATGACGGCAAGACGAACGCCACAGCAATGCAATGGGGATGATCATGGGCATGTTTTTCAAGATAGCGGGCGGACCACAGCTTTTCATTGAGCGGGCGCGTTGGGCCGAGCCCGACACTTTCTTTCACCTCCGCCGGGAGGGACGCGAATGGATTTTCTGGATCGGACGCTGGCACGGCATCTACACGCCACGCAATTGGGCGCCCACGCGACAGCAGCGCAGACGCCTGCTGAGGGGGCTCGCCAGTGACGAGGGCAGCCGCTGGCACCCGTCTTGGGGCCGCTGAAGCCGCAGCCGAGTCCGCTGCAGAAGATCACGTGACCGGTGAGGTTTCGACCGACCGCTTGATGCGCGCGCTGGAGGTGTTTCGGGAGTTGGACCCCGACATGCCGATCCAGTACGCGTTGAGCTTTCTGACCCTGGCCCGCAATCCGGGCCTGTCGATCCGCGACTTGTCGGAGCGGCTGGGCATCGCCCAGTCCTCCGCCTCGCGCAATGTCGCGGCGTTGAGCGAGTGGCATTCCTTCCGCAAGCCCGGTCACGGCCTGATCCAGGCCAACGAAGACCCGCGCGAGCGGCGGCGCAAGATCGTCACGCTGACCCGCAATGGCGAGGCGCTGCTGGCCCGGCTGGAGGCGGTGATGGAAGGCCAGGACGGCGGCGAGACGCAAGTGACGCGGCTGGCGCCCAGCGGATCCAAGGCCAGGGCGAAGCGGCTGGCCACCACCTGACCCTTGGCGCGCCTGTCGCGTACCCGCCTTGAAGACCAGCACAAACCATGTTCCCCGCAGGCTGCCGGACGCCCAGGCTGGTCTTGAGACCGCTTGGCGATGATGACGCCGATGCCGTCGTTTCGGTCACCCATCACCCCACGGTCATCAGCGCGGTTCCCTTTATCGAAGCGCCCTTCGACACAGACGCCGCCCGCGACCTGATTGCCAGGAACGCGGACCAGCAAGATCGGTTCTACGGTATATGGCTTGGGGAGGACCGCACTCTGGTCGGCGTCATCGGCGTCCATCTTCGCGACGAAGACGCCGTGGAGATCGGCTACTGGCTGGCGCCCAAAGCGCGCGGCCAGGGGATTGCGAGCGAGGCCGCCCGTGCGATGGCCGAGCGGATATCGACCGTCTTTCCCGATCGGACCATCATTGCAGAATGCCGGCCCGAGAACGCTGCCTCGTGGCGCGTGTTGCAAAAGGCCGGCTTTCGAGACACCGGACGGCCCGGCACACGACCGGGCCGCAAGCTTTTGACTTGGCAATAGGGTGCAAGCCAGCCACTTGACCCTCTGATGCTATCTTGGTACATGAGTACATAGATAGCTCCTGTGTCGAGGTTTGGCTATGATCGAACGGGTACAAACCGGCGTGCGTTTGGAAAAGCGCCTGCTGAAGGTCCTGAAGGCATTGGCCGAATTGAAGGACATGTCGCTAGGCGACCTGTTGGAAGGCATCGTTCTGCACGCGTTCGAGGGCAAGAACGCCTTTTCCGATGAAACGCTGGCCCAGATCGAAAGCCTGAAGACGGTCTATGGGCTGGATCTGTCGGCACAAGACAGCCATCAGATTGAGGAGGCCCCGCGATGAACGACGACGCGTTCCTGGCCGGGCTTGAGGCCTGTACGCTGGACCCGTCCGAGTTCGGCCATGGCGGCCATGTCAGGGCCGCGTTTCTGATCCTCAACCGCGAGGCCAGCTTCGGCCTAGCGCTCGACCGCATGACCCGGGCCATCAAGGCCTATGCGGCCTCGCTGGGCGCGCACGACAAATATCACGAGACCATCACGGTCGCCTCCATGGCGGTGATCAATACCCGCATACAGGCGGATGGTCCGTTCGAAGAGTGGCCGGCGTTCGCCGCCGCCAACCCGGACCTGATGGCCGGGTCCGGATGGCTGAAACAGCGTTATGGCGGCGCGACGCTCCGGTCAGATCTGGCGCGGACAGCGTTCCTGCTGCCGGAAGGGAACGCGTCTAACGGCCGCGCGGCGGAAACGTAATACCCAAACCATTGCATTTCGTCGCTACGGGCGGAACAGTGAGGCAAACACGCCCGTCGCATAAGGATCACCACCATGCTGCCGCCCCTGCCTCGATTGATCGGCCACCGGGGGGTGGCCGCGCACGCGCCGGAAAACACGCTTGCCGGCATTCGCTGGGCGCATTCGGCCGGCCTGAAGATGATTGAGTTCGACGCCAAGCTGACCGGCGACGACGAAGCCATCCTGATGCATGACGACACGCTCGACCGAACGACGGACGGGCGCGGCAAGGTGCGCGATCTCAGCTTGGCGGAGTTGAAGAAGCGGGACGCCGGCGGCTGGTTTGGGCCCAGCTTTGCGGGCGAGCGCATTCCGACCCTGGGCGAGGCCCTGGCGCTGTGCGGCGAGTTGGGCATCGCGGTCAATATCGAGATCAAGCCATGCCGGGGCCGGGCGAAGCATACGGCGGCCAGGGTCCTGCAAGTTGCCGCCGAACACTGGCAACCCGACTGGCCGCTGCCGTTGGTGTCGTCCTTCGATACCGACTGCCTGATCGTCGCGCGCGAGAAGATGCCGAACTGGCCGCGCGGCTTTCTGCTGGAAACCCGGCCGATCGATTGGCACGATCTTCTGTCCGTCATCCAGCCGGCGACGCTGAATGTCGGCGACACCCATTGGAGCGCGAGCGACTGGGCGGACTATCGTGCAACCCACCTGCCGATCATCGTCTACACAGTCAATGACGGCGACCGCGCGCGGCGGCTGATCGATCAGGGCGCGGCCGCCCTGATCACCGACGACCCCGCGCTGTTGGCACCGGCCCTGGGCATCCGCCTCAATTGATGCCCAGCACCTCGCGCATGCCATACATGCCGGGCGCCTTGCCGTAGGCCCATAGGGCCGCGCGGACCGCGCCTTCGGCGTAGATCGCCCGGTTGCCGGCCTTGTGGGTCAGCTCAAGCCGCTCGTCGTCGCCGATGAACATCACCGAATGCTCGCCCACGACCTCGCCGCCCCTGAGCGCGGCAAAGCCGATGGCGCCTTCAGGCCGGGCGCCGGTATGGCCGTGACGGTCGAAAACCGCGACATCGTCAAGCACGGCACCCCGCCCCTCGGCGGCCGCACGCCCCAACGCCAGTGCGGTACCCGACGGGGCATCGACCTTGTGGCGATGGTGCAGCTCCTGGATCTCGATATCGGTGCTGGGCTGAAGGGTCGCGGCGGCACGTTCGACCATGGCCAGCAACAGGTTGATCCCGATGCTCATATTGGCGGCATAGACGACCGGCGTGTGCCTGGCGGCCAGCGTGAGCTTTTCCTCTTGGCCGGCGTCCAGCCCGGTCGTACCGATGACATGCACGGTCTTGCCCTGGGCCGCCCAGGCCGCGTGTTGCACGGTCGCCTCCGGCACCGTGAAGTCCAGGACCGCATCGGCATCGGCAAACAGGGGCAGGGCGTCGTCCGTAACGCGCACGCCGCAGGGGTCGACGCCTGCGAACAGCCCGGCATCATGGCCGATGGCCGGCGATCCGGCCTGGCCCGCGGCGCCCACCAGCTCCGCCCCCGGCGTCTTAAGGATCTGGGCAATCAACAGCCGCCCCATGCGGCCCGAACTGCCGACGACGCCAAACTTCATCACATGATCTCCGGGTTTTGCCCGCGATATCGGGCCGATACCGACTTTGGTTTTAGTCTTTTTCCCCGCCCAGGAACTCGCGCACCTTGGCGAAAAAGCCGTGGCTTTCCGGATGGGTGTATTCCGCGCCGCCGCCTTCGTCCTCGAACTGTTCCAGCAGGCGCTTTTGTTCCTTGGTCAGGTTGCGCGGCGTCTCGACATTCACCTCGACATACATGTCGCCGACCCGTTCGGAACGCAGCACGCTCATGCCCTTGCCGCGCAGCCGGAACCGGGCGCCGGACTGGGTGCCGGCGGGGATGTTGATCTTGGCCTTCGCGCCGTCGATCGTCGGCACCTCGATCGAGCCGCCGAGCGCGGCCCGGGTCATCGGGATCGGCGCCTCGCAGAACAAATCCGCGCCGTCGCGCTGGAAGAACCGGTGCTGCTTGATCGACAGGAAGATGTAGAGATCGCCGGGTGCCGCGCCGCGCATGCCGGCCTCGCCCTCGCCCGACAGGCGGATGCGCGTGCCATCCTCGACGCCGGGCGGGATCGTGACCTGCAAGGTGCGGTCCTTGCGCACCCGCCCGTTGCCGCCGCAGGTCTTGCACGGGTTGCGAATGATCTGGCCCTGGCCGCCGCATTGCGGGCAAGTCCGCTCCACGGTGAAGAAGCTTTGCTGGGCGCGCACCTTGCCCGCACCGCCGCAGCCGGGACAGGTGACCGGGCTGCTGCCCGGCTCCGCACCGGACCCGTCGCAGGCTTCGCACGCGACCGAACCGGGAACACGCACCGATGCCTTGGCACCGTTGAACGCTTCTTCCAGCGAGATTTCCAGGTTGTAGCGCTGGTCCGCGCCACGAGCCGACTGCCGGCGGGTCCGGCGGCCACCCATGAAGTCGCCGAACATCTCGTCGAAGATGTCGGCAAAGCCGCCACCGCCGCCAAAATCGAAACCGCGGGCATGGCCATTGCCCATGCCGCCATTTTCGAACGCGGCATGGCCGAACCGGTCATACGCCGCCCGCTTTTGATCGTCCTTCAGGACGTCGTAGGCTTCGTTCAGATCCTTGAACTTTTGCTCGGCTGCCGCGTCGCCCGGGTTTTTGTCCGGATGAAAGCGCATCGCCTGCTGGCGGAAGGCGCGCTTGATCGCCGCGTCATCGGCGCCGCGTTCCACGCCCAATACCGAGTAATAGTCCTGCTTGGCCATGCGCACTAAACCCCTATCGCATCGCCGCTAAGCGACACCCGGTCCAGCGATCGGCCGGACCCGCGAACGCCGCCCTTCGATGGTCCTGTCGGACAGGGCGGCGCCGCTTAATCATCGCTGCGGTCCAACGGTCGGCTTCTAAGCCGACTTCTTCTTGTCCTCGTCGTCGACCTCTTCGAAATCGGCGTCGACGACACCTTCGTCCGACTGCGGCGTCTCGGAAGCACCGGCGTCGTCACCGCCTTGGGCTGCCTCGGCCGCTTCCTGCTGGGCCTTGTACATGGCCTCGCCGATCTTCATCGCGACCTGCTGCAGGGTGTTGACCTTGGCCTCGATGTCGTCCTTGTCCTCGCCTTCCAGCGCGGTCTTCAACTCGGCAATCGCCGTCTCGACCGCTTCCTTGTCAGCCGGGTCGACCTTGTCGCCATATTCCTCGACCTGCTTTTCGGTCGAATGGACCAAGGCCTCGGCCTGGTTGCGGGTTTCGACCAGCTCGCGCTTCTTCTTGTCGGATTCGGCGTTGGCCTCGGCTTCCTTGACCATCTGATCGATATCCGCGTCCGACAGTCCGCCGGACGCCTGGATGCGGATGGTCTGTTCCTTGTTGGTCGCCTTGTCCTTGGCCGCGACATTCACGATGCCGTTGGCGTCGATGTCGAACGTGACCTCGATCTGCGGCATGCCGCGCGGTGCGGACGGAATGCCGACCAGGTCGAACTGGCCCAGCATCTTGTTGTCCGCCGCCATCTCGCGCTCACCCTGGAAGACCCGGATGGTCACCGCCGACTGATTGTCTTCGGCCGTGGAGAAAACCTGGCTCTTCTTGGTCGGGATCGTCGTGTTGCGGTCGATCAGGCGGGTGAAGACGCCGCCCAAGGTCTCGATACCCAGCGACAGCGGGGTCACGTCCAGCAGCAGCACGTCCTTCACGTCGCCTTGCAGCACGCCGGCCTGAATGGCCGCGCCGATGGCCACGACCTCGTCCGGGTTGACGCCACGATGCGGGTCCCGGCCGAAGAACTGCTTCACCTTCTCGATCACCTTGGGCATGCGGGTCATGCCGCCGACCAGGATGACCTCGTCGATTTCCGACGCCTTCAGCCCGGCATCGTCCAGGGCCGACTTGCACGGGCCAATGGTCCGCTCGATCAGCGGATCGACCAGGCTTTCCAGCTTCGACCGGCTGAGCTTGATGTTCAGGTGCTTCGGCCCGCTGGCGTCGGCGGTGATGAAGGGCAGGTTCACGTCGGTCTGCACCGCGGACGACAGCTCGATCTTGGCCTTCTCCGCCGCCTCTTTCAGGCGCTGCAGGGCCAGCTTGTCCTCGCGCAGGTCGATGCCCGCTTCCTTTTTGAACTCGTCGGCCAGATAGTCGATGATCCTGGCGTCGAAATCCTCGCCGCCGAGGAAGGTGTCGCCGTTGGTCGACTTCACCTCGAAGACGCCGTCGCCGATCTCCAGGATGGAGATGTCGAAGGTACCGCCGCCCAGATCGTAGACCGCGACCGTGCCGCTCTGCTTCTTGTCGAAGCCGTAGGCAAGCGCGGCCGCCGTCGGCTCGTTGATGATGCGCAGCACGTTCAAGCCGGCGATCTTGCCGGCGTCTTTCGTCGCCTGGCGTTGGGCGTCGTTGAAATAAGCCGGGACGGTGATCACGGCCTGGTCGACAGATTCGCCGAGGAAGCCTTCCGCGGTTTCCTTCATCTTCTGAAGGATCATCGCGCT
>JBCDFV010000006.1:0-142952 GCA_039177555.1 Pseudomonadota bacterium | reverse complement strand
GGCCGGCCCGGCGGCGGCCGCCCCCCGGCCCGGCCTGTGGTGGGGCCGGGGGGCCGGCGGGGGGCCACGGCGGCGCTTTTCGGCATGGCAGTCAACGCCGGGTGGGTGAGGGGCCTAGCGGCTCAACACCTCGTTGATCTCGTCGCACAGGGCGGCGACGGCGTCATCGACATCGCTTTGGCCCAGCGCGACCGTTTGGATCGCCGTCTGGATCGTGTCGACCTCAAGCTGGCCCATTTCCGCGATCGCCTGGTCGGGATGCTGATAGGGATAGGCCTGCTGCAACTGCTCGACAAAGACGGTGAAGGGATATTCGTCCCACGGGTCCTGTTGGGCCATGCGAGCGCTGCCCGGGATCATGCCCGAACTGACTGACAGCTCGCGCAACGCGCCTTCCGGCCGGGTGGCAAAGAGGATCCATTCCGCCGCCGCGTCCTTCACATCGGATTCCGCCCACAGAACGAGCGGCCAGCCGCCCAGGAAGGCGAAGCGGCCTTCGGGTCCTTCCGGCACCATGGCGACGGCGACATCATCGGCAAACGCCGCGCCCTCGTTGTGCAGGTCGGCCCAGATGCCGGGATGGTCGACGATCATGGCGTACCGGCCGTCCAGGAAGCCGCGCCGCATTTCATTGCCCGGCATGGTGGCGGCGTCCGGGTGGGTCACGCCAGCCTCATAGGCGCCGATATAGGCGGCCAGAGCCTGGCGGAACTCGTCGCTGTCCAGCCCGCATTGGCCCTCATCGTTCAACAGCCGGGCGCCGTGCGAGAGATAGACGCTCATAAAGTTGTGCAGGGTCAGATAGTCGATGCTCATCGGCGCGGCCCAGCCATAGACCGCGCCGTCCGTGGCCTCGGTGATGGCTTCGGCGGCGTCCAGCATCTCCGCCCAGGTCTCCGGCGGCGAGTTTGGATCAAGCCCGGCCTGTTCGAACAGGTCCCGCCGGTAATAGAGCGCACGCGTCTCGACTGCCAAGGGCGATGCCCACCATTGGCCGTCCAGATTGTAATAGCCGCGATCGCCGGGCCAGATATCGTCGGCGACGCTATAGCCTTCCGCCTCGGAATAGGTCTCGAAATAGGCGTCCAGCGGCGCCAGCGCACCGATGGCTTGGAACTGGGCGACGACATTGTTGCCCAGGAAGGACACGTCCGGCAGGCCGCCCGAAGTCAGGGCGCTGACCAGCCGCTGCTGCTGTTCCGACCAGGGCACGATCTCCATGACCACGTCGATGTCCGGGTTCTGCGCCTCGAACGCTGCGATCGCGTCGTTCCAGGCCTGGACATAGGCGTCGCGGGTCCTGAACTGCCAGAAGACGACTTCCGTCTGGGCTTGGGCTGCCAGGCTGCCGGTCAGCAGCGCGGCGGCGGTGGCGGCGCAGAGTAGGGATGATCTCTTCAACATGGCTGGTTTCCTCCTCAGTTGTGATCTTGTTCTGGTTTCGTGGTCATTGTCGACGGGTGATCGCCGACCTCGGGGGACATCGTTCGCCCGACCGGGCAGCTATGGCCCGACTTGCGTTGTGTCATCGATGACATATCCGGCCAACGAGACAGCCCTTCTCGCCGGAAATGGCAGTTTTGCTGATATGTCATCGATGACATATTGGTTTGCAATACAGATGCGAACGGGTTTTCATGAACTATGCTAACAGCGCGCCCGCGACTTGACAATCGGTCCGCGCGCTATGGCGACCCTGGCGCAGCGGTCGAGGCGCGAATGGCCAGCCGTGAGGGCAGGGTGACGATATCGGCGTCGGTCGCGGCGTCGGAAGGCGCGGGCATATGTCGAAACACCAGGTCGGCGGCGCGTTCGCCGATCTCGCGCATGGGCAGGGCCACCGTCGTCAAGGGTGGTGACAGGCGGGCGGCATAAGTATCGTCGAAGCCGATGACAGAAATGTCGTCGGGCACCCGAAGCCCGGCGTCATGAACGGCCTGCAGCGCGCCGGCGGCCAGGATGTCGCAGGTTGCGAAGACCGCGGTTGGCCGTTGGTGCAGGGCCAGCAGCTCGCGCATGCCCGCATGGCCCTCGGCCGCGTCGCGTTCGTCGAGCGAGTAATAGTAAGGGCGGATCTGAACCAACGCCTCGTCGGCCGCGATGCCCATCCCAGCCAGAGATTTGCGATACGCGGACAGGCGCTGTTCGGCAACGGACGGACGGGCGTCCGCGCTGTGCCGGAACCGGGCCGGGTCCGCGCCGATGAAGCCTATGCGCCGGTGACCGAGCGCAAAAAGGTGTTCCATCGCCTCGACTGCGCCGACCTCATTGTCGACCAGAACCGCATTGCGGTCCGCTCTGGCCAACCAATCGACCTGGACGACTGGAATGCCAGCCTTGGCGGCAAGCTCGACATTGGCGGGATCGACGGGCGAGGTGAAGACGATGCCGTCCGTCCGTCGACGGATGAAGGTCTCCACGCCCAGCCGCTCGCGCTCGGCACTGGCCTGGACGTTGTAGATGAAGACGTTGCAGCCATGCCGCAGCGCCTGTTCCTCAAGGCCCAGCGCGACCTCGGCAAAAAACGGGTTGCGCGTGATAGTGTTCAGCAGGTGGCCGAGCGTGCGGGTCTGCTGTTTGCGCAGGCTTTGCGCGACCACGTTCAGCTGATAGCCGGTTTCCTTCAGCGCACTCGTGACGCGCGCACGGGTTTCCTCGCCGACATAGCCGTTATTGTGCAGCACGCGCGTGACCGTGGCCGTCGAAACCCCGGCTAGTCTCGCCACGTCCTTCAAGCTGGCCGCTTTCTGCATTCAGACTTCCTGCGTCAACCTTTCACTGCAGCTTCTCTTGCCGACACTAACGCGCGGCGACCGTGTTTTGCATCACCCGAGCCCATGTTCGCGGCTGAGGGATTGCGCTACGCGATCGGTTTGGCACCGGACCAGGCACTAAAGATCCTGCGCCCGGGGGCTGACCCAGCCCATGTTAAGTCATAAGTCCGTGATTTTATTCAAAATCCCTCCGCGAAACCGTGACTTGGTCGTGATCCGCGCAACACCCTAATGCTCCTCTACCGTCACATGACGGCACTTGAACTGGGAGCACAGCATGATCCGATCCTTCGTCGCCGCCTCCGTCACCGCGGCTGCCCTTGCCTTCACCGCCCTGCCGGCCAGCGCCGGCAATCAACTGCCGGTCGCCATCGCCGGCTACGACAGCGTCTCCTACCATGACGGCCAACCGGTCGCGGGCGAGGCGCGGCACAATCATTTCTGGAATGGCGCCGTCTGGTACTTCAGCTCGGCGGAGAACCGCGACCGCTTCGCCGCCGATCCGGCGAGTTATGCGCCTGCCTATGACGGTTACTGCTCGTGGGCGGCCAGCCAGGCCTACAAGGCGCCCGGCGATCCCAACATCTGGGAGATCGTCGACGGAACCCTGTACCTGCAAGTCCACGAACGCGCGCAGGAGCTTTGGGAGGCCGATATCCCGGCGCACATCGCTGCCGGCGACGAGAACTGGCCGCGCATCAATCCCTTCTAAGGCAGGTCTGAAAAGGCTGAGCGGGGCAAGAGGCCACGGCCCTGCTCAGCCCTGCACCAACCGTTGACCTGCGGCTGTTGTTCAGCAACACCCTGCTGCGCCGCGGGGCAATGCGAAGCGAACGCATGACTTGGCCGTTGTGAGATTTCCGGGTTAGGCCGCGATCGCGTCGAAGCCAAGCTTGCTGGCCAAGGCGTGAGTTGCCATGTTTAACGCCCGACACTTGGTTTTGCCCCCCATGCACATTCGCGCCCTCATCAGCCGGCTCGTCATCGTCATCGCTCTGGTTTCGCCCGTTGCCTCGGCGCAAGAGGTCCGGGTGCCCAGTTCGCCGGCGGAGATCCAGCTTTCCTTCGCGCCGTTAGTACGCGCGGTGGCTCCGGCAGTCGTCAATATCATCTCGTCACGCACCGTGCTCGAACGGGAGGCGGGACCCCTGTTCAACGACCCGTTCTTCGAGCGGTTCTTCGGTGAGCAGTTTCAAAGACCGGGCCTGTTGCGGGAGCAGACGCGATCCTCTTTGGGGTCCGGCGTCATCGTCCGTCCCAGCGGCCTTATTGTCACCAACGCCCACGTCATACGGGACGCCGACGAAATCACGGTCGTGCTGTCCGATCTCAGCGAGTACCAGGCCGACATCGTGGTCGCCGACCCGCAGACCGATCTGGCCCTGTTGCAGATCCAGGGCATGACGGACCGCAGCCTGCTCTCTTTGGAAATGTCGGACAGCGACGATCTCGCGGTCGGCGATCTGGTGCTGGCCATCGGCAACCCGTTCGGCGTCGGCCAGACCGTCACCAGCGGCATCGTCTCGGCCCAGGCTCGCACGGGGGTCGGCGTCTCGGATTTCAGCTTTTTCATTCAGACCGACGCAGCCATCAACCCGGGCAATTCCGGCGGCGCACTGGTTGCCATGGACGGCACGCTGGTCGGGATCAACACGGCGATCTTCAGCCGCGATCAAGGCTCGCACGGCATCAGCTTCGCGATCCCCAGCATCATGGTGCGCGCGCTGATCGCCTCGGTCGATCGCGGCATGCCGCTGGCAAGGCCCTGGCTGGGGGCGCAGGGCCGCACGGTCGATCCGGACCTGGCGCGGCGGTTGGGGCTGCCACGGCCGGCCGGCGTGTTGGTCACGGGCGTGTCGCCGGGCGGCCCCGCTGACCGGGCCGGCATCCAAACCGGCGACGTCATTCTCTGGGTCAATGGGCGCAGCGTCGACAACATCGACGCGATGCGGTTCCGCGTGGCGTCGCTCTTGTTCGATGAAATGGCGCAGGCGTCCGTCTGGCGCGCGGGCGCGACCCTGCTGCTCGATCTGCCGGTTGAACCCCCGCCGGAGGTTCCACCGCGCGAGCTGACCGACATTACCGGAACGAACCCTTTCTCCGGTGCGCAGGTCGCCAATCTGTCGCCGGCGCTGATGGCGGAGGTCGGCTACCATGGCGATACGGAAACGGGCGTCGTGGTGCTGCAGGTGGTCGACCGCAGTCTGGCGGACCGCTTCGGCCTGTTACCGATGGACGTCATTCAGTCGGTCAATGCGGTGACGGTGACGGACGTCGCGACGCTGATGCGCCTGGTCCGCAATGTCGCGCCGCCTTGGAACGTGGCGATCCGGCGTGGCGATCGCACGATCAGAGCGGTCATCGGTGGCGGCTAAGGGCAAGCCGATGGCTGGGTCCGAACCCGCCAGCCTGTTCGAAAGCGCGGCCCCCCGGCCGCTGGCGGATCGCCTGCGGCCGGCATCGCTGGCGGAGGTCGTTGGTCAAGATCATCTGTTGGCATCGGACCAGCCCATCGGCCGAATGGTCTCGACGGGCCGGCTTGCCTCGATGATCCTGTGGGGACCGCCCGGCTGCGGTAAAACCACGATCGCACGCTTGCTGGCGGAAACGACCGACCTCGCCTTCATCCCACTATCCGCCATTTTCTCCGGCGTCGCGGAGCTGCGGAAAGTCTTCGAAGAGGCCCGCGGGCGTCGCGCCGGGGGACCCGGCACCCTGCTGTTCGTCGACGAGATCCATCGCTTCAACCGGTCGCAGCAGGATGCCTTTTTGCCGGTGGTGGAGGACGGCACGATCACCCTGATCGGCGCCACGACCGAAAACCCGTCTTTTGAGCTGAACCCCGCGCTGCTGTCGCGCTGTCAGGTGCTGGTTTTGCGCCGGCTGGACGAACCGGCGCTGGAACAGCTTATCGCGCGGGCGGAACAGGCCGAGGGTAGGGAACTGCCGCTGACCCAGGACGCCCGGCAGGCCCTGAGCGCGCTCGCCGACGGTGACGGCCGGTATGTGTTGAATCTTTGCGAAGAGCTGTTCGCGCTAAAGCCGGACGAACCTATGGACACAAACGCCCTGGTCGCCGCCGTTCAGCGGCGTGTGCCGGTCTACGACAAGGCGCAGGAGAGCCACTACAACCTGATCAGCGCCCTGCACAAAAGCTTGCGCGGCTCCGATACCGACGCGGCGCTCTACTGGCTGGCCCGCATGCTGGCCGGCGGCGAGGACCCGCTTTATGTCGCGCGCCGGATCACCCGGTTCGCGGTCGAGGATGTCGGCCTTGCCGACCCGCAAGCGGTGCACCAGGCGCTGGCGGCGTGGGATGTCTATGAACGACTCGGCTCGCCGGAGGGCGAGCTGGCCATTGCCCAGGCCGTGATCTATCTGGCGACGGCGCCGAAATCCAATGCCGCCTATGGCGCCTACGGCGCTGCCATGAAGGCGGCTAAGGAACACGGCAGCCTGATGCCGCCGCTGCACATCGTCAACGCGCCCACGCGCCTGATGAAGCAGCTTGGCTACGGCAAGGGTTATCACTATGACCATGACGCGCCCGACGCCTTTTCGGGCCAGAACTACTTTCCGGAGGGCATGGAGCGCCGCGCCTTCTACCAACCGGTCGATCGGGGCTTTGAACGTGAGATCCGCAAACGTCTCGACTATTGGCAGCGGCTGCGCGAACAGCGCCATGAATACGGCGCCGGCAGCGCGTGATTCGGCACCATGCTGAACTTTGAAACCTTCGAACGCAGCCGGCGCCCGAACAACTACCTGATGGCGCCGGAGGGGCTGTGCCAAAACGCCCAGCCCGACAAGACCAGCCCGACCTATCCGACATCGCCGGAACGGCTGCTGGCAGCCTACCGCAAGCTGTTCGAGGCGTTGCCGAGGTTTGAAACGACGGAACTGTCGGATGACGGCCGCGCCCTTGAGGCCGTTCAACGATCGCGTCTGTTCAAGTTTCCCGATCTGATCAGCCTGCGGGTGTTCGAGGCCGGCGAGGGGCTCGCGACGCCGGCCATCTACAGCCGGGCGCGCTATGGCCGTTCGGACTTCGGCGTCAACCGCGCCCGGGTGATCTCCTGGATCGGTGGCGTGGCCGTGGCGCTGGCCGAACTCAACCGCGAGGCCTGATCGTATGCAGCCCTCGCTTCTGATCGCCATCGCTGCCGGTGGAGCTGTCGGCGCGGTGGGCCGGTACCTGGTGGTATCGGCGGTCGGTCACTGGATGGGACAGGGCTTTCCCTGGGGCACGCTTGCCGTCAACGTGCTCGGCTCTCTCGTCATGGGCATTCTCGTTGAGGTCATGGCGTTGGTTTGGTCGCCAAGCCCGGAGCTTCGGGCCTTGCTGGTGGTTGGCGTGTTGGGCGCGTTCACCACCTTCTCCACCTTCTCGCTTGACGTTGTGTTCCTGATCGACCGAGGCGAGTTCCTATCAGCCCTCGCCTACATCCTCGCCTCGGTCGTGGTGTGCGTGGCGGGCCTTTACGCCGGCATTCACGGCATACGGGCGATCCTGGCATGAGCGGCGTGACCCAGCGCACCGTAACGCCGGACGAGGCCGAGATCCGCCTCGACCGCTGGTTCAAGCAGCATTTCCCGACCCTCGGCCATGGCCGCCTGGCGAAGCTGCTACGCACCGGTCAAATCCGTGTCGACGGCGCCCGGGTCAAGACCGGCACGCGCCTGGCGGTGGGCCAGACCGTGCGCGTCCCGCCGTTGCGGCCGGAGGAACTTGAGCGCACCGCGCCGTCGCCAAGGCCGGTGTCCTCCACTGACCGTGATGCCATCCGGGCCATGGTGATCCATGAAGACGACGCGGTCATCGCTCTGAACAAGCCCGCCGGCCTCGCGGTGCAAGGCGGCGAGGGGGTCGCCCGCCATGTCGACGCCATGCTCGATGCGTTGGCCCGGCGGGGGCAGAGGCCGCGCCTGGTGCATCGCCTCGACAAGGATACCAGCGGGGTCCTGATCCTCGGCCGGACGGCGCCGGCCGCTCGGGCGCTGTCGGCGGCCTTCCGGTCCAAGCGCGCGCGAAAGCGCTACGACGCTGTCGTGGTCGGCGTGCCGGAGATCGACCGAGGGCGCATCGATGCTGCCCTTATCAAGGGAACGCACGGCAAGGGCCGCATCGCCGCCCGGGATGATGCCGAGGCCGCGAAGAGCGCGGTGACGCTCTATCAGACCGTGGACCGGGCCGGTGCCCGGGCCGCCTGGCTGGCGCTCTGGCCCTTGACCGGCCGCACCCATCAGCTGCGTGTCCACTGCCAGGCCATTGGCACGCCGATTCTTGGCGACGGCAAGTACGGGGGGCGGGGCGCCTTCCTGACGGGGGCGGAGGTTGCCAGGCAACTCCATCTCCACGCCCGGCGCCTGACCCTGCCGCATCCCGATGGTGGCGAGTTGGACATCATGGCGCCGTTGGCGCCCCACATGGCAGCCACCTTCGCCTATTTCGGCTTCGATGCCGACGCGCCCGTCAACACGCCAGAGCTTTAACGCTATGACCCGCCTCTCTCTCGCCCTGTTCGATTGCGACGGCACCCTGCTGGACGGTCAGCATACCGTGCTGGCCGCCATGCGCGACGCTTGGGCCGCCCACGGGCTTGGACGCCCCGACGACGATCGCGTACGCGGTATGATCGGCCTGACGCTGCATGACGGCATCGGCCGCATCCTGCCGGAGCGTGCAGAGGCCGATCCGATGGATGTCGCGGCCAGCTACAAGCGCGCCTATCGCGTCCATCGTGAACATCACGGCGCCGTCGATCCCGCTTATCCGGGCATGGCGGCGTGCTTGGATCGTCTGGAAGCCGCGGGCGTTCTGCTGGGTGTCGCCACGGGCAAGTCCCTGCGCGGTTTGAACTCGGCGCTTGCCGCCCATGGCTGGGGTGATCGTTTCGTTACCTTGCAGACCCCGGATCATGGCCCCGGCAAGCCCAATCCCGACATGGTGCACCGTGCCCTGGCCGAGGCGGGCGTCGACGCCGACCGGACGGTCATGATCGGCGATACCAGCTTCGACATGGAGATGGCCGTGGCGGCCGGCGTGGGCGCGGTCGGGGTGGCCTGGGGCTACCACCCGGTCGAGGCGTTGAACGCGGCCGGTGCGGAGCGCATCGTCGATGACGCCGAGGTCTTGACCGACCTGCTGCTGGCGCGGTTGGCGGCCTCGTGAAGCGGTTCTACGGCTCGACCTCCGCGCGCGTGACCGACGATGGTGTCGTGGTGCATCTGGACGACCGTCCCGTACGCACCCCCGGCAAGCGCCTGCTGGCCGTGCCCACTCAAGATCTCGGCGAGGCGATCGCGGACGAGTGGGCCTCCCAAGGCGACGAAATCGCGCCTGCAAGCATGCCGCTGACCGAACTCGCCAGCACCGCCTTGGATCATGTCGGGCCGAACCGCGCCGCCGTTGTCGAGGCCACCGCCGCCTACGGGCGCAGCGACCTGCTATGCTATCGCGCCGATCAACCCCAGGCGCTTGTTGACCGGCAGACGGAGGCTTGGGAACCACCGCTGGAGTGGTTTCAGGATCGCCACGGCATAGCGTTGGCGACAACCGTCGGCATCATGCACCTGGCCCAAGCGCCGGAAGCCATCGCGGCCATGGATCGGACCGTGGCCGGCCACGACGATTGGCGCCTGGCGGCGCTCAGCCTGGCGACGGCGCGCCTCGGCTCGCTGGTTTTGGCGATAGGCCTGATCGATGGCCGCTTCGATGCAGCCGAGGCGATGGCCTTGGCCCATCTCGATGAAGACTTTCAGATTGAGCGCTGGGGTCAGGACGACGAGGCGATGGCGCGGCGGGCGGGCATCGCGGCCGAGGTCGCCTCGGCCCGCCGTCTGGTCGATCTGCTGAAAACCTAGGCGATCCACCCAAGTTCGGGCACTCTAGCCGTCATCATTGCGTAACGAACGGGCGGGGATATGCGCGAGATTCTTGAACAGTTGGAAAAGAAGCGAGCGGCGGCCCGGCTCGGCGGTGGCGAGAAACGGATCAGGGCGCAGCACGCCAAGGGCAAGCTGACCGCGCGGGAACGCATCTGGCTGCTGCTGGACGAGGACTCGTTCGAGGAATGGGACATGTTCGTGGAACATCGTTCCTACGATTTCGGCATGGCGGACCAGAAGATCCCCGGTGACGGGGTCATTACCGGCTACGGCACGATCAACGGCCGGCTGGTGTTCGTGTTCAGCCAGGACTTCACCGTCTTCGGCGGCTCGCTCAGCGAGGCCCATGCTGAGAAGATCTGCAAGATCATGGACCAGGCCATGAAGGTCGGCGCGCCCGTCATCGGCCTGAACGACAGCGGCGGTGCCCGCATTCAGGAAGGCGTGGCCTCGCTCGGCGGCTATGCGGATGTCTTCCAGCGCAATGTCATGGCCTCCGGCGTCGTGCCGCAGATCTCCATGATCATGGGGCCGTGCGCGGGCGGGGCGGTGTACTCGCCGGCGATGACCGACTTCATCTTCATGGTCGAAGACAGCTCCTACATGTTCGTCACCGGCCCTGACGTGGTCAAAACCGTGACCCATGAGGTGGTGACGGCCGAAGAGCTGGGCGGCGCGATCACCCACACGGCCAAGTCAGGCGTCGCCGACCTGTCGTTCGAGAACGACCTGGAGGCGCTGCTGCAGCTCAGGCGCTTCGTCGACTTCCTGCCCCTGTCGAACCGCGAGCGGGCGCCGGAACGAGCCACCGACGATCCGATCGATCGCGTAGAGGCCGGCCTCGACACGCTCGTGCCCGACAATCCCAACAAGCCCTACGACATGAAGGAGTTGATCGTAAAACTGGTCGACGAGGGCGACTTTTTCGAACTGCAACCCAAGTTTGCCGCCAACATCGTCACCGGCTTTGGCCGCATGGCCGGCGAAACGGTTGGGTTCGTCGCCAACCAGCCGATGGTGCTGGCCGGCTGTCTCGACATCGACAGTTCGCGCAAGGCCGCGCGCTTCGTCCGGTTTTGCGACGCCTTCAACATCCCCATTGTCACCCTGGTCGACGTGCCGGGTTTCCTGCCGGGCACCGGCCAGGAATATGGCGGCATCATCAAGCACGGGGCGAAACTGCTGTTCGCCTATGCCGAGGCGACGGTGCCCAAGGTCACGCTGATCACGCGCAAGGCCTATGGCGGCGCCTACGACGTCATGGCGTCAAAGCATTTGCGGGGCGACGTGAACTATGCCTGGCCGCGCGCGGAAATCGCCGTGATGGGGCCGAAGGGCGCGGTTGAAATCATCTTCCGGGGCGATCTGGGCGATACGGAAAAGATCGAAAAGCGCACGGACGAGTACCGCGAGAAATTCGCCAACCCTTTCATTGCCGCCAGTCGTGGTTATATCGATGAGATCATCTTGCCGCGCAACAGCCGCCGACGGTTGTGCCGATCGCTGGCGATGTTGCGCAACAAGCAGTTGGAGAACCCCTGGAAGAAGCACGATAACATTCCGCTCTGATAGCCCGTGTGATGGACGAATATCGCGAAGAGACGATCCGGGAGGAGTTGTTGGCCAGACGTCAGGAACTGACGGAGCTGGCAAAAACCGCGTCCGATGTCCGCGATCCGGTGGAGTTGGACCAGACGACCCAGGGCCGGCTGTCGCGCTTGGACGCGATGCAGGTTCAGGCCATGGCGCAGGAGACGGAGCGTCGGCGCCAGTTGGAAATCCAGCGCATCGACGCGGCCCTGCAACGGCTGAAGGACGGCGAATACGGCTACTGCGTCGCCTGCGGGGAAGATATCGAGCCGAAACGCCTGGCCCACGACCCCGCCGTGCCCAACTGCCTTCGGTGCGCCTCCAACGCATAAGCACCCGTCCGTATTCCTTCGCCACATTTTCGGCGTAGGCGGTTGACGTGGCCGCGAAATCGGAGCGAACCCGTCTTGAGACGTTTGTCCCTGGTCGTTCTATTCGGTCTGTTTGTTGGCTTTGGCGTCGCCGCCTGCGAGAGCCGCGAGGGCGGCGGTTTCTATGTCGAGGGCGCCGGCGGGGTAAACGTCGGCAACTGAGCGCGGCCGCGCCGATCCTTCACCGGTCCGGTCGCGATCGTGTATATCTGGCCTCCAAAGAAGTCTTCAGGGGGCGCCGGTGTCACTGTTCCAATCCATCCTGATCGCCAATCGGGGCGAGATCGCCTGTCGCGTGATCAAGACCGCCAGCCGTTTGGGTATCCGGCCGGTTGCCGTCTATTCCGAGGCGGACGCCGAGTCCCTTCATGTCCGCATGGCGCTGGAGGCGGGCGGCGAGGCCGTTCTGATCGGGCCGGCGCCGTCCGCTCAGTCTTACTTGCAGATCAACCGGATCGTGGAGGCCTGTCGGCAAACGGGCGCCGAGGCGGTCCATCCCGGCTACGGCTTTCTGTCGGAGAACCGTCAGTTCGCCGAGGCGCTGGCGGACGCGGGCATCGTCTTTGTCGGGCCAGGACCGGCGGCGATCGGCGCCATGGGCGATAAGATCGAATCCAAGAAGCTGGCGGAAAAGGCCGGCGTGAACTCCGTGCCCGGTCATTTGGAACCGCTTAAGGACATCGACGAGGCGCGCACGGTCGCCCGTGGCATCGGCTATCCGGTGATGCTGAAGGCCTCCGCCGGCGGCGGCGGCAAGGGCATGCGCATCGCCCGCACGGACGACGAGGTCGCGGAGGGCTTCACCTCGGCGACCAACGAGGCGCGGTCCAGTTTCGGGGACGAGCGGGTCTTTGCGGAGAAGTTCATCGAACAGCCGCGCCATATCGAAATCCAGGTGCTCGCCGACGGTCATGGCAACGTCGTCTATCTGGGCGAGCGCGAGTGTTCGATCCAACGGCGCCATCAAAAGGTCATCGAGGAGGCGCCGTCGCCGTTTCTCGACCCCGAGACCCGGCAGGCCATGGGCGAACAGGCGGTCGCGCTGGCTAAGGCCGTGGATTACCGCTCGGCCGGGACGGTGGAGTTCATCGTCGACGCAGATCGCAACTTCTACTTCCTGGAGATGAACACACGGCTGCAGGTCGAACATCCGGTGACCGAGGCGATCACCGGGCTCGACCTGGTCGAATGGATGATCCGCATCGCCGCCGGCGAGGCGCTCGATTTCGGCCAGGACGATGTCTCGCTGACCGGCTGGTCGATGGAGGCGAGAGTCTACGCCGAAGACCCTGCGCGCGGCTTTCTGCCGTCGACCGGCCGGCTGGTGCGCTATCGGCCGCCAGAAGAAAAGGACGGGGTCCGCGTCGACACCGGGGTCGAGGAAGGCGGCGAGATCTCCATGTTCTACGACCCCATGATCGCCAAGATCATAGCCAGCGGCGCCGACCGGGCGGCCGCGATCCGCACCCTGCAGCACGCCTTGGACGGCTGCCTGATCACCGGCCTGCGGCACAATCTGGGCTTCGTTTCGGCGGTGCTGGGCCATCAGCGGTTCGTCGACGGTGACCTCAGCACCAATTTCCTGGCCGAGGAGTTTGGTGCCAGTTTCGCGGGCCTTGAGCCCGATCCGACAATCCGAGATCGGCTCTTCGCGGTGGCCGCGGCCCTGCATGTGCAGCGGCGCGCGCGCGACCGGGGCCTTGAAGGTGATGCGGCGATGGCGCCGACACGCTGGATGGTCCGGCACGAGCGCACCAATCATCTCCTGACCGTCACACTCACCGGTGCCGGCGCCGACATCGTCATCGGAAATCACGACATACCGGTCCAGCATCATTGGCGCATCGGTGATCCGGTTTTCGACGGCCAGGTTGGCGGCCGGCGCCTGGTGGCGACCTTGTCGATGGACGATACCCATGTGCGCCTGGCCCATGGCGGGATCGACCTCGCGGTACAGGTGTTGAGCGAGCGGGCCGCCTCCCTGGCGGACCTGATGCCGGTCAAGCAGCCGCCCGACCTGTCGAAGTTCCTGCTTTCGCCGATGCCGGGCCTGCTGGTCTCTCTTTCGGTCGAGGCGGGCGAGACGGTGGTCGCCGGCCAGCCGCTGGCGGTGGTCGAGGCCATGAAGATGGAAAACATCCTCAGGGCTGATCAGCCGGGCGCGGTGGCCACACTGCACGCGGCCCCCGGAGATAGCCTGGCCGTGGATCAAAAAATTCTTGAATTCGAATAATATGTCAGATGTTTCTGACATATCACACAAAGAACGTACAGCCTGGTTTCGCGAGACGATGGTGCGTGCCGACACGGGGCCCCTGTCCGATCAGGCGGCCGCCCTGTTGGCCGAGTTGGAGACGATCTTCGTCGCTGGCGCCTGGGTCGCCACGGTGATTCTGGCGGCCGCGGTGATCGAAGCCGAACTGCGTGCCGAGGGTGACGAGGGCCGGTTCAGCAACACGGGCGTTCTGTTCCGCGAGGCCGGGTTGGGCGACGATTTCGACTGGCTGCGCCAGCGGCGCAATGCCTTGCTGCATTTCACGGGCGAGCCGGCGCTGACCGTGGACATGTTCTGGTTTCAGGCAGCCGAACTTGAGGCCGATGCGCGGCGCGCCGTGATGCTGGTTGCGAGCGTGTTGAAGGACGGTGGGTCCGACAATGCCTGACGATCGGATCGCCCGACGTCTGGTGATATCGGGCCGGGTTCAGGGCGTGTGGTATCGCGGTTGGACGGTCGATCAGGCGCGTGCGCTGGGATTGGACGGCTGGGTCCGCAACCGAACCGACGGCACCGTTGAAGCCCTGATCGCCGGCAGCCGGTCGGCAGTCGATCAACTTGTCGCCCTATGTGGCGAGGGTCCGCCGCATGCGCGTGTGACCACCGTCGATAGCACTCCAGCCGACGATCCCGGCCCCGTCGGCTTCAACCAGCGTCCGACGGTTTAGTTCAACAGCCGGCTAAAGGTGCCGCAGCCGGCGGCGTGGCCGTCGCTGGTGCTGTGCGTATAGCAAAGCTCGAACTCGTTATCGCTGATCAGGCGGAACTGTTGCGTACCGTCGCTGTCGACGATCGTGGCGTGGCGCTGATCGTTGGTGAAGGTGCCGACGAAGGTCACCCGCTGACCGGCGGTGTGGGTCGATTCGATGTTGCCGGAAAAGCGACGCCCGGCCTGATGGTTGATGTGAATGATGAAGCGGGTATCGACCATGCGCGGCGTATCGCTGGAACCATTGCCGTGATGCGTCGTATTCCCGACAGCGACGGCCTGGGTGTGTCCTTCCCAGGTGCCCTGTAAGTCGGGCCATTGCTCCTCGGCCGACGCAGACGTCGAGGCGAGGACGATCGCCCCAAGCAGGGCCAAGAGCTGGAGCATTCGAGTTTTCATCGTTCCGTATCCCCTCGTCGATGGTTGCTTGATTAGGCCGATTGGTCTCCGAACACTTCGTCCCAGGCTTGCCGCAGCGCGATGTCGACATCTTCCAAGGTGGCCGGAATGCCGAGATCGACCAGCGAGGTCACCCCATGGCCCTGAACGCCACACGGCACGATACCGTCGAAATGGGCAAGATTTGGGTCGACGTTCAAGGATACGCCGTGAAAGGTCACCCATTGGCGCACGCGCACGCCGATGGCCGCGATCTTGTCCTCTCGGCCGCCATCGCGCGCAACCCAGATGCCGACCCTGCCGTCACGGTGCTCGCCGACCACGTTGAAACGGGCCAGCGCGCGGATCAGCCATTCCTCCAAATCTTGCACGAAGCGGCGGACGTCCGGATTGCGCCGCTTCAGATCCAGCATCACATAGCCGACCCGCTGGCCCGGCCCGTGATAGGTGAACTGGCCACCGCGACCGGTGCGATAGACAGGAAACCGACCCGGGCTTAGCAGATCGTCCGCGTTGGCGCTGGTGCCGGCGGTATAGAGCGGCGGGTGCTCCAACAGCCAGACCTGCTCCGGCGCTGAGCCTTGCCGGATGGCGGCAACCCGGTCTTCCATGGCCGCCACCGCGGCCGGATAGTCGACCGGCGCGGTCGAAACGCGCCAGTCCACCGCCCCGTCATCGGCGGCCCCCGCCCAGTCGTGCTGCTTGATTGCGCCCATGCGATTTGGTATGCCCCCAACGCGTCGCTGGCAAGCCTTGCTTGTCGGCTTCTAGATATGCGGTCGTGGCGGAATTGGTAGACGCGCAGCGTTGAGGTCGCTGTCCTGTAACAGGGGTGGAAGTTCGAGTCTTCTCGACCGCACCAGTACCCTCTTGGCGATTTGACTAGTCCCGGCGGCTCTCCGCCTGGGCCAACCGGGCCAGCCGCACCATGCGGGCGAGGTTCTCGTATTCCAGGGTTGCGAACACGGGATAGTCGGCTAGGCACTCCGGCGGATCTAGGCTGTCGCCGCGCAGCGCATCGGCCACAGCTCCTCGATCGTTCGGCCGAAGCAGAAAGAAGTCCGGGGCGCCGAAGGCGGGGCCCTTGAGCGTGCCGAGCGGCTTGTCTTGAAACATGTGGAAGAGCGTCGCCGCGTAAGACGCGAATGTCAGTGCGGCCCCGAACAGGGGTGGGCCGCCCTGGCCGCGATGCACTCTGTAGAGCTTAGCGCACGACCGCCGCATCTTCTGCTCGCGTGGTCTATCCCCGTCGAGACGCGCGATCAACTCGCCCAGCCGCGCCAGCAGAACTCGGTCGCGCAAACTGTCGAAATCTGCCTGCCGCAATTTCCGGCACCGCGCTAACACGACGTCTTTGTCAACGGGATCGTTCGGTCTTGGCTCTGGCCAAACTTCCAGCAGCAAGAGCCCCCGCAACAGGGCGACCTCTTTGTCGAACCCGGCCGTCGGCTCGACCCAGTCGATGGCATGGTCCAGGTAGCGCCCTGCGATCAAGGGGTCGCTCAGGTAGGTCAAGAGATGCGCCTTGTGCAGCAAAGCCCTTGCCACAATCGCACGGTCACCGTGAATGACCGCCGTGACGAGCGCCGCGCTCATTGTCTGGTTCGCCAGGTAGGCCGCCTCGACGCTGCAGGCGTTGAGGAAGCGCAGCGCCCCGTCGACTTCGCTCTGATAGGTCTCCCGCGCGACCGCCCGAAGAAGGTCGTCCAGGAAAACCGGCTCAAGATCGGTCCGTAACCCGGCCTTGGACATTGGCGGACCGGCTTGCAGTGCGCGGGCGAGCTTCGGCAGCCTGTCGGGCAGCACCGACAGCCCATTGCCCTCGTCATCGACTCGTAAGCGATGAGAAAAGTCGGAGAGGTCGATCTCACTTAAGAAGTCGATGACGAGCGTCCTGTCCTGTGCCGCCGCCTGCCGGATCGTCTCTACCTCGAACAAGAGCGCGTCGGTCGTGCTCCGCGCAATGAGCAGGATGACGTCGGCGTGGCGGATGAAGGCCTCGATCTGGTCTCGCCAGTTTGGCCCGCCGACGAAAAGAACCGATCTGTCCGCCTCGACGTCGTCGGCCGGCGCGTCGTCGTCCGCACCATACCCTTCTCTCAGGTTTTGAAAGCGCAGGTGCCAGTGGTCGGGGAAGGCTTCCTCAAGCGCCCTGCTAAGGCCTTTCTGACCCGCGACCTGTTGGGTCGAACCAGACCAGCCAGGGATGAACGCAAGGTCGCTGCTTTCTCCCGTTTCCGCGAAGTTATACAGGACGAGAACATAGCGCTCGCCGCTTTCTCGCACCTTCTGAAGAAACCTCCGAACCTGTTGGCGCTTTGCATCGCGGTCGGTCATCAGCGACGTCAGGTCGCCGACGTGCAGCCAGCGCAGGTCCTCTACCTTCTGCACGACATCGATGGTGATCGGCGTTCGATTGTCGATCCCGGCACTTTGAAAGTACGGATTGTCGTAGGGCATCCGATGCACCAGCGAAACCGACCGAAACCAACTTGGAACAGCCTTTTGGTACAAGCGAAGAAGCGCATCATTGCCTGGCATTTCGCGACCTCCGACGATGTTCGGGAGATAAAGAGAGGTAGGGCGGATGCGGTTGCCGGAGAAGGGGCGCGACCGCAAGATCATCGATTGGCAGCGCGATCTTTGTCCCTTCGAAAGTGCTGGCTGTGATCCCAAGAGCAGGCGCAACGTCACGACCGCACGATACATGCGATCCCGGAACTCTGATCACCCGGCCGGTGCAGCCCTGGGCTGTGCATCCGGCTTTGCCTTTCGCGCTGTGCCCTGCCTATAAGGGGGCAGCGACAGGGAGAGGCGGATGTCCGACGAGAAGACCAAGAACAGCCTGCAAGAGGCCGCGCTGCAGTATCATCGCCTGCCGCGCCCCGGCAAGGTCTCGGTGGAGGCGACCAAGCCTCTGACCACCCAGCGAGACTTGGCGCTGGCCTACTCGCCAGGCGTCGCGGCGGCGTGCCAGGCCATTGTCGACGATCCAGCGGCCGCCAGCGAGGTCACGTCACGTGGCAATCTGGTGGCGGTGATCAGCAACGGCACCGCCGTGCTCGGCCTCGGCGCGATCGGCCCGTTGGCGTCAAAGCCCGTCATGGAGGGCAAGGGCGTCCTGTTCAAGAAATTCGCCGGCATCGACGTGTTCGATATCGAGGTAGACGAGTGCGACCCGGATAAGCTGGTCGAGGTCGTCGCGGCGCTGGAACCGACCTTTGGCGCCATCAATCTTGAAGACATCAAGGCGCCGGAATGCTTCGAGGTCGAGGCGCGCCTGCGCGAGCGTATGAACATTCCGGTCTTCCATGACGACCAGCACGGCACGGCGATCATCGTCAGTGCCGCGGTCGTCAACGCCTTGCGGGTCGTCGACAAGCCGATCGACAAGGTGAAGCTGGTGACGTCCGGGGCGGGGGCCGCGGCGCTCGCCTGCCTCGATCTGCTGGTGCATCTGGGGCTGCCGATCGAGAACATCATCGTCACGGATATCGAGGGCGTGGTCTATGAGGGCCGCACCGAACTGATGGACGAGCGCAAATCACGCTACGCCAAGGCGACCGACGCGCGCACCTTGGCCGACGTGATCGACGGGGCCGATATCTTCCTCGGCCTGTCCGCGCCGGGCGTCTTGAAGCCGGACATGGTCGCGCGCATGGCCGACCGGCCGGTCGTCATGGCCCTGGCCAACCCCGTACCCGAGATCATGCCGGAAGAAGTCAAGGCGGTGCGCCCCGACGCTGTAATCGCCACCGGCCGTTCCGACTTTCCCAACCAGGTCAACAACGTCCTGTGTTTTCCGTTCATCTTCCGGGGCGCGCTCGATGTCGGCGCCACGGCGATCAATCATGAGATGAAGATCGCCTGCGTCTACGCGCTTGCCGACCTGGCGATGCAGGAAGGCACGGACATCGTCGCCAACGCCTATGGCGATGCGGAATCCTCTTTCGGCCCCGACTACCTGATCCCACGGCCCTTCGACCCGCGCCTGATCACCGAACTGGCGCCCGCGGTCGCCAAGGCGGCCATGGACAGCGGCGTGGCCACCCGGCCGATCGCCGATTTCGAGGCCTACCGGCACCGCCTGGAACAGTTCGTCTATCGCTCCGGCCTGATCATGAAGCCGGTGTTCAGCCGCGCCCGCGAGGAGCCCAAGCGCGTGGTCTACGCGGAAGGGGAGGAGGAGCGGGTGCTGCGCGCCGCCCAGGTCGTCGTCGACGACCGGCTTGCCTTTCCCGTGCTGGTCGGAAGGCGCCAGGTGGTCGAGAGCCGGTGCCGAAAGCTGGGCCTGCGCTTGCGCGAAGGCAAGGACTACGAGCTGGTCGATCCACAGGACGACCCCCGCTACAACGAGTACTGGCACCTCTATCACCAGCTTATGGCAAGGCGTGGTGTCTCGCCGCCCCGCGCCCGCGAGGTCGTGCGCACCAACACCACGGTCATTGGTTCCCTGATGGTGCAAAAGCAGGAGGCCGACGCGCTGATCTGCGGTACCTACGGCCCCTATCGCCAGCATCTGCGCCATATGTTGAGCATCATCGGCCTGCGCACGGGCGTTGCCATGCCGGCGGCCTTGAGCGCGCTGATCGTGCCGCGCGGCACGATCTTCATGACCGACACTTACATCAACCCGGACCCGACGCCGGAACAGATCGCGGGCTCGGTCGAGCTGGCAACGGAAGAGATGCGGCGTTTCGGCGTAACGCCAAAGGTCGCGCTGGTCTCGCATTCGAACTTCGGCACGCTGGACACCGGCTCGGCCATCAAGATGCGCCGGGCGCTCAGCCTGATCCGCCGCCGGCAGCCCGACTTGGACGTCGATGGCGAGATGCATGCCGACGCAGCGCTGAACGAGAGCATCCGCAACCGGATCTTCCCGAACTCGACCTTGCAGGGCGAGGCCAACCTGCTGGTTATGCCGACCTTGGACGCCGCCAACATCGCCTTCAACATGATCAAGGCGATCAACGAGGCGATTTCGATCGGACCGCTGGTCCTGGGCGCCGCCCGCCCGGCCCATGTGTTGACGCCGTCGGTGACGGTGCGCGGCATCGTCAACGTCACCGCCATCGCCTCGGTCGACGCCCAGCTTGCGGGAGCCGTCTGCCCGATCGACCACGAGGCGCGCGAGGCGTCGATCCTGGCGCTGGAAAGCCTGTCGCGGGAAAGCGCGGCGGTGTGACCCAGACGGTCGACCAGCCCGAAACGATGGAGAGCGCGGGCGACCGCCCGGCGGAGGAGCTACGCGCGCTGATCGACCGGATCGAGGATGCGCTCGACGCCGGCAAGCTCAACCGGGTTGAGAAGACCATCGCCACCCTGCACTCGGCCGACCTCGCCGACCTGCTGGAGCAACTGCACCCCGACGATCGGCGCACCGTCGTCAACCTGATCCGTCCGCAACTGGGCGACGAGCCGGAGGTGCTGTCCTACCTGAACGACGAGGTGCGCGACGAGATCGTAGCCCTGCTGCGGCCGGAGGAAGTCGCGACCGTCCTGACGGAGATGGACTCTGATGACGCGGTCGCCCTGGTCGAAGATCTTGACGAGGAGGAGCGGGAGGAAATCCTCGCCAGCATGCCCACCTCGGCCCGCTTGCTGGTCGAGGAGGGGTTGAGCTTTCCAGAAGAGTCCGCCGGTCGCCTGATGCAGCGCGAGATGGTCGCGGTGCCGATGTTCTGGACCGTCGGCAAGACCATCGACTTTCTGCGCACCAGCGATGTCCTGCCGGACGATTTCTACATGATCTTCATGATCGACCCGAAATACCGGCCGGTCGGCGGCGCGCTGCTCAGCCGCGTGCTGCGCTCGCGCCGGTCGGTCAAGCTGGCCGATCTGATGGACCAGGACGTGCGCACGATCCCGGCGATCATGGACCAAGAAGAGGTCGCATTCCTGTTCCGGCAATACGGCCTGGTCTCCGCGCCGGTCGTCGACGACGGCGGCAAGCTGCTCGGCGTCATCACGGTCGACGACGTCGTCAACGTCATCGAAGAGGAAAACCAGGAAGACATGCTGCGCCTGGGCGGTGTCCAGGAGGAGGACCGCCTGTCCACGGTCGCCAACACCGCGCGCAGCCGGTTTTCCTGGCTCGGCGTCAACTTCCTGACCGCCGTTCTGGCCTCCGCCGTAATCGCCTTTTTCGAGGCCACGATCGCCCAGGTCGTCGCGCTGGCCGTCTTGATGCCGATCGTCGCCAGCATGGGCGGCAATGCCGGCACACAGACCATGACCGTGACCGTGCGCGGTCTGGCGACCAAGGAACTGGCGGGCCGCAGCGCCCGGCGCATGGTCGTCAAGGAGATCGCGGTCGGGGCCATCAACGGCGTGCTGTTCGCGATCGTTGTCGGTGCCGTCGCCGCGCTGTGGTTCAGCGATCCGGGGATCGGCTTTGTCATCGGCCTGGCCATGATCATCACCTTGATCGTGGCCGGTCTGTCCGGCGCGGTCATCCCGCTCGTGCTCGAACGCCTGAACATCGATCCGGCGGTGGCTTCCGGCGTCTTCCTGACCACGGTCACCGACGTGGTCGGCTTCTTCACCTTCCTAGGGCTGGCCGCATGGATACTGCTGTAATCTCAAACGAAACCGAGGCGCGGGTCCGCGCCATCGCTGACGGCATGCCGGTGCTGCGCAAGCTGGGGGTCACCGTCGACAGCGTCAGCGACGGCACGGCAACCATGTCGATGCCCGCCCAGCCGGATCTGTCGCAGCAGCATGGCTATCAGCATGCCGGCATCACCACCCTGTTGGCCGACACCACGGGCGGTCTGGCGGCCGCCACGATGATGCCGGAAGGCACCAACGTTCTTGCCGTCGAATTCAAGATCAACCTGCTGGCGCCGGCACGCGGCGATCGCTTCCGGGCCGAAGGGCGCGTGCTGCGCCCCGGCCGGACCCTGACCGTGGTAGAGGTCGACGTCTTTGCCGACACGGGCGAGCGCGCGACGCTGGTCGCCCGGATGCAGCAAACCTGCATCCGCATTCCAGACAGACAGAGTTAAGCGAATGTCCACGAGCCACGACGAGAAGACCGAAGATCCGCTGGTCGCCTACATTCTGGAGCGGGCGGCAGAGGCCGACGCACCAACGCCCGCCGACATCGCGCGCGGCTTCGCGATCGGGCGGGTGAAGCCCAAGGATGGGCCGGACGCGTGGCGGCGCTATCTGAACCCGGTCAAACAGCAGATCCTGCATTTGGCGCGCCAAGGCCGCATCGACGTCCTGCGCAATGGCGAAAAAGTCGATCCGAAAGACGCGCGGGGGGTGACGCGCATTCGCCTGGCCGACACTATATAGAAATACATGTCCAAGGGCTGCCTGCCATGATCCCGAACAGCTTGCCGTCGCTTAACTTCGATCTGGGCGACACGGCGGACATGCTGCGCGACACGGTTTTGAGCTTCGCCTCGGACGAGATCGCGCCGCGCGCGGCCGCGATCGACGAAGCCAACGATTTCCCGACCGATCTCTGGCAGAAGATGGGCGCGCTCGGCCTGCTCGGGATCACTGTGGAGGAGGAATATGGCGGCTCCGGCATGGGCTATCTGGAGCACATCGTGGCGATGGAGGAGGTCAGCCGGGCGTCGGGCGCGGTCGGCCTGTCCTACGGCGCCCATTCCAATCTCTGCGTGAACCAGTTGCGCCTGAATGGCAGCGAGGAACAGCGCGAGCGCTATCTGCCCAAACTGATCTCCGGCGAACATGTCGGCGCGCTGGCCATGTCGGAGCCCGGCGCCGGCTCCGACGTGGTCGGCATGCGCACCCGGGCGGAGAAAAAGGGCGACCGCTACGTCATCAACGGCAGCAAGATGTGGATCACCAACGGCCCCGACGCCGATACGCTGGTGATCTACGCCAAGACCGACCCGGCGGCTGGCCCGCGCGGCATCACCGCCTTCATCATCGAAAAGGGCATGAAGGGCTTCAACCCGGCGCAGAAGCTGGACAAGCTGGGCATGCGCGGGTCCAACACCAGCGAGTTGGTGTTCACCGACTGCGAAGTGCCGGAGGAAAACGTGCTCGGCAAGGAGGGCACGGGCGTCAAGGTCTTGATGTCCGGCCTCGATTACGAGCGCGCCGTGCTTGCCGCAGGCCCCTTGGGCATCATGCAGGCCTGCATGGATGTGGTCGTGCCCTATGTTCATGAGCGCAAGCAGTTCGGCCAGCCGATTGGCGAGTTTCAGCTTATGCAAGGCAAGCTGGCCGACATGTATGTGACCATGAACGCGGCCAAGGCTTACGTCTACGCGGTCGGCAAGGCGTGTGACCGGGGCGAGGTGACCCGCAAGGACGCCGCCGGCGCCATCCTCCACGCGGCGGAACGGGCGACCTGGATGGCGTTGCAGGCGATCCAGTGCCTGGGTGGCTATGGCTACGTTAATGAGTATCCCACGGGCCGCCTGCTGCGCGATGCCAAGCTCTACGAGATTGGCGCCGGCACGTCGGAGATCCGCCGGATGCTGATTGGCCGCGAGTTGATGAGCGAGACGCGATAACCCGCGTCGAACGGCTTCTTCGCGCGTTTTTTGCGCACGTCCGGGAATAATCCCGGCGCCCCGCTGTTCTCCGCATGATCCAGGCCGCACCCAACGGCCAGACATCTGGAGAACAGACAATGAAACGCCTTTTGGTCCTCGCACTCGCCCTGCCCATCTCCGCCTGCTCGGCCGGCGGGTTCGAACTCCCGTCATTCGGCTTCGGCTCGTCGACCCGACCAGATACCCAGCCCCTGACCCAGCCGATCGCCCAGGTCGCCCAGGCGCCGATCAGCAATCTAGGCACGATGACCGCGACCAACCTGATGGATGGCCGCACCATCTCGTTTTCCGCCAGCGCCTACGGCAATGGCGCGCGGGTTACCGAAAGCAACGGCTGCACCTGGACGCGAGCGAATGACTGGTTCTCGCCGTCCGACAGTTGGGCGAATTGCGGCGACTCCCGCAACTGGCACACCGGTCAGGCGACCGTCCGCCAGCTGGACTCGCTCTATCCGCTTCAGGTCGGCAGCGTTGGCCGCTACGAACGGCAGGCGCGGTCCCACACGGGTCGCAGCTACACGCGCGAAACGCGCTGCGAAGTGACCGATGCGGTCGAGGTCCTGCGGCCGGGTCACGGCGCGACCCCCGCTTACGTCGTGGAGTGCGACAATACCCGCCGAACCCGCACCACCTGGTACGCGCCGGGCGAGGGGCCGATCGCCTATCGCGAAACCCATCACCGTAACGGGCTGGAAGAGGCCTGGGTGCGGACCGACTAATCTCTGTCGTGCCAGGCCAGACTGCCTTGGCTAACCAACTCCGCCAGCAGCGCCCACAGGCCCGGCTCGTCTTGCCAGCGCGACAGCCGGGTCTGCTCGACGGTTTCTGACCCGCACAGCGCGGCCGCCAGGTTGGCGTCCGTCTGGCGGCAGACCCCGTCGACGCACAACAGCGCGTCGGTGCCGAGCGAAAGATGGGCCCAGCGGCTGCCCATCACGCGTTCAAGGGTATCGCCGGCACCAATACGCGCGCTGACCGTGGCGGGCTCAATCTGCTTGTCCGGCATCGTCGGCGGTACGCGCGGTTCGGTGACCAGTTCGCCAATGGCTTGCCGCAGCAGGGCGGGGGTGTCGAGCTGGCGTTGAAGCAGCGTTGTCATGGTGGCCACAGCCTCGTCGCCAATCAGGGTCGGGTCGGCCGGCCGGGTCATGCCGGGGTCGGCGTAGCGGGGCGCCGTATCGCCCTGATGCTCGGCAAACTCTGCCACTGCATCGGCAAATCGGCTCGCCAGGTCGGCGACGCCGGGGGCGCGAAAGCCGATCGAGAAGGTCAGGCAGGCATCGTCGACCGCCACCCCCTCATGCGCGACGCCGGGCGGCAGATAGAGGATGTCGCCAGGTTCCAGAATGGCCTCATGGGTGGGTTCAAAGGTCTCCAAGATGCGCAGGTCGAGATCGGCGCGGAAGGCTAGGCTGGACCCGGATCGAGAGCCGTAGCGCCAGCGCCGCTTGCCGGCGGCCTGCAGTAGAAACACGTCGTACTGGTCGATATGCGGCCCGACGCCGCCCGCGCTGACGGCGTGCGAAACCATGATGTCGTCAAGGCGCCAAGTGGGCAGGAAATCGAACGCGGTGATGAGGTCGGCAACTGCCGGCAGCCAGGCATCGACCGCTTGAACGAGCAAGGTCCAGCCCTGGGCCGGCAGGTCGTCGAAGTCGGCCTGGTCGAACGGGCCATGCTGCACGGTCCATGGCGGCTCGGCGTCAGGCTCATGAACAACCAGTCGCGCGTCAGCCTCGTCCTGACAGGCCAGTTCAGCCAGATCATGCCGCGTGATCGGGCTTTGGAACCCAGGCAGTGCTTGGCGCCAAAGCAACGGTTCACGCTGCCAGTAACGCTCAAGGAACCGATCGGGCGACAACTCTCGCCAATCGAGGCGGGCAGGCGGCATTGTGCCTCCAGGCGCTTCGGAACTACGGTGCTTCCGCATGAAGTGGCGGAAGCAATGGCACCAGGCCAGATCATCATACTGAACGGCGCCCCGAGGTCGGGGAAGTCCAGCATCGTCGCGGCCATCCAGGACGCCTTCGATGGGCCATGGATGAACCTTGGCGTCGATATGGTCAAGGAGCGGGCGACGCCTAAGCGCTATCAGCCTGGCATTGGGCTGCGGCCCGGCGGCGAGCGGCCGGATCTGGAGGACCTCGTGGTCACGCTATATGCGGCGCTCTACGAGTCGATCGCGGCCCACAGCCGGCTCGGCCTCAACGTCGTGGTCGATGTCGGCCATCATGATGCCTATTCGACGCCGCGCCACATCCTGGCGGACAGCGCGCGACGCCTTGCCGGCCTGCCGGTGCTGTTCGTCGGCGTCCGCTGTCCGATCGACGTGATTATGTCTAGACGCAATGCCGCTCAGCACTCAGGCGATGACACCTACCTTGCCGGAACCGACGACGACCCCGTTCCCGAAGCCGTGCGCCGATGGCAACAGGCGGTGCATGACCCTGGCATTTACGAGCTTGAGGTCGACACCTCGCTGTTGAGCCCCATGCAGTGCGCGGAAGCCATTCGCCGACACCTTGCCAACGGTCCGCCACCCATGGCATTCGAGCAATTGGCCCGACGCGCTGTATCGGAGGATTGACGTGCTGGACGATTGGCCGCGCACATTCGAGGATTTCGCCGTCGGCGACCGTATGGCGACCGGGTCGCTGACGGTTACGGAAGAGGAGATCGACGCATTCTGCCGCAGCTTCGACCCTCAGCCGCACCATCTGGACGTGGACATCGCCGACGCCAGCCTGCTGGGTGGGGTGGCGGCCAGCGGCTGGCACACAGCGGCCCTGACCATGCGACTGATCGTTGACGGCAAGATCCTGGGCGGCTCGCCGATCATCGGCGTCGGCGTGCAGAATCTGCGCTGGCCCAAGCCGCTGCGCGCCGGCGACCGTCTGCGCGCCGAGGCGGAGGTGGTGAAGGCCACGCCCTCCCGTTCCGGCGCGCCGCGCGGCACGTTGCTATTGAACATTAAGACATTCGATCAGCATGATGAAATTGTTATTGAAATGGATACCACGGTCGTGCTGCCGACGCGGGGTCAATGACGATCGCGCTTGGCGCCGAACCGGCGTGTGACCACATCGATGATAGCACCCTGACGACCGAACCTCTTGGAGGCTGATATGGCTGCAGAGCCGAGCAAGGACCCTATCGTCATCGTCGCCGCCGCGCGGACGCCAATGGGCGGTTTTCAAGGCGCCCTGAAGGACGTGAAGGCGACGGAGTTGGGGGCCGTTGCCATCGCGGCGGCGCTGAAGCGTGCGGGCCTGAACGGCGAGGACGTCGACGAGGTCACCATGGGTTGCGTCCTGCCCGCCGGCCTCGGCCAGGCCCCGGCGCGCCAGGCGTCGAAAGGTGCGGGTGTTCCGGACAGCGTTGGCTGCACGACGGTCAACAAGATGTGCGGGTCGGGCATGAAGGCGACCATGCTGGCCCATGATGCCGTGGCGCTCGGCACGGCCGACATCGCCATCGCCGGCGGGCTGGAGAGCATGACCAACGCGCCCTACCTGCTGGACCGGGCGCGGCAGGGCTATCGCATGGGCCATGGACGGGTGCTGGACCACATGTTCCTGGACGGGCTGGAGGATGCCTACGAGCCGGGCCGCCTGATGGGCACCTTCGCCGAGGACACGGCCCAGCACTATCAGTTCACCCGTGAGGCCCAGGACGGCTTCGCCATCGAGAGCCTGAATCGGGCGCGCAAGGCGACCGAGGACGGCAGTTTCGCCGGCCAGATCGCGCCGGTGACGATCAAGTCCCGCAAGGGCGAGACGGAGGTTGCGGTCGACGAACAGCCGATGAACGCGCGGCCCGATAAGATTCCGAACCTGAAACCGGCCTTTCGCCCCGACGGCACCGTGACGGCCGCCAATTCCAGCTCGATTTCGGACGGGGCGGCCGCCCTGCTGCTGACCCGCCGTTCGGTCGCCGAGGCGCGGGGCCTGCCGATTCTGGCGGAGGTCAAGGGCCATGCCAGCCACGCCCAGGCCCCGGCCTGGTTCACCACCGCACCGATCGGCGCGATCACCAAGCTAATGGACAAGGTCGGCTGGCAGACCGGCGACGTCGACCTTTATGAGATCAACGAGGCCTTTGCCGTCGTCACCATGGCGGCGATGCGCGATCTCGACCTGCCGGCAGACAAGGTGAATGTCCATGGCGGCGCTTGCGCGCTGGGCCACCCGATCGGCGCCTCAGGCGCGCGCATCCTCGTGACCTTGCTGGCCGCCCTGGAGCAATACGACGCCAAGCGGGGCGTGGCGTCCCTGTGTATTGGTGGCGGCGAGGCGACGGCGATCGCGGTGGAACGGGTGGCGGCATGAGCCGGCGGGGTATCAGCACGGGCTCATCGTTTGAGGCCGCGTACGGCTATTCGCGCGCCGTCATCGAGGATGGCTGGATCTTCGTCGCGGGCACGACCGGCTTCGACTACGCCACCGGCGAGATCAAGCCCGATGTCGAAAGCCAGACGCGCCAAACCCTGAAAACCATCGAGGTGGTCTTGGCCGAGGCCGGCGCGACCTTAGCCGACATCGTACAGAGTCGCATCATCATCGCCGACCAAAGCGACGCCGAACGGGTCCTGACGGTTTACGGGCAGGTCATCGGGGCTGCGGTCGGCGATGGCGTTCGGCCGACCTCCACGGCCATCGTCTCACGGCTGATCGACGATCGGATGAAGGTCGAGATCGAGGTCACCGCGCGACAGCCGGCCAGGCACAAGGCCGACTAGCAAGAAGGGGAGGGGGCATGCCCGTCGCATTGATCACCGGGGCCGGGCGCGGCATTGGCCTTGAATTTGCCCGCCAATACGCCGACGAAGGTTGGACCGTGCTGGCCGGTGTGCGCGATCCGGGGACCGCCGGCGAGCTACTTAGCGTCGACGGTGACGTCGCGGTGGTGGAAATGGACGTGACCGATCCCGCCGCCGTCGCCATCCTGTCCGAGCGGCTGTCGGGCATCGCGATCGACCTCTTGATCAACAATGCCGGTCGCGGCAACCCGGCCGAGCTCAGCGACGGGGGCATCGACTATGCCGCCTGGATCGACGTCCTGCAGGCCAATACGCTGGGCCCCGTGCGCGTGACGGAGGCGTTCCTGCCCCATCTACGCGCGGCCGAGCATGGCAAGATCGTCACGATTTCCAGCCAGATGGGCAGCATCGGCCAGAGCAGCGGCCGGGCGATCATCTATCGCTCGTCCAAGGCGGCCGTGAACGCGGCGATGCGCGCCATGGCCATGGACCACAAGGGCGAAGGGCTGAGCTTCGCCGTGCTGCACCCCGGTTGGGTGAAGAGCGGCATCGGCGGTGCCAAGGCGCCGCTGGAGGCCGCCGACAGCGTTGCCGCGATGCGCGCGATCATCGACGCACTTGACGCGGATACCACCGGTCGTTTCTGGAACTATGACGGCAGCGAAATCCCCTGGTAGGAGGGCCAAGCCATCGCGGAACCCATCATCTTCTATTTCGATATCGCCAGCCCCTACGCGTATCTCGCGTCCCAGCGGATCGACGGCATCGCCGCCCGCCACGGCCGCACGGTCGACTGGCGCGCCATCTTGCTGGGGCCGGCGATGAAGCTGAATGGCGGCCGGCCCGTCAACGTAACGCCCATGCGCGCCGCCTATGCGCGCGAGGATCTGGCCAGACTGGCCCGGATCTGGGGCATCGCCTTTGTCGAGCCGCCGATCCTGCCGATCTTCGCGCTGCGCCCGTCGCGTGCGTTCTATTGGGCGCAGGAGGCGGAAGGCCCGGAGGCCGCGCGGCGCATGGCCCAGGCCCTGTTCAACGCCCATTTCGGCCGCGGCGAGGACATCCAGGAAGAAGAACAGACCCTCGACGTTGCCGAGGCGGCCGGCTTTGATCGCTCCGCCCTGGCAGGGGGCCTGACCGATCAGCGGATCAAGGATCGGCTGCGCGCGGAGACCGATGCCTCGATGACGCGCGGCGTCTTTGGCGCCCCCTGGGTGATCGCGGACGGCCGCAACTACTGTGGCGCGGACCGGCTGGATATTCTGGACCGGGTCCTGGCCAATGGCGCCTGACGGGCGGGCAGGCGCTGCCAGCGTTCGATAGGGAGGACCGTATGATCACATTGATCGAAGAGGGCTTACCCGATGACGTCGTCGGTGTTCATGTCAGTGGCACGCTGACCCGCGAAGACTATGCCACGGTGTTTGTGCCGGCTGTCGAGCGCGTGCTTGAAGCCAAGAAGAAGGTGTCGGTCCTGACCGTGTTCGAGGATGATGTCGTTCTGTCGGCTGGCTCGGTTCTGGAGGACACCTATTTCGGCACGCGGCACCTGTTCGCCTGGGGCCGCATGGCGATGGTCAGCGACTCCGACTTTATGTACCGGGCCACGGCCCTCATGTTCCCGCTGCTGCCGTTCAAGGCCCGGCTGTTCCCGACTGAGCAGTTGGATGCCGCCATCGCCTGGGTCTCGTCTCGCGATTAGCCCTGGCCGCTGCCGGATCACGAACGAGGAGGCAAGAGATGATCAAAGGCGTCCACACCATGTTCCATTAATCTCAGCCGTAGGAACTGCGCGCCTGTTCGACCGAGCCTGGTTGACCGCAAGTTTACCCCTGAACCCAAACCGCCATGCCTCGGCCACGTTTGCGGCCAAATTCCCGCTTATGATGTGTCTTGCATCGTGATCAATCGGGATACTTGCAATGACCGCCCGACGGGCCTGTCGTCGGGTCTGAAGAGTTGGAGACACTTGCATGCGGATGAGATTTGCCCAAATCGGTGCGCTGGGCTTGGCATTGACGGTTCTGGCTGCCTGTCAGACCACACCGGGCCAGGAGCGCGGCGCGATCACTGGCGGTGCGATCGGTACCGGCATCGGCCTGGTCACGGGCGGCACCTTCGCCCAAGTGGTCGGCGCCGGCCTGATCGGCGGCGGTTCCGGCTTCATCCTGGGCGACCTGTTCGAATAGCGTCGCAGGTCAAAGGGCGGGGTTCGATTGACCAAAGCCCGGCTGGCCTGAAGCGTCCGTCGCCTCGATACACTCCTCGACGGTGGGTTCCGGCGTTTCCGCAACGAAGATGCGGGGCGCGCCATACCAGGTGTCGTCTTCGGGGTGGGCAAGGCCTTGAACCAGGATGCGCACGAACTGCCCGCGCGGGTTGGGCCAGGGTGAGCCGGCCGAGACAAACACCTTGAAGCCGACCATCTCGCAATTGCTGATCAGTGTGTACGACGTCTGCTCGATCCGGTCGTAGATCCAAGGTTCCAGGGCGTCGACGATCGCCGCACCATCGCTCGCCGGCGTCTCTTCGGAAAACGAGACCTCGCAATGGCGCAGACCGTTCCCTTCGCCATAGGCGATCAGCAGGCGTGGATCGTCCATGACGAATGCCGGCTCGAAGGTCGGCCCGATGAAATTGTGGTCCGGGTTTTCGCGGTCATAGGGCTCCAGACCGGCAAGGTCGGGCGCCCGGGCGTTTTCGATTGCCGGCAGACAGGTATTCTCTACGAGATCGAAGAACGCATCGGTGAGTGTCTGGGCTGTGGCCGCGGTCCAGGCAAGCGTGCAAGCAAGCGCCGCAAACGCGATCATCGTGCTGGGTAGCTTCATCGTGAGCAGACTCGAGCTTCCGTTGTCATAGCGGCCCGTCAAGCGCCGGCCCGGCTTATGATGGTTCGCATCATCTCTGCGTCAAAGCCGCCGGCCGGATCGGCCAAACTTTGGGCATCTGATGCGCAATTGTCCAATTCGCAGGCAACAACCCATCCGGCCAAGTCCCTCCGGTCTGGCGCGGGCCTCTTGGCACGCCGCTTGCTTCTGTTTGTGACATGCAGGGCGCCTAGGGTTCCGGCCGCGATCGCGGCGCTGGTCCGAGAGGTGCCGCCCGCACTCATTCAAGCGCGGGTACACGGAGGGACAAAATCCCGGGAGGGCACTGCGCCGGTTCAGCCGCGCCCCTCGTTTCGTCGCGGCTGCTCCGATCCGACGAAACAGATGGGATGCTCGCCATGACCCAAATTGTCAGACTTCGTAGCCTGACGGCCTTGCTCGCGGCCGGCACGGCCCTAATCGCGGCCCAGCCGGCGCAAGCCCAAGAACGCAACGATTTCCGCATCGCCTGGTCGATCTATGTCGGCTGGATGCCTTGGGGCTATATCGAGGAAAGCGGCATTATGGACCGCTGGGCCGATCGCTACGGCATCGATGTCGAGATCGTGCAGATCAACGACTATATCGAGTCAATCAACCAGTACACGGCCGGCCAGTTCGACGGCGTTTCGGCCACGAATATGGACACGCTGTCGATCCCGTCGGGCGGCGGCGTCGATACCACGGCGCTGATTGTTGGCGATTTCTCCAACGGCAACGACGCTATCCTCGTGAAGGGGGAGGGCGGCGTTGAAAGCCTGGCGGGCCAGCCGGTGAACCTGGTTGAACTGTCCGTCTCGCACTATCTGCTTGCCCGCGCGCTCGACAGTGTCGGCTTGAGCGAGGCCGATCTTAGCGTGGTCAACACCTCCGACGCCGACATGGTCGCGGCCTTTGGCTCCGACGATCTCGTCGCGGCCGTGACCTGGAACCCGCTGGTTTCGACCATCCTCGAGACCCACGGCGCCACGAACATCTACGACAGCGCCGACATTCCGGGCGAGATCATCGACATGATGGTGGTCAATACCGAGGTGCTAGAGGCAAATCCCGACTTCGGTCGCGCCCTGGTCGGCGCCTGGTACGAGGCGATGTCGATCATGTCCTCCGATACGCCGGAAGGCATCGAGGCGCGGGAGTGGATGGCCGCGGCCTCCGGCACGGATCTTAGCGGATATGACGCCCAGCTCTCGACCACGGAGATGTTCTACGAGCCGGCCGAGGCCGTCGCCTTCGTGACCTCGCCGGAGCTGCCGACGACCATGGATTATGTCCGGACCTTCCTGTTCGACCATGGCATCCTGGGTGTCGGCGCGCCGTCGGTCGATTTCGTCGGGATCGAGTTCCCTGACGGTTCCGTCATGGGCGATCCCAACAACGTGACCCTGCGCTTCGACGCGACCTACATGCAGATGGCGGCGGATGCCGGCCTGTAGGGGCGGCCGCTAGACCCGACCAGATCATGCGTTGGATCAACCGCCGGCCCAGGCGGCCGGCGGCGATCATCCTGGCGCTGGTGCCGTTCGTCATCGTGATCGGCGCCTACGTCATCGCGTCCGACATCCGGCTGGCGGAAAACCCGTCCGACCGGCTGACCCCGGCACCGTCGCAGATCATCGACACGTTCGTGACGCTGGCGACGGAGCCGGATCGGCGCACCGGCCGGATTCCGCTCTGGTCGGACACGTGGGCCAGTCTGCAGCGCCTGCTGGCCGGGGTAGCGATCGCCGCCGGGATCGGTCTGATCTTCGGCCTGCTGATCGGGTTGCTGCCGTTTGCCCGGGCGGGCCTCGCGCCGTTCGCGGCGGCGATCTCTCTGGTGCCGCCATTGGCCCTGCTGCCGATCCTGTTCATCGTCTTCGGGCTGGGAGAGACCGCGAAGATCGTGCTGATCGTCGTCGGCATCGGGCCGTTTTTGATCCGGGATCTGTCCCAACGGGTCCTGGAGATACCATCCGAACTCCTGGTCAAGGCGCAAACCTTGGGCGCATTCACCTGGCAGATCGCCCTGCGGGTTGCGCTGCCGCAGGTCCTGCCACGGCTGGTGCAGGCCGTGCGCCTGTCCCTGGGGCCAGCCTGGCTGTTCCTGATTGCCGCCGAGGCGATCGCGGCCGAAGGAGGGCTCGGCTACCGTATCTTCCTGGTTCGCCGCTATCTCGCCATGGATATCATCCTGTCGTACGTCGTCTGGATCACTTTCCTGGCCTTCCTGTTGGACTACGCCCTGAAGTCGCTCTCGCGGGCAGCCTTCGCCTGGTTCCATGGCGGGGAGGATCTATGACGGCCGTATCGGTGCATGACGTCTGGAAGTCCTATGACGGCCGGCCGGTGCTGGAACGCCTCAACATCGAGGTCGAGGAGGGCGCCTTCTGCGCGATCGTCGGCGCCTCGGGCTGCGGCAAGTCGACGTTTCTTCGGCTGCTGCTGGCCCAGGAACTGCCGAGCCGAGGCGAGATCCGTATCGCCGATTCCGACCCGGCGACGGAGCCGCAGGCCGACCGCGGCATCGTCTTTCAGCGCTATTCGGTCTTTCCGCACCTGACCGTGCGGGACAATCTGATTTTCGCCGCCGAAATCGCCGCTTCGCGGACGCTGGGGCGCACTTGGGGCCGGACGCGCCGAAGGCTGCGCGACGAAGCCGAGGCGACGCTTGAGCGGGTAGGGCTCAGCCACGCCGCCAAGCTCTGTCCGTCGGCCTTGTCCGGCGGCATGCAGCAGCGCCTCGCCATCGCCCAGGCCCTGACCAAGAAGCCGAAGGTACTGCTGCTCGACGAGCCGTTCGGCGCGCTCGATCCCGGCACGCGGGTGACCATGCATGAGTTCCTGCTGGAGCTCTGGCGCGAGACTTCGATGACCATCTTCATGGTCACCCACGACATCAAGGAAGCGTTCAAGCTCGCCACCCGGATCCTGGCCTTCGACAAGGTCCGGGATGACCCGACCGACCCTGGCGCTTACGGCGCCACAATCACCTACGACCTGCCACTCGACGACAAGACGGAGAAGGACACGTTCAATGGTCCCAACTAGAAACGACATCAGAGGAACGCGACGGGCCGGCCTACGCGCCGCGCCATTGCCGGGCAGCCGCCGTGCCCATCACCCGGACCTCAGCAAGCTGCGCGGCTGGCAGGCGGCGCGCGACGAGGCCGGACTGCCGGAGGGCAGATTGCAGGAGGAGAAAGCCTGGGCCCTGCGCATGGGCCTGACCGGATCGGATACGCTCGACGACACATCGATCCCGACCTTCGCCCGTGGCGAACTGCCCCATTACGCCGGCATCAACACGTTTTTGAAGGCACCCTATGCCGAGGACGCGACCGAGGTCGGCCATTATGACGCCACCATTCTGGGCGCCCCCTTCGATGGCGGCACCACCTATCGGCCGGGCACCCGTTTCGGGCCACAAGGCATTCGCAAGATCTCTGCGCTCTACACGCCCTACAATTACGAGATGGCGATCGATCTGCGCGAGCAGATGACGCTGTGCGATGCCGGCGATATCTTCACCATCCCGGCCAACATCGAAAAGACCTTCGACCAGATCAGCCGGGCCTGCGCCCATGTCTTCTCATCCGGCTCGATGCCGATCATTCTGGGCGGCGACCACTCCATCGGCTTTCCGACCGTGCGCGGCATCGCCGGATGCACGTCGAAAACCATCGGCATCATCCATTTCGACCGGCACGCGGACATCCAGGAGAAGGATCTGGACGAGCGCATGCACACCACGCCCTGGTTCCATGCCACCAACCTGCCCAACGTGCCGGCGCGCAACCTGGTCCAGGTCGGCATCGGCGGCTGGCAGGTGCCGCGCGAGGCGGTGAAGGTGGCGCGCGAGCGCAACACCAACATCATCACCATGGGCGATATGGAGCGCATGGGCGTCGACAAGACCGCCGAGATGGCCTTGGAGATGGCCTGGCAAGGCGCCGACATGGTCTACATGTCCTTCGACATCGACAGCATCGATTGCGGCTTCGTGCCCGGCACCGGCTGGCCGGAGCCGGGCGGTTTCCTGCCGCGCGAGGCGTTGGGCCTGGTCCAGCGGGTGGCCGCCGAGGGCCTCTGTGGCATGGAGATCGTCGAGGTCTCGCCGCCTTACGATACCTCCGACATCACCGCCCTGATGGCCACGCGCGTCATCGTGGACGCGTTGGGCTCCATGGTCGCCGCCGGCAAGCTGGGCGCGCACAAACGTCATATCGACAAGCCGGTCTCGATCCCCCACGGCGACTTCGACGGTGCGAGGTGGTCCAATGCCTCATGACCATGCCCACGACCATATCGGGCCGGGCCACAACCATACCCATGCGGATCATCTGCACTCCCACATGCCGGAGCAGACGGCGGCCGAGGATCTGCAGGATTTGGCAGAGCAGTTCATCGACGGCTTTCGAGAGGCGGCCGACAAGACCAGCTATCTGCGCCTGACCGGCATTCCGTTCGAGATCAAGACGGAGGGCGGACCACCGCTGAAACTGGTCGATGTGGAGATGACGACCGGCTGGCAGGTGGGCACGGCGTCGCCGGCCTTCGGCTCGCGTGATCTGTCTTACCTGCCATTGCCGGGCGATCTGGTTGCGGAACGCACCAACCTGCACTTCGTCTACGTCTCGCTCAAAGAACGCCGCGACATCGATCTGCGGGAAATCTTGCGGCCGAAGGTCGAGGGCTATACCGCGCCCTGATCCCCGCGTGTAGACTGGCCCGATCACAGCGGGCGCCGGGCCACGGCGCCCGAAATCGGGTCATCACGATGGGAAGGGTGCGGTGGCGGAACCAAAAAACGCGGTGCTGATCGGCCTGGGCATGGTCTCGGGCACCCATTTGGCCGCCTTGGCGGATCTCAAGGACAGTGTGGCGCTCTACGGCGTGTTGGGGCGCGGCCCGGAACGGCTGTCGTCGTTTATTGCCACGGCGTCGGAGTTCGGGATCACACCGCGCACCTATCGCGACGTCGCCGAAGTCGCGGCAGACGGGGCGGTTGACCTGGCGATCATCGTAACGCCCCCGAACGCCAGGCTGGAATTCGTGGAGCCGCTGAGCCAGGCCGGCATCCCTATCCTGATGGAAAAGCCGGTCGAGCGAACGACGGAGGCCGCCGAACGGCTGGTCGCGCTGTGCGAATCGCGCGGCGTGCCGCTGGGCATCGTCTTTCAATTGCGCATGCGCGCTGCCGTGCAGAAGCTCGCGTTGGTGCTGGCGGAAGGCGGCTTGGGTGAGATCGGCCTGGTCGAGATCTCCGTGCCCTGGTGGCGTGACCAGTCTTACTACGATGAGCCGGGGCGCGGCACCTATGAGCGGGACGGTGGGGGGGTGCTGATCTCCCAAGCCATCCACACGCTGGATCTGGCGCTCAGCCTCGCCGGCCCGGTGCGGCAGGTACAGGCCATGGCAAGGCGCACGGCGTTCCACGACATGGAGTCGGAGGACTTCGTCGCTGCCGGCCTCGATTTCGACAGCGGTGCGGTCGGCTCGCTGGTTGCCAGCACGGCGAGCTATCCGGGCGGACCTGAGTCGATCACGCTGCACGGCACGCTGGGTTCGGCTGTGATGATCTCGGGCAAGGTCACGCTCACCATGCGGTCCGGCGCGGTCGAGGAATTCGGCGAGGATGCCGGCACCGGCGGCGGGGCCGACCCGATGGCCTTCACCCATGGCTGGCACCGGGACATCATCGCCGACTTCGCGTCGGCGATCGACGGGGGGCGGCCGCCGCTCGTCACCGGGCGCGAGGCGCTGCGCGTTCACGCGCTGATCGACGCCTTGATCCTGTCATCCAAGACCGGCCAGGCCCAGCCGGTCGCGCAGGGGGGCTGAGCCATGTCCGCACCAATCCGGTTTGCCGCCATCGGCCTCGATCATCGCCACATCTATGGTCAGGCGGAGCACATGCTTGCCATTGGCGGCGAGTTCGTCGGCTGGTGGACGGAGGGCGAGCCGACCACGCTGGAAGGTTTTTTGAAACGCTTCCCGGACGTGCCGCGCGTTGCCGAGCGTGCCACGCTGCTCGAAGACCCAAGCATCGATCTGATCCTGATCGCCGACGTGCCGGTCCGGCGTGCCGACCGCGCGATCGAGGCCATGGCCCATGGCAAGGACGTGATGACCGACAAGCCCGGCTGTACGACGCTGGCGCAGCTCGACGAATTGCGTCGGTCGGTCGCCGACACGGGCCGGATCTGGTCGATCGATTTCTCCGAGCGGTTCGAGGTGCCGAGCGTGACCCGTGCCGCCGAACTGGTCGAAGCCGGCGCCATCGGCAAGGTCGTGCAAACGGTCGGTCTGGGGCCGCACCGGCTGAATCGCGCCACGCGGCCAAGCTGGTTTTTCGACCGCGAGGCCTATGGCGGCATCCTGTGCGACATCGCCTCGCACCAGGTCGACCAGTTTCTGTTCTTCACCGGCTCGGAAGATGCAGAGGTCGTGCACGCCGCCGTCGCCAACCACGCCAATCCCGGCGACCCGGGCCTGGAGGATTTCGGCGAGATCGTGCTGCGCAGCGCGAACGGTCACGGCTACATTCGGGTCGACTGGTACACCCCCGACGCGCTGCCGACCTGGGGCGACGGCCGGCTGACCATCCTGGGCACCGAGGGCTATCTTGAGCTGCGCAAGTATGTCGATGTCTGCGGCGAACCGGGCACCGACCATCTGATCCTGGTCAACAACGCGCGCTGCGAAAGGTTCGACTGTGCCGACGCCGGCTTGCCGTATTTCGAGCGTCTGGCCGCAGACATCAGGAACCGGACGGAAACCGCGATGCCCCAACGGCACGCCTTCACAGTCACGGAGTTGGCCCTAACGGCGCAGCAATTGGCCGAGGCAGGCGGAAGGGGGCAATGACGTCCCCGATCCGGGTCGCCATTCTGGGCGCGGGCATTGGCGCCCAACACCTGACGGCCTATCGCGCGCTGCCCGACCGGTTCGAGGTTCTGACCCTCTGCGACCGCGACCCCGATCGGGCTGCACAGGCTGCGGCCGGCGGTGCGATGCCGGCGATTGAAACCGACCTTGACGCAGCGCTCGACGATCCAAGCATCGATCTGATCGATATCTGCCTGCCGCCGGCCCTGCATTTCCAGGTCGCCAAACGGGCGCTTGAGGCCGGCAAGCATGTGGTCTGCGAAAAGCCGCTGGTCGGATCGTTGCGCGAGGTTGATGAACTCGCGGATCTGGCCCAGGCGAGGGGGCGGCTCCTGGCGCCGGTGTTCCAGTACCGCTGTGGGCCGGGCTTGGCCGCGCTGAAGGCGCTGATCGCGAACGGTCTGGCGGGCAAGCCCTTTATCGCCAGCCTGGAAACCCACTGGAACCGAGGTGCCGACTATTACGCCGTCCCGTGGCGCGGCACCTGGGAAGGCGAGAATGGCGGCGCGGTGCTGGGCCATGCCATCCATACCCACGATCTGCTCTGTTATGTGTTAGGGCCCGTTGCCAGGGTCTCGGCTTCCGTCGCGACAAGGGTCAACCGGATCGAGACCGAGGATTGCGGCGCCGTCCAGTTCACGATGGAAAACGGCGCGCTGGCGACCAGTTCAATCACGCTCGGCGCCGCCGACAACACCACGCGCCTGCGCTTCTGCTTTGCGGGCCTCACGGCCGAGAGCGGCAGCCTGCCGTACGCGCCGGCCGAGGATACCTGGCGGTTCCTGGCGCGCAATCCCGATCGCCAGGGCGAGGTCGACGCGATCGTCGCGTCCGCCAGCACGGCCAAGCCGGGCTTTGTCGGCTTCTTTTCCGCACTAGCGGATGCCGTTCGGGGCGCGCCGGGCAACGAAGTGACGGTTCAGGACGGCCGCCGCTCGATCGAGTTGGTGACGGCGATCTATCGGTCGGCGTGCGGGGGTTCGCCAGTTGACCTGCCGCTGGGCGATGACGAGCCGGCCTATGGCGGCTGGCAGCCGGCCTGAACGCTCGGATCAGGCCCTACGCAGCGATACCGTTGGCGATCGTCAGGCCGTCGGTGTCGAACAGATGCAGGTTGGCGCGGTTCAGTTTCAAATGCAGCGCTTGGCCCTGTTCGACCGGCAACTGGCCGATCTGATGCACGGTGAGCTGCGGCATGCCCTCAGCTGAGCAATAGAGATAGGTCTCGCCGCCAAGCTGTTCGGAGAAGTCGACCTGAACGGTGATATCCGCCGAGTCGGCCTCCGTGATCTGAAGATGTTCCGACCGGACGCCGAAGGTCACATTTTGCCCGTGAACAAGACCGTCGACCGGCGGAATGCCGATCCTGTGGGGGCCGGCCACCAGGGTATCCTGCTCCACAGTCGCCTCGATCAAGTTCATGCGGGGTGAGCCGATGAAGCCGGCGACGAACATGTTCTGCGGCGTGTTGTATAGGTCGAGCGGCCGTCCGGTCTGTTCGACCACGCCGCCCTGCAGCACCACGATCTTGTCGGCCAGGGTCATGGCTTCGATCTGATCATGCGTCACATAGATCATCGTGCCGCCGATGCTCTTGTGCAGGGCCGCTAACTCCTTGCGCATGGTCACGCGCAGCTCGGCATCGAGGTTGGACAGCGGCTCGTCGAACAGGAAGGCTTTGGGGTCGCGCACGATCGCCCGGCCGATGGCGACGCGCTGGCGCTGCCCGCCAGACAGCGCCTTGGGTCGGCGCTGAAGATAGGGCGTGATCTGCAGCATGTCGGCGGCGGCCCTGACCCGCTGCTCGATCTCCGGCCGCGGCAGCTTTGCGTTTTCCAGGCCGAACGCCATGTTCTTATAGACGGTCATGTGCGGGTAGAGCGCGTAGGATTGGAACACCATGGCGAGCCCGCGCTCCGACGCGGTGACCCGGTTCACCACGTCGCCATCGATCAGAATATCGCCCTCGGTGACGTCCTCCAGGCCGGCGATGATGCGCAGAAGCGTGGATTTGCCACAGCCTGACGGGCCGACAAAGACCACGAACTCGCCGCTATGGATATCGAGGTTGACGCCATGGATGACCTCGACCGTGCCGTAGGATTTGCGGACGTCTTTCAGAAGGATTTCAGTCATCGATCTTCCCCCTAGCGGCTGCGCATCATCGCGGCGAGCCTCGGTTCGGCGCGCTGCATCCACAACGGCGGCAGCCCCTTCAAAATCTGGCCGACATCGTCCAGCATCATGTCGCGGATGCGCTGGTAGGATGCCTCCAACCCGCCCGCGAGATGGGCGGAGAATAGGACGTTTGGCGTGTTGCGAAACCCAGCGTCCGGCGGCACCGGTTCCTCCGGGTAGACATCGATCGCCGCGCGGAACCGGCCCTTGGCGGCGAGAGCCAACAGGGCCTCGAAGTCGACGATTTCCGCCCGGCTGGCGAGGATCACACAGGCGTCGCCGCGGATCGTCGAAAGCTTCGCCCGGTCAAGAAAGCCTTCATTGTCGGTCGTGACGCCGGCCAGCAGGAACAAGAACTGACTATGCGCCAACACCGTCTCGAGTGAGGCCGGCACCAACCCTTGCGCCTCTAGATAGCGGTCGGACAGCCATGGGTCGTGAGCATGCAGTGTGCAGCCAAACGACCGCAACAGCGCGGCCAGTTCCCGCCCGAGATTGCCATAGCCGACGAGCCCGATGTCGGCGCCGTACAGGCTGTGGGCGCGGCCGTTGCCGGCGATGCCGTAGGCTTCCTTGCCGCCGCGAAACAGAGAGTCGGCCTCGTGCAGCCCTCTGGCGAGCGTGATCGCCTGAGCCAGGCAGAATTCGGCGACCGCCGGCGCCATCGCGGGCGCGGCGGACAGGACTTGGATGCCGCGTGCCTGGGCGGCGGCGTAGTCGATGTTCGGTTCCCAGTTGGCCTTCACGTTTAAAACCGCGCGCAGGTTCGGCGCCCGGTCCAGGCGTTCGCTCGGCAGGTCGGTCTGGCCGATGATGACCGCGACCCCCGGCAGGATCCGCTCGACCAGTTCATCCGGTGCGCGCGCGCCGAAATGGCTGACCACCTGACCCATACCGTCCAGCGCCTTAGCGACGTCTTCGGTATAGACCATCGCCCGCGTCCGCGGGTGCGGGTCCAGGAAGATCAGCGGTTTGGCGGTCATGCAAGGCTACTTCATGCCCGAACTAGCGATGCCGGTGGTGATGAAGCGCTGCAGGAAGGCGAAGACCACCACCACGGGGATCAGGGTCACAACCGTCATGGCCAGCACATAGTGCCACTGCACGTTCAACTCGCCCTGGAAGGCGTTCAGGCCGATCTGCAGCGTGTAGACCTCGCTGCGGTTCAGCACGATCAAGGGCCACAGGAAGTCGTTCCAGCGCCACATGATCGAGAAGATGGCGAGCACCGCGATCGCCGGCATGGCCAGCGGCATGACGACGCGCCAATAGATCTGCCATTCGCTGGCCTTGTCCATGCGGGCGGCCTCGATCAGGTCTCTCGGAATGGTCAGCATGTATTGTCGTAATAGAAAGACGCCGGTGGGTGTGGCCGCGCCGGGCAGAATCACCGCCCAAAGCGAATTGACCAGCCCAAGCTCCGTCACCACCAGATAGACGGGCACCAGAATCACGGTGATCGGGATCATCAACGTGCCGATCACGAGCAGCATCACGGCATTGCGCCCCCTGAACTCGTAGATCGAGAGCGCGTAGGCGGCCATGGAGTTTATCAGCAACGTCACCAGCGTGGCGACGACCGTGACGATGACGGAATTTTGCAGGTATGTCAGGAAGTTAAACCGTTCGAGCGGGTCGGTATAATTCTCGACCGCGACCCGGAATTCGCGCGTCGCCGTGCGCTGGTCGATGGGCACGTCGATGCGGACGTCAGGCTCCGCCGGGTCAACCATCTGGGCGACGATGCCCACGCGTCGGATCTGCGCCAATTGGCGCACGCTGCCATCCTCCATGGTGACGTCGAACAGCAATAGCGGCTCCTCATAGCCCTCGACCTCGACCTCGATCTGGCCCAGGGGCAGCAGGGTCGGCGGGAACTCCAGCAGGCCAGCCTGCGTCTTGAATGAGGACAGCGCCAGCCAGACGGCCGGGCCGAACATCAGCACCACGCCGAGGAACAGATAGAGGTAGGTGAAGACGTCGGTCCAATGCAGGCGGCCCCGGCCCCGGGTTGCGGTCAGGAACCCCCACAGGGTGCGCCGTTCGGTCGTTGCAGCGTCAGCCACGGTCCCGGCGCCTCGTGACGAAAAGCTGGGTCAGGGTCAGGATGAACAGTACGACGCCCAGCAGGACCGAGGCGGCCGACGCCAATCCGAAATTCTGCACCTGGTTGGTGAAGCCGGTGTTGTAGATGTACTGCACCATGAACTGGGTCGCCGTGCCCGGGCCGCCGCCGGTCAGCACATAGACCTCGTCGAAGATCTGCACGCCCCGGATCAGGGCCAGCACGATCACCACCAGCATGTTGGGCCACAATAAGGGCAGGGTGATGCGCCAGAACACCCGTTCCTTGCTGGTGCCGTCCATCTCCGCCGCCTCGTAAAGGTCGGGCGGGATGGCCTGCAGGCCGGCCAGCAGGATCAGGGTGTAAAAGCCCATATGGGCCCAGATCGACACGAAGATGGCCCAGAACATGGCCCAGTTCGGGTCGACGAAGAACAGAATGCGCTCCAGCCCGATCGAGACCAGCAGCGCGTTCAGAAGACCGTCGCGCAACAGGATCCACTTCCAGATCAGCGCCACGACCACGGGCGACAGCAGGACGGGGAAGAAGAACACCGCCCGAAAGAAGCCTCTTCCTTTGATCTTGCGGTTCAAGATCAAGGCGGTGATCAGCGAGAACAGAACCAGGAACGTGACCTGGAACACGACGAACACCATCGTGTTCGTGATGCCGCGCCAGAACCGGTCCTCCCGGCACGAACTGGTATCGAAATGGTTCTCGCATTCCAGCAGAAAGCCGTACTGCTCGCCGCCGACATAGGCCCGGTCGGACAGGAACAGGTTGGTTCCGCCCGTCAGCGAAAAGGCGAAATTGATGAACAGAGGGATGATGACGAAGATGCCGAAAAAGCACAGGTTCGGCAGCAGGAAGATGTACGGCATCCCGCCAATGCCGACCACCCGCTGGGCGGTCTTGAATACGGGATCGATCGCCGCGCCAACAGCGCGCATCGGCATCGCGGCCAGCGCGACCAGCGGTGATCGCTTCTCGTCGGAACGTATTTCAGACATGGCGAGACGAATTGAATCGGAGCGGTCCCGACCCGGTGGGGCCGGGACCGACCGACCGCGCGTCAGTTATCGCGCTCTTGTTCCGCCAACTGCTGTTCGATGTCCTGCTCCATCCGGTCATAGGCCTCATCAAGGGTGAGTTCACCCACGATGGCCTCGCCCAGCCGCGAAATCAGGGCGTTGAACATCACGCGATTGTTCGGATAGCCCTGCAGTTCGAACGCGATCGGCGAGATGCCCGGAAGCGCTCCTGCAAAAACCTCCAGGGCATGACTGGCGCGTGGGTCGTCTGTATCGAAGTCGACACCGCCGCCGGCCAGGCCAAGGTGACCCGGGATAAACAGCGTCCGGCCATAGAACTCCGACAGCACGTCTTCGCTGGACAAGTAGTCCATGAGCATACCTACTTCTTCCGGGTGCTCGGTATCCGCAAGCCCGACCAGAGCTGCACCGCCCGGCATGCCGGTACACGCGGCAGGCCCGCACGGGGCGGGAACCGCCCACCAATCGAAGGCATCGCCAATGGTTTCGGCGAACTGCGGAATCTGCCACGAGCCGCTCATGAACATGACGACCTGGGCATTCGCAAACTCTTCGTTGGCCGCCACATAAGTCGATCCCGAGACGGAGCCCCACAGGTCCATCGGCATCGTGCCATCCTGATGCCAGTCGTACAGACGCTGGGCCATCTCTTTGAGGCCATCATCGACCAAGGCCGGATTGCCCTCGGCGTCGAACATCTGCGCACCCATGGATATCGCCGGTCCGGAGACACGGTGGCCCGATCGATCCCACGCCATCGGGATCGGTATCTCCAGCGCTTCGGCCACCTCGTTCACGGCCGCCGCCCAATCATCCCAGGTCGCTCCCTCGCCAGGCAGCTCGACCCCGGCCTGTTCGAACAATGTGCGGTTTACGAAGGGACCCGTTACGGTTGTCTGGGTCATGAAGCCGGGGATCGAAGCGTCATCGCCCGGTTGGCGCAGCCAATTGAGGAAGGGGCCGAAACTCGCCTCCCAATAGGCCGGATCGGAGATGTAGGGGGTCAGGTCCAGATAGTACTCCGAAAGGCCGCCTAGGTCGGTGACGCGCGCGATGTCCGGTCCTTCGCCCGCCGCCAATTGTATCGGTAAGTTCTCCAAGACAGCCGCATAAGGCGCTTCGTCAAGTATGACCGTGATGTCGGGGTTTTCAGCCTCGAACCGGTCAAGCAGTTCGCGCATCACCACGCCCTCGTTGCCGTCGCTGTACCAGCCCATCCGCAGCTCGGTCTGGGCCGAGGCGGCCGACGTCATCAAGCCCAGCGCGAGTGCGCCCACCGAAGCAAAAGCCAACATGCGCGATTTCATATGTTCCTCCCTTGAGAGCCCGTCATCGCTTCATCGTGTCGGGCGGATCGTTGCATCGAGTTGATGGCAGCAATGTTGAGCGAGCCGGCGCGTAATCGCAAGCCCGAGACGCATAAACCCGCTGTTGTGTATTGTCGGCAGCGCCAGGATGTGAGTGCGCCCGGGAAACGCGATTTGCTTCGATGCCTGATCCGCTGCCTGCGGCCTGGGCTGATTTGCGCTACACCTGTTCGATCGGAACTCGTGCCGAGGATAGCGGCTCGGCCGTGATCTCGGCCTTATGATACGCGCCGCGGTCCGCTGAGCGCGTGACGAGCCCGAGACCCTTGTTATGGCTGATCTCGTTGCTCACGGCGCTGGCCATCGGTTTAGCCCCAATAAGCCCTCTCCCAGTTCCGTGAGGCGGGCCGTCGGATACCGCGTCCGTTCCCACTCCCGTGGGTCGCCCGGAAAGGCCATGCCTTCCGGCGCCAAGCGTTCGCGCCAGGATCGGATGCGGGCTTGGCGCACGGCCTCGTCGTCCTTTGCCGGCGACATCGAGATATACTGCGCAATGCGCGGCCGGTCGGACCGGTTGGCGCGGATGCCGTGGGGCAGCAGGCTGTTCCAGATCACCAGGTCGCCGGCCTTCAGCGGGATGAAGGTGGGTTCCAAATCGCCCAGGTCAGGCGTCCAGCCGTCGCGGCCGGCGGGCTGCGTTCGCTTCCAGGCCTCGAAATCGCGAAAGACTTCCGGCACGCACTGAAAGCCGCCGACCGCTTCATCCGTGTCGACCAACGACAGCACACCCTGTACGGCGACGGCGGGCGGTTCCTCGGTGGTGTCGCAGTCCCAATGGATGAAACCGTCAAACGCACGCAGGCCGCGATTGGGGGTGTTCAGATTGGCCCGGTCGATGGTGACCCACAGGTCCTCTCGATCCCAGAGATCGACGAAGGCGTCGTAGACGCGCTGGTTCTGGCGGTTGTCCCACAGCGTCTGGTGGTTGTAGGCCTCGACCATGCCGGTGTTGTTCAACTCCGACATTTCGATGTCGCGCAGTTGCCGGCGGTCCCAGCCGGCGGGATCGTCCGGGTCGAGGTCTTGGAACGCCCACAGGAAGTCGACGGTGCGCCTTATGTTTTCCGGCGGTACGGCATCGCCGACCACGACATAGCCGTTGGTCTGCCACTCTTCGAACTGCGCTGGTGTCAAGGCGCGCAGCGGTCGTCGCTTGACGAGAGAGCGTAAGGGTTGGGAACGATCAAGTGCCACGGGTGGGTCGAAATCCGCCATGAGGGCAGTCTCGACCCGCGACCGTGGTCTGATCAAGCCTCAGTGAGGCAATGGTCTCCGCAACTCAGCGGATCAGGGCACCACGTAGGGGTGGCCGCCGAAATTGTTGCCTTCGTTGGTTTCCGCGACAACCGACGCGGCATCGACCTGAAGCAGGAGGTTATAGGTGCCGGGGTTCCACACCAGATCGTCCCAGAAAGTGAGATAATGGGTGTGGACATGGCCGGGCTCGATCGCCGGGATCTGGATGACGGCCGAGTTGGGATAGGCCGGGTCGATATAGGCACGCATGCCGGCCACCTCTTCGGCGCAGGAGCCACCGCCGACGCGGCTGCAGGTGAGGCGCGCCAGGGACGGACCGGACGCGGCCGGTCCGGTGTTGCGGACGGAGACCGCGCCATGCTCGATACGGCTGGCAATCGGCACGAGGTCGGGTCCTGCCGCCGTCAATCGGTTCGTTTGCGCCGAGGCGGTCAGGACCGGTGACAGACCGACGATGGCGGCTAGGGGGGCGGCCAGAGCAAGCAGGGAAATGCGTTTCATCGCTGTGTTCTCCTTTTCCAAGGCATGGGCACCGGTCCGCGAATTCACCGGTGCGCACTGCCTTATGCGGAGAAGCGCGTCAAAGAAACGTTTGCCCAGAAGCCTAAGAGCAGGTCTGGCGCCAGAGCCTCGGTATAGGTTAATCCCGCCGCGTCAGGGGCTTAGCCGGGACCGCGGTCGCCCTTGTGCTCGTTGCCGACCGTGTGACGAATCAGGCCGAAGATGAAGAACACACCAAAGCCGAAGATCAAGAAACCGCTGAACCGGAAGAACCCGTCCTGCGCGCCGGCGGCCATGAACAGGCCCAGCAGTGCGAGGAGGGCCATCACACCCCCAAAAACATAGTTACCCATGGCTGCGTTCCCCGTTCCAGAAACTCACTCGTCCGGCCATGTGACCAGATCCTTGTAGGCGGCCCAACTGGCGTGGCCGATCAACGGCAAGGTGATGATCAGGCCGATAAAGCCGGTCACCAGACCGACGCCGATGAAGATCGCGATCAGCCAGGCCCACAACAGCATGGTCCAGAAATTCTCCGCAACCGCCCGCCATGAGGTAATCACCGCCGTCATCACGTGGGTATTTGGCCGATCGAGCAGCAGGGGGATCGAGATGGCCGAGACCGCGAAGGTGAACAGCGCCAACACGGCGCCGATGGCGTTGCCGACGATCAGGAAGGGGATGGCCTCGACGCTGATCAACGCCTGCAGCATCGACATCGGCTCCGGCGCGGCGTTGAACTCGAAGAAAAACAACATGAACAGCAGCGAGGCCAGGCGTACCCAGGCGATCGAGATCAGCAGCAACACCACGCCCATCAGCAGGATCTGCGTGGTGTTGGTGCGCAAGGCGGCGACGGACGTGCCGAAGCTGACTGGTTCGCCCGCTGCCAGACGCCGGCTCGTGTCGTAAAGCCCGACCGCGACGATCGGCCCGAACAGCAGGAACGCCGCCATCAGCGGATAGGTGAGATAATAGACCTGATAGACCCAGGACAGCACCGTCAGCACGACGCCGATCAGCGCGAAGACCAGCCCCCAGACGAGGCCAACGCCCGGCGCGGCCATGAGGTCCCGCCAGCCTTGCGCCAGCCAGGCCCAGGGTCGGTCCCGATAGATCGTGTTGATGATCGGGCCGCTGGCCCGCGGCATCGTCGTCATCGTATCGCTCATACGCTGGACCTCATTCTTGTGCCGCCCTGATTCAGTCAGCCAGTGCTCTAGACAATGATTCAGCCAGACGCTGGTGCGGTCAAACACTGCGCTCAGGCGGTTCGGGGCCGGATGCTACTAGGATTCGCCCGTCACCAGGTTTGATCTGCATCAAGGCCTTTTAACATCCGACTCAGCAATTATCGCGTCAACCAATTGCGGCCATGCGCAGGAGAGGTGTGGGCTGCAACCCCGACCGTGTGGCAAGCTGATTCCTGGCTTGTCCGCGGGGCGGGCGGGCGATGTCGATTTGAGAGAGGGTGGAGGCTGGTAATGGCGGCAGATGTCGCAACAGGTACGGTCGCGGGTACGGTCGCGGCCGACGACCGGTTGGAAGCACATACCGGCTATAACGAGGACGTGGTCCGGCTGTTTACGCTGGCCGCGGTCTTCTGGGGCGTTGCGGCCTTCACGGTCGGGGTGTTCATCGCCCTGCAGTTGGCCTTCCCGGTCCTGAATCTGGACCTCGAATACACCACCTTCGGCCGGCTTCGGCCGCTGCACACCTCCGCCGCGATCTTCGCGTTCGGCGGTAATGCGCTGTTCGCGACCTCGCTATACACGGTTCAGCGCACCTGCCACGCGCCGCTGTTCGGCGGCCGGGCCTTGGCGCTGTTCATCTTCTGGGGCTATCAGCTGTTCATCGTCATGGCCGCGCTCGGCTATGTCTTCGGCATCACGCAAAGCCGCGAATATGCCGAGCCAGAATGGTATGTCGATCTGTGGCTGACCATCGTCTGGGTCTGCTATCTGGTCGTCTTCGCCGGGACGCTGTTCAAGCGCCGCGAACCCCACATCTACGTCGCCAACTGGTTCTTCCTTGCCTTCATCCTGACGATTGCGGTCTTGCACATCGTCAACAATCTGGCGATCCCGGTCAGCCTGCTGGGCACCAAGAGCTACTCTCTGTTCTCAGGTGTCCAGGATGCCCTGACCCAATGGTGGTACGGCCACAATGCGGTCGGCTTTTTCCTGACCGCCGGCTTCCTGGGCATCATGTATTACTTCGTGCCCAAACGCGCCAACCGGCCGATCTATTCCTACCGGCTGTCGATCGTCCACTTCTGGTCCTTGATCTTCCTCTACATCTGGGCCGGCCCGCACCATCTGCACTACACCGCGCTGCCGGACTGGGCGCAGACCCTGGGCATGGTGTTTTCCGTCATGCTGTGGATGCCCTCATGGGGCGGCATGATCAACGGCATCATGACCCTGTCGGGCGCCTGGGACAAACTGCGCACCGACCCGGTCATCCGGCTGATGGTGGTCTCCATCGCCTTCTACGGCATGAGCACGTTCGAAGGCCCGCTGATGAGCATCCGCCAGGTGAACGGGCTCAGCCACTACACTGATTGGACCGTCGGCCACGTGCATTCCGGCGCGCTGGGCTGGGTCGCCTTCATCTCCTTCGGCGCGATCTACTACCTGGTGCCGAAGCTTTGGAAGCGGCCGGAACTCTACTCGCTGCGCCTGGTATCCTACCATTTCTGGATCGCGACCGTGGGCATCGTGCTCTACATCTCCGCGATGTGGGTCTCGGGCATCATGCAGGGCTTGATGTGGCGCGCCTACGACAGCCTCGGCTTCCTGGAGTACTCGTTCATCGAGACTGTCGAGGCCATGCACCCCTTCTATTTGATCCGGGCGCTGGGCGGCATCCTGTTCCTGATCGGCGCGCTGATCATGGTCTACAACCTCTGGCGCACCATTCGCGGCGACATCAGGGTTGAGGAAGAATACAGAAAGCCCGAGCCGGTGGCGCCAGCCGCCGCGGCCCCGGCGGAGTAAGCGTCATGAGCCTTCACGATAAAGCCGAAAAGAACGTCATCTGGCTGGTTGCGCTGACGTTGGTGACGGTATCGATCGGCGGCATTGTCGAACTGGTGCCCCTGCACACGATCGACAGCACGATCGAGCCGGTGGACGGCGTGCGGCCCTATTCGCCGCTGGAGCTCTACGGTCGCGACATCTACATCCGCGAGGGCTGCTACAACTGCCACAGCCAGATGATCCGACCGTTCCGCGACGAGGTGGAGCGCTACGGGCCCTACAGTCTGGCTGCGGAGAGCATGTACGACCATCCGTTCCAATGGGGGTCCAAGCGCACCGGGCCGGACCTGGCGCGGGTCGGCGGCCGCTATTCGAACGACTGGCACGCGCTGCACATGATCGACCCGCGTTCGGTGGTGCCGGCCTCGATCATGCCGCCCTACGGTTTCATGGCCGAGCGGGAGATCGAAGCCGACGGGTTCAGGGCCCATCTTGAGGCGCTGGAGTTCATCGGTGTGCCTTACACCGAAGAGATGCTGGCGGCGGCCGAGGCCGACCTGATCGCCCAGGCAACGCCGGATGCCGATACGCGCGACCTGCTGGAGCGCTATCCGCGCGCCGTGGTCGGCGACCTGGACGGCAATCCGGACGCGGTGACGGAGCTGGACGCCATTATCGCCTATCTGCAGATCCTCGGACGCATGGTCGATTTCGCCGACTACTCGACCGAAGACCTGATCCAGTGAGGGCCGGGCAATGGTGGAATTCTATCAAGTCATCAAACAGCTTTGGGTCGTTTGGCTGTTGCTGCTGTTTGTTGGCGCCATCGTCTGGGTCTATCTGCCGAGAAACCGCAATAAGATGAAGGACGCCGCGTCGATCCCGCTTAAGGACGACGATCCGGATGACGTGGGACAGAGGAAGTAGAGGCCATGCCGACCAAGGTTGAAAAGGACGCCCTGACCGGCACGGAAACGACCGGCCATGAGTGGGACGGCATTAAGGAGCTGAACAACCCACTGCCGCGCTGGTGGCTCTATATCTTCTACGCCACGATCGTGTTTTCGGCCGTCTGGGTTGTTCTGTATCCGTCCATTCCCTGGCTGAACGGCTATTTCGGCGGCATCCTGGGCTACCAGCAGCGCGAGGTCATCGAAGACCAGATCGCCGATGCCCGCCAGGCCCAGGCCCAATTCTTGGACGCCATCGCCGAAAGCGACCTGACGGCCTTGTCGGAGGACCCGGACCTGTTCCAGTTCGCGCTGACCGGTGGTGAGGCGGCCTACAACAACAATTGCGCGCCGTGTCACGGGCTAGGCGGGGCAGGGCAGGCCAACTACCCGGTTCTGGCCGATGATGTCTGGCTTTGGGGTGGGTCGATGGAGGACATTCACCACACGCTCGACGTCGGCGTGCGCTGGGAGGAAAACCCGGATACGCGCTTCTCGCTGATGCCGGCCTACGGCACGCTCGGCATCTTCGACCGTGACCAGATCCGTGACGTGGCCAACTACGTCCTGACCTTGTCCGGGCAAGCGGCACCGGACCCGGAGGCGGCGGAACGCGGTGCTGCGCTTTATGCCGAACAGTGCGCGCTCTGTCACATGGACGACGGCAGCGGCGACCGCCTACAAGGATCGCCGGCGTTGAACGACCAGCTTTGGCTCTATGGCGGCGAGCTTGAGGAAATCATGGCTCAAATCTCGGCCCCGCGACACGGCGTGATGCCGGCCTGGGGCGGCCGTCTGGACCCGGCGACGCTGAACATGCTGACGCTGTACGTCCACAGCCTGGGCGGGGGCGAGTAATACCGTTTCGTTGAGGGAGGGCGGCAGGCTGCCCTCCTTTTGAGGGCTTCGGATGCCTGACGACCAAACACAGCTCTACGCCGACACCGGAGACGTTCAGTCGCGCGAGGAGCAGAAGAAGGCGCCGCTGTTCGCGGGCCATGTCAAGGTCTATCCCAAGAAGGTCGCCGGTGTCGTCCGGCGCTACAAATGGGCGGTCTTGATCGGCCTGCTGGCGATCTACTATCTGGCGCCCTGGCTGCGCTGGGATCGCGGTGCCGGCGTGCCGGACCAGGCCATCCTGATCGATTTGCCCAATCGGCGGGCCTATTTCTTCTTCATCGAGATCTGGCCGCAGGAGGTCTACTACCTGACGGTCATTCTGATCGTCGCGGCCCTGGGCCTGTTCCTGGCGACCAGCCTGTTCGGGCGCATCTGGTGCGGCTTTACCTGCCCGCAGACGGTCTGGACCGACCTTTTCATGTGGGTCGAACGGCTGATCGAGGGCGACCGCAACGCCCGCATGCGGCTGGACAAGGCGCGGATCACGACGGGCAAGGCGGCGCGAAAGGTCTCCAAGCACGCCGTCTGGCTGATCATCGCCTTCGCCACCGGCGGCGCCTGGGTGCTGTACTTCCAGAACGCGCCCAGTTTCGTGGTCGACTTCTTCACCGGCCAGGCCGGTGTCGGCAGCTATTTCTTCGTCGGCCTGTTCACGGCCACGACCTACCTTCTGGCCGGCTGGGCGCGCGAGCAGGTCTGCACTTACATGTGTCCCTGGCCGCGCTTTCAGGCCGCCTTGCTGGACGAGGACAGCCTGGTCGTGACCTACCAGTCCTGGCGGGGCGATCCGCGCGGCAAGCACAAGCGCGGCACCAGCTGGGACGACCGGGGTGATTGCATCGACTGCAAGGCCTGCGTGTCCGTCTGCCCCACCGGCATCGACATCCGCGACGGCATCCAGCTTGAATGCATCGGCTGCGGCCTGTGCATCGACGCGTGCAACGACATCATGGACAAGGTCGGCCGGCCGCGCGAGCTGATCACCTTCGACAGTGAGCGCAACCAGGCCCTCGCCGCCGAAGGCAAGCCTAAGCGCATGCGCATCGTGCGGCCGCGCACCATCGCCTATGTCGTGGTCCTGGCGCTGCTGATCGGCGCCATGGCGATCGGTCTGTCCAGCCGCTCGACCGTGGAGCTGACTTTGGCCCACGACCGCAGCCCGCTGTTCGTGACCCTGTCGGATGGCGACATCCGCAATGGCTATGAAGTGCGCATTCTGAACAAGACCCATGAGGAGGGCCTCTACACGCTCGGCCTGGACGGCATCGAGGGCGCGACCATGAGCATCGCCGGCCAGGCCGTGGACGATGTCATCGAAGCGACGCTGACCGCACAGCCGGATTCGATCGCCAGTTACCGCGTCTTCGTGACCGTCCCGGCGGCGGACCTGACCTCCGATCGTGTGCCGCTTAACTTCATCTTGACCGATGTCTCGACCGGCGCGACCGTGCGCGGCGAGGAAGCCTTTAGAGGGCCGGAACCATGAACGCTTCATCATTTCAGGTCGAAGATCAACCGACGCGAAAAAGTCTATGGATTCCATGGTGTTTCGTCGGTTTCTTCCTGGTTGTTGTGACCGTGAACGGCATCATGCTGTCGTTCGCCCTGTCCAGCTTTAACGGGCTGTCGACTGATGGTGCCTTCGATCGCGGCCTCGCCTACAACGAGATTTTGGCCGAACGCGAGGCGCAGGAGGCGCTGGGCTGGCGCCTGGCGGCCGCCGCCGAACCGCTGGGCGAGGGTGTCATCGATGTCCAGCTGCAAGCGGTGGATGACACCGGCCTGCCGGTGACGGATGCCCAGGTCGCGGTACACCTGACCCGCCCGATCAATAACGGTCATGATTTCACGGCTGAGTTGAGCCATCGCGGCGATGGCGTCTACGGCGCCTTGGTGCCGGTGCCGCTTGACGGCAGGTGGAACCTGCGCATGGACATCACGCGCGGCACCGACCATTTGCGCGCCGACACGAGCACCTACCTGGCCCCCTGATGGCCGACACCGCCGCCGACACGAGCATTGGGCTCGACCGGCCGAAGCGCCGGCAATGGCGGGGTGATCCCGACCACCCGGACGTGACCGCCTATGTCATCGATCTGGCGGACGGGAAACGCACGCTGCATCTGATGATCGAGGGCATCCATTGCGGCGGCTGCGTCGCGAAGATCGAGCGTGCGGCGAAGGCGTTGCCGGGGATGGTCGACGCCAGGGTGAACATGACCACGCGGCGGCTGACCGCCACCTGGGACGGTGCGCCGTCGCTTGGCAACGATCTGGTCGCGTCGCTGGGCGAGATCGGCTTCGGCGCCGTGCCCTACGATCCGGAGCGCTTGCAGCAATCGGATAGCCAGGACGAGCGGAGCCTTTTGCGGGCGCTTGCCGTCGCCGGGTTTGCCGCCGCCAACGTCATGCTGCTGTCGGTCGCGATCTGGGCCGGGCATGCCCAGGGCATGATCGAGGCGACGCGTACCCTGCTGCACTGGTTCTCCGCCCTGATCGCGCTGCCCGCGCTGCTCTACGCCGGGCGGCCCTTCTACCACTCCGCCTGGTCCGCGCTGCGTCATGGCCGCACCAACATGGATGTGCCGATCACGCTCGGCGTCGTCCTGGCGGCGGCGATCAGCCTGCACGAGACCATCGTCGGCGGGCCGCATGCCTATTTCGACAGCGCGATCACGCTGCTGTTCTTCCTCTTGATCGGCCGTTATCTCGACCGCCGCGCCCGTCGGCTGGCACGCGCCGCCGCCGAACGGCTGTTGGCGCTGGGTGCGCAGTCGGTCACCGTCCTGATGGGCGGCGAGACCAGAACCGTGCCCGCCGAGCAGGTCGCCCCGGGCATGACGGTCCTGGTTGCGGCAGGCGAGCGGATCGGCATCGACGGCACGGTCGCACACGGATTGTCGGAGCTCGACACCAGTCTGATCACCGGCGAGACCCTGCCGCGCCCGGTGAAGGCCGGCGACCGGGTGTTCGCCGGCACGGTCAATCTCGGCGCGCCGCTGCGCCTCACGGCCGATGCGGTCGGCGACGATACGCTGCTATCGGAAATCGTCCGCCTGATGGAGGCGGCGGAGCAGGGCAAGGCCCGCTTCGTCGGCATCGCCGACCGGATCAGCCGGCTCTACGCGCCCGTCGTGCATTTGCTGGCGCTGGGCACCTTCCTTGGTTGGTGGCTGATCATCGGCCTGGCCTGGCAGCCGGCGCTGTTGATCGCGATCTCGGTGCTGATCGTCACCTGCCCCTGTGCGCTGGGCCTGGCGGTGCCGGTCGTCCAGGTGATCGCCACCTCGCGCCTGATGAAGCGCGGCATCCTGGTGAAGTCCAGCTCTGCGCTGGAACGGGCCGCCAACATCGACACCGTGGTCTTCGACAAGACCGGCACGCTGACCCTTGGCCGCCCCTCATTGATTGACGCCGACACCGCCGATCCTACGGCACTCGCCGACGCCGCGTCACTGGCCCAGTCCAGCCGCCATCCCTTGGCACGCGCCCTGGTCCGCGCGGCGCCGAACGCCGAACCGGTCGATGGCGTCGAGGAGGTGCCGGGGCAGGGGCTGCGCCGTGAAATCGCGGAGGGCGAGATCCGGATGGGCAGCCGTCGCTATTGCGGCGTCGCCGAGGATGACCGGGAGGCGGGCATGGAGCTCTGGCTCAGCCGGCCCGGCCAGGCGCCCATCCGTTTTGCCTTTGAGGATCAAGTGCGGTCCGACGCGGCCGACGTGGTCGCGACGCTAAAGGCGCAAGGCATCGAGGTCGAGCTGATTTCCGGCGACCGGACTGCCGCCGTCGGCCCGGTGGCCCGTGACGCCGGCATCGAGCGATGGACGGCGGCAGCGACACCGGCGGACAAGGTTGCCCGGCTGAACGCGCTGACCGAGGCCGGCCGGCGCGTGATGATGGTGGGCGATGGGCTGAACGACGCACCGGCGCTCGCGGCGGCCACGGTCTCCCTCTCGCCGACCAGCGCGTCGGACATCGCCCAGACGGCGGCCGATTTCGTCTTCCAGGGCGAGGCGTTGGCGCCGGTGTTGACCGTGCGGCAAACCGCCGACAGGTCCGCCCGCCTGGTGACCCAGAATTTCGCGCTCGCCTTCGGCTATAACGTCATCACCGTGCCGATCGCAGTGGCCGGGTTCGTCACGCCGTTGATCGCGGCCATCGCCATGTCGTTGAGTTCGATCGTGGTGGTGATGAACGCGCTGCGCCTATCGCGCCGCTAGCGGCGATGGAACAGCTTGTCATCCTGATCCCGATCGCCTTGGTGCTGGGGCTCGTCGGCTTGGGCGCTTTTCTCTGGTCCTTGAAATCCGGCCAGTACGACGACCTGGAAGGGGCCGCCAACCGCATCCTGTTCGACGATGACGACCAGGACAAGGACAAGGACAAGCCGGACCCGCGTCAAAAACGCTGACGTGGGCGGGTGGGGCCGGATGCTGCTATCCTGACCGCCCCGCAATCCGACGATGTCCGGTTGAAGATGCCCCCTGCAACAGACGACCCGTTGGCCTATTGGCAAGACCTGCTGCCGCCGGACGGCCCGACCGGCCCCGTGTCCGAGGCTTCGTTCATCGCCCGCTTGCCGGACCAGTGCCGCCTGCTGCTGCCGATCCGCCGCTTGCCCGATCCGCCCGATCGCGGGCTCGCCTCGCTGATCGTCAACCAGGCCTCGTTGGCGGTGGAGAACGCACTCTGCCAGGCGCTCGCCGCCCGCCTAGTGGATCACCGGCCAGACATCATCGTCGCGGTTCCGACCCTGGGCCTGATCGCCGGTCGCGGTGTCGCGGCCGCCTTGGGCCATGACCGCTATGTCCCGCTCGGCACCTCGCGCAAATTCTGGTACGACGAGGGATTGTCGGTCGATCTACGCTCGATCACCAGCCCCGACCAGTCCAAGCGCCTCTATCTCGACCCGCGCCTGCTGCCCCTGCTGCAAGGCGGCCGCATCGCCCTGGTCGACGACGTCACCAGCTCCGGCCGCTCGCTGGCCGCGGCCCTCGATCTGCTCGGGCGGCTCGACGTCGAGGCCGCGGTCATCGGCACAATCATGCGCCAAACGGAGGCCTGGCGCGGACGATTGGCCGAGATCGCGCCCGAGATGCCAGAGAAGGTCGTCGGCGTGTTCGACACGCCGTTGCTGCGTTGGGTGGAGGGGCAATGGGAAGTGGTTGGTGACGGCTCCCACGGCGGTTAAGCGGATGGTGTCTGCAGAGGGTTCAACGCGAGTAACGCGGTCAGGTTGTCCCTACCCGCTTCCGCCTATGCGGCTTTGAACTCCTGCGAGAAGTCTGGGCTGATGCGCTGGCACCATCCGAACAGGGTTGTCCGCATTGAACCCGGCCATGTCTCATGAAAGAACCATCCGCTTGCGGGGCGGAAGAAGATCTATAAACCTGTTGCGTGTATCGGGAGGAGCGGGCAGGCAAGGCCGATGGGAGTCGTAACCAGATTCGGACAAAGCGCGCTTGTCGTGTTGGTTTGCGTGTCGCTTTGGGCCTGGTCTGCGACGCCGGCCGCCGGTCATGCGCCCAACGCGGTCGAGACCGGCGATCACGCCCCAGGCGAATACCGCACAGGCCTGCACAAACCCGCCGCGATCGCCGAGGACGGGCATGCGCACGGGGGCGAGAAAGATCTCCGTCGTATGCTGCATGTCCTTGTCCAGGACGCGGTTGACCATGACCACGGTCAGGTGATGCCGGCTTTCGGCGGCCCGTATGGCCAGGCCATCATCCACCGCGAAACCTGGCGACCTCCGCCTCATCCTGGCGGCCCCACGCGCTTTTTCCTGATCGAACGACCTCCGCGCGTCTGATCGGCGCCACGCCTTTTTCGGCGCGGCTTTACCGATCAGTCACTTTGAACGCGGAGACATGCGCATGATCTTCAATTCACCGGGCAGGGCGGGTCTTGACCGGCGCCTTTGGGCGTTGCCCTGCCTTGTCCTCGCCGGGCTCACTCTTGGCGCGGAGCCGGCCATGGCCCACAACGTCACCGAGGGTGACGCGGGCTATATCCAAGAAATCTGGGGGGTGCACGTCATCCCCTTCATGTATCTGGGCGCCAAGCATATGGTGACCGGATACGACCACATCCTGTTCCTGCTGGGCGTCGTCTTCTTCCTTTACCGGATGAAGGATGTCGCGATTTATGTCAGCCTGTTCGCGCTGGGCCATTCAATCACCATGCTGGCGGGCGTCTGGTTCGGCTGGGGTGTGAACGCCTACGTCATCGACGCCATCATCGGCCTGTCGGTGGTCTACAAGGCGCTCGACAATCTGGGCGCTTATCAGCGCTGGTTCGGCTTCCAGCCCAATACCAAGGCCGCGACGCTGATCTTCGGCCTGGCCCACGGCACGGGCCTGGCCACCAAGATCCTGGATTACGACATCGCCGAGGACGGGCTGTTGTGGAACCTGCTGGCGTTCAATGTGGGGGTCGAGATCGGCCAGATCCTGGCGCTTGCCGTGATCCTGATCGTCATGGGCTATTGGCGGAAGAGCCCGCGCTTTTTCCTGCAGTCCTACACCGCCAACGTCGTCATCATGTCCCTGGGCTTCATGCTGATGGGCTACCAGATCACCGGCTATCTCGTGGCCGCGTAAACGGAGGAGAGAGAGACATGTTCAACGCAAAAAGACCCAGCCTCGAAGAGCTGCCAAGCTCCGCACAGCTTCTCCGCTCGACGATCATTGCGGCGGCCTCGGCCGGCGTGATCCTGGTGGCCGTCGTCTTGCCGGCGGAATACGGCATCGACCCGACCGGCGTCGGCCGCGTGCTGGGCCTGACCGAGATGGGCGAGATCAAGCGGGACTTGGCCGATGAGGCCGAACAGGACCGCGCCATCCATGGCGACGATCAGTCGTTCAACCTGCTCGACCCGGCCCTTGGGCTGTTTATCACGACGGCCTATGCCCAGGAGGCCTGGCGCGACGAAGTCAGCTTCACGCTGGCCCCGGGCGATTACACCGAGGTCAAGCTGGTCATGGCCGAGGGCGACAGCGCCGAGTATGCGTGGGTCGCCGAGGGTGGGCGGATCAACTTCGACCTCCACGCCCATGGCGAGGGCCAGTCGATCGACTACGAACGCGGCCGGGGCGAAACCTCGGGCGAGGGCAGCTTCCAGGCGCCGTTTGCCGGCGAACATGGCTGGTTCTGGCGCAACCGCGACGACGCGGACGTCACGATCACGCTGCAACTGCGCGGCGACTACATCGAGCTTGTCCGGAGTGAGTGACCAAAGCGCATGACCGGAGTTCGTCGGGCCGGCCGCAGCTTGGGGAACTCGGTGCCCCGCCCATGACACCACCGGCCGCGCGCTTGATGCATGCGGCCGGTGTGGCGTGCGGGGCGTGACAGATGTAGCGTTTTCATCAGCATCGACATGGCCTGTTTGCCGCCCTCATTGGGATCGGCAACAGTGCCGCGATAGGAGACCGGGCCATGCTGGAAGGAAGGTGTCACTGCGGCTCGGTTGGCTGGACCCTGGAAACACTGCCAACGTCGATCACCGCCTGCAACTGCACGGTTTGTCGGCGTTACGGTGCCTTGTGGGCTTACGGGCACATGGGAGACGACATTCATACGGACGGCCAGACCAGCGCCTATCGGCGCCGCGACAGCGGAGACATTCATTTCCACTTCTGCCCCAAGTGCGGATGTGTGACGCACTATGTCGCGAGCGCCCAAGGTGAAAACGGGCGCATTCGCGCAGCCGTGAATGTCCGGCTGTCCGACCTGTCACCGATCAGCGCGCTGCCAATCCGTCACTTTGAGGGGCTCGACAGCTTCCAAGAACTCCGGCGCGATGACCGTACCGTGAAGGACATGTGGTTCTGAAGTATCGCCTTCGTCGACGGATCGGCACTTCCGCCTGTCCCAATCATGCAGGGCTACGCCCCCCGCCGTGCTTGCACGCCGATCGTTATGGGATAGGCCAGCGCGCAGTCCCAATAGCCGCTTGGGAACGCGGCCAGACCTTCCTCCGAGACCTGCAAGGGGCGCCAGGCGAAGTCCCGCAGGCCCGCCACGGCGGCGGCCTCGGCGGAGGTGGCGGGTTTGAGATATGAGTTGTCGAAGCTGGCCGTGCTGCCGTCGGTGTTGGCGATGTGCACGGTCAGCGGGTCGCCCTCCTGTGGTCGCGCCGGCCCCGTGAACCAGACGCCGTAATGCTTACCGTCCGCATAGTGGGCCGGATCGAGCGTGATGTTGAGGGTCAGGCCGACGAAGCGCCCGCCGGGCTTCAGGTGCCGCCGGATCGTTTTGCAGAAATCGAGCAGTTCCGCCTTTGTGCGGGCGTAGTTCAGCAGATAGACGGAAACAACTAAATCAAAGGTTTTGCCCAGCGCCAGGTTGGAGGCGTTTCCCGTCTGGTAACGGCAGCCGATGGGCGTGCGCCGTTCCTCCGCCTCAGCCAGTGCGACCATCTCGCTCGATAGGTCGATGCCCAACGTTTCGCCCGCGCCGGCCTGTTTGACCAGTCGTGTGTAGTGGCCATCGCCGCAGGCGAGGTCGAGGACCGACTTTCCGTCCAGCGGCTCGGCCAGTCTCAGCAGGCTCGGCTCGTCGAAATGGACCCGCAGAGGCAGTTCGGTGGACTTGCTGTACTCCGTAGCGATTCGATCGTAGGTACCGCGAATGTCGGGCGGCTTTCGGTCGGTCATCGGGGCGCCTCACCAAAGCGGCGTTTGTCGGTCACGCCTGCTTCAGATACGCCACCAGGATGTCGCGCGCGGCTTGCAGATCGGCCTTGTGCAGCATCTCGGTCACGGTGTGGATGTAGCGGGTACCGACCACGATGCCGACCGCGCGGGCACCGGTCGCGGCCTGCTGGGCGGCCGCCCCGTCCTGGCCGCCATAGCGCAGCATGGTGCGCTGGAAGGGGATTTTGTGCTTGATGGCGAGATCGTGGAACTCCTTTAACAGGCCCTTGTCGGCGATGAACGAGCTGTCCCGGACATGCAGGCCGAAGCCCTTGCCCTGCTCGGTGGTGCGGTCCTGTTCCGGCACGCCGGGCGTGTCGCAGGCCAGCGTGGTGTCGATGCCGATTCCGACATCCGGGCGCACGGCGTAGGCGGCGGTGCGGGCGCCCCTCAGGCCAACCTCCTCCTGCGTGGTGAAGGCGACATGGATCTCCGCCGCGTGGCGGGCCTTGCCCAGCCCTCGAACCGCCTCGACGCCCAGCCAGCAGGCGATGCGGTTGTCCAGCGCCTTGGAGACGATCTTGTCGCCGATCTCGATCAGCGGTTCGTCCATCACCACCATGTCGCCGACCTGTACCACGTCCTTGGTCGCCTCGCCGAGGCCGAGGTCGACGAAGAAATCCGCGACTTCCGGCACCCTTTTCCGGTCGGCTGCCGTGGAGATGTGGATCGGCCGCCCGCCCGGGTTCATGACGCCCTTCAAGTCGCCCTGGTCGGTACAGACCAGCACCCGGCGCGAAAACAGGTTGCGCGGGTCGAAGCCCCCGACCGGGTGCAGATAGACGAAGCCCTTGTCCGTCACGTGGCTGACCAGAAAGCCGATCTCGTCCATGTGGCAAAGCAGCATGATCTTCAGCGGCGGCTTCTTGGATTTCTGGCCCTTCCGTGGCGCGCGCCGGCAGAGCAACGAGCCCATGGCGTCAACCTGGATCTCGTCGAACAGGTCCTTGACCTCGTCGGCGATCAGGTCGCGCACCCGGTCCTCGTGGCCGGGCACGCCCGGGGTTTCGCAGAGGGCTTTCAGTAGGGCGACATTCATCCGGGCACTCTCCTGGTCAGCGGGCTGCCTTACGCTTACCACGCGTCCCCGGCGAAACCCAGATGCCGGTTAGCCGCCCTCGACGAACAGCCGCGCGACCTCGCCGAATGCCGGATCGAGTGCTGCGATGTCGCCGGCATTGGCTGCGAGCATCAGCGCTTCGCCGCGATCGGGCCAAAGCACGACCAGCATGTACCAAAAGGTGTTTGAACCGGTGTGCAGAAGGGTGCCTTCCGGCAGCGCAAGCCAGCCCGCGACATAGTCGTGGCCGTCTTCCGGGGTGTGGAGGGCGGCCCAGCTTGCCGGCGACAGGAAGGATGGGTCGGTGTCGAGATGGGCGATCAGATAGGTGAGCAGATCTGCGGTGCTCATGTGCACGGTTCCAGCGGGGCCCAGGGCAGGGACGTTGTCGGCCCGTTCGTCTGGTGGCATGGGCGTCAAGCCATCGGCAATGGTGCCCTGATGTCCGCGCGGCTGGTCCAGTGCGTCGGCCGTGCCGGGCGGCCCGAAGCCGGCACTGGTCAGGCCCAGCGGCCCGAACACCTCGCGGGCCATCAGCCTTTCCCAAGGGGTTCCGGTTGCGGCTTCCAGCATTGCGCCGACGACGATGTAGCCGGCGTTGGAGTAGAGGTAATCGGTCCCTGGCGCGGATTCCGGTGGGCGGCTGAGGGCTGCCCGGGCATAGCTCTGGCGGTCGGCCATGAGGTCGCGGTCGGCCGCCATGCCGACCAGAGGCAGCAGGTGGGAGACGCCGAGGTTGGCCACCAGTCCGGAACGGTGGGCCAGGAGTTGTCGGATGGTCACGTCTCGATAGGCCGGATCCATCTCCGGTACCGTGGCGCCCAGGGTCTCGCCGACCGTGTCGTCCCAGCCGATCTGTCCGGCCTCGGCCAGGCGCGCGACCAGGGTTGCGGTCATCGACTTTGTGTTGGACCCGAGATGCCAGAGATCCTCGGGCTCGATCGGCGTGTCCGATCCCACCGCCCGCACGCCGGCCACGGCCAGACCCTCGGCACCGTCGCGGTGATAGGCCACCGCCACGCCCGGCGCCCCAGTGCGCGCCAAAAGGTCGAGTGCCAGGTCATGGGCGAGTTCATCTGCAGACACGATGCGGGCGGCTCCAACAGCGATCAAAAGGGCGATGGCAAAGACCAGGCGAAGCATAGGTGGTTTCCGACCAGTTGCCGCAGCGATCGCGACAGGTTTATCCGGTACCACCTCTCGGGCGTCGAAGCCAAACTGGTGGCGTTGGCGAAGCCGCGTCCCCGTCATCGTCCGTGCTGCCGGCGAGGGAAGGCTGATGCACAGCCCCGTGTCGGCGAGACAGCGCGTCTTGCGCCCGGGTCAGGACTCTTTTGAAGCCGCGTCGCGTTCGCCTTGGCTCTCGTTGACGAAACTGGTCGGTCTGGCGACCGGTTCGCCCTCCGCCAGCTCGATCGCTTCGTCGCGGTGGCGGATCGTCAGGCCCGATCCGCGCCTCAGCAGATAAGTCACGGTCGGACCCTCGATCGCGACCTCCATCTCCTGCCCTCTGACAATCAGCGGGAACTTGACGACCGTGTCGTCGGCGGAACGCGGGTCGAACGACAGCGCGCCGCCATAGTCGCGCATGCCGGCGAGGCCGTAGACGACGGCCATCCAGGTACCGCCGAGGGATGCGACATGCACGCCGTCCTTTACATTGCCGCCGACGTCGGCCAGGTCCATCAGGGCGGTGTAGCGAAAGAACTCGTTCGCCATGTCGCGGTAGTTCAGTTCCCACGCCGCGATGCTTTGAATGCTCACCGACAGGCTGGAATCCCAGGTCGTCAGCGGGCTGTAATAGTCGAAATTGCGGCGCTTGGATTGCAGCGAGAACTCTTCGCCCAACAGGAACATCGCCAGCACCACGTCGGACTGTTTGATCACCCGGTGCCGATAAATCACCAGCGGGTGGTAGAACATGAACAACGGGTAATGATCGGGCGGCGTGTTCTCAAAGTCCCAGGCCGGCTTGTCGAGAAAGCTCGAATCCTGGGGATGAACGCCCAGTTCCTCGTCGTAGGGCACATGCATGCGGTCGGCCGCGCCGCGCCACTCCTCAATCTCCTCCCGAGTGAGGCCGGTGGCATGAACCAGGGCGGCGAAGCGGTGTTCGTCTTCGCGTGCCAGCCGGTCCACGACGTCGGTCGCGTAGCGCAGGTTGGACCGGGCCATCAGGTTGGTATAGGCGTTGTCGTTCACGATCGCCGTATACTCGTCCGGGCCGGTGACGCCGTGGATGTGGAACGAACTGTCGTTGCCGTTGGGATAGGCGCCAAGATCAGCCCAGAACCGGGCCGTTTCGACCAGGATCTCCGCACCGAACTCGAACAGGAAGTCGTCGTCGCCGGTGACCTCGACATACTTCTTCAGCGCATAAACCACATCGGCGTTGATGTGGTATTGCGCCGTGCCGGCCGCGAAATAGGCCGATGCCTCTTCACCGTTGATCGTCCGCCAGGGGAACAGGGCACCCTTCTGGTTGACCTGCCGGGCACGGGCCCTGGCGGCGTCCAACTGGCCGTATCGGAATTTCAGCAGGTTCCGCGCGATCCGGGGGGACGTGTAGATCAGGAATGGCAGGATGTAGATCTCAATATCCCAGAAATAGTGGCCGTCATAGGCCGGGCCGGTCAGGCCCTTGGCCGGAATGCCGGACCCCTCGGCGCGGCCGGCCGCTTGCAGAATGTGGAACAGGTTAAAGCGCACGCATTGCTGAACCCGCGGGTCGCCATCCTGCAGGACGACGTCGCTGCGCCGCCAGAACTCGTCCATATAGGTGCGCTGGCTGTCGATCAAATGATCAAAGCCGGCGTCGGCGGCGCGGTTGAGTGTGCGGGCGGAACGCGCGCTCAACTCCGGCGCCTGCTCCGTGCGCGACTTGTGATAACTGAGATACTTGATCAACGTGATCGGTTGGCCGGCTTCCGCATCGACCGAGAACACGGTTTTTGCGGTGTAGTCGTCGCTCTCGCTCATCACCCGCCAACTGCAGGCGGTCTCAAGCACGTGTTCGGCGCTGACGGCGAGCGACATGCGGCTGTTGGCCGTGACGTAGCCGAGGCCGATACGTCGCTCGCGGGCGAACGACAGCTTAGGCTCGAACACGCTGTGCGAAAGGCCGGTCGCGGCCCTGGGGTCGCCCAACCGTTTGGACTGGTTGTTCTCAGGCGTGATCAATTCCGACGAGATGACGACCGGTGCGTCGGCGTTCATCACGGTCACTTGATACGAAATCGCCGCGAGATGCCGGTGCCGAAACGATGCCAGGCGGCGTGAGGCGACCTTCACCAGCTTGCCGGACGGCATCTCCCAAACCAGTTCGCGGTCCAGCGTGCCGGCGGCCATGTCCAGCGCGCGCTCATAGCTGAGCAGGGTGGCCGTGGGCAAAAACAGCGGCTCGTCATCGACGTAGAGACGAATGATCTTGCCGTCGGTGACGTTCAGCATCGTCTGGCCGGTTTTCGCGAACCCGTAGGCCTCTTCGGCATAGGTGATCGGCCAGGATTCGTAAAAGCCGTTGATGTAGGTGCCGCTTTGCGCGATCGGCCTGCCATCCTCCAGGTTGCCGCGCATGCCGAGATAGCCGTTGCCGATCGCGAAGATCGTCTCGTTGTGCTCCAGATAGCGCATCGAAAACCGCCGTTCGACGATGCGCCAATCGTCGATCGGATAGATGTGCTCCGGCGGCAACTGAACGTTACGCCTAATCATGATGCGCCGCTCTTCCCGTTGTCGCCAGCATCACAGAAGCTCCGCCAAATCGGCGACGACGATCGTCGCTCCGTTCGATTTCAGCCGTTCAGGCTGGCCCAGATTATCAACTCCGATGACGAGTCCGAAACCGCCGGCCTGGCCGGCCTGAACACCGGCAATGGCATCCTCGACGACGACGGCGCGCTTCGGTTCGACACTCAGTTTTCGTGCCGCAAGTAAAAAGGTATCGGGCGCCGGCTTGCCGGTGAGCCCCTCGTTCTCGGCAACCTGGCCATCGACGACAACGTCGAACAGAGGTGTCAATTGCGCCCTGTCGAGGATTGCCTGGCAGTGCCGGCTGGAAGATACAACGGCGGTGTTGAGCTTGCGCAGCCGCATATGGGTCGCGAACCTGACCGCGCCGTCGAACGTCTCCACGCCGTCCGCGCGAAGCCGATCGTCGAACAAAGCATCCTTGCGATTGCCCAACGCGCACATGCTGGCGTCGCCCGGCGGATCGGACGGCTGGCCAAAGTCCATGGCGATACCGCGCGACGCAAGAAAGCTGCGCACCCCGTCATAGCGCGGCTTGCCGTCGACATAGGCAAGGTAGTCTTGCCGCTCGTCAAAGGGCCGAAACGGCTCACCGAGGTCCGCTGCTCTTTGCTCCAGGAAGTCGTCGAACAGCCGCTTCCAGCAGGCGGCGTGCAGGCGCGCGGTCGCGGTCAGAACACCGTCAAGATCGAAAAGCACGGCGTCATAAGCGCGCTTATCAATCCGCATCTCCCGCATTCCCTCCGCACAAAGGATCGATCCTCGCCCGTCAGGCATATCCCCCGCCAACGCCGGGCTTGCCCTTGTTATTCTAGTTTCGTTGACCGTGTCCACCAGGAACAGCAGACGCGTTCGGCCGCGGCCGTTAGACTTCCTCCGGAACCATCTTGATCGCGCCGCAAGGGCACTCCGCCACGCAGATGCCGCATCCCTTGCAGTAATCATAGTCGAAGCGGAACCGGCTTCCAGGCCCCAGCTTTACCACGGCATTGTCGGGGCAGATGCCATAACAATTGTCGCATTCGAAGCAATTGCCGCAGGACAGGCAACGGCGTGCCTCGAACAAGGCGTTGTCCTCGTTCAGCCCTTGCAAGACCTCGTCGAAGCTGCTTTGCCGGCGAACGATATCGAGCTGGCCCTGCACCCGCTGTGGCGCGTCGTCATAATACCAGGTGTTCAGAAACTCGAAGCCCGCCAGCTCGGCCTTGGGTGGCTTTTCGTAGCGCTGGCCCCTCAACCAGGCATCGATGTTGCGCGCGGCCTTCTTGCCATGGCCGATCGCGACCGTGACCGTGCGTTCCGACGGCACCATGTCGCCGCCGGCAAACAGGCCGTCGCGGCCGGTCATCATCTGGCGATTGACCTGGACCACGCCGTCGCGCGCGATTTCGACGCCGGGCACGGCTTCGAGGAACGTCGTGTCGACGTCCTGACCCAGAGCCAGGACCAGAGAATCCGCTTCCAGCGTCTCGAACTCGCCGGTCGGCTGCGGCCGGTGGTTTTTGTCGAGCACCATCTTCTCCACCGTGAAGGTGGTCTCGTCGATCTGCTTGATGGTGCGCAGCCAGTGGATCATGACCCCTTCTTCCTCGGCCTCTCGGGCCTCGAATTCGTGGGCCGGCATGTCGTCGCGCGTTCGGCGGTAAACGATCATCGCCTCTTCGGCACCCAGCCGCTTGGCGGTGCGCGCCACATCCATCGCCGTGTTGCCGCCGCCATAGACGATGATCCGGCGGCCAAGCTGGGGCGGGCTGTCGCCGACCTCCATGTCGCGCAGCACCGAAACCGCATCCAGGATTCTGCCGGCGGCGTTGGCCGGGATGTCGATGCGCTTGGCCAAATGCGCACCGACGGCGACGAAGACGGCGTCGAAGCCGTCATCGTTGAACGCCGCCTCGATGTTCTCGACCTTGGTGTTCAGCTCCAGCGTTACGCCCATATCGAGGATGCGCCGGATCTCCTCGTCCAGCACGTCGCGCGGCAGGCGGTATTTCGGGATGCCGAAGCGCATCATGCCGCCGGCCATCGGGCCGGCCTCGCGAATGGTCACCTGGTGGCCCAGGCGGGTGAGGTGATAGGCGGCCGAAAGGCCGCTGGGGCCGGCGCCGACGATCAGCACGCGCTTGCCGCTCGGTTCGGCCTCGACGCGCGGCGTCAGGTCCTTTTCCCTGGCGAAATCGCCCAGGAAGCGTTCCACCGCATGGATGCTGACGGGCTCGTCCAAGGCCGCCCGATTGCACGCCGTCTCGCAGGGGTGATAGCAGACCCGGCCCATGACGGCGGGCATCGGGTTGTCCGCCATCAGGCTCTGCCACGCCTCGGCATAGTCGCCTTCCTCGGCATGGCCCAGCCAGGCCTGGATGTTCTCGCCGGCCGGGCAGGCGTTGTTGCAGGGCGGCAGCCGGTCCAGATAGACCGGGCGTTCGGTTCGCCAGGTGCCGGTCTGGTTGGCGAGGCTGGTGCCGGGGTTCAGCGTGATCGCAAAAGGCAGCTTGTCGTGCTTCATGCGGCTTCTCCCTCAGGCAAGAGGCCATAGCGGGCGATGTTGCCGTCGGCCATGCGCTGGATCGCGCCGACCCGTTCGGTGTCCTCCGCCCCTTCGCGAAACAGGTGCGCGAAGCGTTTCTGCAGCTTCAGGTATGCCTCCACCGGCACGCGGCGGCGGATCTTCTTCACCGAGGTGACGTCGCCATGTTCCGCCTCGAACAGCGGGAACAGACCGCTCTCCACGGCCAGCCGCGCGATCTTGATCGTATCGGCCGAATTCGAGCCCCAGCCGAGCGGGCAGGGCACCATGACGTGGATGTAGCGGGCACCGTTGATGCTCATCGCCTTGGTCACCTTGGTCTCCAGATCGTGCAGATCCGCGACGCTTGCGGTGGCGACGTAAGGGATGTTGTGGGCCATGGCGATGCGCGGCAGGTTCTTGCCGGTGCCGAACACGTTGCCCGGCGCATCGCCGACCGCCGGCGTCGTGGCCGTGCGGGCCGCCGGCGGCGTCGCCGACGAGCGCTGCACGCCCGTGTTCATGTAGGCCTCGTTGTCGTAGCAGATGTAGAGCACGTCGTCGTTACGCTCGAACATGCCGGACAGGCAGCCGAAGCCGATATCGACCGTGCCGCCATCGCCGCCCTGGGCCACCACCTTGATGTCGCCCCGGCCGCGCCGGCGCAGCCCGGCCGCCACGCTCGCCGCCACGGCCGGCGCGTTGCCGAACAGGGAATGCAGCCATGGCAGTTGCCACGAGGTCTCGGGATAGGGGGTGGTGAACACCTCCAGGCACCCGGTCGCATTCACCGCGACCATGTCGCCATGAGAGGCCCGCATGGCGGCGTCGAGCGCGTAGCGCGCGCCCAGCGCCTCGCCACAGCCCTGGCAGGCGCGGTGGCCGGAGGTGATGGCGTTCGACCGCTCCATGGAGGCCTGGACGGAGCGCTTGGCCTCGTCCAACAGCCGATTGCCGACGGTGAACGTGCCGGTCTGATAGAACTTGACCCGCTGCAGGGCCGATTCTTCGGTCATCGAGGAGTCCTTGTTCATGGGAGGGGGCTAAGAGGCGCGCCGCACAAGGCCCGGGTTCAGGTCCTTCAGCAGGCTCTCGGCAATCGGGCCGGACTGGCGGTGGTCGCGGGCACGCTCAAGCTGCTGGTGCACTACGTCCCAGTTGAGGTCGAGGAAGGTGACGTCGTCCAGACTGTCGCCGGCCGCCTTGTCGAACAGGCTTGACAGGGACTTGCGCGTGATCACCCGGCCGCCGAGGCCGCAGATGACCGTGTAGACCGGCAGCGGATTGCTGCGCAGGGCCATGCGCACGTTGGAGGCCAGCATGCCGCCCAAGCCCGGCGCCAGGCTCTTTTCCAGGCAGACGATGCGCTTGGCGTCGCCGATCGCGTCGCGCAGGGCGTCCAGCGGGAACGGCCGGAACGAACAGATACCGACGCTGCCGATGGCCATGCCGGCCTCGCGCTTGGCGTCGACCACGTCCTTGACCGTGCCGTTGACCGAGCCCATCGCGACGACGATCGTGTCGGCATCCTCGGTCCGATAGGGCCGCACCAGGCCGCCGGCCTCGCGGCCGAACACTTCGGCGAATTCGGCCGCCAGCGGCGGAATGCGCTCCAGCGCCTCCATCTGCTTGTGGTGGGCCAGATAACGCACCTCCATGAAGGCGTCCGGCCCGACCATGGCGCCGATGGAATAGTGATTGTCCGGGTCCAGTTCCTGCACCGGTTCGAACGGCGGCAGGAAGGCGTCGACCTGTTCCTGTGTCGGGATGTCGACCCGCTCGTAGGCGTGGGTCAGGATGAACCCGTCCATGCAGACCATGACCGGACAGCTGATCATCTCCGCCAGCTTGAAGGCCTGGATGTGCAGGTCGGCGTCCTCCTGGTTGGTCTCCGCGTGAAGCTGAATCCAGCCGGCATCCTTCATCGACATGCTGTCGCTATGGTCGTTCCAGATGTTGATCGGCGCGCCGATCGCCCGGTTGCCGATCGTCATGACGATGGGCAGGCCAAGGCCGGCGGCGTTGTAGACCGCCTCTGCCATGAATAGCAGGCCCTGGCTGGCCGTTGCGGTATAGACCCGCGCGCCGGCCGCGGAGGCGCCGATGCCCACGGACAGGGCGGCGAACTCGGACTCGACATTGATGAACTCGCAGTTCTCCAATTGGCCCGATTTCACCAACGCGCCGACGCCCTCGACGATATGGGTCTGCGGCGTGATCGGGTAGGCGCACACGACCTGCGGCCGGCACAGGGCCACGGCCTCGGCGACGGCCTGGGAGCCTTCGATCTGCTTGATCACGTCGACCGGTCCTTTCTCAGGCCGCCTTGGCCAGTTCGTAGGCGTCCGACGCCGCGGCGATGTTGGCCTTGGCGATCTTCGGGGGGAACTTGTGGCTGATGGCCAGCTCGACCGACTCGAAGCTCAACACGCCCGTGATCGCGGCGAGACCGCCCAGAAGGGCCGCGTTCGGCACCGGCCGGCCGACATGGCGCATGGCCAGTTCGGTGGCGCCGAAGGCACCGACATGATGCGGTGGAAACTTGGCGACAAAGTCGGCGATGCCGAGCTCTTCGAAGCTGCGGTGAGAGTTGATCACCATGTAGCCGTCGGGCTTCAGGCCGGAGAACACGTCGACGGAGTTCAACAAAGTCGGGTCCTGGATGATCAGCGCGTCCGGCTCCAGAATCGGCTCGCGCAGCCTGATCTCCTCATCATCGATCCGGCAGAACGAGACGACGGGCGCGCCCATGCGCTCAGAACCGAAGCTTGGGAAGGCCTGGGCATGCTTGCCCTCGTCGAAGGCGGCCACCGACAACAGCTCGGCCCCGGTGACAACCCCTTGTCCGCCGCGCCCGTGAATACGGATTTCGAACATCTGGCATGCTCCTCCCGTTACGCCAGTGTGCGGGATCGGAGGCGCGCTGGCATTGATGCGGATCAAACCGGGCGGGACCATCTCCCCGGCGGCCGGATGATGGTGCGGCTCAGGCTTTAGCGTCGTTGCGCCCTGTCCCCGGAATTGAGCCAGGTCATTGCCGCAGCCGACCGCCTCGGGCGAAATCGACGCGATATCGGTTTGGAGGAGTGTTCATGCTTTCGATCCCCCTGGAGCAGGTTTGCTACATCATCGATCAGGCGCGCATCTACGACGCCGACGACGAAATCACCCATGTCGAGGAAGAAGAGGTGTCGCTGCCCGAGGACGACGACGACATCGAGATGCTGCACGAAAGCGAGGACGACCCGATCTATCACCAGCTCGCCGGCGCCATCGATCAGTTGAACGAGGACGAGCAGATCGACATCATCACGCTGGCCTGGATCGGGCGCGGCGATTTCACCGGCGCGGATTGGGCCGAGGCGCGCAGCCAAGTCGCCTCAACCCGCAACCGGCAGATGCCGGGCTACCTGCTCGGCATGCCCCAACTGGGCGACCTCTTGGAAGAGGGGCTGGCCGCGATCGGTAAATCCTGCCACGACCTGGAAGAGGATTGACCGGCGCCGGGCGAACGCGCGCCGAGACGGCTAAGGCGGTGACGCCAATCGGCTAGGGCAGTCGGTCCGCGTGGTGTCCGGTCATCTTCCACTCACCGTCTTCCTTACGGAACATGTTGGTCGCCCGCAGGTGGACGGGCTCGTCATGGCCCTCGGGGAAGACGTGTCCGATCTCCAGATTGTGCACGACGGCCATGTCGGCGCCGACATTGAGCCTGATGTCCTCGGGCTCCACGTCGCCGCCCAGCTTCATCGCCGTCTGCTCCACCCAACTCTCGCGGACCTGGGCCCAGCCGACCCGATAGTCGCCGTAAGGCCCCATATAGGTCACGTCATCGGCGTGGGACCAGACGGCCTCCATCGGCGCCATATCGCCGACGAACAGGGCGTTGAGGGCGGTGTAGAAGCCCTTCGTAGCCGCCATGACCGCCGCTTCGTCGCTGCTGCTCATCCTCTGGCTCCCATTTCTGTTCTCTCCGATCGTGGGCGGCCGCCGCCTCCGCTGTCGCGTAGCTGACCGCGCCTTGCCCACCGAGACTATTGGTATATGCCGTCTAAACCACGTAAAGATGGCGGTCCGCCGACCGACACGATCGCGTTCAGGAGGCCGATATGCGAGACCTGCGCATCTGTTTCGTGGGCGACAGCTACATCAATGGCACCGGCGACGAACAGTGCCTCGGCTGGATTGGCCGCCTCTGCGCCCGGCGCTTTACGCGCCAGTTTCGGCTCACCTTCTACGATCTGGGCATCCGCGGCGCGACGACGGACGAAATTCGCAGGCGCTGGAAGGCAGAATGCGAGCCGCGCTTTCAACCCGGCGCCGACAACCGCATCGTCTTGCAGTTCGGCATCAACGACGTGGCCGAGATCGTCGGTTCAGGCCGGCGCGTCGAGGAGAACGCCTCGATCGAGAACGCGACGGCGATCGCGCGCCAGGCCTCGGACCTGGGCCCAACCCTGTGGGTGGGGATCCCGCCCGCCAACGTTGCCTGCTCGCCCATGCGCCCCAGCGAAGGGTTGGAGTTCACCTTCTCGCAAGACACCGCCATGGCGCTGAACCAGCGTTTCATCGCGCTGGCGGCGACCCTCGGCATTCCCTACCTCGACATCCAAACCAAGCTGCTGGCTAACCAGCATTATATGGCCAGCCTGACACGCGGCGACCGCATGCATTGCGACGGCTCCGGCTATGCGATCATGGCCGATCTTGTAGACGGTTGGGACGCCTGGGCGGGTTGGTTTGAGGTTTGATCGCGGCAGGATTGAACACTTGGCTTGGCGATCGCCCGGCGGAAGCTGCCGCCCTTAACACTTGAGCACGCGTGACCTTGCGCAAAATCTGTTTCGGGCCGGCGTCAGTCAGGGCTCGTACGGCAGACCCGGAAGGACAAGCCGGACTGCGTCGCACGATAGGAAAGTACACCGTGGAACTGGGTGTTTAGCTAGCAGTCACCGCAACTCTGGCTCTGAAACCGGCCCCTAGCAACATGTGACCGTGGACCCGTCACAGTGCCCCCGGTGCCCTCGAAATCAGGCATGTACGCTGTTCACTCCGGCTGGAGAAAGCAAAAACTCTAAATTCAAGCAAATTAGACGACCGAAACGTCGATACATGACTTGTACGAGCGGGCAAGCATATGTAGTGTTTTAAAGAGTGAGGATGCTTCGAGAGTCTTTAAAGAGATCAGCATTGCACTCTGATTATTGAGCAAAATGAATGGACAGAGATTTAGTAGAAATTGCAACTCTGGCAATCGAAGTTCCGGTAAGGTCCAATGCATGGTCTGAACTCTGTGATCAGATCTCATCTCGTCTAGTTGCGGCTGCATTCATGGTGATTGAATTCGACATCGCCAACAAATCCGCGCCAATCTTTCACAACAGCCGATCAATGCAGACACCCAAGGCGTTGAAGCTGATCGAAACGGTGCGGTCCGGCGGTGGTGAGGAAGACCATCCGGGATACGAAACAGTAGCCGCATCAGCACCGGGCCAAGTTATGGGTGAGAGCGAGTTCTTCGGCTTTCAGCCCGGTGAAAACCCAGGGCCGAACTCCTTTCGCGATGCGGTTTTGAACGCCACGGGTGGGAAAGCGCGAACCGCAATGCGCCTGAACGACGTAGGCCCTTGGTTGGATGCAGCGATTTCGCACGATACCGTGCCGAGTTTTGCAGCATCACCGGCTTTCGTTCGCGATGGCTGGTGGTTACTGCCTATTCTGTCCAAGGCCATTGATGCGTCCCGTTTCATCAGTTCGCTCGTTGAGCGATATACTACTCTGTTGAGTCTCTTCGATCGCCTGGCGTTCGCAGCCGCGTTCTGCGATTTGGACGGAAAGATCATTACTGAAAACGCTACGATGCGTCATATTTCGTCTGAGAGAGACGGCTTCTGGCGACACGGCGCACAGATCAACGCAGCATTCTCGGAAGATCAGAAATCTCTCAATGAAGCGATGAGCGCAGCGGGACGTTTTGATGCCGCGCCCGAGTCGATGACGTTCACGATTTCAAAACGTTCGGATGGCTTACCGTACGTGGTCAAGGTGCTCCCCTTATCGGATGTGCAAGTGCATCGTCAGCGCGTTATTCTCTTGGTGATCCTCGATCCTGACGCACCCGGCCAGATCAGCGCAGAAGGGTTGGCGAGCTTTGGCGTTCTATCTTCGGCGGAACTCGACGTGTGCGATCGACTGATATTGGGGATGACCACACGCGAAATCTCGGAGGCGCGCAATACAGCCTATGAGACAACGCGCTCTCAGATTAAGTCGGCCTCCCTGAAGCTTGGCATTCAGACGCAGTTGGACCTTTTGCGGCTGGCAATGATTACCAAGCCGCCACTCGACGTTGGTCATGTAACGAAGCATCCCCCAATTGGGTGATGACGAAGCAAGCATTGGAACGTTATTACACTTCTAAGTCTAACCTAAAACGTCTCAAGTGAAATCTCGCAAGTCTAGCGATTGTAGCGACTCGCACGTCAAAACTGTCGGTCTCGAGAGGGGGGAAGCTCAATGATCACGCGAATCTCACGGTCTGCCAAACTGGCAGCCGCAGCTGCTTGTTTGACCTTGTTGGCAGCCTGCCAGTCGCAGAGCCCATCGGCAGGTGTTAGTCCACAGGCGACCAGTGTTAACGAGTCCTATCAAAGCCGAGATGAAGTTGCCGCGGCCGGTGGCGTGGCCTTTACAATGCCGATGAGGGTGCTAGAAACCGGAACAGGTTGGTCGATGATAAACGATCGCCTCGTCACATATTACAGTGTCGACGGAGAGAAGGTTTATCAGCGCTTTGATTCGGGCGAAGTTGTCGAGAGGACGTGGCGCGTTCGCCCCGACCAAGTCGTCTGCGAGACCCTGGTCAGAAGCGGAGAGGAGATTTGTGGCGCCGATGGAGACAGTGCGCTCCTGTTGGACGAAGTTCTTTATGTATTCGACCCAGCTGGCGATGTGGTCGGTGCGTTTGACTTGGTACAGGGTGACCTACGGCAGTGACCAAAGCCAAAGCTGACCTTAACCAGGATCTTCGTCCCGTCAATTCATCAGGAGCACGGCTCGTAAACTCAGAGTCAGTCTTCGTCAATAGGTGACGACGCAGTTGTTCGCGCGCCAGTTACTACCGACTGGGATGGATCCATCTGTCAAGTGCGACCGCACTTGAGGATCAAACTGCCTCACAACTGTTCTTGGGCTCAGCACCTGCCGTTGGATTTGGTCCAGAGATAGAAAAAGCAAGGTGGCGGCTGACCAAGATTCGCTTTTTGCGCGACATGACTCAAGCTACCACATTTGGCCCGGTAGCGTCGTCTGCCGGCCGCATCAAGCCTCACGCCGCCATCTTCCCCCGACAAAAACAAGACGCCCGGATCGGCACTTCCGCGCGGGCCAGGGCCTGGTCCAGCCGCAGCTTCACGTGCTGGATCTCGACCGTTTCGCCGCGCCGTTCCAGGCACTCATGCAGCCCGTGCAGGCTCCAGACATTGTTCGGGTGCTGGCACGCCCGGCTTAGCGTGGTGTCGAGGCCGAGATCGGCGCGGTAGACGGCCTCGGCCTCGTCCAGGCGGTTTTGCTCCAGAAGCAGGGCGCCGAGCGCGTGGCGGGTCGGTTGCATCCAGCTCCAGGGCTCGTCATAGGGCAGCATGTCGTCGAGTTCGACGGAGCGGCGCAGATGGTCGAAGGCCGTGTCGAGATTGCCCTTGCGGTACTCCAACTCGCCCAGCAGCATCTGCTCGGCCACGTTCAGAATGTCGGCGCAGGTGTTGTTGAACAGCATGCGGCTTTCCGGCACCGCGTCGCGGGCGGCGAAGAAGGCGTCGCGTTCGGCCTCGGCGGCGGCGACGTTGCCAAGATTGGCAAAGGCGACCGTCCGAGCGTAGCGCATCATCGCGGTGGTGACGCTGTAAAGCTCGGCATCCCGGGGCAGGGGCTGGGCGACGATCTCGTCCCACAGGCCGAAGCGCACGAAGACGTGCTGCTTCATCGGAATGAAGCTCTCGAACCAGTCGGCGAAGGGGCGCAACGCCTCCTCCGGCAAGGTCTCGATCAGCTCGTCCGCCGCCTCAAAGGCCGGCACCGGCTGGCCCAGGAAGAGGGCGCCATAGATCTTGAAGTGGTAATTGTGACAGCGATAGGCGGAGTAGAAATTCTCCGACCCGGCATGGGCCAGGAACTTGCGGTCGGCGACGATGGCGTTGGAATTGCGGGCGACGACGTTCTGATAATCGCCGCACAGCACGTCGATATGGGTCGCCATGTGCAACAGGTGCCCGGCCTCCGGCACCAGCGTGCTCAGCCGGTCGCCGTGGCGTAGCGCGCGTTCGGGGTGCGGCGACATCTCCATCAGATGGATGTACATGTGCAACAGGCCCGGATGGTCCCAGGCGCCGTCCAGGGTGGCGAAGGCGGTTTCCAGCACCTCGATCGCCTCCAGCGTGTCCGCGCCCTCGGCGGGCTTGCCCGTCGGCAGGTCCCAAAGCTGCCACGGCGTGCGGTTCATGATCGCCTCGGCGAACAGGGCGCAGACGTCGAGATCGCCCGGATGGGCGCGATGGACCTGGCGCATGGCGTCGGCATAGGCATCGTTCCACGGGTCGAACGTCTCGATGTCGGCCGTGTCCGGATAGCGTTGGCGCAGCGCCTCGATCAGCGCCCGTTCGATCGCTGAGGCGTCCGCCGAGCGCTCGATGGCCGCCGTCAGCGCACGCTGCGCCCGCTCGATCGCCTCCGGCTTTTCCTCCGGCTCGAACGTCTCCCACGGCTTATTGTAGTTGGGGCCGATGGCATAGGCGATGCCCCACTGCGCCATGGCACAGGCAGGATCATGCTGCAGCGCCTTTTCGAAGCAGACGATGGCCTCTTCGTGATTGTAGCCATAAGTCCAGACCAGGCCCCGATCGAACCAGAGCTGCGCCTCGCGCGATGCCGTTGTCACCGCACGCGTGTAGGTGCCGAGATCGAAATAGGTCATGCGCTGCCTCCACCAGACGCGACTGGCGCACGCGACCGGCGCGAGCGTCTGGATACAGCATATCATGTCGCTGCCGCTTCGGCCAAAGCGTGCGTCGCGGCCCACAGGGCCGGCGGAGGCCATATGGTGAAAGCGCCGGCGGCAACGGATCAACCCATGCCCCGTAAGGGAAGTGTCAAGCGGCCCATTGACTGTCGCTCATCAACTGCCCTTGCGTGACATGCCATTGCCACCGGCGCGGACGCTCATTCCATCGCGGCAAGCAGGTCGGGGTTGAGCTGTTCGGGCGCGACGAAGGCGAACATGATGCTGGCATCGCCGTCGCGTGCGGCGAACCAGTACATGTCGTCCGCCGCCAGCAACAAGACGTCGCCCGGTTCATAGGCCGTCTCCACGGCCGGATCGACCTCTTCGCCGAGCCCGTGATACATCACGCCGCTGACGACCACGGCCAGGCGCACCTCGTCGCGGGGCGGACGGTGGGCGGGCGTGACTTCGCCAGCCTCGAACGAGCGCAGGATAACCGGCCCGACCGGGTCGCCGGCCAATCTGGCGACCGTTCCGACGGAGCGGTCCTCCGTCGATACTGTCGCGAGGTCCACCGCCACCGTGTTCAGCGGCGTCGTCTGTGCCGACGCACCGACAGCCAGTGCCAAAACCCCACAGAGTGCCAAGCTGGCACCGAGCGCCTTACAACCCAGGCTCATCACGTCTTCCCCCAAGTGATTTAGAGACCGCCCCATGACCCCGGCGGACGCCTTCATGCTCTAAACCTGAGTAATTTTGTCAAGCTTATCCGGCGGCCCCGGATGGGTCGGTTTGACGCGGCGCGGGTGGCGCATTCACATTCCTTTCCCAAAGCCCGAAGCGCATCTCTGACCTGTCTATCCGGCAGGCTCTGACGTCGCTGGAATGGTCGACGGACCTGCTGTTTCGAACGCAATTGCGCGCCGTCGTGGTAGATCCGTTCGGCCCACTATTGGGTGACTGTCATCGCCTCTTGGCACAAGACGCGATCGAGCGCTCCAAATCGCTGACCGGGACGGGCATGTGGGTCAAACGTGCGCTCACATGTTCCTCCCTCTTTATCTCCGGGAAGACACTTCGTCCGGTTGCTGATCGTTGGCGGCTGCCGGCTCGCCGCGCACGAAGCGCGCCGTTGCGATCAGGCCCACGACCGTCAGCGGCAGGCAGGCGAGGAAGATCGCCGTCGCCGCGCGTTCCAACTCGCCGTCCGCATCGGCGTGCTCGATGCCCCAGGCGTTGGCGATGATGCCCATGTAGGCGGCACCCAGCGCGTAGCCGAGCCGCTGGACGGTGGGGATCGCGCCGGCGACCAGGTCGGTGTCGCCGCGCGGGGCGATGGCGGTGGCGCGGCGCAGGATGAAGGTCCAGGCCATGCCGAAGCCGGCGCCTTGAAGAATGCCGCACAAGGCCACCAGCACGACGGGGCCGTTGGGCACGGCATAGGCAAAGCCCGGGATGCTGATCGTCACGATCACCAGGCCCGTGACGATCGCCAGCCGGTCGCGCTTTTCCGGCAGGCCGGACAGCAGGGCCGCGCTGATCGCCCAGGCGATCGCCTCAAGGGCGATGACATAGCCGGCGACCAGGGCCGAGACGCCGTGCAGCCTGGTGATCACGAACGGGACGTAAAGTCCGATCGCGACCGTGGCGGCGGCGAAGCACAGGATCATGGTCAGTGCCGCGCCCACCGGCCGGCGCAGGCTGAACGGATGCTGCGGCAGTAGGCGACTGGCCGGACGGCTTGCGTCGAGCAGCAGGAAGATCATCAGGCAGACAAGGCCGATCGCCACGAAGACCGGCGTGCGGATCGCGCCGACTGAGACGCCGGCATAGGCGATTGCTACGACCCCGGCGCACAGCCAAAGCAGTCGAACGAACGGGAACCGTCCCCTTTGGGCCGCCTCTGGCGTTCGCGCCGAAACCTCGCGCCGTGATGCCAGCCAGACGGCCAGCACGGCCGCTTGGGCGGCGAAGGCCCAAAACCCGAGCCGCCAGGTTGCCAGCTCGACAAACAGCCCCCCGATCAATGGCCCCATAAAGGCGGACGCGGCCCAGACGGTCGACAACGCGCCCATGACGCGGGCCATCAGGCGGCTGGGGAACAGCCGGCTGACCGAGACGAAGGACAAAGCCATCAGGCCGCCGCCGCCGAACCCCTGTAAGAGGCGCCCTGCAAGCAACACCCACATCTCGGGCGCCAAGGCACTGACCGCGCAACCGAAGGCGAACAGGCAGGCGGCCAAGGCCATCGGGCGGCGCACGCCAAAGCGCAGGGCGAGCAGGCCGCTGGCGGCCCCGGCTACGATGGAGCCAATCTCGTAGAGTGCAACGGTCCAAGGGATAAGCGCGATACCACCGATATCGGCAACGATCGCCGGCGTCATGGTCGAGACCAGCAGGCCGTCGGCGGCGTGCAGCCACACCCCGGCGCAGACGAGGGCCAGGGACGGACCATGCTGCCGGCCCAGGATCTCTTTCCAGCCGGCCGGTCGCGCCTCGGCATTGCCTATCACGGCGGACCCTTCAAGTCTGACATTCACAAAGCCCTTGAAGACATGTGCTTTCAAAGAGACTGAACGTGCAGAGTGGCACGAGCGGTTCCAGCGACGAAAGGCTGCTCTATCTGATGAAGAGCCGCGGCATGCAGACCGCCGCTGTGCTTACGAGATCACGCTTGCGCGCGCGCTATGGGGCGTCCAAACGCGGTTCAGCCGTCTCGCCCTTGAAAGGGAGGCCGAGAACCGGCTAGGTAGCGGCGAGGGTGCGGCCGTTCGGGCGTTTGCGCGGCGCGGTCAACATGCCGGCACAAGACGGGGGTTCGACGTGACGGGCAATGGCGCTTTGGCGGAGGTTCTCGAACTCTGTCCGGTTGTTCCGGTGCTGGTGGTCGGTGAGCCGGACGAGGCGGTCGGTTTGGGCCGAGCGCTGGTCGCCGGTGGGCTCAGCGTGCTGGAAGTCACGCTGCGTACGCCGAGCGCGCTCGCCTGCATCGCCGCGATGGCCGACGCGATCGATGGCGCGGTGATCGGCGCGGGAACGGTCCTCACGGCGGCACAGCTTGCCGAGGCCCGCGATGCAGGCGCCCGCTTTGCCGTTTCGCCAGGGTCGACACCGGGCCTGCTGGCCGCGGCCGCCCAGTCGTCGCTGCCCTTGCTGCCGGGTGCGGCCACCGCCAGCGAGTCCATGCGCCTGTTGGAGGCGGGCTACGTCTTCCAGAAATTCTTTCCGGCCGAGGCGTCGGGTGGCATCCCGGCCCTGAAGGGCATCGGCGGGCCGTTGCCCCAGATCCGCTTTTGCCCGACCGGCGGTGTCACGGCGGCGAACGCGGCTGCCTATCTGGCGCTGCCCAATGTGGTCTGCATCGGCGGCACCTGGGTGGCGTCGGCAGACCAGGTTCGCCAGCGTGATTGGGCCGCGATCGAAGCAAACGCGCGGGAGGCGGCCAAGCTGGCCACCTAAGCCACCGGCCGGGTGCTCACTCGGCGTTGTCGCCGAACGCCTGCTCCCAATAGCCGATCGCGTCGGCGTGGTGGCCAATCATCAGCCAAGTGCCGTTCTCACGCCGAAAAACGCTGGTTTCGCGGACATGGTTGTCGTTCATCTCGCCGTTTGGCTGGCGGACCGGGCCGGACGTGATGTGCGACGCCATGGCCATATCGCCCGAAACCACGATGTGAATGTCGGATGCCGCGACCTCACCGCCGCTGCTGGCCGCCGCCTGGGCGGTCCAGTCGCTGTAGATCGCGTCCCAGCCGATCCGGTAGGAGCCCTCCGCGCCCATATACATCGCGTCGTCGGCCTGGGAATAGATCGCGGCGAACGGCTCGGGGTCCCCGTTCAACATGGCGTTTAGCGCCACGATCCATTGATCCACGGCCGCGCGTATCTCCTGCTCGTCCGGGTCCACCATTTGAGCCTCGGCCTGTTGCATCACGATCATCGAAACGGCTGCGAAAAAAGCCGCCGTCAGCCAGATCGCGATCGAATTACGCCGTCCGCGCCTTGCCATCGTTTTCCGGCTCCTCTCGGTTGAGACCGAGACTTTGGCGCGATGGCGGGCGTTAGGCAATCAGGGAAGGTTCTAGGAAGCCAGCGCCATCTCCGCCTCCGCCCGCCGGCCACGCCGCACCGCCGCCTCCAATGCATGCTGGTGCACCTGAAGCAACAGCCGCGCATTGGTGAAGATGCCGATCGCCGCGAGGTAAGAGCCGGCGACGAGCTGAAACGGACTTTCGCCCAGATGCGCATACGGGTTGGCGGACGGCTCGAACGTGGCGTCGGCGTTGACGAGGGCCTTGCGTAGCATGGCCTCGGTCCGGTCCAGCATCTGCAGCACGCCCTCGTGACCGTAATCTTGGCCCCACTCCGGCGGCACCCGATAATGGATCGCGTCCTCAAGCCCGCCCAAGGCCTCGTTCAGGGCATCGGTGAGATGGGCGGCTGTCTTTTTGCGCTTGGCCAAACCGCCGACAAGCGCCCGCGCTTCTCCGGCCGCCGATCTGCACGCCTCGACGGTCTGCCCCAGCGCCTCCGACGCGCCGTCGAATGCGTTCAGGCTGCGTGTCCAGATCTCGCGGCCGGACAGGCCGAAAGTCGACATGGCCAGCGCATCGTCCAGCCATGGCGCGTCATCCAAGGCGGCCGCGCGCAAGCCGGCCACCGCTTCGCCGATCGCGGGCAGGCGCGCCGCCACGCGGTCGAGGCCGGCACCGTTCGGCACCGAGCGCGCCGTTCCCGGGACGGTCGCGCGATGTTGGGAGCTGGATTCGGTCAGATAGGACGCCTGCCAAAAGGCTGTATTGGCCAGCATGCGCGCCGGCGTGCCCCAGCGATCCATGCCCAGATCGAGCCCGAATTCGGGGTGCGAGCCGAACAGAACGACCCGGCCCAGGCCGCACTGGCCGGCGATGACGTTGAACCGCCCCTCCGCGGCGGCCTGGGCGACCAGGGATGTCTCTTCCGCCGTCTGTCGATCGAACGCGCGGAAGGCCATGAAATCCTCAGCCGCAGTGAAGTCGTCGGTGAAGCCGGTGACGGCCGACAGGCCCGTGATCGCCGAGAGGTCGGACAGCCCGTCCGGCCCCGGCTCGAACAGCGGACCGTTGTAGTGCGTGATCTCGAAATCCTCAGGCATGCTGACCATCACCGGATGGTCCGGCCGCAAGGTCCGGCTGCGCAGCACGCCGACACCGGGCGATTTCAGACCGACCCATTCTGAGTCGTGCCGGTTCCAGACCAGGGCGTTGGCCAGGCACATCTCCCGTTGCTGGGGGCAAACCTCCAGAAAGCTGTCCGGCACCCGCGCGGCGTCGTAGGAGCCGGCGCAGGACCCGACATACATGCCGCCCGCCCGCACGAAGTCCTTGATCGCCCGACAGCCTTCTTCGCCCAGCGGTTCCAACTGGCCGATCATGCCGAGGCCACCGCCGCCGGGCATGACCAGAATATCAAAGCCGGACAGTTGGCCTTGGCGGATTTCGCGCGGGCCGATGAAGTCGACGAAAAAGCCGAGCTCGGCGAAGATCCGCGCATGGTTGTAGGGCGCGCCCCCGCCGCCATAGAGTGCGATGCGCGACGCCCTCAAGGTCAGGCCGTCGAAGCCGTCGACGGAGCCGAGCGCCACCGGTTCCACTTCGAACTCGCGCCTGATGCGCAAGTGCCAGTCCGGCATCGGCCGGTCGGAAGGCTCGGTTACCAGAAACGTGCCGGCGTCGAACGACATCGCCGCGCCGGATCTTGGCGTGGCCTCGAACGGTCCAGTTGCCCACAAGACTGTCGCGCCGTCGCGCAGCAGGTCGTTGACGGCGGCAACGGCTTGCGGCCAACCTTGCGCGTCAGCCGCGATGGCGGTCAGTTTGGCAGGTTCTGACATGGCTTGACTCCCCCTACGATGGCATGCCGGTCGACGACGCATCGTGCCTGACCGGCTGATGGAGAAAACAGGCGGCCCGATGTCCGGGCTCGACCGGTGCGAGCGTTGGTGCTTGCCTGGCGCATACGTCCATGGCGTGCGGGCAGCGCGGGTGAAAGCTGCAGCCGGAAGGCGGATCGAGGGGCGAGGGCGGTTCGCCCTCCGGCAACTGCCAGTCGACCCGCTTCGTCGGGTCCGGCTGGGGAATGGCCGACAGCAGCGAGCGCGTGTACGGGTGCTTCGGCTCCCGAAACAGCGTCTCGGTCGGCGCTTCCTCGACGATCCTGCCCAAATACATGACCGCGACCCGATCGGCGAAATGGTGGACGATGCCCAGATCGTGCGTGATGAACACAAAGGTCAGATGGTAGGACGCCTGCAGGTCGGCCAGCAGATTCAAGGTCTGGGCCTGGACCGAAACGTCCAGCGCAGAGGTCGGCTCGTCGGCGACGATCAGCTCCGGCGACAGGGCCAGGGCGGCCGCAATGCCCACCCGTTGCCGCTGGCCGCCGCTCAGCTCGGATGGGTAGGCGCGACCATGGTCCGCCGTCAGGCCGACCCGTTCCAGCAAGGCTTCGGTTCGGCCCGGCCGGTCGGCGCGCGCGCCATCCTGGTAGACGTCCAAGGGCTCGCGCACGATGTCGGCAATGCGCATTCGGGGGTTCAGCGACGAGAACGGGTCCTGAAAGATGATCTGCGCCTGCCGCCGGAACTGGCGCAGTTCGGCGCGGTTCATGGCCACGACATCGCGACCCTTGTAAAGCACCTGGCCGGCGCTGGGGGTCAGCAGGCGCATCACCAGCCGCCCCAGCGTGCTTTTGCCGGAGCCCGACTCGCCCACGATGGCCAGCGTTTCCCCCTGGCGCACGTCGAGACTGACGCCGTCCACGGCCTTCACGTGCGAACGTTTGCCGGTCAGCGCGTCGATCCAGCCGCCGCCAACCGGGAAATGCTTGGCCAGCCGGTCCAACCGAAGGAGAGGGGTGTCAGCCATCGGCGGCATGGAGGACGCAACTGACCTCCCTCCCAGGTGACGGCCTTACGCGGGGCGGCAGTTCGGTTGCGCAGATCGGGCGGGCGTGGGGGCAGCGCGGGTGAAAGCTGCAACCGCCCGGCCGGTCCGTCAGCCCGGGCACGCGGCCCTCGATGGTCGCCAACGCGCCGCGCGCCACCTCATGGGTCGGCAGCGCATGCAGCAATGCGCGCGTGTAGGGATGCAGCGGGTCGGCAAAGACCGACTGAACATCACCGACCTCGACGATCCGGCCGGCATACATGACGGCGACACGATCGCAGATCTGAGCGACGACACCCAGATCATGGGTGATCAGCAGCACGGCCGACCGACGCTCGTTGACCAGCAGGGTCTTGATCAGGCGCAGGATCTGGGCCTGGATCGTCACGTCCAGCGCCGTCGTCGGCTCGTCGGCGATCAGCATCTCCGGATTGCAGGAAATCGCGATGGCCAGCGCGATCCGCTGGGCCATGCCGCCGCTGAACTGGTGCGGATAAGCGTTGAGCCGGCGTTCGGGGTCCGAAATCCCCACCTGCCGGAACAGCTCCAAGGCGCGCGCGCGGGCCGCCCGGCGGTCGAGGCCCAGATGCTCGCGCACCGTTTCCATCACCTGCTCGCCGACCGTGATCGCGGGGTCGAGCGCGGTGGCCGGGTCCTGGAAGATCATCGACAGCCGGTCGCCGCGCAGTTTTCTGAGCGCGTCGTCGTTCATGGCCAGCAGGTTCTCGCCGCCCAGCCAAGCCTCGCCGGCGGCGATCCGGGCGTTCGCGCCAAGCAGCTTCATGACGCTGTAGGCCGCCGTCGACTTGCCGCAGCCGCTCTCGCCCACCAACCCCAGGATCTCGCCCGGGTCGAGCGTGAAGCTGACATCCGAGACCGCCTTGTGCCAGCCCTGCTCGGTCCTGAATTCGGTCGTCAGGTCGCGGACGTCCAGCAGGCTCATCGCGCCGCCACCGCTATCGGCCCCGTCGCGGCCCGTACAGGGCGGGCAAGCCGTTGCCGAGAAGGTTGAAGCCGAGCACGGCCAGAACGATGGCGAGGCCCGGCGCGATCACCAGCCAGGGTGCGCGACCCATGAAGGATCGGCCCTCCGCCAGCATCAGCCCGAGGGACGGTGTCGGCGGTTCGACGCCCAAACCGATGAAGCTGAGCGCCGCCTCCAGCAGGATGGCGATGCCCATCAGCACCGAGGCCTGAACGAAAACCGGCGTGATCGCGTTCGGCAGGACATGGCGAACCATGATGCGAAGGTCGGAGGCGCCGCGCGCCCGCGCGCCCTCAACGAATAGTTCGCCGGCCACGCCAAGCGCAGCGCCGCGCATCACCCGGACGATGATCGGCACATAGACGATGGCCAGTGCCAGCATCATCAACACCAGGCCCTGGCCGAAGAATCCGGCCATGGCGACTACCAGGACGATGGCGGGAAACGCCATGATCACGTCCATCGGCCGCATGATCACATTGTCCAGCCAGCGCTGGTAGTAGCCTGCGACCAGGCCGAGCGGGATGGCCACGACGAGGGCCATCGCGACCGAGCCGATGGCGACCGCCAGCGATACGCGATAGCCGTGCAGCACCCGGCTCAGCACGTCGCGGCCGAAATTGTCGGTGCCGAACGGATGGCTGGCGGACGGGCCGGCCAGCGGCGCGTTGAAATCCATCGTTTCCGGCGCATACGGCGTCAGCCAGGGCGCTGCCACGGCCGCAAACGCCAGTACGACAAGCAATCCGCCGCCAATGATTGCCGGCGGGCTGCGCCGATAGATGCGCCGCAGAAGGCCCGCGGAGCGGCCGGGCTGGAGGAAGTCCGCCGTCATCGGTAGGCGTCCCTGATCTTGGGGTTCAGAACCGCGTAAAGGATGTCCGTGACCAGATTAACCAGGATGAACATCAGCGCGATGACCAGCATGCCGGCCTGCACCACGGGATAGTTGCGCTCCAACGTGCTGCTGACGATCAGACGCCCGACGCCGGGAAGGCTGAAGACTTCCTCGACGATCACCGCCCCGCCCAGCAGATAGCCGAACTGAAGCCCGATCACGGTGATGATCGGTATGCCGGCGTTGCGCAGCACATGGCGATAGACGATTGCCCGTTGGCGCAGCCCCTTGGCATGTAGAAAGCGTACGAAATCCCGCTCTTGCACCTCCGCCACGGCGGCGCGAGTCACCCGCACCAGAACGGCCGACAGTCCGATCGCCAGGGTCAGGGCCGGCAGGAACAGCGACCTTAAGTTGGCGAACAGGCCGTCGGAGATCGGCACGAAGCCGGAGGAGGGGAACAGGCCCAGTCCCAGCGACAGGGCCAGGATCAGCATGATGCCGAGCCAGAAATCCGGGATCGAGATGCCCAGCAGGCCCAACGTCATGGCGCCCTTGTCCGCCAGGCCGCGTTGGCGAACCCCGGCGCGCACGCCCAGCGGAATGGCGATGATCAGCGCCAGGACAAGGGCCAGCAAGGTCAACTCGACGGTCACCGGCAGCCGGTCGGCCAGCAGCGTCGTCACCGGGATGTTGCTGCGGTAGTCCTGCCCGAGGTCGCCTTGCAGCAGGTTGCCGACCCAATGCAGATATTGCTGGGTGATCGGCAGGTCGAGGCCGAGCTGATCGCGAATTACCGCCAACCCTTGCGGCGTCGCGCGCAGGCCCAGGATGACCGACGCCGGGTCGCCCGGCACCAGCCGCATCAGCAGGAAGACCACGATCGACATGCCGACCAGCACCGGCAGCAGCAGGATCAGCCGGCGGACGACGAATTGTGTCAGCGGCACCGTCTAGCCAGCCCGCCCCGCACGCGATCGTTGCGATCGTTCAGGCATCGTCGATCCAGACATCCTCCATGCGCAGTTCCAGCGTCGGCAGGGTCTCGACACCGTAGACGTTCGGCTGCGTCCAATAGGTACGCTTGAAGTTGACCTGGAAGACCGCCGGTGACTGTTCTTGCTGCAGCGCCATGACGTCGGCATAGGCGTTTCGCCTGGCCTCCGGATCGACCGTGAAGCGCAGCGCGTCAAGTGCCGCGTCCAGTTCCGGCGACTGGTTGAAGGCCGAAAAGTTCCAGGGCGATTGCGAGTGCGTCAGGGGCAGCACGCAATGCTCGCCGGGGTCTGCCGTCGCGCTCCAATAGGTGCTGGTGATCTGGTAGCGCTGGCTCGCCAGTTCCTCGAACCAGCGGGCGGATTCGAAGGATTGGACCTCCAAATCGATACCGATCGGTGCGAGTTGCTGTTGCAGCAACTGCCCGACCAATGGCTGGGTCGGCACCTGCGGCTGCGCGGCGAACCGGATCTGCAGCCCGTCGCCATAGCCGGCCTCCGCCAGCAGGGCCCGCGCCCGGTCGAGATCGGGCCCGCCCGCATAGACGCCCGGGCCCGAGTACCACGGGTTCGACGGCGACACCGGGCCGGCCGACGGCGCGGCCTGGCCTTGCCAGACCAGGGCGGCGATGGCGTCGCGGTTCAGCGCCCATTGCAGCGCTTGGCGGACCTCGACCCGGTCGAAGGGCGGTTGCGCGGTGTTGAGCAGGAACAGGTCCGGGAAGAACTCGCCATCCGGATTGGCCTTGATTTCCGGGTCTTCGCGCAGCTCGCCGACCCGGTGCAACGGTACCTGTTCGATCCAGTCGAGCTCACCCGTTTGAAGGCCGGTCAGCCGCACCGTGTCGTCGGAGATGGCGCGGAAGATGACGCGGTCGAGATAGGGCTGCTCGGGCTTGAAGTAGCGGTCCCAGCGCTCCAGCTCGACGAAATCGTCGCGGACCCAGTCGACGAAGCGGAACGGGCCGGTGCCGATCGGCATCAGGCGCGGGTCGTGTTCCTCGATCGCCCGTTGGTTCACGATATCGCCGAACGCCGCCAGGGCCGCTGGCAAGCCGCCCCAGTTGGGCTCGGTGATGAAGCGCACGGTCGTATCGTCGACCACCTCGACCCCGTCCAAAGGCGTGAAGAACACCAGGTTCGCCGCGCCAAGCTCCGGGTCCGCCAGCCGCTCGAACGTGTAGCGCACGTCGTTGGCGGTGAACGGCTCGCCATTGTGGAACCAGGCGTTGTCGACCAGGTCGAATTCCCAGGTCGTGTCGTCGACCTGGCGCCAGGCGCGCGCCAGGTTCGGGCTGAACGTGCCGTCCCGTTCCAGGTTCACCAGGCGCGAGAAGACGTTCTGGTAGATCTGCATGGACGAATAGAGCTCGGAAAAGGCCGGGTCCATGTTGACCGGCTTGTCGATCGTCGCAGCGACCAGGGTGCCGCCACGCCGGGGCGTCCCCCCCTGGGCCCGGGCGACCCGCGCGCCGGCGCCGGCCAGCAGCGGCTGAGCCAGCGCCGTTCCGCCGACAATACTCAGCGAAATCAAAAGCTGCCTACGGGAAATCCTTCCTTGAAGATATTTCCCGACGAAGTCTTTTACTTGATCTTTCTGTAGAGTCATCTTGCCGTTCCCCCATAAGTACCCAGCCGACCGCTTGAGACAGTGAATTGACTGACGTTTCGGTGAGTGAAACTCTTCAAGCTTATTTACTAATACTTTAATTTGTATTCTTCGATAATGCAACGAGCCTTGTAGCAAGTCGTACTTGCAGGGCCAATTCAAAGAGCTGTTGACGAAAGCAGGCTGCGGGCTTTGCCCGCCCTCGAAATTGCGGTCAGACAGTGCACATTCGGTTGCCGCGATGCTTGTCGATGACAAGATTGAATACAACGCTGCCGGTGAGGGCGGCGAGACGAAGGGCTTTTCATGAGTAACACCCGTTGGGGCATTCTTGGGCCCGGGGCCATCGCCCACAACTTCGCCGATGGCTTGGCCGAGGCGCCGTCGGGTCGGCTTGTCGCGATCGCCAGCCGGGACGAAGGGCGGCGCACCAGCTTTGGCGACACCTACCAGATCGCGCCCGAGAAGCGCCATTCAACCTATGATGCGCTGGCGGACGACCCTGACGTCGACGCCATCTACATCTCGACGCCGCAGGCCCTTCACGCCGCCCACGCCCTCATGGCGCTGCGCGCCGGCAAGCACGTGCTGTGCGAAAAGCCCGCCGCGATCACCGCGGCCCAGGTGACCGCCATGACGGAGGTCGCGGCGCAAGAGGGCGTGTTCTTCATGGAGGCGATGATGTATCGCTGCCATCCGCAGATCGCGCGCCTCGTGGACATCATCCGCAGCGGCGAAATCGGCACGGTCGAGCATGTCCGCGCGTCCTTCGGCTTTCGCACCTCATTCAACCCCGCATCGCGCGTGTTCGACCGTGCCTTGGGCGGCGGCGCCATTCTGGATGTCGGGGTCTACCCCGTCTCCCTCGCGCGCCTGGTCGCCGGGGTTGCCGTGGGCAAGGATTGGGAAGATCCCGATGAGGTGAAGGCCGTCGGTCGGATCGGCCGTTCCGGCGTCGACGAAGAAGCCTACGCGCTGCTGCGTTTCCCCGGCGGGGTCATTGCCGAATGCGCGACCGCGATCCGCCGCGCCATGGACAACACCGCGACGATCATCGGCACCGAGGGCCGGATCCATCTGCCCAACCCGTGGACGCCGGGCCGCAATGCCGGACCGTCCGACGCCATCATCGACGTAACGGTCGGCGGTGAAACCCGTCGCGAGGAGATCCGACAACCGGAACATCTGTTCGCCTTCGAGGCCGAGGTGGCGAGCCGGGCCGTCGCCGCAGGCGCTCGCGAGCCCGATCCGCCGGCCGCCGGTTGGGGGGACAGCATCGGCAATGCCGCAACCCTGGACCGTTGGCGCCGCGAGATCGGCTACGCATACGGCGTGGAGGACCGGGCGCCGCTGGCGGTTCTGCCAAGCCTCGTGCCAGGTGGCTTGCCAAAGGTCACCAAAAACCGGATCGACGGCGTCGATCAGCCGGTGTCATCCCTGATCATGGGCTGCGACAACAAGGCAACGCTTGAGGATGGGGCCGTGGTTTGGGACGCCTGGATGGAGGCAGGGGGCAACGCCTTCGACACTGCCTTCATCTATGGCGGCGGCGATCACGAGACCGCGCTCGGCCACTGGATCGCCAGCCTGGGTGTCGGCGACCAGGTCGTCGTCGTGGCCAAGGGGGCCCACAGCCCATTCTGCACGCCCAGCACGATCGAGCCGCAAGTGCTGCAGTCGCTAAATCGGCTGGGGCTCGACGGGGTGCCGATCTACATCATGCACCGCGACAACCCGTCGGTGCCGGTCGGCGAGTTCGTGGATGCGCTGAACCGCCTGCGCGAGGCGGGGCGGATCGGCGTCTTCGGCGGTTCCAACTGGACGGTCGAACGTTTTGTCGAGGCCAACGAGTATGCCGAAAGGCACGGCCTTCAAGGCTTCAGCATCCTGAACAACAACCTGTCGCTCGCGGTCATGGAACGGCCGATCTGGCCCGGCTGCGTCTCGTCCAACACGGCGGAGAAGCTGTCTTGGCTGCGAAAGACCGGCACGGTGCATCTCGCCTGGTCGTCACAAGCGCGCGGCTTTTTTCTTCCGCCTGACCTGCGGGATCGGTTGCCTAAAGACATTGGGCCGGACCGGTGCTTCGGCAGCGCCGCCAACGAGGAAAGGCGCCGTCGTGCCGAACTGCTTGCGGTGGAGCGCGGGGTCACCCCGCACAACATCGCCACCGCCTGGGTATTGGCGCAGTCGTTCCCGTCCTTCGCGCTGATCGGCCCGCGCTCGCCGGACGAACTCGCGACCACGCTGCCGGCGCTGAAGGTCGGGCTGACGGCCGAGGAGGCAGCCTGGCTCAATTTGGAGCGCGAGGAGCGTTAGCCCGTTGCGGCAAGCCGCCGTTCGGTCTTTGCGTCGAACAGATGCGTGTTCTCCGGCGCGCTGCCAAGGCGGATCATGTCGCCCGGCTGGGCGGCGATGCGTTCGCGGAGTTGGGCGGAGATGATCTGATCGCCAAGCCGCGCCTGGACTAGCGTGTCGGACCCGGTTGGCTCCAGCGTGGTGACGACCACGTCAATGCCGTCGGCGTCGGGCTCAACGATCGCCAAATGCTCCGGCCGGATGCCGCAGATCACCGGGCCGGCAGGTACGCCATGGACGCCGTGGCGGACGACGGCCTCGCCGGCCAGCTTGATGGCGCCGTTCTGCCCGTCGCAATGGCCCTCGATCAGGTTCATCGCCGGCGAACCGATGAAGCTTCCCACAAACGTATTCGCCGGGTGGTCATAGAGCTCCAACGGCGCGCCCGCCTGTTCGATCACGCCGTCGTGCATGACCACGATCGTATTGGCCATGGTCATGGCCTCGATCTGGTCGTGGGTGACGTAGAGGGTCGTGGTCTTCAAGCGGGCATGGATGTCCTTCAACTCCGCGCGCATCTGCACGCGCAGCTTGGCGTCAAGGTTGGAGAGCGGCTCGTCGAACAAATAGACCTGCGGGTTGCGCACGATTGCCCGGCCCATGGCCACACGCTGGCGCTGGCCGCCGGAAAGCTGCTTGGGATAACGCTCCAGATACTCCGTCAGGCCCAGGATGCGCGCGGCCTCCGCGACGCGGCGGGCGATCTCGGCCTTCGGCGTCCGCGCCAGCCGCAGCGAGAAGGCCATGTTCACGGCCACCGTCATGTGCGGGTAGAGCGCGTAATTCTGAAACACCATCGCGATGTCGCGGTTCTTCGGCTCGACCTGGTTGATGACCCGCCCGCCGATGCTGATCGTGCCCCGGTCGATCTCCTCCAGCCCCGCGATCATGCGCAACAGCGTGGACTTGCCGCAGCCCGACGGGCCGACCAGGACGACGAACTGCCCGTCCGGCGCATCGACCGAAACGCCCTTGATCGTCTCGACCTCGCCGTAGGCCTTGTGCACGTCGCGGATTTGAACGTCGGCCATGGTCTACTCCGCGACGCTTGAACGGGTGGTGGGCGTCATTCCTTGACCCCGGTACTGGCGATGCCCTGAACGAAGTTCCGGCGCAGGATGACGAAGATCGTCACCGACGGCACCAGGACAGCCGCGGCCGCCGCGCTGAGCCTGCCGAGATCGACGGTGAAGCCGGTCTGGAACAGGGCCAAGCCGACCTCGATGGTGTAGGCGTCGCGCGAGGTGGTGACGATGATCGGCCAGGCGAAGGCCGTCCAGGCCTGGAAGAAGGACAGCACCGCCAGCGCGCCCAGCGGTCCGCGCAGCAAGGGCAGGACGATCCGCGCGAAGATCCACAGTTCGCCGGCGCCGTCGATGCGCGCGGCCTCCAGCAGTTCGTCCGGGATCGAATGCTTCACGTTCTGGCGGATCAGAAAGATGCCGAAGCTCATCACCAGATAGCCGAGCAGCAGGCCCCAGATCGAGTTGAGGATGCCGAGCGACTGGGCCTGGAAATAAAGCGGGATCATATAGACCTCGAACGGCACGATCGCCGTGGCGAGGATCAGGATGAAGATGACCTCCAGCGTCCGGAACTGGAACTTGGCCAGCACATAACCGACGATCGACGAGGTTATGACGATCGCCACCATCGACAGGAACGAAAAGCGCAGGCTGGTCCAAATCCAGCGCAGCAGCGGCGTCTCGCCGAGCACGGAACGGAAATTGTCGAGCGTCGGGTCGGCCGGGATGATCGTCGGCGGCCAGGCCACCATCTCCTGCGGCGTTTTGAAGGCGTTGGCCACCAGCAGCACCAGTGGCAGCACCATCAGGATGCCGAAGACGAACAGCACGATGTCGATGGTCAGATTGGTCAGGCGCGCGCGGGCGGTCATGCCAAGGCCCGGGACCGTCTCGACGGCCGGCTTCTGATCCGAGTCGCTCATCGGTTCCACTTCTCGCGCAAGAGACCGAACTGGACCAACGTCAGCACCAGGACGATGCAGAGCAGAATGACCGCCTCCGACGCCGCATAGCCGACGCGGTAGTTGCGGAAGGCGTTTTCCAGCATGTCCAGCACCAGCACGCGCACCAGGCGGCCGGGTGCCCCTTGCGAGTCCGAGGCCAGCACGAAGGCCTGGGCGTAGACGTTGAAGCCCGAAATCAGCGTCACCACCGAAACGTAGAGCGTGATCGGCCGCAACAGCGGCACGGAGATGAAGAAGAAGCGCTGGATGCCCGACGCGCCGTCCAGCTTGGCGGCCTCGAACAGGGTGTGCGGCAGGTTCTTGAAGCCGACGAGATAGATCAGCACGGCATAGCCCAGCGCCTGCCACGAGCACAGGATGATGATGCAAATCACCGACAGGACCGGATCGAACAGCCAGGCCTGGCCGGGGATGCCGAAAAACTCCAGGAGGGCATTCAGTGGCCCGAGATTGGCGTCGAAGATCCACTTCCAGGCCATGGCGGCCGGCACCAGCGACACGATGTGCGGGATGAACACGGTGGTCTCGTAAAAGCCGGCAAAGCGCGAGCGGGTGCGGTGGTAGATCAGGGCGGCAATCACCAACGCCGCCGGAATGGTCACGAACAGCACGCCGAAGGCGATGATCGTGGTGTTGACCAGGGCGTTCAGGAACAGTTGGTCCTGAAACAGCTCACGAAAGTTCTCCAGGCCGATGAACGGCTTGTCGGCGGACAGGATGTCCCAGCGGTGCAGGCTTAGGCGCAGAGTTTCCCAGATCGGAAACATGCGCACCCAGGCGAAGATCGCGAGCGTCGGCAAAATCGCCAGGATCGCAAACCGCCACTTCTTGGTGCGCAGCATCTGCCCGCCTTATCGAACAAAAAACATGCCGTTCCGGGGGGTGAGGCAACCCCGGAACGGCAGTTTCTCAAACGTTACGGCTATTGCGCAAGCAAGCCTTCACGCTCGAGGATCCTGTTGGTCTCTTCGGCTGCCGCCGCCAGGAAGGCGTCGATCGCCTCCGGGTCGTCCGCCAAGGACGGGTCGGCAAAGGCCTGCTCCAACTGCGCGGCGAGGCGGGTCAGGACCTCTTCGATCGGCCCGATCGCCGGCAGGGTGAAGAATTCGAAGCCCGCCGGGTTATTGACGAAGGCGGAGAATTGCGGAACGGCCTCCGTCACCGACGAATAGTCGACATTGATGCGGTTGGGCAGCCAGCCGACATTCTCCAACAGCCAGACCAAGTTGTCCGGTTCGTTGGCGGCCATGGCGAACGCCCAAGCGGCGTCCGCGCCGTCGCCGTCAGCCTCGTTGACATAGAGGTTGACCGGCAGGGCGATCGATCCCATGGGCAGGGGGGCGGTGGCATAGTTCAGGTCCGGTGCCCGTGCGGCGATGTCGCCGATGACCCAGGATTCGCGGATGAACATGGCCGTCTGGCCGCGCTGGAACGCCTCGGCGTCGGCCGGCATTTCCGGCGTCACCGTGTCCAGCGTGTAGAGGTTGACCAGATACTGGTTCAGCGCGTTGCGCCCGGCCTCGTTGGCGTAGCCGGCCTGCCACATGCCGTCATCAGTCTGCTCAAGCACCGAGCCGCCAAACTGGAAAAGGTTGATCCAGAACTTCTCCGCAATGCCCTGGCCGCCGCCGGACAGGCGCAGGCTCCAGCCCGACACGATCGGGTTGCCGTCAGCGTCCCGCTCGGTCAGTTGCTCGGCATAGGTCGTGTAGTCGGCCATGGTCGCGGGCGGCTCGCTCAGGCCCGCCGCTTCGAACATGTCGGTGTTGTAGAACAGGGCGCCCTGGCCCCGGAACAGCGGCACACCGTAAACCGTGCCGTCGTCGCTGGCCGTGTTGATGAAGAACTCGGAGAAATTGCCGTCACCGGTCACGAAGCTGGCAACGTCGTCCGGCACCGCCGGCAGCAGGTCGTTTTCGATGTAGCGCTGGGCCGTGGAGCCGGCCAGCTCGATCACCAGCGTGCCTTGCCCGCCGCCGGTGAGGCCGAGCGCGATGCGCCGCTCATGCTCGCGCAGGGCGATGGCTTCGACATTGACCTCCAGATCCGGATGGTCGTCCGCCATGGATGCCGCAACGTGCTCGTAGAAGGGCACCATCTCCGGGAACCCGCTCCAAACGGTGATGGTTTCCGCCGCTGCGGAGTTGGCCCCGATCGCGGTGCCGACCAGCAGCGCGGCGCTCAAGGTCATCGATGTCTTTGTGTGCCTTCCCATTCTCCCCTCCTTGGTTGCGCTTGAAGAACGCCAGAGCTTGAATGCAGTGTTGCATGCAACCGGTTGCATGTCAAACGTGCCCGACGCCGGCGATGGATAGAGCCGCGTCGCGGATCGCCTCGGCACAGCCCGGTGCGATCGTGGCCGGCTGGCCATAGAAACGGTGGGCTTCGTCGACCTCGTAGCCGCCGAACGAGTACTCCTGCCGTGGCGGGATATAGCCGGGATTGTCGTCGCTGAAACCCGCCAGCATGACGGGCCGATCGCCGAGCGCCGCTCGCAGATCCAGGGCCGTGGCGGCAAAGATCTCGCCCGGCATGCCGATCAGGATCATCCCGCCCCAATCGAACGTGGCGATCAGCTCTTGCAGCGGGTCCAACGGCCGCGGCGCGATATCCCGCGCCCAATCCGCCCAGATTTTCAACAGCTCCGCGCGCGCTTCGCCGCTTTGCTCAGCCTCTTCCAGCCACGCCTTACGCAGGCTGTGGAGCGGTGCCTTCTCCCGTCGCTCGAACGTCAGGGTGACGCGGGTCAAGGCCGTCGAGCAGTCGGTGCCGAGCGGTCTGTCCTTGCCCTCCGCCACGGCCTGGGCGATCCGCTTGCCGAAGGCTTCAGCGGCCGGGAAGCTGCGCGCCGGATTGCCGGCCAGGCTGATCGAGGCCTCGGCCGAATGACCGGTGTTCAGATCGCCGATGCAGCCGGTCAGGAAGATCGCGGTCGCACCGGGGCTGGCGGCCTCGAGTTCGGCGCGGACAAAGTGCGGATAGTCGCCCGTCCATTGCCGGTTGTCGGCGCCCAGGACCACCGGGTGACAGGCATAGTTGACCAGGATCGCCAGCACCTGCCCGTTCTTCCCGCGCACCTTCAGGACCGGCAGGTTTCGGTCGATCGGGCCGTCATCATGGCGCCGGTTGCGCGCCACGTCGGGATCGGCACCCGACGCGAAAGACAGTTCGGCGTCGACGCGTCTGTCGCGCGCCTGCTTGATGGCCGTGACGCAGGCATTCTCCAGTCGGTTGAGATAACCGGGATCTGCCGCCGCGTGCAGCCGTCCCGTCATCGACACCGGCCCACCATGGGTGTGCGTCGCGCACAGCATCAAGCTCTCATCGGGCAGGCCGCAGCGGGCGCGCACCCGCGCGCTCATCTCCCAGTGAAAGCCGATCACGTCGGCAACCACCAGCACGGTCTCGTTAACGGCCAACGCGCGGACAGTCAGCGGATCATGCGCGCTTTCCGCCGGCTCTGTCCGTGCCGCAAAACCCGCCATCAGTAGGCCGGCCGGCGGCGTAATGTCGATCACCGCGACCCCCGCGCGGATCACGGCGCCACCCTCCGCCCGGCCGACCAAACATCGACGACGTCTAGCGGTCCCTGCGGGTCGTACGGCCGGCGGAAGCGCAGAATGTCGGCACGCGCACCAACCTTCAGACCCTCCGCCCTGCCAACGAACCGACCAGGGTTGGTCGTGGCCATGCGTAGGACCGAAGCGAGGTCGAGCCCGGCCATGCGCATGGCGATGGGCAGCGTGTTGATCAGCGGCAAGCCGGCGCCGGCCAAGTAAGGTGTGCCGGCAAGGCTGACGCGCCCATCCTCGCTCAGTTCCACCTTGCCGCCGATCGGCTGCTCGTAGACCCCCGCCGGCAATCCCGCCAAGGCGACGCTATCGGAGACCAGAATGGCCCTATTCAGGCCCTTGGCGCGCACCATCGCAGCAAAGGTGTCGGCCGGCAGATGATGGCCGTCCGCAATGAAGGTGGCGGTCAGGGTGTCGCTGGCGAGCTGTGCCCAGATCAGATTGGGGTGGCGCGGCACCATGGCCGCGGCACCGTTGCCGAGATGTGTCGACAGCCGCGCGCCTTCGGCAACCGCCGCATGGATCTGATCCGCCGATGCGCCGGAATGACCGATCGCGACGTGGATGCCGCGTTGAGACACAGCGGCGATGTAGGTCAGGGCGCCTTCGCGTTCAGGCGCCAGGGTCACCATCGCGATGAGACCGTCGCAGGCCGCTTGCCAGCGGTCGAATTCTTCGATCGATGGCGGCCGCACGAATTCGAGCGGATGGGCGCCGCGCGGCCCGTCCTCCGGCGACACAGACGGACCTTCGACATGGATGCCGGCAATCATCTCGGCCGCCAACGGATCAGCCGCCCGCGCGGCGGCGATCCTGCCCAAGGCTCTAATGATCCGGTCTTCCGGCGCCGTGATGATGGTCGGCAAGAACGTCGTGACACCGAGCGCCATTAGCGACCGGCATAGTTCTGAAACCGCGTCCGGCGTCAACTCAACGTCATTCAAGTCGATGCCGCCATAGCCGTTCACCTGCAGGTCGATCAGGCCGGGCGCCAGGAAGGTGTCGGTGTCTTCGGCAGCGGGCTCGATCGCGGCGATCGCACGGTCCTCGACGATCAGACGAAGGCTTTCGCCGGTTGCCGGATCGCGGCCCAGGATCTCCGCGCCGTCTGTCATAGCGTCGGCACGCGGTGCCTGAACTTGTCGATGAAGCGCGCATTGGCCGCGTCACCGCCCGGCGCGTTGCCGCTGCGCCAGATCGGTGGGTCGATGCCGCGATCCTTCAGCTTGGCGACCACGCGAATGACCAGGCAGTTCAGGGTGAAGGCGTTGGCGAATGTCGAAACCGCCGCGATCTTCTCGCCGATGCCCGGCATGGCGACGACCGCATCGCCGATCGGCACCTTGGTATCGATATGCAGGTCGACGACATCCTGCAGGTTCTGCTTGGTCGGGTGGCGGGCAGGGTGGTCCGGGGCTGTGTTCGCAGCGTGGCCGGCCGAGCTGATGCCGATCACCGTGCAGCCACGGCTGCGCGCCTCCAGCGCGGAATCAATCAGCGCCGCGTTGATCCCGTAGGCATTGACCAGCACCAACAAGTCCGCGTCGCCAAGCCCGCGATTGGCGATCACCACCTTGCCGTAGCCGGGCGTGCGTTCGATCGCCATCGAGCGCAGGGCGCCGTTTGCCAGCATGGTGCCCTCGTCCAGGATGGCGCTGATATGCATCAGGCCGCCGGCGCGAAAGAACACCTCCTGCGTCGCCAGGTTGGAATGGCCGCCGGGGCCGAAGACGTGGACCAGCCGGTCGGCCGCGATCTGATCGGCCAGCATCTCTGCCGCCTTGTCCAGCGCAACCGACTCCTCGTCGAGGATGCGCCGCATCAGATCCTGAACGGCGCTGAAATAGTCCTCGCACAGCGCGTCGGCGTCGATCTTTGGCTGGTCAGACATCGGGGTTGGCGTCCTTGTCGAGATAGAGCGTACAGTCACGATGAGTGCGCAAGATACTGGCCGGCCACTCGGTGGAAACCGGCCCCGTCAAACACTGCTTCACCGCCTCGGCCTTATGGGCGCCGGGCACGCAGCAAAACAGCTTATGCGCGCGCAACAGCCGTGGGATCGTCAGCGTGACCGCGTGGGTCGGCACCTGGTCCAGGCTCGAAAAGCCCTGATCGTCGACCTGCTGAAGCCGGCAGGTCCGGTCCAGTTCCACGACCTTCACGTCCTGCGGATCATCGAAATCGGCCACCGGCGGGTCGTTGAAGGCGATGTGTCCGTTCACCCCGATGCCCAGGCAAACGATGTCGATACCGTCCTCGCTCAGCAGAGCGGCATAGCGTTCCGCGGCCGCCTCCGGTGCCGGTTCGGGCACGATCTTGTGGCATTCGGCTTGCGGCACCTTTGCGAAGAAATGTCGGTCGAGCCAGGCGGCAAATCGTTGCGGCGCCTCTGCCGGCAAGCCGATGAACTCGTCCATGTGAAACAGCGTCACGCGCGACCAGTCGACGTCAGCCGACTGCGCCAGTTCCGCCAGCATCTCCGCTTGGCTGGGCGCGGCGGCCAGAATCAAGCGCGCGCGATTCTGCCGCGCCAGGCACTCGGTCAGGGCGCGATGAATGTCGCTGCTGCTGGCATGGGCGAGCGCCTGGCGCGAGCCGTAGGTCTGCACCCGCAGCGACCCGACCAGGGCGCTTGCGATTGGTTGTTCTGCCTCGGCGCGCAGAGGGTCAGCCTGGCGATCTGTGCGCGAAGGATTGGAGCTGCTGAGCGTCATTCCCGGATTGAGCCATGCAACCGGTTGCATGTCAAACTTTGTTTCCGACGATATCTTGTGCCAGGGTGGGGTGCAGCCATCGCAGAAGAGAGCACGGGACGAGGCGTGGTCAAGCGCAAGGGCACGGTAACCATCAGCCAAGTGGCGCAGGCCGCGGGCGTCAACCGATCGAGCGTTTCGCGCGCCTTCACCAAGCCTTACATGCTGACGCCGGAGACGGTTGCACGGATCAAGGCCGTTGCCGACACGCTGGGCTACGTGCCGAACCGTACGGCACGGGCGCTCAGCACCGGCAGGAACAGCAATCTGGCGCTGATCGTGCCGGACGTGGCAAACCCGTTCTTCCCGCCCATGATCCGTGCCGCCCAGGACGCGGCGGATGCCCAGGACTACTGCGTCTTTCTCGGCAATTCCAACGAGGACCCCAGCAAGGAAGACCGCCTCGTCGGCCGCTTCATCGGCCAGGTCGAGGGGCTGATCCTGGCCTCGTCGCGGCTGCCGGAAAAGCGCATTTTGGACTATGCCGAACAGCGGCCGATCGTGCTGATCAACCGCGACGTGGCCGGCGTGCCGCGCGTCTTGATCGACTCGTCCAACGGTATGACCGAGGCGGTGCGCTTTTTGGCTGAGCGCGGCCACAAGAAGATCGCTTATGTCAGCGGCCCGTCCGGCTCCTGGTCGAACAAGTCGCGGCGCTCGGCCGTGCGCAAGGCGGCCCAACAGGCGGGGCTTGAGCTCTATGTCTGCCCGGCCCAGGTCTCCAGCTTCGAGGCGGGCTTGAGCGCCGTCGACCGCATCCTGGATGCCGGAACCACGGTCGCCATTGCCTTCGACGACGTCACCGCCCATGGCATCCTCGCCGGCCTGGAACAGCGCGGCATCACGGTCCCCGACGGTTTCAGCGTCGTCGGCTGCGACGATGTCTTGGGCGACCTGACCCATCCGCCTTTGACCACGATCTCAAGCCGATCGTCGGAGGCCGGCGACCTGGCCGTGTCGCTGATGTATGACGCGCTGCGCTCGGTCGGCCTGAAGGATGCGCGCTATCTGCTGCAGACCGAACTGGTCGTGCGTCAGACGACGAAGTGAGTTCGGCAACGGGCCGTCGTTCGTCTTGTGCGAGGGAGTCGCGGCACCCTACGATGTCACCACCCGAACGAAGGAGACCCCCCGTGACCGACCGTCTGTCTGCCGATGTTTTGAACGCCTTGCGCGGCCTCGACACCCCGACCGTCTGCAACGCCTTGGAACTCGTGGTGCCGGACCGGCGCGGCACGGGCTATACGGTCGACCATTTACACTGCGTGCGGCCGGACCTGGGCAGCATGGTCGGCTATGCCAAGACCGTCAGGATCGAGGCTGAAACGCCGGATGGCCGGTCGGCCGAGGAAATCCGGGCCGGGCTCATCGACTATTTCACCTACATCGCCGAGGGCGACGACCCGAAGGTGGTGGTTGTTGAGGACATCGACGAACGGCCCGGCTTCGGCGCCTTCTGGGGCGAAGTGTTCACCAACGTCCACAAATCGTTCGGCGCCCTGGGTCTGGTCACCAACGGGTCGGTGCGCGATATCGACCAGTTCGCCGAGGGTTTCCAGGCGCTGGCCGCCAAGATCGGCCCGTCACACGCCTATGTTCGCGTGGTCGATTTCGGCGGTCCCGTCTCCGTCGCCGGCATGGACGTGGCGAATGGCGATTTGATCCATGCCGACCGACATGGCGCCGTCGTGGTGCCGCACGGCGTTGCCGCCGGCGTGCCGGGCGCGGCAGACCTGATGTTCCGGCGCGAGGCGTTCATCATCGGCGCCGCCAAGGGGCCGGACTTTTCCGTCGAGACGCTGCGCCAGGCCATGGACCAGGCGGCGAACACGGACTGAGCGTGTCGCCCGGGCGTTACGGCTCCGTCGGCGTCAGGGCAACACCGCCGATGGCCTGTTCGGTCGGCAGAATCTCGACCGTGGCGATGTTCATATGCGCCGGCGCCTGAATGGCGAACAGGATCGTGCGGCCAATGTCCTCGGGGCTGAGTTCGGTGATGCCGGTTTGCTTCGCGGCCGCGAGCCGCTCTTCGTCGCCAAGCGCGCTGTCATAGAACTCCGACGATACCCGGCCGGGGCAGATCTCGGTCACGCGAATGCCGGTACCGCGCAACTCGTGGCGAAGGTTCTGGCTGAACACATGCACCGCCGCCTTGCTGCCTCCATAGACCGCCGATGTCAGGGTATGCAGGCCGGCGATCGAGCCGATGTTGACGATGTGGCCGCGCCGGCGCTGGCGCATGCCGGCGAGCGCCAGTGAGGTGATTTGCATCGGTGCGATAACGTTGATCTCAATAGCTTCTTGAATATCGTCCAGGCCGATCTGCTCCAGTCCCATGATCCCGTGGCCGACACCGGCATTGTTGATGACGACATCCGGGGCGAACTCTTCAATTGCGTCGCGCAAGCGGGTCGATTCGCGCACGTCCGCCGCCATCGTTCGGCACCCGGTCTCCTGTGCCAGCGCTTCGAGCCTTTCGGCACGCCTGCCGATCGCCATGACGTGGAGCGATTCCGCGCGAAGGACACGCACGATGCCCGCGCCAATCCCGCTGGTCGCGCCGGTTACGAGCGTCCGTGTTCCCGATCGATCAGTCATGATGTCTCCAAGCTAGTCGGGCTAAGGAAAACAAGACTAGTGCCCACACAGGCACTTTGTCGCGCCGCGATTTCAATCAAAGTTTTGAGGGCCGGAGCTCGGGGGGCGAAGAGCGATCAGCACAATAGAGGACAAGGCGCACAGCCCCGCCAGATACCAGGCAAAGGCCAACGGATTGCCCGTGGTCTCGTTCAGCCACATGGCGATCACCGGCGTCGTGCCACCAATCGCGCCATAGGCGATGTTGAAGACGAGCGACGCGCTCAGGCCCCTAATGGCATGCCGGTACAACCCAACCGTCAGGGCGGCGATGGAGGGTATGCAGACGGACGTCAAGGCGCCTAGGACGCAGAAGACCAGCACCATCGCCGTCGTCGATCCTTCCGTGAAGACAGACAACAGTGGAACGAGCGCAACCGCCAGCACGACGGTTCCGATCAGCGCGGCGCTGTGCGCGCCGATGCGGTCGCCAAGCCTGCCGCAGAACGGCAACACGACCAGCGCCGCCAGGGCACCGGCGATTGGCGCGAAATGCGCCGCCTGGGCGTCGGCTTGAAGGGTGACGACAGCCCAGGTCGGCACGAAGACGAACAAGCCGACGAAACTGACCGCGATGCCAGCCAGCGCCAGCACGTTCAGGATCATTCGGTCGCCTTGGCGGGCCGCGTCGAACCAGATTTTTCTTCCCGCCGCCGCCCCAACTGCCTGGTCGCCGACCCGTCGGCGTATCAGCAGGCCGACAAACGCAATGACAACGCCAAGCGCGAACGCGATGCGCCAGCCAAAACTGGTAAACTGCTCGTCGGTCAGGATCAGGTGCAGCATCGCGACGATAGAGGCGCTGAACAGGATGCCCAAAGCGGGGCCGGCGCCGACCGAACTCATCGCCGCCACCCGATGACGCTTGGGCGCATGCTCGCGCACAAAGACATATGATACGCCCAACTCGCCGCCGACGGCCAAACCTTGGGCCAGCCGCAACACAACCAACAGAATCGGTGCGGCCACGCCAATAGTCGCGTATGTCGGCAGCACCGCCAGCAGCCCGCTGCTGACCGCCATGGTCAGGATCGATCCGATCAACGAAACTCGGCGGGAAAACCTGTCCGCCAGCCAGCCAAAGATCGCTCCGCCGGCGATGCGTGCGATCAGACCGACCGCATAGGCCGCGAAAACCGCGATCAAGGAAGCGCTGGCGCTCTCCGACGGGAAGAACAGCGGCGCCAAGGTGGCGGCCATCAGGCCGTAGACGGTCAGGTCGTAGAATTCGAGCCCGGTGCCGATGGCGCCGGCCGCCAGCAGCCGAGGCGGCAGCGGCCGCCCGGCGTCGCGACCCGATTGGTCATTTGGCATGCGATCGCTCTGGTCGCTGGATTGGCAATGGCTGCAGTGGCGAAGTGCGGCGACAACTCTCAACGGCGTCAATTGCGCCGTCAACTGACGACGAGCGACCGTCGTGCTCACCGAAATGCACGAACCAACCACTCAGTCGTCGCTGGCATCGCCCCCGCAACGGACCAGATCGTACCGCGACGAAGCCGTGCCGGTGCGTTCAGTACGGCATTCCGCCTTGGGCGGCGTTGCTTCGATAGGGAACGCATGGAGAGGCCGCTGGCCTGGTGGCCATCCTTGAAGAGGCTTTGGCTTTCGCCGGGTCAGCAAGTCGCTTGTCTTCATCTCGGCAGGTGGTCGACAATGACCCCAGCGTTCGAAGAGACGACAGGGACGGGATCGCATGACCGAGGCAACGCCGACTGAGCGGGTCAACGCTTGGCTTGAGACCTTTGCCGACGCGCTGGCGCGCAACGACACCGCCGGCGTGGCCGATCTGTTCGGCGAGGAATGCTATTGGCGCGACCTCATCGCCTTCACTTGGAACATCAAGACCGTCGAGGGCAGGGACGCTGTCAAGGCGATGCTGGACGCCAACCTTCGGCGCGTGCGGCCGCGCAATTGGCGCCTGACCGAGGAAGCAACGGTCGCCGGGACGACGATAGAGGCCTGGGCCGCCTTCGAGACAGAGGTCGGGCGCGGCGTGGCGCATCTGCGTCTGAAGGACGGCAAATGCCGGACCTTGCTGACCACGATTGAAGAACTGAAGGGTTTTGAGGAGCACAGGGGCCCGACGCGCCCCAACGGCCAGGCGTTCGGCCATGTCGCGGGACGTAAGAGCTGGCTGGAGGAAAAGGTCGAAGAAGAGTCTGCGCTTGGCCACACCAAGCAGCCCTACTGCGTTATCATCGGCGGCGGGCAGGGGGGCATTGCGCTCGCCGCACGGCTGAAGCAACTCAACGTGCCGACGATCATCGTGGAAAAGAACGAGCGGCCTGGGGATTCCTGGCGCAAGCGCTACAGATCGCTCTGCCTGCACGACCCGGTCTGGTACGATCATCTGCCCTACATCCCGTTCCCGGAGAACTGGCCGATCTTCTCGCCCAAGGACAAGCTGGGCGACTGGCTGGAAATGTACGCCAAGGTGATGGAGCTGAACTATTGGGGCAGCACGGAATGCAAGAACGCCCGCTATGACGAGGCCGCCGGCGAATGGATCGTCACCGTCGAGCGGAACGGCGAGACCATCACGTTGCGGCCCAAGCAACTCGTCCTGGCAACCGGCATGTCCGGTATGCCCAACGAGCCTGAGTTTCCCGGTGCCGAGCGGTTCAAGGGCGAACAGCACCATTCCAGCAAGCACCCCGGCGGCGAGGCCTATGCCGGCAAGAAATGCATCGTCGTCGGCTCCAACACCTCGGCCCACGACATCGCCGCCGATCTATGGGAGCACGGCGCTGACGTCACCATGCTGCAGCGCTCGTCGACCTGCATTGTCGGCTCTGAGAACTTCACGCGGGTGAATTTCGGCGCGCTTTATTCCGAAAAGGCGATTGCGTCCGGCATCACCACGGAAAAGGCCGATCTGATCTCGGCGTCTATGCCTTATGCCCTGATGGCCGACGTGCAAAAGCCGATGGCGGAGGCCATCGCCAAGAAGGATGCGGACCTGCTGAAACGTCTGGAGAAGGTCGGCTTCATGCTGGACTTCGGCGATGACGGGACCGGCCTGCCGATGAAGTACATGCGGCGGGGCAGCGGCTATTACATTGATGTCGGCGCGTCCGACATGGTTGCCGACGGCAAGATCAAGCTGAAGAGCAGGGTCAGCATCAAGGAGATCACGGAGACCGGCCTGGTGTTGAGCGACGGCACCGCGTTCGACGCCGACCTCATCGTCTATTGTACCGGCTACGGGTCCATGAATGGCTGGGCCGCGCTGCTAATCTCGCAAGAGGTCGCGGACAAGGTCGGCAAGTGCTGGGGCTTGGGCTCCGACACGACCTATGACCCGGGACCTTGGGAGGGCGAGCAGCGCAACATGTGGAAGCCGACCCACCAGGAAGGCCTATGGTTCCATGGCGGCAATCTGCACCAGTCACGGCACTATTCGCTTTACCTGGCGCTGCAGTTGAAGGCGCGGTTGGAGGGCATTGCCACGCCGGTCTACGGCATGGAGCCGGTTCATCATCTTGGCTGAACCCGGCGCTAGGGACGCTGGGCTCAGCCGAGATGCTTAAGCGGCGATGACCGCCGCGACCGCAAAGAAGGCGGCGGCGAACACCAGCACGGCGATGTTTGATCTCAGATCCATTTTTCCTCTCCCCACGCGAGAGCCTCAACCAAGCCTCTCGCGATCCATGCGCTATAGTCCTCGTTTCCCCAGGCCCCGTCAGTGACGGCGGTCATAGGGCATCAGGCCGCTAGGCAGGCGTTGGCGATGGCCTTGACATGGCGGTGGTCGGTGCCGCAGCAGCCGCCATAGACGTTCAGCCGCTGCAGCAACCGGCGCAGTTCCCTGTGATCATCGCCCAGTTCCAGCGGGTTGCCGTCGTCAAGCGTGTCGGCCTCGTCCAGCTCCGCATGGCTCATGCGCGAGGCGTTGGCGCGCACGCCGCGAATGCGGTCGAGCCACAGATCGTTGCCGATCAGCTCTTGGCTGAAATGGCTCGGATGGGCGCAGTTGATCATGTAGTAGGCCGGCGGGTTGTCGGTCACGGCGTCGACCGTGCCGATGGCGGCGCGCAGGCTGTCACCCGACGGCAGCCGCCCGTCCGTTTCAACCGTGAACGAGATCACCGCCGGCATCGACGCCTCCGCGGCGGCACGCGTGATGCCGATCGCCTCGTTGATGTTGGTCATGGTGATCGCCGTGATCATGTCGGCTTGTGTGTCCTTGAACGCCGCGATCTGATGACGGTGATAGCTTTGCGCCTCGCGCGCGGTCATGATCTCGCCCGGGTCGTAGCCGTCGCCGCGCGGGCCGACACAGCCGCTGATGACGATCGGGGTTTGCGCAGTTTCATAGCTCTCCCGAACCTCGGCCAGCAGCGCGATCGCGTTTCGGTTGGCATCGTTCAACTCCTCGGGCGCGTAGCCCATCTTCGCTCCCCAGTCCGGGCTGGCCCGCCAGGTCGCGCTTTCCAGGATGAAGCCGAGCTGCTTAGCGCGGGCGATTTCGGCATAGCGACGATAGTATCGGTGCAGCGCCTCCTTGCCCTTCTCGTCGCGCAGCAAATCGAAGGCGGCGAAATGGGGCATGTCGAACCCGTCGTGAAAAATCAGCGTCGTTTCAATGCCGCCATCGGTCAAAAACATGGTGCCGTTCAATTGCGGCAGGCGGGCGCGATACTTGGCCATCATGAAATGCTCCTTCCTGGTATTTCAGCCTTGGTGCTTGTGGCCAAGGCGGTGGGGTCATTCGCGTCTGTGTAAACGCGACGCTAATCGCCCAGCATTTCCGGCGTATTTCTTGAGCGCCCTTTGTTTGTTTCAGTTGTTTCAAGGAGGTGCCGCAATCAGACCCGGTGACCGATTTGATGTTACGCGGCTTCGATTCGGGTACATCTTGCAGTGCCACGTTGGCTACGCGGGCCAAGGGCACTAGCTAGAGGAGCACTTCGATGATCAGTAGGGTAATGCTTGTCGGCGCGGTTATCATTGCATTGTCGGCCGTTTCGGTGTTTGCCGGCCACGCCGTTTCCAACGCACAAGGGGAGGATGACACGATGGGCTCAGAGGTTTCCTGGATGTACGCCGTGACCATCAAGGCAGGGCAGGTGGATGCCCTAAGGGACTTGATCGCCGAGATGGCGAGCCGGGCGGAGGCCAACGAACCTGGCACGCTGGAATATCACTGGACCATCAGCGAGGACGGCACGACGGGTCATCTGCGCGAGCGCTACGAGAGTTCCGAGGCGGCGCTGACCCACCTCGCGTCCTTCAACGCCAACTTCGCCGATCGGTTGATGCCTCTGCTCGACTCCGCGCAGATGTTCGTCAATGGCGACCCCAGCCCCGCGCTGCGCCAGGAGATTGCGGGCGCGCAACCGACCTACATGGTCGAAGCCGGCGGCTTCATCCGGTAGTTCGATCGGCGGCCGTGGCCGCTGCCTCGGGCTGGCGCCGATGGATCAGGCGCGAGATGCCCCGGATCATGGTGAAAAAGGCCGGGGTGAAGAGCAGCCCGAAGACCGTCACGCCGATCATGCCGGCGAAGACCGCCGTGCCGAGGGTCTGGCGCATTTCGGCGCCGGCGCCTTGGGCGATCACAAGCGGCACGACGCCCAGAATGAAGGCAAATGAGGTCATCAGGATCGGGCGTAGCCGAGTGTGTGCCGCGTAGACTGCCGCATCGACAAGCGACTCGCCGCGGGCCTCGCCTTGGCGGGCGAATTCGACGATCAGGATCGCGTTCTTCGCCGCCAAGCCGACCAGCACGATAAAGCCGACCTGGGCCAGCACGTCGACCGGGAAGTTGGCGATCTGAAGTCCGGTCACGCCGGCCAGCAGGCACATCGGCACGATCAGGATGACCGACAGGGGTAGGGACCAGCTTTCATACTGGGCGGCCAGCAGCAGGAACACGAACACGACCGAAAGCGCGAAGATCCAAAGGCCGCCGCTGGCCTGCACCTCCTGATAGGCGAGACCGGTCCATTCGAAGCCGAAGCCGTCGGGCAGGGTGGTGTCGGCCAGCGCCTCCATGGCCTGCAATGCCGTGCCGCTGGCCACGCCGGGCGCGGCATTGCCCTGCACCTCCGCGGCGCCATAGAGATTGTAACGCGCCACCCGATGCGGCCCGGTCACATTGCTGAACTCCGCCACGGCGCCGATCGGCACCATTTGGCCATAGGCGTTGCGGGTGCGCAGGTTGGCGATGTCGTCGACGGTCTGCCGGAAGGACCCGTCGGCCTGGGCGGTCACCTGGAAGGGCCGGCCGAGGAAGGTGAAGTCGTTGACGTAGGCCGAGCCGAGATAGATCTCCAAGGTTTCAAACAGCTGGTCGGCCGGCACGCCCAACATCTCGGCCCGGACCCGGTCGAGGTCGGCATAGATGCGGGGTGTACGGGTGTTGAACAACGAGAACACGCCGACCGCGTCGGGCGACTGGTTGGCCGCCGCAACCAGTTCGCCGACTGCTTCCTCCAGGGCCGGTAGGCCGCGGCCGCGACGGTCCTGGACCATCATCGTGAAGCCGCCGGTGTTGCCGATGCCTTGCACGGGCGGCGGCGGGATCGTCACGATGAATGCCTCTTGGATGTCGGCAAGCCGCGCGTTGACCTCGCCCAGCAAGGCAAAGGCGCTGACACCCGGCCGCTCGCTGAACGGCACCAGGGTTGAGAAGATGGCGCCTGCGTTGGAGGCGTTGGTGAACGTCGCGCCGTCGAACCCGCCGAAGGCAACGGTGTTGGCGATGCCGTCGATCTGGCGCAGCCGATCGGAAGCCTCGCGCACGATGGCATCCGTCCGCTCCAAGGAAGCGCCGGGCGGTAGTTGAATGACCGTAATCAGATAGCCCTGGTCCTGTTCCGGAATGAAGCCGGTGGGCGCGCGTTCGAACTGAAAGACCGTCAGCGCGATCAGCCCGGCATAAACCAACCCTGTCAGGATCGGCAGCCTCACGATCCGCCGCGTCAGGCCGCCATAGCCCAGCGACAGCTTGTCGAACGACCAGTTGAAGCCGCGCGAAAATTGGCTGAAAGGATACATCAGCCAGCCGAACAGCGAGTGCGGACGCGTCGCCTCGCGGTGGGGCCTGAACAGGATGGCGCACAAGGCGGGACTCAAGGTCAGCGAAACCACGGCGGAAATCACCGTCGCCGTGGCGATGGTCACCGCGAACTGGCGGTAGAACTCGCCGGTGATACCCGTGACGAAGGCGGCGGGAATGAACACCGCCGACAACACGAGCGCGATCGCCACCAGGGCGCCGGACACCTCGTCCATGGTCTTGTGCGCGGCGTCCTTGGGCGACAGGCCATTGCGGATGTGCCGCTCGACATTCTCGACCACGACGATGGCATCGTCGACGACAATGCCGATGGCCAGTACCAGGCCGAACAGGGACAGTGTGTTCAGCGAGTAGCCGAGCGCCGACAGCATGGCGAACGTGCCGATCAGCGAGATCGGAATGGCCAGGATCGGCACGATCGAGGCGCGCAGGTTCTGCAAGAACAAGACCACGACGATGACGACCAGCGCGACCGCCTCAAAGATCGTGATGACTACCGCGTCGACGGACTCCGCAATGAACTCCGTCGGGTTGTAGACGATTTCATAGGCCACGCCGGTGGGAAAATTCACCGCCAGCTCGGCCATCTGGGCCTCCAGTCCGTCAGCGGTATCCAGCGCGTTGGAGCCGGGGCGCTGGAAGATCGCCATCGCCACCGCTTGCTCATCGTTCAGATAGCTTGACTGGCTATAGTCTTGCGCCGCGATCTCGATGCGCGCGACGTCGCCCAGCCGGGTGATGCGGCCCTGGTCATCGGTCTGCACGATGATCTGTTCGAACTCGCCGACGTCGCGCAGGCGGCCCAGGGCCTCGATGTTCATCTGAAAGGCCGCCGCCTGCGGCACTGGCGGCTGGTTCAGCGAGCCCGAGGCGATCTGAACGTTCTGGGACCGGACGGCATTCACCACGTCGCTGGCGGTCAGGTCGCGGGCCCGCAGCAGCTCCGGGTTCAGCCAGATGCGCATGGCGTATTCGCGCGCGCCGAAGATCTGGACGTTGCCGACACCGTCGAGCCTGGCCAGCACGTCGCGCACCTGCAGCGTGGCGTAGTTGGACAGGTAAAGCTGGTCGCGCGTGCCGTCGGGCGAGGTCAAGTGGATGACCATCAACATGTCCGGCGAGTTCTTGGCCACCGTCACGCCGAGACGGCGCACCTCCTCGGGCAGTTGCGCCTCGGCCACCGCCACCCGGTTCTGCACCAGCACTTGCGCGATATCCAGGTCCGTGCCCAGGGCGAAGGTCACGGTCAGCGACAGACCGCCGTCGCCGGTGGACTGGCTGCTCATATAGAGCATGTTTTCCACGCCGTTGATCTGCTCCTCCAAGGGCGCGGCAACGGTGTCGGCGATGGTCTCGGCCGAGGCCCCGGGATAGCTGGCGGAGACGACGATCGTCGGCGGCGCGATCTCGGGATACTGCGCCACCGGCAGCGACAGGTAGGCGAAGGCGCCGATAAGGACGATCAGGATCGAAATGACCGACGCGAAGATCGGCCGGTCAATGCAGAAATGGGCGATGCGCACGTCTCTTGGTCCGGCGCTTAGGGCTGGTCGGCGGCCGTGATCTGGCCTGGTTCGGGTGTCACCGTGGCGCCCGGTCTGGCCCGGATCATGCCGTTGATGATCACGCTGTCGGTTGGCTCCAGGCCGCTGCGAATGATCCGCAGACCGTATTCGCGGGGGCCGGGCCGAACCACCCGGGACTCAACGACATTATCGCCATTGACGATCAGCACGATACGCTGATCCTGATCGCTCAAGACCGCCTCGTCCGGCAGCAGCAGGGCATCGTAGCGCGGCGAGGCAGGCAGCCGCAGCACGCCGAACTGGCCCGGCGTGATGAAGCCGTCGGCATTGGGAAAGACTGCTCGCATGCGGATAGTGCCGGAGGTTCGGTCGATGCGGTTGTCGACGAAGTCGATCGTCCCTTCAAGCGGCCAGTCGGTCTCGTCGAACAGCCTTGCGTTGACTTGAACCCCGCCGTCGCGTTGCGACTGTAACTGGCCAGCGGCGATCGCACGCTGATAGGCGAGATAGTAGGACTCGCTCATGTCGAACTCGAAATAGATCGGGTCGAGCGAGACGATGTTGGTCAACAGGGTCGTGCTGCCCGACGTGCCGCCCAGTATCAGGTTACCCACGCTTATTTCCCGCCGGCTCATGCGGCCGCTGATCGGCGCGGTGATCCTGGTATAGCCGAGATCGAGTTGGGACAGGGCCTCGTGGGCGGACGACAGGTCCAGCGCGGCGGTGGCGGCGTTTACCTCCTCGACCCGCTCGTCATAGGTCGCCTCCGCGATGTTGTTGTTCTGCAGCAGTTCTTCGGCGCGCTGAAGCTGCTGCTGGGCCAAATCAAGGCGCGCCTGCGCCTGCGCCACGTCGGCCTGGGCCGCGCGAAGATCGGCCTCGAACGGTCGCGGGTCGATGACGAACAGCAGATCCCCCTCGTTGATCATCTGGCCGTCTTCGAAATGGATCTCGTCCAGATAGCCGCTGACCCGTGCGCTCACATCGACATAGTCAATGGCCGCAAACTGGCCGGTGAACTCCTGATACTCAATCAACTCCTGCTGCAGCGGTGGGCTGACCGTTACGGTTGGCGGCTGGCCCGACTGGGCGTTGGCAAGGCTCGCCGCCCCCGCGATCCACAGTAAAAGCGCGAAAAACCAAGTCCGCTTAGTAAAAGACCGAAGGCAGGCGGCGGCGATTGGGGGAACCATGGACATGTCCTAAATGACGAGTTCAGCGCCGAAAGCGCCCCGGCGGCTGGGGAATGGACGCCGGTCGATCGCGAGATGGTCGCAGCAGCGCGCCCAACCCTCGGCCCTTAGTGTTGCAGATCTTCGAACGTTCGGCGAATGACAGAACGACGACCGTGGTCATGGCCAGCGTGAATCTGGAACGGGGACTTGACGGGCCATAGGATCGTTCAAGCACCATGCGTGATGACGATTGCTTCGAGGGTAGCGGCTTCAGTTGCAACCTTCAATCGGCAAGGGCGGCCGGCAAAACCGGTTTTGCCGTCAACGTGGTGCGTGACTCTTCACGCCCGTTTTTTCACGCCTTGCTTGCCCGAATGCGGCCCAGCCGCGCGGTGTCTCCATACCGGATCTGGTCTGCACACGAATTTGTCTTCGTACGCGGCCTTTTCATCCGCGAAAGGCACCTTTCGGTTTCGCGCCATTTTCGACCGTTCGGCGCAGGACCAAATGCCGAGCCTGAAGCAAAAGAGGACGCATTGATGACGTTGAATGATGTGAAACTGTGGAACGGCAAAACGGTACCGAGGATTGGGATCGGCACCTGGGTGATGGGGGGCGAGCAGTATTGGAACGGCCAGGCGACCGGCTGGGCCAACGTCGACGATGCGGAGTCGCTGAGAACCCTGCACACGGCCTTCGATCGGGGCGTGCGGATCATCGACACGGCCGACCAATACGGCGCCGGCCACGCCGAAACGATCATCGCCACGGCACTTAAGGAAACCGATCTGCCGCGCGAGGATTTCGTCATCTGTACCAAGGCCGGCATGGTCTGCGAACCCGACAGCGGCAACATCGTCGGGCTGACCGATCGTGAGGAAGATATCGGTGCCGCCATCGACGCCTCGCTCAAGCGCCTGGGCGTCGACCACATCGATCTCGTGAAGTTCCATATCAATCACCATGCTGTCGCGCGATCGGAGGGTGTTTTTGAAGCGTTTTCCCGCGCGTATGAACAAGGCAAGATCGGCGGCTTCGGCTGGAGCAACGACGACGTCGAAGGCGCGATGGCCTTTGCGGACCTTGAAGGCTACGTGGCGGTTCAACACGACATGAACCTCTTTTCCCCGGCCGACGACATGCTTCGCGCCATCGAGAAGCGGGGGCTATGGTCATTCAATCGCCAACCCTTGGCCATGGGCCTGCTGACCGGAAAACACCGTCCGGACCGCTCGGCGGCGGGAGGGAACGACGTCCGGGGCAGCGGGGTTGAGTGGTTGCGCTACTTCCATGACGGATCACCGAGCGCGACCCTGTTGGCTGCGCTTGAAGGCGTGCGTGAACTGCTGACCGAAGATGGCCGCAGCTTGGCCCAAGGCGCCCTTGGCTGGTGCCTGGCAAAGTCCGACCGGGCGATCCCGCTGCCCGGGTGTCGCACGCCGGCACAGGCGAAGGACAATTTCGGTGTATTGGCCTACGGTCCGCTCTCGGACGGGACCGTCAGTCAGATCGACGCGCTGCTTGCCGATACGCGAAGCTGACGTGCCCTGTGTCCCTAACCGAGTCTGGCCCTCAGCGCGCGCAAGAGCGCCTGCCACCATTCGCCATGGCGGCGCAGGAAAACGGCGTCGTCCATGGTATGCCGCGCCGCGTGTTTCTGCGGGATGCTGTCCCAGCCGGAATGGCTGACGGTGACCCTCGTTTCCTCGCCGACGGCCTCGAAGCGGACATCGACCAGTGTCGACTGGCCGGGCTCGAACGTGTCCTGGTGCCAGGTGAAGGCCAGACGGTCGCCCGGCTGCCAAGTCGTAATGCGGCCGATCTCGAACGTGTCGCCATTGGCGTAGGTTTCGACCAGCCTGCCATCCGGCCCCGGCTCGAACGCCAGCGTGCCCGGTTCGCGGCGGCTGAACGGAAACACCATATTCGGCCGCCACCAGGCGCCGATCTCGTTGGTGAACACGTCGAACGCGCGCGCCGGTGTTGCCCCTACACGCAGGGCCACGATGATGGACGAGGTCATTCCTTGCGCTCCAGATGGTCCTTGAAGGCCGTCAGTTGCACGGTCCAAAGCTGTTCCGTCTCTTCCAGCCAGCGCTTCAACTCCGCCATGGGCTGCGGCCGCAGCCGATAAACGCGGACCCTGGCGTCGAACTCCGGATGGCTGTCCTCGATCAGGCCGCTCTTGCGCAGCGCCTTCAGGTGCCGGCTCATCGCCGGCGGCGACAGGCCGACGAGATCGGCGATCTCGCCAGCCCGGCGCGGCCGCTCGCGCAGCAGGTCCACGACCCGGCGGCGGTTTGGATCGGCCAGCGCCGCCAGGGTCTGATCGAGCTTGGACGCCGCTTTCAAATCCAGCCTTCGATCTTCAGGCCGCTGGCCTTCTCGGCCTGTTCCCGGCTGACCTGCCGCACGGTCTGGGCAAAGGTCCAGACATGGCCCTCAGGGTCTTTCACGGCATAGACCCGGTCGCCATAGAACTGGTCTTCAGGCTGGCGCACGACCTCCGCGCCGGCCGCTCTGGCGCGATCGCAATGGGCGTCGAGGTCGGCGTCCAGATGCACATGGACCGACTGTGTGTTCTTGCCGCCAACCGAGGCGGGGCTGGCGACATGACCGGCCCATTCCGCCCCAACCATCAGATAGCATTCGCCGACCGTCATCTCCGCGTGGGCCAGATTGCCATCGGCATCGGTGATGACCATCGAACGTTCGAACCCGAAGGCCTTTTCCAGCCAGTCGAGGGCCGCATCCGGGTCCTTATAGACCACGGCGGAGGCGAGGGTGGCGCGATGAGGTTGATCTGTCATGCGTTGTCATTCCTATTTCGATATAGATGAATAATTAATGATATCATGAAATATATTGTCAAGCGCGAAAGCCTATCGACATCACTGGTTCGGTAACTGCTTGTGTCGGCCGATCGCCGTCAGGCCATTTCAGCGTTGTGCCTGTCCGCAGCCCACGTCTTCAGCCTGACGCGGTCGACCTTGCCTGTGGCGTTCAGGGGCATGTCGTCCAGAAACTCAATCAGTTCCGGCGCCTTGTAGCCGACGCGCGCACGCGAGAACTCGATCAACTCCTGCGCCGGGGGAGGCTCCACGCCGTCCTCCAGCGTCACATAGGCCCAGACATTTTCGCCATGGATCCTGTCATGCACGCCGACGACGCCGGCGCTGGCGATCGCGGGGTGGGCGAGCAGCGTGTCCTCGACCTCCTGCGGGCTGATGTTCGAGCCGTCGTGGACGATGATCTGCTTCTTGCGGCCGCAGAACCAAAGATAGCCATCCGCGTCGGCGCGCATCATGTCGCCGGTGTTCAGCCAGCCATCGACGATCGCTTCCGCGGTCGCCTGGGGATTGTCCCAATAGCCGACCGTGATGCAGGGTGACTTGGCCCACAATTGCCCGTCGACACCGGCTTCGACTTCGTTGCCGTCGTCGTCACGGATCGACTCGACGAAGCCGACCATGGGCGGCCCGACAGAGCCGGGCTTGTTCGGCCCGTCCGGCGGATTGGCGTTGAGGATGCCGCACTCGGACATGCCGTAGGCTTCGTTGATCGGGATGCCGACCAGCTCGGCGAACCGTTTTTCCAGTTCAGCCGGCACCTTGTCGCCGCCCGAAACGCAGTGGCGCAAAGATCGAAAATCCTCGTGCCGCGCCCGCTTGTCCTCGACCACGCGAAACAGCGCGGCGGGCAGCATCATCATGAAGGTCGGCGCCTGTTCGCGGGCCAGCCAGATCACCTCTTCAGGGTCGAACGTCCGTGCGATCAGGGCCTTACCGCCGACCGCCAAGGTCGCCAAGACGGTCATCGAGGCGCCCATATGGGACATGGACGCCGCACTCAGCGTGACATCCCCGGCATGAATGCCAAAGCTCTTGGCGCGGGTCTTCACGATCCAGCCCAACGTGCTGACCGTGTGGGTCACGCCCTTCGGCTTGCCGGTACTGCCGGACGTAAAGAAGATGAAGATGGGATCGTCAAGCGACGGCTTGTCGAATGCGACCGCCGGCGCTTCCTTGAACAGCAAGGCCTCGAAACTGTCATCGCCTTCGCCGGCACCGTAACGGATGACGCCGTGCGGCAGGTCGGCGACCGTCTTTGCGGCGGCGAGATCGTTGTCGCGCTCGACATGGGCCAGCAGGATCTTCGCGCCTGACAGCGCCAGCGCATGGTCGATCTCGGGCGGCATGTAACGATAGTTCAAGGGTACGGCCACGAAGCCGGCCTTCATGCAGCCGAGGTAATGCACCAGCAACGCATCCCTGTTTGGCATCAGCGAGGCGACGCGATCCCCCTTGCGAAGCCCCTTGGCGTGGAGATGTGACGCATAGCGATTGCTGGCCCTATCGAGCTGGCGCCAGGTCCAGCTGTTCTTCGTGGACAAGACCGCGATCGCATCGGGGTGTCGTTCGAGACCTATGTCAAGCAGGTTTGGGATGTCGACTGGCTTCTCACCAGCGTTCGAGGGACCGTAGAGAGGCATTGGCGTTTTCCGCGTCTGTGGTGACCGAGATCGAGGCTCGTTGCGCGACGCCAGGCAATCAGGCCGCGGTTTCGGCGTCGTGCCGCTCGGCCGCCCAGCGCTTTAGCCTCACGCGGTCGGTCTTGCCGGTGGCGTTCATCGGCATGTCGTCGAGAAACACGATGACCTCCGGCGCCTTGTAGCCCACGCGTTGGCGGGAGAACGCGATCAGATCCTCTGCCTTGGCGGCTTCCGCTCCATCCACCAGTTCGACATAGGCCCAGACGTTTTCGCCATGGATCAGGTCGTGCACGCCGACGACCCCGGCGTTGGCGACCGAAGGATGCTCAACCAGGCTCTCCTCGACCTCCTGCGGGCTGACGTTGGAGGCGTCGTGGATAATGATCTGCTTCTTGCGCGCGCGAAACCAGACATAGCCGTCCTCATCCGCGCGCACCACGTCGCCGGTATCCAGCCAGCCGTCGACGATGGTCTCGGCCGTTGCGGTCGGGTTGTCCCAATAGCCGACCATGTTGGCCGGCGACTTGACCCACATGCGGCCGTCTGCGCCGGGGCCGACCTCGTTGCCGTCGTCGTCCCGGATGGACAGGTCGTAGCCGACATTGGCGGGCCCGACCGAGCCCGGCTTGTTCACGCCGGACGGCGGGTTCATGTTGGAAATGCCGATTTCGGACATGCCGTAACACTCGTCGATCGGAATGCCGGCAAGCTGTTCGAACTCTCGTTCCAGCTCCGCCGCCACCTTGTCGCCGCCCGAGACGCACAGGCGAACCGACGCGAAATCCTCATGTTTTGCGTCGGGGTGGCGCACAACACCGAACAACGGTGCCGGCAGCATCAGAAAAATCGTCGGCGCGTGATGGCGCAGCAGCCACAGCGCTTCGTCGGGATCGAACTGCCGAGGAAGCACCACCTTGCTGCCGTTCGCGAGGATCATGAAGGCATGCATGAACGATCCGATGTGCGACATGGATGACGCCGAAAGAATGACGTCCCTCGGCGTCACCTCGTAGCCGGCGACCAGTGTCGCGAGAATCCAGCCAAGCGTCGCGAAAGTATGCGTGACCCCCTTTGGCTTGGCCGTGCTGCCGGAGGTGAAGAAGATAATGGCCGGGTCGGATGTCGCCGGTTTCTGCAGGTCGACGTCCGGCGCTTGCTTTTCCAGCATGGCCTCGAAGCTGTCGTCGCCCTCGCCGGCGCCATAGCGGATGACGCCGAGCGGCAGTTTGGGAACCTCGGCCGATGCCGCCAGGTCCGCGTCCCGCTCGACATGCGCCAGAAGCACCTTCGCGCGGGTGAGCGACAGGGCGTGATCGATCTCCGGCGCCATGTAGCGATAGTTCAGCGGCACGGCGATGAAACCGGCCTTCAGGCAGCCGAGATAGTGAATGACCAGCGCATCCCGGTTCGGCATCAGCGAGGCGACGCGGTCGCCCCTTCGTATGCCAAGCGCGTAGAGATGCGCTGCGTAGCGATCGCTTGCCTTGTCAAGCTGCCGCCAGGTCCAGCTGTTCTTAGTCGAGACAACCGCGATCTCGTCGGGATGGGCGCTCAATCCCCTGTCCAGCAGGCGCGTCACATCGACCGGCGAGATGGTATCGGCGGAACGTCCGTGAAGCGTCATGGCTGGCTCCTTGAAGGTTTCGGGCGGCTCTGGCGGTGAGTGAGGCCCTGCTTAGGTGGCGACGTCGACCCCGTGCTTCTCGGCGGCCCATTGCTTCAACGTCACGCGATCGACCTTCCCGGTAGCGTTCATCGGCATTTCCTCCAGGAACTCGATCATTTCCGGCGCCTTGTAGCCGACGCGGGCGCGCGAGAACTCGATCAGCTCCTGCATTTGCGGCGTGTCGGCGTCCTCCATCAGCGTCACATAGGCGCGGACGTTCTCGCCATGGACCAGATGATGCACGCCGACGACGCCGACGCCGCGCACGGCCGGGTGCTCGATCAAGGATTCCTCGACCTCCTGCGGGCAGATGTTGGAGCCGTCATGCACGATGATCTGCTTCTTACGGCCGCAGAACCACAGATAGCCGTCTTCGTCCGCTCTCATGACGTCGCCGGTATCCAGCCAGCCATCGACGATGGTTTCCGCCGTCGCCGTCGGATTGTCCCAATAGCCGATCATATTGACCGGCGACTGGACCCACAGCCGTCCTTCCTCGCCGACCCCCAGCTCGTTGCCGTCATCGTCGCGGATGGAGAGGCCATAGCCCGCGTTGGCCGGCCCTACCGAGCCCAGTCTGTTCTCGCCGGAGACCGGATTGAGGTTCGAGATGCCGATTTCCGACATGCCGTAGATCTCGTCGATCGGAAAGCCGACCATGTCGGTGAACTCGCGCTCCAACTCCGCCGGGACCTTGTCGCCGCCGGAAACGCACAAGCGCAGCGAGGTGAAGTCCTCATGCTTCGCGCCGTGTTCCTGCATCAGGCCGATCAAGGCGGACGGTAGCATCCACAAGAGCGTCGGCCGGTGCTCTCGCAGCAGCCACAGCAGCTCGTCGGGATCGAAGGTCCGGGCGACCAGGGACTTGCCGCCGACGGCCAACACCATCAGCGAGTGCATATGCCCGCCGAGATGGGACATGGACGAGCCGGGTAGGACGACGTCGTCCGGCGTGACCTCGTAGCCCTGGATGGCGGCGGTCAGCATCCAGCCGAACGTCTCATGGGTATGGGTCACGCCCTTCGGCTTGCCGGTGCTGCCGGAGGTGAAGAAGATGAAGACAGGATCGCTCGGTTCGGGCGCCTCCAACGTCACCTCCGGCGGCTCCTTCAGCAGCATGGCCTCAAAGCTGCCGTCGCCTTCGCCCGCACCGTAGCGGATCACGCCCAGGGGCAGCTTGGGCACCTCCTGCGACGCGGCCAAATCGGCATCACGCTCGATATGGGCCAGCAGGATCTTCGACTTGGTCAGCGCCAGGGCATGGTCGATCTCCGGCGGCATGTAGCGATAGTTCAGCGGCACGGCGACGAACCCGCCCTTGATGCAGCCGAGATAGTGGATGACCAACGCATCCCGGTTCGGCATCAGGGACGCCACCCGATCGCCCTTGCGAATGCCAAGTGCGTAGAGATGGGCGGCATAGCGGTCGCTGGCCTTGTCCAGTTGCCGCCAGGTCCAGCTGTTCTTGGTCGACACCAGCGCGATTTCGTCGGGGTGAGCCTTGAGGCCAGCTTCCAGAAGACCGATCAGCTTGAAGGGCTTATCGGTATCGAGTGGGGGACCAAAAAGCGGCATGGGGGGCTCCACATTGGATTGCGATAACCGGGGCGCGACGCTGGTTCGTCGTCGGAAGGCCGGGAAGATATCAAAAAATCGATGAAGTTGAAGGGGCCGTTGAGGTAGACACCAAAAGGCGCCGACAGTTCTAGTCGAGACCGCTCATCAGTTCTGTTGTTCGCGCGCGCGCCTCCGTGATGCGGCAAGCGAGGATCGCAACACCGGTCCCGGAACCACCGCCATAGGTCGAACCGACATAGTCGCACTGGCTCTCGCGGAAGGTCTCCCAAGCCGACTGGCTGGCGTACAAGGCAGGCACGACGCTGGCGCGGCCTGTGGCTTCGTCCGTCTCCGCCGCCGACGTGAGGGCAAACGAGAAGGCCTCATCGACGGCGGCGTCGGCCCGCGCCAGCGTCTCGTCCAGACACTGGCTGATTTCGACCTGGCTTGTGCCATCGCACTCCATCGTCGGGTCGGCGCTGGCGCCGAACGGGGTTAGTAGAGTGGCGGCCATCGCTGCTACCAGAAAACCGGTGGGCGTTCGCATGGTGCTGTCCTTCTCGGCGTCAAACGATTCCCCGTCACTCAACAGCAACTCTTTTGCGCAATCAACGGCTGGCTTCGCAAGGTCCAGCCGAGGCCTGCCGATGGCCCACATTTGCCGGCAAGCGTCGGTCGAGGGGTATCAAGGGCGAGGGATACGGGTGCCGCCCGACCGGTGGGCCGGGCCAAGGTCGCCGCCGGCGCTGCCGATATGGGTGTCCAGCCAGGCTTGCGCGCTTTCGGGTATGTTCGGCCGCATCCGGTCGTCGAGATCGTAGTAGAGAGCATAAAGCTCGGCGAAGAACTCATAGGGCGACATGGCGGCATAGCTGCTGGGCATGCCGCGATTGATCAGGTCCAGTGTCGACACGCCGACGGTCATCAGCTTCTGGTACCAGAAGTTCAGGAAGAAGGCCTGGTCGCCGACCCGGAACCAATTGCGATTGTTCCGATACCAGTCCGCGCCCGTGCGCTCATAGGCCAGGCGCGGGCCGAAGCCGGGCTGGCTCCAGGGGTGGCCGGCGGGCGCGTTGGGTTCCGGGCCTGGATTCCAACTGCTGCCGGTGCCCAGCGCCGTGCGCAAAAAGGCGCGCACGTCACGCCGTTGGCCGCTGGTCAGCGTGCCCCAGCCGCCCATCATGTCGACCCAGGCGTCGATGCCGGCATTGGTTGGGTCGAACATGCGCCAGCCGAATTCGTCGGCCAGCCAGGGGTCGACATCATCCTTGCGCTTTTCGTGCACGGCATGGCCGACCTCGTGCCGGACCACGTCCTCGAAGCGCTCGCGCCGCCTGAGCGTGGTTTCGCCGATATGGACGTCGCCGCTCCACGGCTCGTACCAGCCGCCGCCCTTGCCCTCGGCCAGATACAGGCTCTTCAGGTTGGCATTGCCTTCGACATTGCTGTCGGGAAGGTCGCGCAGCAGGGACCACAGGGTGTCGATATCGTCCGGATCGTTGTTGAAGGCCCAGTCGTCCTCAAGCTCAATGCCGAACCGGATTTCGAACAGCGTATCCTGCAGCTTGGCCTCGCCCGCGCGCTTGGCGTGGTCGTGCAGCGTGCGCAGGTCGCGCTTGGCCGTACCCGGCAGCCGCTTGCCGCGCGGCAGGGTGCGCAGCATGGTCTGAAAGCGGCTACTGTCCATCGGCACCGTGCCGCCGGATGCCGCCAGACGCGCCATTTCGCGCAAGGTGCGGATGGCGCTCAGCGTCGGTGACCAGCGCCAGAAATTCACCCAGCGCTCGCGGCTGTCGTCGAAGATGTTGGCGTGGGTATGGTTACGATTGACCCAGCCCTTCAGTGTGTCCCGGTCTTCGACCAGCTCATCGGCGATGTCGCGCGGCACGGCGACCTCGAACGCCTCGCGATCATGGTCGAAGGCGGCGACGAAGCCGTACTTTTCGTCGTCGACGCCGTCCAGCATCAGGCGCAGACGCGGCTTTTGGATCAAAAACGGGTGCTCGTGGATCAGGAATACCTTCATCAATTCCACGATCCGATCGTCCAGCGCGGCTTCTTGCGCGACCAGCTTTTCCCGCAACTCGCCAAGGCCGTACACGACCCGCGCGTAGCGTTTGTCATACGCCGACAGGGACGCCGGGATCTTGTCCAGTTCCTGTTCCAGCGCCTCGGAATCATCCATCCAGGCAAAGCGGGTCTTCGGCGGATGGACGGCGAAGAAGGTGTCGCGGCTCATGTCGGTGTACATGAACGGCGCCTCGACCGTGAAGGGCTTGCCGGTCTTCGGGTGGCTGAACCTGTGGAAGGTGCCGTCGATAATGCTCTGGCGGATCTCGGGGAAACGTTCGGCGTTAACGGCGGTCGCCAGGTGCACGACCATGCTCTCACCGTCGCTGAGCCGCACCGTGAATGGATGAAACAGACCCATCTCGCCCTCCCTTCGGATTGAGGCAGAAGACTTAGCATGCGCCATTTGGCGCATTACCGGCTATCCTGGATTGAACGCCGTCAACCGCTCGCAAAAGCCTGGTCTCGCATGAAGGTACAGAAGCCACAGCACCGTGATGTCGGCAGACCTGACCCGCCAATCGGTCATCAAACCGGCCGAGCGCGCTTTCTTGGTCCAGCCCGGCTGAAGGCGCGGTCGGCATGAGCGGCGACCGACGCGTCGTGGTGACCTGCGGGCGCTTTCACCCGGCCACGGGGATCGTGCGGGCGCTCCACCAGGGCCCGTGCCGGATCGACGTGGTTGACAGTTTCAAGCTGGCCACGGCGATGCATTCGAACGCCGTGGACAGACTTCATGTCGCCGCGGCAGCGGCGTCGGACCCGGTTCAGTATGCGCAAGACATCGCCGAGATCGTGCAGCAGCGCGGCATTGACCTTGTCGTGCCGTCCTACGAGGACGGCTTTTTCCTGGCCCGCTACGCCGACAAAATCCCCGCACCGCTTTTCGCACCGGCTTTCGACACCATTGCCTGCCTGCACGACAAGGCCCGGTTCATCGAACTGTGCGCCGATCTCGGGTTGCCGGCACCGAGGACCGACGTGGTAGCCGATCGCGATGATCTGCGAACGGCGGTCGGTCAGTTTGATGCTTTCGTCGCCCGCCCAGCCTACTCGCGCGGCGGCATGGTCTATCTCACCAACCACGGTCCCAGGGCTGGCGAGATCAGCCTCGATGACTGCGAGCCAACGGCCGAAAACCCCTGGCTGGTCCAGGAATACGTCGAAGGCAACGACGCCTGCTCGTTCAGTGTGGTTCGAAACGGCAAGGTGTTGGTCCACTGCGTCTACGAGCCGACCATTCAGGCCTCCGGCGGGTTCTCCGTACAGTTCTCCTCGATTGAGGATTTCGGATCGCTGGAGGTGACCTCGGCGATTTGCGCCCGGTTCAACTACACCGGCTTCATCGGCTTCGATTTTCGGCGTACGCCGAATGGCTTCGTCATGATCGAATGCAACCCGCGTTCCAGCGCCGGGGTTTTCCTGACGCCGAAGACCTGGGTCGCCGATGCGGTTCTTGGCGAGCCCACCGAAACGCGGATCGTCGAACCGGACGCCCGGCGGCAGTACGACGCCTTCCTCTTCAAGCCTGGGATGGTTCAGTTGCCGGCGCGCCAACTGGTCCGGGAGCTGCTGACGACGCCAGACGTCTACATCTCCGCCGAAGACATGCTGCCGGCGCTGTACTTCTTCATCAATCTGCGCCATTGGTCCAAGCGTGCCGAGCGCGAGCATATCGATTTCGGCCAAGCCTTTATCGGCGACGTCTCCTGGGACGGCGCGCCAATGCCCGACTGGCCGGCGAATGCCGATCCATGACATGCCCGCCCAAGCTGCTCACCGGCTGCCGGTAGGGCCGGGCGCCTTGCTGGATAGTCAGCGCGCGAACCGTTGAGCCTTCCGGCAATGCAAGGGGGATCGCTGGTGTGACCGTTGCGGCGCCTCCCGGCACGGGCCCCAATCGCTGGACCGTCATGGCCGGCGCGTGCCTGGGCGTGTTCAGCCTGACCATGAATGGCACGGCGCTGATCACGGCCGTCCCGGCCATTCGCCACGCGTTCGATATCGGCCCCGTCACCGTCCAATGGATCGTCACGATCTACTTCTTGACCGGCGCCGTGTTCCTGGCCGCCGCCGGCCGCATCGGCGACCATTTCGGCCATGGGCGCGTGTTTCTCGCCGGCGCGGTCAGCTTCATGATCGCCTATGTGATGATCGCGCTGGCTGGCAACGCGGCGACAATCCTGATTGGCCGCGCCATCCAGGGCTTCGCCGGCGCCCTCTTGCTGCCCATGTCGCTGGCCCTGTTCAAGGCGACCTTCCCCGAACACCAGCGCCAGGTCGCGGCAGGGATCTGGAGCGGATTTCTCGGCCTCGGCCTCGGCATAGGTCCGATCGTCGGCGGTCTCTTGACCCACTATCTCGACTGGCGGGCCGTTTTCTGGGTTAGTCTGGCTATTGCCGCGCTGGCGTTCGTGATTGTGGCTGCGGCTATGCGCGGCCACGTTGAGGCCAGGGCCGAACGTTCGGCGGGCAAACGCGACTATCCCGGCTTTGTGCTGCTGGCCGTGGCGATGGCCGCTTTCACATACGCGATCACCCACGCCCAGGGCCTCGGCTGGGCTTCGGTCGCGACCCTTGGCACGCTATTCGTTGCGGTCGCCGCACTGGTGATCCTGCTGCTGCGCGAGCGCCGGTTGGAGCGGCCGTTCCTGGACCTGAAGCTGTTTCGCCACCGCCACTTCATCGCCGCCACCGTCGGCATTTTAAGCACCTTCTTCCTGATCTACGGCATCCTCTATTTCGCCAGTGTCTTCGTGCAGAACACGCTGACCCTCGGTGACAGCGCCGCCCAGGCCGGCGTCACGCTGATTGCGCTGACCATCGTGATGTTCGTCGTTTCGCTGTTCGTCGACCGGGCAGTATCACGCCTGGGGCCGCGCAGCGTCGTTACCACCGGTATGGTGTTGCTCTGCCTCGGCGCGCTGCTGCTCCATATCGAAGTGGCCGTCGACAACCTCGTGGGGCTGGAAACGGCTCTGGTCCTCTGCGGCCTCGGCCTGGGTCTGACGGTACCGGTCTTCTCCGGCATCGGTTTGGCGACCCTGTCGCCCCATCAGACCGGGCAGGGGGCCGGCCTGTTGACGACGTTCACCTTTCTGGGGGCCACGATCGGCGTATCGCTCGGCGGCCTGGTGTCGGCCGCGGCCACCGAGGGGTCTCTGGCGAACAGTCTGGCGGAGCTTCAGATTACCGATCCGACGCAACTGTCCGCCGTCCGCGCCGGACTGCATGCTGACGCCGCACAGTTGCAGTCCGTGTTGGGCCAGTTCGAGGCGGCGACCGCCGCCACTGTCCAGGCCGCGTTGAGGCACGCCGTCGATGCCGGCTTCGAGGCGCTGACCCTCTTGTGCGTCATTGTCGCCGCGATCGGCGCCATCGCCCAATTCGTGCTGCTGCGAACCTCGAAGTCGGCGCCCTAAGCGGTTGCGCCGGCGGCTTTTGCGGGTTTTGCTGTCCGGCCATTCTGCCAGCGTCCAGACAAGAGTCTGCCCATGACAAGCAAGCCCTTTGCCGATATCGCCGTCTGCGTGTTCGACGCCTATGGCACACTGTTCGACGTCCACTCCGCTGTCCAGCGCGGGGGCGAGGCGCTGGGCGAGAAGGCTGCTGCCGTGTCGGCCCTGTGGCGCCAAAAGCAGCTGGAGTATGCCTGGCTCAGCGACATTATGGGCGCCCATCTGGACCTATGGGAGACCACGACGCGCGGCCTCGACTTTGCCCTGGCCAGCTTCGGCGTCGACGATCCTGCCCTCAGGGCGCGCCTGCTCGATCTCTATAGGGCGCTGACCGCCTATCCCGAGGTCGCATCTGTCCTTCAGGCGTTGCGCGAAGGCGGCGTCGGCACGGCGATCCTATCCAACGGATCGCCACAGATGCTGTATGCAGCCGTGGCGTCCGCCGGGCTCGACCAGGACTTCGACGCCGTCCTTTCCGTAGAGGATGTCGGCATCCACAAGCCCGCAGCGCCGGCCTATCAACTCGCGGTCGATCGCCTGAACGTCGAACCGGCACGGGTGTGCTTCATCTCCAGCAACGGTTGGGACATCGCCGGCGCCGCCCGTTTCGGCTTCGCCGCCTGCTGGTGCAATCGACTTGGCCAGCAGCAGGACAAGCTGCCCGCAGGACCGGCCGCCGTGATCACCTCATTGGCTGAACTGCCGGCCCTGGTGGGCGTGCGCGCCTAGCGGTCAGACGGTTTCGGCGATGCCGGCCTCGCCGACCACGATTTCCGGTTCGTCCGGCAACAGGTGCATGAATTTGGCCCGTGCGGCGACCGCTTGCTCATTCGATCGGCGGGCCGCTTCCTCGCTGTCGAAGATGCTGACCGATGCGATCGTGCTGCCACCGTCATCGATCATATAGAAACCCCGAAAGCCGGGGTCCTGCTTCAACACCGGCACCAGCTCGCGCCGCACGGCGTCCTCGACATCCTTCGCCGATCCTGCCGCCTGGTATTTCCGAATCGCAATGTACATCGGCCTCTTGCTCCTTATTGTCGTTATGGCGAGCGCCTCTTGGTGCAACCTCTGGCTGTTGCATGCGCGAGTCTAGCTGCGTTTGAGGGAGTTGTCGCCTTGGAGGCTGGGCGCTGATTGGCGGGCTCGCGACGAAGTGATCGCGGCCGAGAGCGCTATCGGTCATGCGGATTGGGGGACAGATGGGCACTTTGGCCGGCAAGACGGCGTTGATCACCGGTGCCTCGCGGCACAATGGGCTTGGTATTGCCATCGCAAGGGCACTCGCGACGGCGGGCGCGGATACCTGCCTGGCTTACTTCCGTCCATATGATGGCGCGCAGTCTTGGACCGACGACAAGGGCCCGATGATCGACGACGTCCTGGGTGAGATCACTAGCCTGGGCGTGCGCGCCATGGGCTTCGAAGTCGATCTGTCGAAGCCGGGCGGTGCGGCCGACCTGTTCGACAAGGCCCGGTCTGCCATTGGAACGATCGACATCCTCGTCAACAATGCGGCCTATTCGGCCCACGACGGGATCGACCGGCTCGACGCCGCCGGGCTGGATGCCCACTACGCCGTCAACCTGAGGGCCACGGCCCTGCTCACGGCGGAGTTCGTCCGGCATTTCGATCGGGCCGAGGGCGGCCGGATCATCAACATGACGTCCGGGCAGGGGGCGGGGCCGATGCCGGACGAGCTGGCCTATGCCGCGACCAAGGGCGCGATCGATGCTTTGACGGTCAGCCTCGCGCCGGCGCTTGCCGGTCGGGGCATCACCGTCAACGCCATCGATCCGGGTGTCACGGACACCGGTTGGATAGGCGAGGATCTGCGCCAAACGCTGATCGACGCCGCGCCGACATGCCGCCTGGGGGAACCGCGAGACGCCGCGCGGCTGGTTGCCTTCCTGGCTTCGGACGAGGCCAAATGGATCACCGGCCAGATCATCCGGTCGCGCGGCGGCGCCTAACTGCCGAGACACATGTCGCCGTCCCAGGCCAGATCGACGCTGCAAACTATTGACAGGCAGCGCCAATCGGCCTGATTTGGCGGGCAGACTCGCCTTCGATACCATTGGTTCTTCGCGACATGACAACCGGGTCCAGACCGACCACCAGCATTGGCGGGACGCCATGACCCTTCGCTATGGCGTCATCGGCACTGGCAATATGGGCCAGGAACACATTCGCAATCTGGGCGCCGTCGACGGCGTCGAGGTGACCGCCGTTGCCGATACCGACGCGGGCATGCGCCAAAAGGCGGCGGCGCTCACGGGCCTCACCGCCTATCCGGACTATCGCGACATGCTGGGCGCCGAGGCCCTCGACGCGCTTGTGATCGCGTCGCCGAACCATACCCACAGGTCCATTCTGGCCGATGCCGTGGCGACCGATCTGCCCATCATCGTGGAAAAGCCGCTCTGCAGTACAGTGGAGGACTGCCAGGCGGTCATTGCCGCCGCATCGTCACGCGCCGCCCCCGTTTGGGTGGCGATGGAGTATCGCTTCATGCCGCCGGTCACGCGCCTGATCGAGGAGGTGCGCAAGGGCACGGTGGGCCAGTTGCGCATGCTGGCGATCCGCGAGCATCGCTTTCCATTCCTAGACAAGGTCGGCGCCTGGAACCGCCTGTCCGCGCTGTCCGGCGGCACGATGGTGGAGAAGTGCTGTCACTTCTTCGACCTGATGCGCCTGATCACGAACAGCGATCCAATTCGCCTCTATGCCACGGGCGGCCAGGACGTGAACCATCTCGATGAAACCGTCGACGGCCAAGCTGCCGACGTCGTCGACAACGCGTTCGTCGCGGTCGATTTCGCCAACGGCACGCGCGCCATGCTGGATTTGTGCATGTTCGCCGAAGCCAGCCGCGACCAGGAGGAAATCACCGTAACCGGCGATGGGGGCAAGGTGGAATGCGGCATTCCATCCTCGCGACTGTCGATCGGAAAACGCGGCTTTGTCAACAGGATGGGAGACATTCTTCCGATGTCGACCGAACACATTCCGGTCGATGAAAAGCTGCTGCAGTTGGGCGACCATCATGGCGCGACCTATTTCGAGCACGTTGCCTTTCGCGACATGATCCGCACCGGTGGCAAACCTGCGGTCACGCTCGATGATGGCTTGTGGGCTGTTGCCATGGGCCAGGCGGCGGAACGCTCGATCCGCGAACACACCGCCGTCGCGCTTTGACGGCGTGATCCGACTTTTGCGAGTTGCGCGTCTGGATGGCCATCGGCTATGACGATTGGCGACCCAATCCGCTGTTGACGAGCGCGCGCCGGGGAAACAGCCGATGAAAGTCTTGTTCGCCACACCCACCGGACGAGGGGTCGTTCAGGCCTGCGCCTATCGCTCGATGATGCGCGCGACAGTCTCGATGACGCAGGCCGGCATCGATGTTGATGTGCTGACCGTCGACCTTGCTGACGTCATGCGCGCCCGAAATGTTCTGGCGTCCACGTTCCTTAGTCGCGAGGACTGCACCCATATGGCGTTCGTCGATGCCGACATGTCATTCAGCGCTGGCCTGTTCCAGCGCATGCTGGCCTACGACAAGCCCTTGATTGCCGTTGCGGCCCCGAAACGCACCTTCAACACCAAGAAGATCAACCGTACCATCGGTGAACTGATCAAGACCGAAAGCGCGATCGACATTCGGCGCGCCGTGGGCTTGAGCGACTCGTTCAACGTTGCGCTCGACGTGCCGGTGAAGGACCTTGAACCCGATCAGGGCTTTGTCGAGGTCAAGGCGCTGGGGACCGGATTGATGTTGGTCCAGCGGCAGGTCTTCGAGCGCATGTTGGAAAACGGCGAAGCCAAGGCCACGACCCTTAGCGGCTATGGCTGTAAGGTTTATGGCTTCTTCAACTGCATCATGATCGAAGACAGCGGCGACTACATTTCGGAGGATCTGTCCTTCTGCATGCGCTGGCGCAATTGCGGCGGCACCGTCTACGCCCTGGTCGACGAGACCATTGGCCACGAAGGCAGCCTGCTGGTCGAGGCGTCGTTCGCGGACCGGATCAAACGCGCAAAGGCCAAAGCTTAGCGTCTTGGTCGCCCGTTTTGGCCGCAGCGCCGGCGAAATGCGGAAAATCAATCGCATGATCGCGCTTGCCTGGTTAGGCTGTCTCTTTGGGGCCACGGATGGTCGAGTGCAGCCTCGACCGTGCATGTGACAGCTTTCGGGAGGTAAGACGTGGACTTCAACTTCCTCTTCACGGATTTCGACGGCCGCATCAACCGGCAGCCATTTTGGATCGGCGTTCTGGTTCTGGCCGTCGCGGCGGTCGTCGGATCGTTTATCCTGATGCTGTTTCTGCCGGCCTGGCTGACCCAACTGGTCCTCAATCTGGCGGTGATCTATCCGGCGCTGGCGCTGATGGTGAAGCGCCTGCATGACCATGGCGATCCCGCGATGCCTTTGGCGGCGGTCTTTATTCTGCCGTCTTTTGTCGCATCACTGTTGCGGTTGACGGGGCTGACTTATTCCTCTGTGACCTTGGGCGAGGTGACCTATGTCGCACCGAACTTCTTCGGCTGGCTGATCAACCTGATCGTGTTGGCGATTGGGCTCTATGCGCTTTACTATCTCGGCATCAAGGAAGGCCAGCGCGAGGGGAACGCCTACGGTCCTGACCCGCTCAAGACCTAGCCCCAGTTGGCGCGCGGCGGCGCTGTTTCTAGCGGCGCTGCTTTGGCCAAGCCTGGCGCATGGCCAGTTGCAAGACGAGGTCGCGCTTGACCTTGCGGAGGGTCTCGCCGCGCTGGCGATCGCAGAGGATGGGCGTATCGCGGTTGCTGGCCCCAACAGCGTGGAATTGCGCGACCCGTCGGGCGCGCTGCTGAGCGACTTTGTCTTCGGCGCCATGCCGGAAGGCTGCTGTGTGCGGGATCTGGCCTTTGCCGGCGACACGCTGCTGATCGCCCGCAGCCCGTCCTGGGAAGACCGACAGGGTGCCGGCGGTACGCTGGGCGGCCTCTACCGTTGGGACGGCGCGCCGGATACGGCGCCTCAAGACCTGCCCGTCGGCGGCTGTTCGACCATCGCGATCGCTGCCGAGGCCCAGACCGTCGCGACGGCCTGCGCCGGGACAGTGCAGCGTTGGGATCTCTCCAGCACCGACGAGCCTGTCATCATCCATGACCAGCCGGCCGCGGCCATCGCACTTAATGAGGCAGGCTCGTTGCTGGCGATCGCCGACCGCCGGCCCGAAGCCTATGGGACAGAGGATGGGGCAGGCGATGACACATCGGCATCCACGCCCGTTGGCATCTACGCCTTGGGCGAGGGGGCGGAACCGCTCGCCGCGATCGAGCCCTCCGACGCGCCGGTCGTCCAACTCGCGTTCCTTGCCGATGGCCGCCTGCTCTCGCTGCACGCGGACGGCTCGATTGTCATCACCGAGCCCGGAAAGTGGATGAGCCGTCCCGTGGCTGAGAACGGGCCGCTGTCCGACGGCGTTGGCTTGGCTGGCGAGATTGCGATCAGCCCGGATGGTCGCTTGCTGGCCGGTGACTTGAGCGGCGCCGATGGCGGCGTGCTGATCGATCTGGAGACGGGAGGCATCGTCGACACGCCCGCCGCGATTCCGATGCGTGGCGCCGGCCACTGGGCATTCGTGGGAGACGCTGGGCTGCTTTGGGCCGGCCGGCCACCAACGTACCCCTCCGCGATCCTTCGCTGGTTCGACGTTCCACCGGTTGCGATGATGCAGGAGCCGCCGGACGAGAAGGAATGACGCTGCCTTGGGGCTATGTCATGGGGACCAGCCAGCGTTTCGCCGCGTCGACGACCACTGAGGTGACATCCGTCAACGCCGCCGCCAGCATGCGGCTGCAGTGCCAGTAAAGCGCGACGTCGAGCGGGCGGTCAGGCTCCAAGACCACTAGTCGCCCGTCCTCAACGTGCTCTGCGACCAACCCTTCCGGGTTCATCCCCCAGCCGATGCCCGCCAGCGTTGCGTCAACAAAGGCTTGGGTCGACGGCAGCCAATGGGACGGCATGACGAGGCGCCGTTCAAACACCGCCTCGACCCAGCGGGCTTGAAGCTCGTCCTTCGTATTGAAGGTGATCGTGGGCGCGTGTGTCAGCGCGTCCGCGTTCGGCCCGTCGGGAAACCAGCGGTCGACAAAGGCGGGGCTGGCCGTCGCGACGTAGCGCAGTGCACCGAGCGGGCGGACGTCGCAACCCTGAACCGGCTGGGGCAGGGCACTGATTGCGGCGACGACCTCGCCCCGCCGCAGCCAGTCGGCGCTGTGGTCCTGGTCGTCCAGAACCAAATCGAACAGCCGGCCGTCCACCGACGCCATGGCGTCCACGAACCAGGTGGCCAGGCTGTCCGCATTGATCGCGACGCGCAGGGTCGCCGGCTCGGCCGCCGGCCCCAGGTCGCCGAGATCGCTGTGCAACGCCTGCTCCAGCAAGGCAACCTCGTCCACATGGCGGCAAAAGCGACGCCCGGCATCCGTTGCCGTGCAGGGCTGGCCGCGAACGACCAGCACCGTGCCCAGCCGCTCCTCCAACAGCTTGACCCGTTGAGACACGGCTGAGGGCGTCACGTGCAGCTGCTGTGCCGCCTTTTCGAAGCTTCCGCTGCGTACAACGGCGGCGACCGCCGCGAGATGTGCATAGTCGAGCATGTTTAGAAACACTTATGCAGAGTTAGAAACATCAGTTTCTTTAATCTTCATGGCTCGCCTAAACAAGGTGCTGTCTTGAGGGAGATCCCAAATGGCAGCCTTTATTGCCGGTTTCCTGCTCTGCATCAGCTTGATCGTGGCGATCGGCGCACAGAACGCCTTCGTGCTGCGTCAGGCGATCCGGGGCGAGCACGTGTTTCTGGTCTGTCTCGCCTGCGCCCTTTCGGATGCGGTGCTGATCAGCATCGGCGTCGCCGGTTTCGGCACTATGGTCGATGCCGCGCCTTGGGTGGAACCGCTGCTGCGCTATGGCGGCGCGGCCTTCCTTGCGGCCTATGGCGCGCGCAGTCTCTGGTCGGCCATGCAAGGTGCTGGCGCATTGGTGGCCGCCGCCGGGCCGGCTGGTCCTGTGTCGTCGACGTTGGCGACGTGTCTGGCCTTCACCTGGCTGAACCCGCATGTCTATCTCGACACGGTCGTCCTGATGGGGTCGATCTCCACCCGATATGATGGCCGACAGGCCGCCTTTGCCGCCGGCGCCATCGGCGCCTCGTTCGTCTTCTTCTTCGCCTTGGGTTATGGGGGCCGCGTTCTGCGACCGGTCTTTGGCCGACCGGAGGCCTGGCGCTTGCTCGATCTGACGATCGGCGCGGTAATGTGGGCCATCGCTTTCAGCCTGGTTTGGGGCCCCTAGTTTGCGCCCGCCTGGCTGTTGGTCAGCCTGTTTGCTGCCGCGCTGCTGTGCTAAACTCTTGCTTGAGTGAGGATGCCTGCTATCAACCTGGGCGTTTAGTTCGCGGACCTTTGCGCGGGCTGAAATTGGGGAGCGGCCATGCCGTACATTCGGGATATCGACCAAGATCGCGCGGCCCTGCTGATTCGGGCCAGCATCCAAGCCTACAATGCGTTTGACACGGCGCATCCCACGACATGCTACGGCGGCCGGGTGACCTGTCCGGACGGCTTTGAATTCGTCGAATGTTGGACCGGCGTCGACGAGGTCATCTACAAGAGTACCGAGATCTACGGCATCGTTCTTCGTTCTATTTCAGCGCCGTATACGTATATCTTCGCCTTTTGTGGCACCTGGTCTTACGACGATATCGTCGTCGATCTGGAAGAGATCTTCTACGAACAGTCGGCCTTCGTGCCATTCGGCCAGTCGACGCCGCCAGTGACTGAGGCCAAGGTGGCGGCCGGCTTTTGGTCGGCCTACACGGCATCGTCCGGCATGGCAAAGCCCATGCAGCAGCAACTGTTCGACCTGATTGGCAAGTACCAGTCGTCCGGCAAGCCGATCGCCGAACTCTACATCACCGGCCACAGTCTCGGCGCGGCGCTGTGCGAGCTGTTCACGCTCGACGTCGCCTTGGCGAAACCGCCGTTCAAGACCTTCACCTACAACTATGCCTGCCCACCGTTGGGTGGCCAGGCCTTTGTCGACTTCTATGACCGGCAGCCGGCGCAGAAGGATCCGAACACCAGAACGGTGCGGATCCAGAACACCTATGACTATGTGCCGTGCCTGGGGCTGGGGTTGGGCTGGGACTACACCCATGTGCCCTACGCCTATCTGATCGCCTTTCACTACGGCAGGGATTGGGAGGTTCATCCGGTCGTGAACCATTCGGCCGAAGGCTACCGCGCGGTCATGGATTGCGCCTTTGCCAGCCCGACCGGCTACTGTCTCGGGCGCCCGTCATTCCGCGACGGTTCGAAGCTCTATCAGGTGCTCTCCGTCGAACCCAATCCAAGCACCGTGTGCGACTTCTGGCCGGAACAGAAGAAAATGCGGGCAGCGGCCCTGGAGTCCAAGGCGACCGAGACGGCGGCCTATTGATCGGCGGCGCCGGTCAACTGGTCGGCAATTGCGTCTGCCCAGCCATCGATCTCGTCCCGCTTGCGAAAGTCGCCGTAGCGGCCGCCTGACAGCCGGAAGAACACGCGCACCAGGAAGGACAACTCGTCGGGCTGAATGGCGCCGGTGAACATCCGGTGATCGCGGGCATTGACGGCCGTCCGAAGGCCGTCGACCTCCTTAGCTTCCGGCCAGTCGGCCTTGGCCATGAGGCCGCGCTGCTGATCCAGCGGGCCAAGGCTGAACAGCCAGACAGGCCTTTGCGCCAGCGCGCTCGCGTTTTGCTCCACGAAGGCGGCAGCCTCCGCCATCCAGGACCCGACATAGACCGGGCTGCCGACGATATAGGCGTCATAGTCCGCCACCGACGGACCGGCCTCGATCGACCGGACGTCAGCGTCAATGCCGCGGCGCTTTAGGGTTTCGCCTAAGCGTTCGGCGACCCCTTGTGTCGACCCGTGAGCGGAGGCAAATGCGACCAACGCTTTCATGCGCACAGGCTACAGCTGTTTGCCGCGGCCGGGGTAGGGGTTTTGCGGAGATCGTCGAGGGTGCGACCGCTCGCCCGCATTGGTCTGCGTCAAGTCCTTGCGACGGCGCCGACGGATGCTAGCATCGCCGCGCGCAAAAGATCGTCGATTGGGGCAGAGAGTGTCAGCAGCATCCGACAGCAATCCATTGGGACTTGCCTGGCCCGACTCCTATGCCGACCTGCGACCGGCCGTGCTTAAGGAGTGGGGTGTCGAGGGCGACATCTATCTCAATCGCAAGCTCAGTGGCGGCAAATCCGGTGCCCTGGTCTATACCGCCGACCTGGACAGCCGGGATTTCACCGGTCAAGCGATCTTGAAGTTCGACACCGTCAAGGGGGTGGACCTCTCGGAAGAAAAGGAGTTCGAGCGGCACCGCAAGGCGATCGAAACCGTACCGGACTATGCCGGGCAGCATATCGAGCGCTTGGTCCATGCCTCGTTTCAGGACAACAAGGTCGCGCTCATTTCCACGATTGCCGGCCGCGGCGTGGAGTATGTCGTACCCTGGTCGAAATGCCCATTCGACACTCAGTTGGCCATCATAAGGCACCTGTCCGCTGATCTGCTGGAATGCTGGAACGCTCACTACACGCTTTCGGCCGGTCTCAGGGCACCGCAAGAGCTACTGCATGCCTGGCTGAAGCATCGTATTGAGAAACCGACGAGCCGGCTCTTTGAGTTTTTGCCGGACCATTGCGGCCTCGCGCCCGACGAGCCAACCTTCACCTTCGACGGTAAATGGTACCCCAACCCCGTCGCCTTCGCGATCGAATCCGACACCGCGCCGGACGGGGCGCGGATGCGGGCGGTGATGGGCAGCAGCCATGGCGACCTGCACGGGCAGAACGTGCTCGTCCTTTCGAAGCCGTCGGGCGACCCGACCTATTCGCTTATCGACCTGGCCATGTACGAGGCCGATCAATACCTGTTCTATGACCATGCCTACTTCGAGATCGCCCATCTGCTGGCGACCCGTGACAGCTCCGACCCGGTCTATTGGACGACGATCCTTGAACATCTGCGCGAGCATCATCCGACCGGGCTGAGACATGACATTCGAGCGGACGATCTGGGCCTGGCTCAATTGATCGGCGCAATGCGCGGTGAACTGTACGACTGGATCGACAGGCACGAGCCCAACCGGCTGTCCTACATGGAAAGCCAGTACCTGTTGGCCCGGGTGGCGGCCGGGTTGAACTTCGCCAACAAGCATCTCAAGGTCGGCCATCGCCGACTGGCGTTCCTGTACGCCGCCTTCAACCTGAAGCTCTATCTGCGACACCTTGGCCTCGATTGGCCAAAGCATGGGCCGCAGTTGCGGTCGGAAGCGGAGCCCTCGACAGGGGGCGGGGCGGGGGTGGCGCAGATCTCCGCGATCCCGCCTGTGGCGGATCGGTCGGCCGACAGGGTGGCCATGCCTGGCAAAGCCGAGCCGCCTCACCTGCCGGAGCACCCGGCGATCGCCGTGATGCCGTTCGAGAATCTCGGCGGCGGTGCCGAGCGTGAGCATATCGCCGACGGCATCTCGCTGGAGATCATCACCGAACTGTCGCGCGTGGACTGGCTGACCGTCATCGCGCGTGGATCGTCTTTCGCCTACAAGGGCAAGAGGATTGACCCGATCGAGGTCGGCCGCGAACTGGGTGTCAACTATCTGGTCGAAGGAACGGTGCGCGCCGTGGGTGACCAGTTGCGCGTAACGGCTGAGTTGTTGGATGCAGCCGATGGCCGAGATATCTGGACGCGGCGCTATGACGGCACGGCGGAGGATGTCTACGCCGTCTTCGACGAAATCGCCGAATCCGTGGTCGCCAATGTCGATACCGAGCTGAAGCGCCATCAACGTCAGCTCGCCAAGCGCAAGCGGGGCAACTTCACGGCTTGGGAGCTGTTTCAGCGCGCCATGGCCTTGTTCATGCGCCGGACCAAGCACGATTCCCAGGCGGCACGAGAGTTCCTGAACCGGGCGATCAAGGCCGATCCCGACTTCGCCGAGGCCTTGGCCGTGCTTTCAATGATCGAGCTGAGAGGCCTGTTTCTGGAGCCTGGCGAGCCCGCCGACCAGGTTCTGGATCGAGCCCTCGATCTTGCGCGCCGGGCCGTCCAGAGCGATGAAGGCAGCAGCATTGCGCACTCCGCCCTGGGCCGCGTCTACTCACTGAAAGGAGAGCACGAAAGGGCGCTGGTCGAAGGCAACGAAGCGGTCGAGTTGAACCCGAGTTTCTCGCTCGGTTATCTTCAACTGGGCGCTATGCTGATCTGGGCCGGCCGCGCGGACGATGGACTTCAGGCGGTCAAGAAGTCCATGCGTCTAAGCCCCAAGGATCCGTTCAGCCGGATGCGCGCGATTACTTTGGGGATCGGCCAGTACTTCCTTGGCGATCTTGAGGCCGCCGGGGCGTCGTTCAAACGGGCACAGCACGGCCATTTCATCGCATCCATCGCCTACATCTTCAGCGCTTTGGTTCTGGCACGCCAAGATAGGCTCGACGAGGCGCATGCCGCGCTTCGCGAGGCACGCAAGCTGCGGCCGGACATGTCTTGGGACCTTTTCAAGACCAATATCGGCGCCATGACCCCCGCCTACTGGTCTCAAATCGAAAGCGACGCGCGCAAGATCGGCTTTTTGGACGATTGAGGTGTCTCGCTGAGGTCGGCCGCAGTCGGCCGCATTCGGGCGCCGGTGTACACGCCTCGTCATCCAGACGGCGCAGCGATGGCCACGCCCTGTCAGGGCCGCAACCCCAGCCGATGGGCGGCCCCAATTCTGTCCACATGGTCTTGCGGCACGCCAGAGGCCTCGGCAAACGTCGGCCAGCGCGCCACAGCATCGCAGACCTCAGCCAGGATCTCGGTTGCTCGCCGCCGGTCTATACCTGCGGTCTCGACACAAGCGACAAAATCGTCAATCGCGAAGCCGTCGAGCTTGCCTGCCATGGACGTCTGGTGGGTTTTGGTCCACTGGCCAGCCGGGTTGTAGCTGAAGGTGAGGTCGTAGGCGGGCGACAACGACCAGCCGCCGGACGGGTCCATGAGGAACGAGGTGTTCTTGGCGTGGTCGTCCTGATTGCGGGCGACGATGTTGAAGGCGACCCGCCGGCTCTGCTCGACCAGTTCTGCCTCGGTCAGGCCCAGCCTCATGCAGACCTCGAACAACTGCTCGTAGCTATGCTCGCCGGGCCGATCGATGGAGAAATGCGCCAGGGCGCTAAGCGTCTGCATGTGCCGCTTGGCGCCGTCGGCCGCGCGATCGAAGCGCCGTGTCACAAAATGGTAGCGGCCGTTTTCCTCAAGCAATCGACATTCTGCCATCGAGATGCCGGCCGCGACCGCCATCCTGTGATAGGCGTGCTCGATGCGACCATAGCCCATGATGTCCGCTTGCTCGCGATCCTTGTTCTCCGCTACGCCGTCGAACTTCAGAAGCCACGGGTCGAAACCGTTGCCGACAGGGCCTTGTCCCGCGCGCAGCGCGTCGTCGCGGCCTGTCCAGGCCACCACCGCCTTCGCCCGGCTGCCCCCGGCCGATGTCCCGATCTCCAGGATCTGCGGTATCCCGTCGGAAACCTGCGGGTTCGCCAGGTCCGATGCCGATCGATCGTGATCGATGAGGATATCGCTGGCCGTGCGCACCAACCGGTCGAGGTCCAGCGGTTCGGTGGAACTGTCCGCCGGTCCGTCGGCCGGCAGGAACTCCAGCGCGCCCATGGCGCGACGTCCCGTAAAGCAGAGCCGGGCGACCGGATCCAAATCCTCCGGCCGGCGGCCTTGGCTGGCGAGCCAGGCATCGGTCAACACCGTGCCGAAACGGTCGGGCAGGGCGTCTGCCAGCAGGCCGGGCAGTCCTCGGAAGGTCTCGCGCGAGGCCTCCGGAAAGCTGTAGGCGCGATGCGACAGTGGCATCATAAGGGGCGCGAGGGCGGGCCCATCCGCCGCGAACTCTCGGGCATACTCGAACCTACCCAGCCGGGCCGCCGGGTCCCACGACACGGTCCCGACGGTGCGCCCCCACAAGCGGATCTCGGCCTGGGTCATGCCGGGCGGGCCGTCACGGTTTTCCCGGCGGGCGTCATGCGATGGTTGCGTCCGGTTTCGACATGCCTGACAATCTCAGTCTGAGCGGAATCAATCAAGCTGGGGGGCATGATGCTTCGAAAAACCGAGAAACGAACTGCGCGAGCCTGGGCTTCCGTTCCCGTCCTCGGTTTGACTGTGCTTGTTGCGGCCTGCAGCCAGTCAACATCGCCGACCATGCCCACCGCGGCCGAGCAGGAGGCCATCAATTCGGGCGTCGAGGCCGCGGATGCGGGCAACCAGATCTCCGTCACCTGGGACTGCGACGGCACCATGATCCCAGTGCGCTTCATGGAAGGCTCGGCCCTGGTCGATCTGCCCGATGGCACGTCCGTAACGTTGCCGATCGCGCTGTCCGCGTCCGGCGCGCGTTACACCGACGGCACCGTGACCTATTGGGAACATCAGGGCACGGCCCGGATCGAGACACCGACCCAAAGCTGGGAGGATTGTCAGCGCGCCTCGGCCTAGGGCCGGTAAGCGACTGGATCATGGCCTTGTCGATAGCGTCGATTGGGCACCATTTGTGTGGCAGAGGGGGCGGTTAGCCGCTTGCGGGCTGCTTCGGCCGTCCGCCCCAATAGCTGGGTTCGATGAAGGCCCGCACCTGCTCATCCTTCCAGACCAGCCCTAGCTTGTCGGCGATGGGCCGAAGCGGGGCGCCATGGTCGGCCAAGATGTCGGTCGACCAAAGCTCGTCATAGGCCAGGCCCGAGGCCTTGAACTGATCGATGCGCTGCTGATAGACGGCGACGCTGGACTGCCAGAATTTCGGATTTGCCGAGCGCACGCGCAAGAACGGCGTTCGCAAACATGAGTTGACGACCTGGTCCGCCGGCCGCCGGACGATCAGCCATCGTGCCTTGGGAAAGGCGCGCGCCCAGATGGGCCAGGACAGCGTCATCTTGGTGCTCTTGAACCCCCAGGGGATGTCGCCCTTGTAGCCATCGCCACGCAGCTCGAAGTCCGCGAGGGTGCGAATGCTGGGGAAGTTCTTGAATGCGCTGAGCTTTGGCAGCGGGTTCACGCCGTTGGGGTCGGCGCCGGCCAGGCCGAGGCAAACCTCGGCGATGCGCCGTTCGAGGCGATAGTTCTCGTAAAACCCCTTCGGGTTCTGCGGCGTCGGCGGTCGCATGGTGCCGATCCACAGGCCACAGGCCGCCAGCACGCCCATCGCCATCGAGGTCCCCGAGCGGGGCATGCCGATGCAAAACAGCGGCCGATTCCAGTAATCGGTCTGCGCTTGCGTCAGGATGGGTTTGTCCATGGTTGCCTCTCGCCCGTCGGCCCGTCACGTTCACCGTCGACCTGCCACACCGAATTCAGCCGCGATCAGGCTAGTTGTGGCAAAGCTCCTGTATGCCCGACTGCAGATCCTGGCGCAGGGTCGCGATGCGCGCCTGATAGGCCTGCGTAAGACATGACACGTCGGAACCGCACTGGCTCCGCTGATGCAGGAAGGCCTCGGCCTCGTCATGCCGATTGCCGCTTTCGCCCATCAGAAAGGGCAGCAGATTGTAGGCATACCACAGCCCACCCATTTCGCTGTCGAGTGCGGACAGGTCCGCATTGTCGCACACGGCAATTTCGTCCGGCGCTTCGGCCTGCGAACAGTCGAAGCTTGCCGCGGTCGCGGACTGCCCGGTTGCTGCGACGAGGCTTGCCGCCAATGCGACGGTTGCGAAGGGGCGGATCATGGGTGGAACCTTTCGTGTAAAAACTGGCGCTGAGCCGACCTTAAGCGACCCCGACGCGGATCGAAAACACGATCTTCGTCCCGGCTTGCGCGGCGCCGGGCAAGGGCCTATATCTGGCGCACTCACCCGCCAGCGAGCAGGAGGGACTTCATGATTGTCGTGTTTGTTGGCCTCGCTGGCTGCGGGAGCGCCAGCGCCTGACAGTTCGCGTCCGCGCTTTTTCTCGATTGCCTAAGCCGGCGCGTCGCGTCTGACGCCGGAACCCCTCTCGACCAGTTGAGGCCCCCGTGTGGTCGCCGCCAGCTTTTGGCCGTGCCTCACATCGCGATGCGCCAAAACCAGGCCGTCGGCACGAGTGCCGGAGGGCCCAGACGATCGAGAACAATGACTCATCATACAGACGATCTGGCCGACTATGGCTGGACACCCTTCTTTCAATCTCAAGTCGGCATCGACGAGTTCGATGCCACACTACCCGTACGCGTTCTTGCTGTTCATCGCGGCGGCCTCGATGTCGCGCAGCCGGCGTTCAGCGGCCGCATCGCTACACTCGACGGTCCTGACGACGAGGACCGGCCGACCGTCGGCGACTGGTTGCTGCTGGATCGAACCACCCATATGCCGCGTCGCCTGCTGGATCGCACCAGCGTGTTCAAGCGCAAGGCGGCCGGCAGCGACCGCCGCGTGCAACTGATTGCAGCCAATGTTGATACGCTGTTCGTCATGTCGTCCTGCAACCAGGACTTCAATCCGGCGCGCATCGAACGCTATCTGGCCTTGGCGCACGAGGCCGAGGTGACGCCGCTGCTGGTCCTGACGAAGGCCGATCTCGCCGACGATGTCGACGACTACCGGCACCGCGCCGGTGCCCTGTCGCCGGGCCTGTTGGTCGAAACGCTGGACGCGCGCGATCCCCACGCCGCCGAGACGCTGCTGCCCTGGTGCGGTCGCGGCCAAACGGTGGCGTTGGTCGGCTCGTCCGGCGTCGGCAAGTCCACCTTGGTCAACACGCTCACCGGCCAGGATGTTCAGGATACCAAGGGCATCCGTGAGGACGACGCCAAGGGCCGGCATACGACCACGGGACGCTCGATGCATCGGCTGAGCGCGGGGAGCTGGCTGGTGGACACCCCGGGTATGCGCGAACTGCAACTGGCCGACGTCGCGGCCGGTGTTGACGGTGTCTTCGAGGACGTTGTCTCCTTGACGCGATCATGCCGTTTCACCGACTGCCGGCACGAGACCGAACCCGGCTGTGCCGTTCGTGCCGCGATTGACGATGGCAGTCTCGATCCCGATCGGTTGAGACGATACCGAAAGCTGCAGGCGCAGGATGCGTTCAACTCATCGACCTTGGCGGAGCGCCGTGCCCGAGGGCGCGCCTTCGGCCGCATGGTCAAGGACCTGATGAAGCACAAAAGGGCGCTCTCCGACCCAGGCCTCGACTAGCGCGCAAAACATCTCGTCTCGCGGGTATTGGCGGCGGCCAAGTGCTATAGTCCTTTGCAAGGAGGACCGCCCGTGCGAACAGACCTGTTCCTCGCAAAGCCGACCGCGGCGTTGGCGGTGTCCGCCGTCATCGCCGGGGCCGCCTTTGCGCAAGAGGATACTGCTTCCGATGCCCAATGGCTGGCCGTGATCCACGGCCAGATGGTCGAGGTGGCGGACGGCAGCATCGTCGTCGACGCCAACCCCAACATCATCGCGTTCACCGACCGGCCGCAGCGGGACGTGTCCCTGGTCGATCTTGAGGACTTCGTGGCGGCGGCCTGGGGCGAGGACGGGTTTTTCGTCGACGATCCGCCCAACGCCGCCGTCGCGTCGGCCGTGCGCGACGATCTGGACACCAAGATCATCGAGATGACGGATGTCGCGCTGGACAACACCCGCATGACCATCAGCATGGTGCCGCTGGAGGGCGACATGCCGGGGGCCGGCGATCAGATCATCCTGTTCGTCGACGAGATTCCTGCCGTGGCGTTCGCCGCTCTCGACTAGCGGCGTCCCATGCATACGGCAACGGTTTGCGCGCCATTTCGGGCAATCGAAGAACGATCACGAGCGCGATGACGGCAGCCGCCATCCAGTAGATGACCGGCGCATAGTCGAACGACGTGCGCTGGACCAGATAGGTGGCAACCCAGGGCGTGGTACCGCCGAACACGGCCAGGCAGATGTTGTAGCTGATGGCGACGGCGCTGACCCGTACCTTGGCCGGCAAAAGTTCCACCATCATCGGTATAGTCATGGCCCAGCCGATGCCGTTGAGTGCTGCGAGGACGATCTGGCCAAGGAAGATCAGCGCCAGGGTCTGCTCGTGCATCAGGGCCCAGAGCGGCCAGGCCAGCACCAGCGTACCGATCAGGGTCACATACATCACCGGCTTGCGGCCAATCCGGTCCGACAAATAGCCGGAGATTGGGGCAACGGCGGCGAAGGCGACCATGCTGACGGTGCTGATGTCGAGTGCCTGCGCCGTCGTGAAATGCATCTGATCGGTCAGGTACGAGGCCGCATAGACAAAGATCAGGAAGTAGCCGATGCCGGTCGGCAAGACGAACCCGATGATGATCAGCATCGGCCGCCACTGGGTTCGGATGGCTGTGATGATCGGTGACGTTTCAGCCTTTGCGCGCGCCACCATGACCGGCGACTCGGTCAGGTGGATGCGCAGAATCACACTGAAAATGGCGATGACCGAGCCAAACAGAAAAGGCAGCCGCCAGCCCCATTCTTGCATGACCTCCTGGCCAAGCATGTTGCTTGCCAGGGCCGACACGCCTGACCCCAGAAGGCAGCCGCAGGTCATCCCGAAGACGATCCAACTGCCGATCAGGCCGCGCTGCCTCGGTTGTGACGACTCGGTCAGCAACACGCCGGAATTGGCGTATTCGCCGGCGACCGATATGCCCTGCACGCAGCGCAAGACCACCAGCAGGATCGGGCCGGCGATGCCGATCTGGGCGTAGGTGGGCAGCAGGCCGATGCCCAAGGCGCCGAAGCCCATGATGACCACCGAGATCAGCAGCGCGGGTTTGCGCCCGATTCGATCGCCGATATGGCCGAAAATGATGCTGCCGAAAGGCCGGGCGGCGTAGCCGGCCGCCAAGGCACCGAACGCCGCCAGTAATGATGCCACGGGGTCGTCGGACGGGAAGAAGGCGGTGCCGATGATCGGTGCCAGAAACCCGTAGGCGGTGAAGTCGTACCACTCAAGAACGTTGCCGGAGCCGGCAGCGACGACCTTCCGGGCCATGCCGGGCTCATTGCGTGCTGCCAAGTTGGAGTAACTCCGTGAAATGCCGGTGGCCGGGTCGGAGCGCTGCTTGCCGTCAAATGAGGGCACCGTCAAGACAAGGTTGCAGCCGGCGCCGGCTGAGCTAGGCTGTCCGGAAAACAGCCGAGGGCTGGCCAATGGCGGAACTGACCGACCTTTTCGAACGCAACCGCGCTTGGGCCGAGCGCGTCAAGGACGACGATCCGGAGTTCTTCAGCCGGCTGTCCAAGCAGCAGAAGCCGGAGATCCTTTGGATTGGCTGCGCCGACAGTCGGGTCCCGGCCAACCAGATCATCGATCTGCCGCCGGGCGAGGTCTTCGTTCACCGCAACATCGCCAACGTGGTGGTCTCGTCCGACCTGAACTGCCTCTCGGTGATCCAGTACGCGGTCGACGTCTTGAAGGTGAAGCACATCATCGTCTGCGGCCATTACGGCTGCGGCGGTGTCCAGGCGTCGATGTCGAAGGACGATCACGGCTTGATTGACAACTGGCTGCGGCACATCCAGGATGTCAGACGCAAGCATCTCGATGCCTTTCACGACCTGCCCGACGAACAGGCCGCGGTCGACCTGCTGTGTGAACTGAACGTCATTGAGCAGGTCTACAATGTCTGCCGCACCACGATCGTGCGCGATGCCTGGCGGCGCGGCCAGGCCTTGTCGGTGCATGGCTGGGTCTACGATCTGAAGGACGGCATCCTGAAGGGCCTCTGCGCGCATAGCGAAAAGACAGAGGATCTGGACCAAAAGACGGACGCGCCCGACATCGAATACACGGCCAAGCATGTCGGGATCACCGGCTGATGTATGTCCGTCGCGGCATCAACCCGTGGCACCTTTTTCATAGTTCCTGGCGGTTTTTGCTGCTGGTCGGGCTTTGGGCCTTGCTGGTCGTCTATCTGCGCGAGTTCGAGGGC
>JBCDFV010000005.1:0-147783 GCA_039177555.1 Pseudomonadota bacterium | reverse complement strand
CCGAAACCACACGCTCGCGAAGATCAAGGGAATACGCTCGAGGCATCTCTGCTGGCCTCCTTCTCCAGCAGACACCATGAATCACAAATCCAACGACCTGTGAATCCCCTTTCGATTCTAATCAGGACGGAAACGCTCTAGGCGACCGACCTAGATCATCCCCTCCGACGGCGGGCGGCCCTCATGGGCCGCCTGCAGCAATTCAGCTATCTCCGGCACAGAGACCGTTCGCGGGTTGTAGGCGAGGGTCGCAACCGTCTCTTCCGCCGCATGCACAAGGCCGTCGGCAGGCATTCTCAATTCCCGCAAGCTTCGTGGCGCGCCAATACGGCCGGCCAAGTCGAAGATACCGGCGGCGGCATCCTCGACGCCGAGCGCGCGTTTGATGGCATCCATCGCCTTCGGCGCCGCAGGGGCATTGTAGGCCACGACGTTCGGCAGGATCACACTGTTCGATGCGCCATGGGGCACGCCGAAATGGCCGCCCAGCACGTGACAGATGCGGTGGTGCAGCGCGATGCCGACCATGGTGACCAGCAGGCCGCCAAGAAAGCCGCCATAAAGCGCCTGTTCGCGCGCCTGGAGGTCATCCGGCCGCCCGACACTGCCAGGCAGCCCAATTGACAGGGCCGCGATGCAGCGTTCCGCCAAGTCGGCAGCGATTGGATTGGGCTCCTGGGGATAAAGCGCCTCGACCGCGTGGGCGAGGCAGTTCATGCCCGTGGTCGCGGTCAGGCCCGCTGGTAGATCAACCGTAAGTGCGGGATCATAGATCACCGTCTTCGGCAGGGCCGCAGCGTCGCGCCAGGTGCGTTTTTCCTGAGCAATCTTCATGCCGTAAATCGGCGTCATCTCGGACCCTGAATAGGTCGTCGGGACGGCCACCATGGGCCGACCTGTGCGCACGGTGATCACCTTGCCAAGCCCCAGCGTCGAACCGCCGCCGAAGGGCACGACGGCATCGGCGCCCAGGGCAGAGAAGCGTTCCAAGGCGGCCTCGGCGACCGGCTGCGGGCAATGCGGCTCGGCCCCGTCGAACACGCCGACCAGCCGCTCACCAAGCGCCTGCCGCAGTGGCCCCAGCCGACCGGTCGCGCCCTTCGTGCAGGCGATCATAACGCGACCAGCCCCCAAACGGTCGATCTCGTCGCCAAGACGGTCAATCTCGCCGACGCCGAAGACGGCGCGCGCCGGCATGATCTGGAACAGGAATTTCATCGGACAGCCTCCCCCGATCAGGAATGCCGGGCCAAGGCCGCGAACGCAAGTCGGAAGATTACCGAAGTCTCTAAGGCCTGACCGGCGGCGGCAGGCGCTCGAACAAGCGGCGGCGTTCTTCCGGCGTCAGTTCAATCGCCAGCTGCAATAGCCCCTGCTGGATGACCTCCTGAACCTGATCGGTGTACTGCCGCACCTCGGCAAACGCCGCGCGAGCCGCATCTTGATCATAAGGCTCGGCCAGCAGCGCGCGCCCAGCGGCATCGCGCGCGCGCTGAAGGTCGGGCAGAATCACCCGCATCCGCTCACCGCTCTCGCGCACGATGACCCTGGCCTCGTCGCGCACCTCTTGCGGCAAATGGTCGACGACCTGCCCCCAGTCCACGCGTGGAGAGCCTCGATCGAAGGGCCGGCGGCCGTCGTCTAGATAGCCTCTGGTTGCCTGGCCCAGGATGAACGCGACAATGAACAGGTTGAGCGCCAGCGACGCGACCAGCGCGATCGTCTTCCACCGCCCTTTGCGACGTCGTCGATGGGGCTTTTCGTCCGGGCGCTCAGGCTGGGGCGGTGTGTCGGTCATTCAACGACCTCCAGCGAACCGAAGCCGAGATAATCGGCGGCATAGACTGTCGTGCCGCCCAGCCAACCGTCGAACGTGTCCGGTGATACGCCGACACCGACGACAAGACCCATCACCAGGGACGCGGCCAGGGCGAGCGATGGCCACCCCAAGTGTCGACGGCGGCCGGTGCCCGCAAGCGATACGACGTCATTAGGCGGGGGTATGGCCATGGCCTTGGCCAGAATTCTATCGGCCAAATCGGCGCTCGGTTCAGGGACGGCTGCGGTGTCCAGCAGGCCGTCCAGCGCCCGCGCCTCCGCCCAATGGGCCTGCGCCACAGAATCCCGGTCGATCATACGGCGCGCCTCGCCGGCGGCCGCCTGATCGGGCCAGGCCGCCAGATCGGCCCCCCACCGGTCCAGCCAGTCAACGATCCGATCGCCGCCGCGTCCGTCGGGCACGCCGGTCGGGCCCATCTCCGTCCGATCCTTGCCATCCGCGTTCATGCGACCTTCTCCTTCATCTGCGCAATATCAGCCGCAAGCAGCTTCTTCAACTCGCGCCGCGCCCGCCCCAGCAACGATTCCACGGCCCCTACCCCCGTGCCCAGAACCTCGGCAGCCTCGGCCTGGCTCAGACCCTGATAGTGGCACAGCACCAGTGCCAGCCTTTGGCGTTCCGGCAGCGCCTCCATGGCGGTGCGCACCTTGCGGTCCAGATCGGCCCGCGCTGCCGCCTGCTCCGGGTTCGGCTCGGCGCTTGCCACGTCGGCGGCGGCATCCAGATCCGCCTGCGGCCGCCTCTTGCGATGCCGGTCGATGCATTGATTGACGGCAATGCGATAAATCCAAGTCGTCGGCTTGGCCTCGGGCTTCCACCCGGCGGCGGCCTGCCAGACCTTCAGGAAGGTGTCCTGCGCGGCGTCTTCGGCCTCTGACCGGTCGCCCAGTTGGCGATAGCAGAAGGCCGTCACGGCCGCCAGATGCCGGTCCAGCAACAGGCGAAAGGCCGGTGCATCGCCCGTGGCGATCCGGCCCATCAGCACGTCGTCGGACGGCTGTCGATCCAATCCAGACCTCGCCTGTGGCCTTCCACCAGGGGTGGCGGGGACGGCCGAAGCCGCCCCCGCGCAAAGATGACAGCCTAGCGCCGAGGGGGGCGTGCGTTAAGCAGTTCATCTTCGGTCAGGACACCGTCGCCGTTCTCATCGGCATTCTCGAACATCCTGCCTTCGCGGCCGCCCAGATCGTCCTGGGTGAGTTGGCCGTCGCCATCCTGATCGATGCGGGCGAACATCTCCGCCGCCCGTTCGGCCATCCGCTCCGCGGCGCGCGCCTCGGCGGCGGCCTGGAACTCGGTGATATCGATGACGCCGTCGCCATTGGCATCCGCCTCGTTGAAACGGGCGGTCCGTAGGGCCTCGACCTCCTCGACCGTAATCTGGCCGTCGCCATCGGCGTCAAATCTCTCCATCAACATGGTCACGCGATCTTCCGGCGAACCACGATGGCCGTGACGGTCGCCATCGCGATCGCCGCCACCGTCGGCCAGGGCGACGCCGCCGACAGCCACGGATCCGATCAAAGTCGCTATCATCAAAGTACGCTTCATTATTCCACTCCGTTGGGGGCAGGCACGGCTCCTCACCATGCCGATAGCCCTTTCAACGGTGGAAGTCGGAAAACCCGTCGCACGATCACAGGAGGATGCCGACAAAATCCTCTAGGGCACGTGACCGGGCGCTCGCCTCACGACATTGAGAAACGGCCGACCCGTGGCCAGTCGGCGGCAGTTTTCCGCGATGTCCAACCATCGCCGTGCCACAGTGCCGTCGGTCCAGCCTGCGATATGAGGTGTCATGCGAACGTTTGGCAGGTCGTGGAACGGAAATCTCGATGGACGACGGCGCGGTGTCTCCTCGTCTGGATATTGGTACCAGACATCCAAGACCGCGCCCCCCAACCCGCGACTACGAAGCGCGTTCCACAGGGCCGTTTCGTCGACGACCGGCCCGCGAGCGATATTGATCAAGACACCGTCCGCGCCGAGCGCATTGAGTTCCGGCTCGCCGATCAGGGCGTGGGTCGCCTCGACCAGCGGAATTGCCAGCACGGCGAAATCGCAGGCCACCAACATCTCGGCCAACTGGTCCAGCCCGAACCAGCCGGAAATCGTCTCGTCGGAGGCGCGCGATCGGTTTGCCGCCAGCAGCCGCACGCCGAAGGGTGACAGACGTTCGGCGACGGCGCGACCGATCTCGCCATAGCCGATAATGCCCACGGTCGCGCCGCACAACTCGCGATGCGGCGGCGCGCCAAACCGGCTGGACCTCTGCCACGAACCGGCACGGAAATCGGCATCGGCCGCGCCCAAGCCATGACACCATTCGAGCAGCTGCAGGACGACATATTCCGCGGTGCCGGCGCCATGGCCGCGCACATTGCATAGGGTGGCGTTTGTCGGCAACGCCCCGACTTCGATCTCGTCGCAACCGACCCCCGGAACCTGAACGAGCCGGATACTATCGGCGTCGCCCAGCCCGGTGTGCCATCGGACAGTCACCACGCCGTCGGCGTTGGCCAGTGCCTGGTGCTTTTGCGCTCCGTCAGCCGCATAGTCCAACGTCGTAACGGAAAAGCCGTCGCCCAAGGTATCAGCCAGCCACGAGGCACGGCCAGCGACCGGACTGCCATAGGCAACGATGGCGATCACGACGCCACACTCCGCGCCTGCAGTGCACCCACCCTGCGCGCTATTTCGGCCGACATATCCAGCAACCGATCGAGCGATGCCGCGGCTTCGGACGCATCTCCAGAGGCGATCGCCAGCATCAGGCGGGCATGCCAGCCGCCGGTCTCGTCGAGTCCCTGCCCGTCCCCGCCGGCCAACACGAACCCGATGCGTCGGCTGACGCTGTGCAGTGGTACGATCGTGCGGGCCGCCACCTCATGCCGTGCTGCCCTTGCGACCAGCCGATTGAAGGCATCGTCGAGCCGCATGAAACGGTGAACGTCGGGGACGGCCGCCGCCTCGCCCATCAGCGGCGCCATCTCCATCAGCTGCGCCCGTTCGAGCTCGTCGGCATGCTGCACCGCGCGGCGCACGACCAGATGCTCGACCAAACGGCGGATCTCGAGCGTCATTAGCGCATAGTCGACTTCGATAGGACGGATCAGAACGCCCTTTCTGGCCACGATCCGCGCCAGATAACCCTCTGCCAGCCGCAACAGCGCCTCGCGCACGGGCGTCCGGCCCATGCCCAGCGCGGCGCACAGTTGCTGCTCGGTGGTCATCGCACCAGGCGCCAGGCGCAATGTGACGATATCCTCCTCGATCCGGCGATAGGCAGTATCCGCCAGACTGTCGGTTGCGGCGGTGTCCAGCCAGGCGATGGTCATGGCCGCCGGTCCGAATGGCGCAGCCGCCTTGCCAAGAACAGGGCCAAGGGCACGAGGCAAAGTCCGATCACGACAATTGCCAGACCCATCGAAACGGGACGCTCGACAAAGGCAAACAGGTTTCCGCGGGCGCGAGTCAGAGACAGCAGCAAATTCTCCTCAAGCATCGGGCCAATGACCAAGCCCAGTATCGCCGGTGCCAACGGATAGTCATTCTCCTCCAACACAAACGCGACCAGCCCCATGGCGGCCATGGTCAAAATGGCGAAGACCGTGTTTTCAACGGCGAACGCGCCAACCATGCAAAAACCGAGGATGACCGGCATCAAGACCGATCGCGGCACCCGCAAGACGTATTGAAAGCCGGCAATGGCGGCAAAGCCGAACGGAACGATCATGACATTCGCCAGCAAGAAGGCCAAAAACACTGCGGTGATCAGTTCCGGGTTTACCAGGAACACGGAGGGACCGGGGTTTAGTCCCTTAAGGAACAGCACGCCGATGATGATGGCCGTCAAGCTGTCGCCCGGGATGCCAAAGACCGTCGCTGGCACCAGCGCCCCACCGATTGAACTGTTGTTGGCGGCCGACGCGCTGGCGATCCCGTCCGGAACGCCGGTGCCGAAGCGGTCACGGCGCGGCGACAGGCGGCGCGCCACCGCATAGCTGACATAGGCGGCAATGTCCGCGCCGGCCCCTGGTATCGAGCCGATCACCGTGCCAATGACCGACCCGCGCGCAATGCCGCCCCGTTGCCTTACGAGTTCTCTGCCGACACCAGAAAACAGTCGGCGCGCCGGCTGGGACTTGACGGTCCGGGTCGGGCTTCGGCCAAGGGCGTAGCGCAGCAGTTCCGGGACCGCGAAGAAGCCAATGAGCACCGGAATAAAGCCCAGGCCGCCCGCCAGGTCGCTGAAGCCGAAGGTGAAGCGCATCAGCCCCGACACGGGATCCAGCCCGATCTGCGCGATCGTGAGCCCCAGCAGCAACGACAGGAAACCCTTGATCCAACTGCGCTGGCTGACCGCGATTGCCGCCAGCAGGCCCAGACAGGCGAGCCAAAACTTCTCATAGCTGGAAAACTGCAGTGCGATACGCGCCAGCCACGGGGCGGCGGCGATCAGCACAACTGCCCCAACGATGCCACCGATCGCAGAACACACCAAGCCGACGCCAAGCGCCAGTCCCGCCTGACCTTTGCGGGTCATGGCGTAAGCCTCGTTGGCGTAGGCCGCCGATGCCGGCGTGCCGGGGATGCGCAGCAGCGCGCCCGGCAGGTCACCAGCGAAGATCGCCATGGCTGACAGGCTCATGACCGCCGCCAGCGCCGGTATCGGGTCCATGAAAAACGTGATCGGGATGATCAGGGCTACCGCCATGGTCGCCGTCAGGCCCGGAACCGACCCGACCGCCAGCCCGTAGATCGAAGCGGCGACCATGACCAGTATGACATAGGGGTCGGCTAGAAGCGCCGCCGCTTGGACGATCACATCCATGTCAGGACACCGGCATAGCGCTCAAGCAGGCCCCAGGGCAGCGGTACCCGCATCACCTGTTGGAAGATTGTCTGGAGCAGTACAGTGCTGACCACGCCGGTCGCAACCGCGGTCGGCCAGCGAGCACCGGAGACCAGGGCCAAAACCGCGATCAGAACCGGCGTTGCAATCAAAAAGCCGAGGATGGGCAGCGCGAGTACAAAAACGAACGGCGCGACCGCGAACACCGCAAACGCCGCAACCCGGTCACGCGACGGTTCACCGTCCGATGGCGGTTCGTCGGCTGCCGGTTCCGGGTCGACGGATGCCTCCGGCGCACCGCTGTCCCGGCTGAAGGCGACCACCAGCCCGGCGAGTACCATCAAGATGCCGAGAGCTGACGGAAACAGGCCCGGACCGTAGGCCATGTGGCGCGGCCCTTCCAAGTCCAGGGACAGCGCCAGTACGACGAGGCCCAGCAGGATGAAGCCAATGCCGGTGGCCCGCGTATGCCTAAGCCACCGCATTGGCGGCCTCGTCGCCCTGACGCTGTCCGGTCTAGAAGCCGAGCGTGCTGATCAGCTGACGGACGCTGTCTTGTTCCGACAGCATGAAGGTCTCGAAATCCTCCGCATCACGCCAGCGCAGACCAAAGCCACGCGAGGTCAGCGCCGTCTGGAACGCTTCACTGTTGTAGATCTCTTCCATTGCCGCCGAGAGCTGTGCGGCAATGTCGTCCGGCAGTCCAGCGGGGCCGACAAGACCGCGCCAAGCTCCGAGTTCGAGGTCCAATCCGGTCTCTTCCTGAAGCGTCGGGATATCGGGAAAGGCCTCCAACCGCTCGGTGCCGAACACCGCCAGCCCGTCGACAAGTCCCGACTCGATCAGCGGACCGGCCTCCGGCACTGAACTGGGCACGACGTCAAAGCCGCCAGCGACCATCTCCTGCAGGGCGGCGGCGGCACCTTGGCCCGAGATCATCTGGACCTCGTTGAGATCGACATCCCATTCGCGCAACAAGGTGGCCAGGGCGATCGGCCAAGACCCGCCGCACCCTCCGCCGCAGGCGATGTTGTATGCCCCCGGGTCCGCCTTGATGTCGTCCAGCGCCTGGCTGATCGTTTCCCATTGGGAATTGGACGGAACGTTGAAACCGGCCGGATCGAAATTGAACTGTGCGATCGGCGTCATGTCATCGACATCGAAGTCGCCTTGCCCCATCGGCCGGTAATGGGCGAAATTGTAGATCACACCCAGCGTGTAGCCGTCGGGTTCCGCCGTCGTGATGCTGGTGAAGCCGACCACCCCGCCGCCCTGGCCCTGGTTGACCACATTGAAGGGCTGCCCGAACTGTTCTTCCAAACCCAACGCCAGCAATCGGCCGGTGGCGTCCGTGCCGCCGCCGGCGCCGGCTGGCACGATGATGGTGACCGGCCGCTCCGGCCATTCCGCCTGCGCACCGGCTGGCGCCAAGGCCAGAACCGACGCCGCGCCGAGGCTGCAAGCGATGGCTGCAATTCTGGTTATCGACATTTCGCGTTCCCCCCAATCTTGATATATGGTGATATATTATAGTAGCAGCGCCCAATGAGCTGTCAAACGGCTCTCCGGCATCGAAACCGAAAACCCGATCTCCCGGCGAAGCAACAGTGCGCTGGACAACGCGAGCGAGGATCAGAGGCGCCGCCGATAAACCATCTGCGGCCGCGACAGCCCGCGCAGACGACGGGCGCCGATAAGCTCGACCTGGTCGGGCACGTGCTCGGCGACGGCACCCGACACCAGCACGCGATCGCCGATCTCGGAGCAGAGCCGTTCCAGCCGGCTTGCCAGGTTGACGGCGGGTCCGATCACGGTGAAGTCCAACCTGCGCGCGGCACCGACATTGCCGAAGCTGACGTCACCGAGATGCATGACGATGCCAATGTCGAGATCCTCTTGATCCGGACCCGTCTCCCCATTCCATGCGTCGATTGCCGCCCCTGCCTCGTCGGCGGCCGCCATGGCCGCCACGCAGGCCGCCGTCGCACCGCCCTCGATATCGGTTGGAAAGATCGCCAGCACGCCATCACCGATGAACTTGATGACCTCGCCGCCGTGCGCCAGCACGGGCGATATCACCCTGTCGTAATAGGCGTTCAACAAAGCGATCAGGCGATCTCGCGGCAACCGATCGGACAGGGCCGTATAGCCGCGCAAGTCGACCAGCCAGATCACCGCCTCCAGCGTTTCGCCACTGCCGCGAGCGATCTCGCCGGTCAGGATGCGGGCACCGGCACGCGGCCCAACATAGGTGTCGAGCAAATGACCCGTTGTCTCACGCAGATTTCGGTTTTCGAGCAGATGGGTGGTCGCCGTTAGCTCGCGGTCAATGAGCACGAGTTCGTCCGTGGCAAAGCCTCCCGGCCGGTCCGTCGTCCAGGTTGCCGTGACGCCACCGATAATGCCCGCCGATGTCGCCATGGCGACGTAATCCGTGGCGCCCATCGCCCGCATCTCGTCAAGCACGCCGAGATCGTTCAACTCGTCGGGCCGCTCGAGCCGGCGGCGGATGCCGGCATAGCCGTCCTCGAAGAAAAGCTTGTAGGGACTGCGGTCGTAGAGCCCATGCTCGACCCTAATGCGCCGCCCCTCGACCTCGACCGTTTCATCGGTCTGGCGCGTCCAACGATAGCTGAAACCGGTGAACTCCGGATGCAAGGTGGTCAAGGCGATGTTGGCGCGCAGCAGCGGCACGTCAGCTGCCAGCAGGCGCCGGAACAAGGCGTCGGAGATACCGCGCGTGTCCGATGCCGGCGCTTCGTCGATGAAATGCCGCCCGAGAATGGGCGCCCAGGGGCGGTCGGTCACGGCTTTGCGTCTCGCGGTACTGTCAGATCAACCGGAAACGGCAGCAGATATGACTTCGCAATCGGCTTAACCATGGTCGCCCCCCGTCAGGAGCAACCATAATAGCATGCCGGCTGCCCCGAGAACCCGTAGAGGCCCGCCCTTGTCGTAACCCCTTTGAATCGCCACCTGAAATGATCCGACAGCAACCGCCAAAGCCGCCCGATGCCAACCGCAATTCCTCTCCAAAGAAGTGTGCTGCGCCTGACCGGCGACGACCGGGTCGAGTTCCTGCAAGGCTTGACCACCAACGATGTCGCGCTGGCCGGTCCCGACCGTTCGATCTATTCGGTGTTTCTGACGCCCCAGGGCAAGTTTCTGCACGACTTCCTGATCGTCGCGACACCAGACGCGCTGTTGATCGACCTGGACGGCGATGGGGACTTGCGGGCCGACCTGTTGCGACGCCTGAAGATGTACAGATTGCGGTCGAAGGTCGCGATCGAAGATGTCAGCGACCAGTGGGCGGTGGTCGCGTTGATCGACGACGAGGCGCTGGACACCGTCGGTTTGCCGGCCGAGGCGGGCGCGACGGCGGAGTATGAGGGTGGCTACGCCCTGACCGACCCGCGCACGCCGTCATTGGGGGCGCGGTTGATGCTGCCCGCCGACACGGCGCAAGGTGTTGTCGATGGTCTGGCCGTGGCGGCCGGCAACGCCGACACGTACGACCATCTGCGCCTGTCATTGGGCGTGCCCGACGGCCCGCGCGATCTGGAGCGCGAGAAGTCGAACGTTCTGGAGGCGACGCTGGATCAGTTGAATGGGATTTCCTGGACCAAGGGGTGCTATATGGGCCAGGAGTTGACCGCCCGCGTCCACTATCGGGGCCTGTTGAAAAAGCGGCTGGTGCCAGTTGAACTGGATGGCCCGACGCCTATCGCGGGCAGCGACCTTACCCAGAATGGCCGGGTCGTGGGCGGGCTGCGCAGCACGGCCGGCGAGATCGGGCTGGCCCTTTTGCGGCTCGATGCGTTGCAACAGCCGGAACCGATCGTGGCGGGCGCCACTAAGGTGACGCCCCGTCAAGCGGTTTGGGAAAGGGGTTGAGGCTAGTCAGTTCCGGCCGGCAGGCTCCGGCCGCAGAAACCGAATGATCATGTCCTCGGCCTCGACGCGCCGTTGTTCGAGCCACGCGTCGGTGATCGCGCAGCCGAAAACGGTGCTTAGCGTGTACCGGTTGGACAGCGGGAAGTAAAACAGCGACGCGATCGTGATGTAGAGTTCAATCGGATCGACGCTAGGGCGGAAGACGCCCTCGTCCGCGCCGCGCTGCAGCACCTTGCGCAGCTCGTCGATGAGCGGGGATTGGATCTCACTGACATCCTCGATCCGGCGGATCGCCGTGCCGCCGCGCAGATTTTCGGTGTTCAGCATGGAGATGAACCAGGGCGCGGACCTGAAATGGTCGAGCGTGAAGCTGACCAGCGCCCGGATCGCGGTTTCGGGGTCCTTGCTTTGGAGGTCCAAGGTACGCTCGCCGGCACGGATCTGGACATAGGCCTCCCGCAGGGCGGCGGTGTATAGGTCCTCCTTGTCGCCGAAATAGCTGTAGATCAGCGGCTTGCTGACCCCTGCCCGTTCGGCGACATTGTCGATGCGGGCACCAGCATGGCCGAACTCCGAGAACTCGACCAGGGCGGCGTCGAGGATGGCGCGGCGAGATCGTTCGGCGTTTCGCTTGGCTTTCGGCCGAACCATTTGTCGCTCAGCGCGCGCACGTGTCACGACCTGTCCCCGGCACCGCCGAAGAGGCGCGAGACAAACGCACGGACCGATGGAATGGACATGGCAATGGTCGCAACGATCAGCACGACGAACACCGCCGAGATCGGGCGCGTGAAAAAGGGCGTCAGGTCACCATCGCTGAGCATCAGCCCGCGCCGCAGGTTCTTGTCCAGCAAGGACCCGAGAATGATGCCCAGGACCAGCGGCGCCATCGGATACTTCATCTGACGCAAGACAAAGCCGAGGAAGCCGAAAGCGACCATGACCCAAATGTCGAACAGGCGCTGGGTCAAGGCGTAAGGCCCGATCACGCACAGGGTGAAGACGATCGGCATCAAGATTTCGCGCGGCACGCGCAGGATCAGGATGAACAGCCGCGTCAGGGTCAGACCAAACACGCCGATCGCCAGCATGGCGAAGGTCAGCATGATCGCGACCGAATAGATGAAGTCCGGCATCTCGACCATGATCATCGGGCCTGGCCGGATGCCGTGGATGAACAGGGCGGCGATCAAGACCGCCGCCGGTGCCGAGCCGGGCACGGCCAGAGTCAGGGCCGGGATCAAGGCGCCCGGCACGACCGCGCTGTTGCCCGTTTCAGCAGCGGTCAGCCCCTCGGTCGACCCCTTGCCGAACATCTTCCTCTCGCGGCTGCGGCGGCGAGCAGCGGCATAGGACGCCCAGGCCCCGATATCCTCGCCAACACCCGGGATGATGCCGATCATGGTGCCGATGACGCCGGACCGGCCGATGGTGAACTTGTATCTCCAGAGATCGGACAGCCTGGGCAGAACCCGATCCTCGTCCTTGCGCTTGGCGACGAGCTTGGCCTTGGCGCGCCACATCACGGTCAGCACTTCGGCGAAACCGAAAGCCCCCACCATCGCCGGGATCAGGCCGATGCCGCCGTTGAGATCCTGGATGTCGAAATTGAAGCGGACGTGGGCGTGGATGCCCTCGCTGCCGATCATCGCCACCATCAGGCCGAGCAAGCCAGCGATATAGCCCTTCAACGGGCTGGTCTCGGCGGTGAGCTGGCCGGAGATGACGATGCCGAAAACGGCCAGCCAGAAGAACTCGAACGAGCCGAAGCTGAGCGCCGCCCGTGCCAGCAAGGGCGCCAGCAAAACCAGCAGGATGATGCCCACGAACGTACCCAGCACTGAGCCTGATGTCGCGAGCGCCATGGCGTATCCGGCGCGGCCCTGCTGGGCCAGCGGATAACCGTCCAGCGAGGTCGCGGCGCTGGCCGGGGTGCCGGGGATGTTGAGCAGGATGGCGCTGCGCGAACCGCCATAAATGGCGCCGACATACATGCAGATCAGCACCAGGATCGCGGTGTCGCGATCCAGCGTATAGGTCAGCGTGGTCAGAAGCGCGACACCCATGGTCGCGGTCAAGCCCGGCAAGCTGCCTACGAAGATGCCCAGCAGCGTCGCCCAGGCGACATTGAAGAGGGTCCCGAACGATGCCAGGCCGGCAAAGGCGCTTCCGAGTGCGGCCAAGCCTTCCATCAGGGCAGCCTCACGAGAAAGCCGTAGCGGAACAGCGCCGATATCGCGGCGGCCGTGACGAGAGCGAAGACAAGCGCGATGACAACGACTTTGACCTTGCCGGCGCGGGTTCCCGACCCGGGCCAGGTGAAGATCAGAATGAACAGGCCGACATAAAGCGCGGTGGCGAAAAAGAACGGCAGCCAGCCGACCAGCACGAGCGCGTAGAGGGCGCTGAGACCCGCGGTCGCCGCCATACGACCCCAGGATTCGCCGCCGTCATTGGAGATCGGCTCGATCGCTTCGGCCCGCGCGCGCCGGGCGGCACCGACGAACAGCAGTGTCGCACAGAGCATCATGGTCGCGCCCAGGATCATCGGCAGCAGGCCGGGGATACTGGCCGGATGGATCTGCCGGATCTCCAGACGATCCATGGTGTAGCCGCCGACCAGCATAGCGAGGCCAAGCGCGAACAGCACAACCGCCGTAATGCGGTCTGCCGTGGCGGAATCCAAACTCACGGTAAGCGCGTCCTAAGTGCCATCAGGTCGAAACCGCCAGCGGTGACGACCAACAGAGTGCACAAAACACAGGCTGAAGGCGCTGCGCGGCCGAGATCGCTCGAACCGCGCAGCACCCTCGGACCCTACTCTTCGGGGCAGTCGATGCCGATGTCCGACGGATCGACGACCGCCTCGCCGCGCGCTACCCGGGCACAGGCTTCGAAGATCACCACCGGCATGGCCACCTCGCGCGCTGCATCGCCATAGCTCGGCGCAAAGACCGCGCCGCGGTCGGACGCGTAAGCCTGCAACTCCGGCGCCGTCATGACATGCTCTTCCCAGACCTGCTCCACGGTGTCGTAGACTTCCTGCGGCGCGCCGACCGGGATGAACACGCCGAAATAGTCGGCCGCGATGGGCATGTCGGGGATCCACTCCGTGATCGGCGGGATCGGGTCGATGCCCTCGACCACCAACGGCTGGTCGGACAGAACCGCGAGCGGGCGCAATTGCCCGGCGCGGATCATCTCTGTCTGCTCGACCGCAAGCTGGGTCGTCGCCGCGACCTCGCCGCTGGCCGCGGCCACCACGGCCGGGTTGCCGCCGTCATAGGTGATCATCCGGGCGCCGAAATCGCCGCCGGCCGCCTCGCGGATGCCCGCCAGCGCCATGCCGCCGGAGGAGTTCACGCCGGCCGTGCCGACGGTGACCTCGTCGCCGCGCATGGCTTCCAGCAACTCGCCGAAATCCGCGTAGGGCGCATCGGCATTAACGCTGACTACCGGCACGTTGGCGACGTGGAGGAAGATGGCGTAGTCGTCGATCGATGTGTCTTCGATCAGGCCCGTGACCGCGTAGGTCGCATTGTTGGCAATGGCATTCGCGGTCCAGGTATAGCCGTCGCGGGGCGCGTCCAGGGCGGCTTGCGTGCCAATCGACCCGGAGGCGCCGGGCTGGTTGACCACGACGATTTCGGTGCCGAGCCCCTGTTCCAGAAGCGGCGCGACGACGCGGGTGACCTGGTCGGTCGACCCGCCAGCAGACCACGGAACGATGATGTTGATAGGCCGGTCCGGCTCCCACTGGCTCAGGGCCGGCGACGCGGCAAGCGCGAGCGCCACGGCGGGCACTGCGAGGATGGCGGCTTTGTGGATGTTCACGAGTTCTCCTCCCCTTAGGTTTGTTACCTACTAGTTGGTAACTTTTGAACACGCGGGCTGTCAAGATCGGCGCGACACCACCTCGTGGGAAGCGATCTCGCGACGGCCGGTGGCCCCTAGAGCATGCTGGCGCGCTTCTTGTAGCCGTCAGGCACCGCGGCGTCGGTGCCGAAGAAGGCGTGCTTGGACATGTCGGGCGAGAAGCGGCTGGCCTCCGGTCGGCGCCCAAGCGCCTCGGCGACGGCGCGGATGTGATGGGGTCCGGCGCCACAACAGACACCGAGATAGTTGACGCCCATCGCATAGGCCGCCTTGGCGAACTCTGCCAACTCGTATCGATTGCACGTGAAGGGGTCGAGCGCGACGGGGAACGGCCGGTCATCGGGAATGCAATGACAGCCAGGATCGCGCAGGCTTTGGAAGGTCGGCATGGCGTCGGTCGTACGATACGGCACCGGCAAGGCCGCCACCGGGCACGACACCGCATCGCGAATGCCCTGCAGCAGCGGCAACATGCTGTCCGGCCCGCGTATGCAGTTGACGCCGACCACGTCCGCCCCCGCGCCTTCCAGCATGCGGCAGGTCTCGTTCAAATCCACGCCGTCCATCGAGGTCGGGTGGGCATGGACCGCCATGGTCACGACCATGGGCACGCCCAGCGCCTTGCACGCCTCGACCGCGATCCTGGCCTCGCCGGTGAAGGAGAACGTCTCCGCGATAACCAGGTCCGGGCTGAACTCCGCGGCCCAGGCCAGTTGCTCGTCGAAGATCGCCCGCACCTTGGCGTGCGTCTCCGGGTCGTCGGCCTCGAAGATGTTGGTGTTGCAGATGTTGGCGGCCAGCAGGGTGCCGGTCTCGTCCGCGACATCCTTGGCGATCTGCAAGGCCTGGCGGTTCAGCGGTTCCAGCACATCCTCCATGCCGATCAGCCGCAGCTTTTCACGATGACCGTAATAGGTGAACGCCTCGACGATGTCAGAGCCGGCGCGGGCGAACTCGACATGGAGTTGACGCACGGCGTCGGGGTTTTCGAGCACGACGATGGGCACGAAGGCGCCGGCCTGCAAGAAGCCGCGCCGCTCAAGCTCGAACAGATAGCCCTCAGCACAGATCACCGGACCCTCGGCCAAGCGCTGCATGAAGCCCGGGCCAGAAGCGTTTGCTGACATTCCCTTACTCCCCAACCGAAGGTGGCTACGCCGTCTCTCGCGTCAAAAACTCTGTCAGCGAAGCGCAATACGCGGCAAGAAAAATCGTGCGCGGGACCGCGATCAGCCGCGCATTCGACTGCCATCCCGGTCGAACAGCGGAGCATCCAGCCGGCGTGCCGCGCGTCGATCGCCGAGAATCTCGATTTCGAAGCCCTCGCTCGCCTCGGCCAACCCGGCTGGAACATAGCCAAGCGCGACCGAGGCCTGGGACCAATGCGCGTAGCCGCCCGACGTGACCCAGCCGACCACCGCGCCGTCATGCCAGATCGGCTCGTCACCGATGACATCGGCGTCGGCGGCATCGACGGTGAACGAGACGAGCTGGCGTTCGGGGCCGAGATCACGCGCCGCCAGCACGGCGTTACGGCCAATGAAATCGCCCTTCGCCGGTTTGACGAACCGGTCTAGGCCCGCCTCGGACGGCGTATAGATCGGCCGGTACTCCCGCGCCCAGGAACCGAACGACTTGTCGAGCCGGAGGCTGTCCAGCGCGCGGCCGCCGAACAGGCGCAGGCTCAGGCCCCTCCCCTGGTCCATCACCAGATCGAACAGCCCTGCCAGGTAATCGGGTTCGACCCAGATCTCGTAGCCGCGGTCGCCGGTGAAACTGAGTCGTCCGACAAGCGCCGGGAACGGCCCGAGATCCATCTGCCGGATGGCCATGAAGGGAAAGGCCTCGGTCGAAACATCGTCCGCCGTCAATACCGCCAACAGCTCCCGCGCCTTCGGGCCGGCGATCGAGAGGCCGGTCAGCGACAGGCCAAGTGGCTCCAACATGACGCCGCGTTCCGGCAGATGGTCGAGGAACCAGCGCATATGGTACTGCTCGGCCACGCCGGAGCCGAAGACGTAGAAGGTTTCCGGCCCCGTCCGCGCGACGGTGAAGTCGCCGATCAGCCGGCCCGCCGCATTCAGCATCGGTGCCAGCACGATGCGCCCTTCGGCCGGCATGCGGTTGGTGAGCAAATGGTCGAGCCAGGCCTCCGCACCCGGGCCGCTGACCCGGTATTTGGCGAAGTTGCTGATCTCGATCAGGCCGACGCCGGTACGCACGGCGCGCACCTCCTCAGCCACCGAGGCAAAGGCGTTGGAGCGTTTGTAGGTCACGTTCTCAACCGGCTCCGCACCGTCGGGCGCAAACCACAGCGCGTGTTCGATGCCGTAGGCCGCGCCAAAAACTGCATTGTGCGCTTTCAGGCGGTCGTAAATCGGCGTCGTGCGCAACGGCCGTCCGGCGGGCAGTTCCTCGTTTGGAAAGGTGATCTGAAAACGGCGCGAATAGTTTTCGCGCACCTTGGCGTTGGTGTAGGCGGGCGTCGCCCAATCGCCGAATCGGGCAACATCCATGCCCCAGACATCGTAGCCTGGATCGCCGTCGATCATCCAGTTGGCCAGCGCCAGACCGACGCCGCCCCCCTGGCTGAAACCGGCCATCACGCCGCACGCGACCCAATAGTTGCGCAAGCCCCGTATCGGCCCGACCAGCGGGTTGCCGTCGGGCGCGAAGGTGAACGGGCCGTTGATGATCTGTCTGATGCCGGCGGTCTCGAACGGTGGGAAATGCTTAAAGCCGACTTCTAGCGAGGGCGCAATGCGGTCGAGGTCGGGCGTCAGCAGCTCGTGGCCGAACGCCCACGGCGTTGTCGTCGCAGACCAGGGCACGCCGGCACGCTCATAGGTGCCCATCAGCATGCCCTTGCCTTCCTGGCGCAGGTAGATCTCGCCCTCGAAATCGATGACGCCCATGACCTCCTTGCCCGTTGCCTCGTTGTAGGCGACCACCTCCGGCATATCGTCGGTCAGGATGTACATGTGCTCCATGGCCAGCACCGGCAGTTCCAGCCCGACCATGCGGCCTACCTCCCGCGCCCATAGGCCGCCGGCATTGACGACATGCTCGGCGCGGATCGTGCCCTGCTCCGTCACCACATCCCAACTGGCGTCAGGCCGCTGGACCAGTTCCACGACGCGGTTCTGGCGATAGATCTCCGCGCCGTAATGGCGGGCGGACTTGGCGTAGGCATGCGTGACGCCGGCGGGATCGAGGTGCCCCTCCAGCGGGTCATAGAGCGCACCCACGATGTGCCTCTTGTCGAGCAACGGCATCATCTCGGCTGCCTCGTCCGGGCCGATCAGCTCTGTCTGCATGCCGAGATAGCGGCCCTTGGCGTGGGCGACGCGCAGAAAGTCCAGGCGTTCCGGCGTGCCGGCCGTCATCAGCCCGCCCGGCAAGTGCAGGCCGCAGGACTGGCCGGAGAGTTCCTCGATCTCCTTGTAAAGCTCGATCGTGTAGGCCTGCAGCTTGGCGACGTTGGGGTCGCCATTCAGCGTGTGAAAACCGCCCGCAGCGTGCCAGGTGGACCCGGAGGTCAGTTCCGACCGTTCGACCAGCACCACATCGCGCCAGCCCAGCTTGGCCAGATGAAACAGCACCGAACAGCCAACGACGCCGCCGCCGATCACCACCGCTTGCGCCGTTGTTTTCATCGCCGTTCCATGTCCGTGAGAGCGCTTCTGGCCGATAGAGATCACATGCTTTGCGACCCTAAGCAGACGCACCGCTCGCGATCAAGCGCGTTCGTCCCGAGACGGTACCGATGCCGCGCCTAGGACGTTGTGGCTGATTGAGGTTTGGCAAACCTCGGCAAGGTTCGCCAACACACGACGAGAACGATGAGATACATGACCGCGGTCAGGACATAGATCGTCCAGTAGGCGCCGGTCGTGACGAACAAGGCGCCGCAAACCGTCATGCCGACGGTGCCGCCCAAAAGCTGGGCCGTCATGCTGATGCCCCCGGCCTGTCCGCGCTTGTCCGGCGAAACGGCATCCATGACGTCGCGCAAGGCGGGCACGAACTGGGTCTGCAGGCATCCGCCCCAGATGATCATCGCCGGCAGCAACAGCCAGAAGCTGCCCCAGTTAACGACGAGCGCCAGCCACACCATGCAGAAAAAGGACGCCAGAAGACCGCCAAGCAGAATCACGCGCCCGCCGATGCGATCAAGGATCATGCCGGTCGGAATCGACGTCAACATCGGCGGAACCGTGCCGGCAAGCAGGATGAGGCCCGCCGTCATTGCCGGAAAACCGAGCACATCTTGAAGATAGGCGGCAATGAAGATGAACACGGCAAGCTTGCTGAACTGCGCCATGACGATGGTCAGGTTGAGCGCGCTGAACGCCCCGTTTTCGAACAGCACCACGTCGATCAGCGGGCGCGATGCGCGCAGTTCGACCACGACGAACAGCAGCGTTATCGCCAGGCCGGCCGCCAGGACCAGCCAGATCGCCAAGTGGGCCCATCCCCAATCCGGCCCCTGCATGATTGCGAAGACCACGAGGCTGAGCCCTGCCACCAGCGTGACCAATCCAGGCACGTCAAGCCTGACGCCCGACCCGCGCGGCGGATCGCGCAAGAGGGCGACCACGACCGCGGCAATCGCGATCACGATCGGCGGATTGATCCAGAAGATCCAGCGCCACGACAGAACGTCGGAAAAGAAGCCGCCGGCGAAGGGCCCCAGCGCCAGGAAGGACGTGCCCACCGCACTGTAGACCCCCATCGCCATGCCGCGCTGTTCCGGCGGAAAGGCATGGGTGATGACGGCCAGCGACGCAGGAAACACGATCGCGGCGCCTACGCCCTGTATGGCCCGGGCCGCGATCAACCAGGCGCCGCTTTGGGCGAAGCCGCACGCCAGCGATGCCAGGCCAAATATGGCCAAGCCGATGATGAACAGGGTCTTTATCCCGACAATGTCGCCCAGTCGGCCCGCCGCCGCGGCCAACCCGGCAAAGACCAAGAGGTAGGCATTGACCACCCAATGCGAGCCCACGGTTGACAGGCCAAGGTCGCGGATCATGGTCGGCAAGGCGACGCCGACCACCGTCTCGTCAAGCAGCACGACCCCGAGCACCAGGCCCATTGTGGCCAGCAGCCAGTATTTGCGGGGATTCTCGCTTATCAGTGGCATGGCGACCAAGCCAAAGCTAACATACGATGAAAGCTGGCACACGGCTTTCCAGATTGCCAGTCCCTTTGCTGGCGGCGCTTGGGCTGAGGGATGCGTGGAAAGGGTGCTCTCAAGGGCGCTCGTAAAGAGACATGAGTAGCCTCTGCGCCTATCACGCTTCCGTCGATTAGGGTTTCGCGAGCCTCGACAGTGTTCGCCAACACACGACCAGCACGATCAGGAACAAGACGGCGGTCAGCAGAAAGATCGTCCAGTAGGCGCCAGTGACGGCGAACAGCGTGCCGCAAACAGTCATGCCGACCGTGCCGCCCAAAAGCTGCGCCGTCATGCTGATCCCGCCAGCCTGCCCGCGCTTGTCCGGCGAAACGGCATCCATAACATCGCGCAGCGACGGCACGAACAGGATCGACACGCAGCCGCCCCAGATGATCATCGCCGGCAGCAACGCCCAAAAGCTGTCCCATGTAACGGCTAGGGCCAGCCAGAGCATCGACAGGAACGATGCCAGAAGGCCGCCGAGCAGAAGGGCGCGCGCACCGACGCGATCCAGGATCATGCCGGTCGGAAGCGAGGTCAGCAGCGGCGGAACCGTGCCGGCAAGCAGGATGACCCCCGCAATCATTGCCGAAAATCCGAGCCTGTCTTGAAGGTAGGCCGCAATGAAGATGAACACGGCAAGCTTGCTGAACTGGGCCAGAAAAATCACAAGGTTGAATGAACTGAACGCGCCGTTCCTGAACAGGGCGACATCGATCAGCGGGTGCGCTGTGCGCAGTTCAACCACCACGAACAGCAGCGTGATCACCAGACCCGCCGCCAGGACCAGCCAGATCGTCAGATGTGTCCAGCCCCAATCCGGCCCCTGCATGATCGCGAAAACCACCAGGCCAAGCCCTGCCACCAGCGTGATCAAGCCGGGAACATCCAGCCTGACGGCCGGCCCGCGCGGCGGATCACGCCAGACAGCCACCACCACCGCGCCAATCGCAATCACAATCGGCGGGTTGATCCAGAAGATCCAGCGCCACGACAGGAACTCCGACAGGAAGCCGCCGGCGAACGGCCCCAGCGCCAGAAAGAACGTGCCAACCGCACCGTAAATGCCCATGGCCATACCGCGCTGTTCGGGCGGAAAGGCGTGGGTGATCATGGCCAGGGAAGCCGGAAACACGATGGCCGCGCCCACGCCCTGTATGGCCCGAGCGGTGATCAACCAGACGCCGCTTTGGGCAAAACCGGACGCCAAGGATGCCAGGCCGAAGATGGCCAAGCCGATGATGAACAGGGTCTTGAGCCCGACGATGTCGCCCAGCCGACCAGCCGCGGCGGCCAGCCCGGCGAACACCAGCAGATAGGCATTGACTACCCAGTGCGATCCCACCGTCGACAAGCCGAGGTCGCGGGTCATGGTCGGCAGCGCGACCCCGACCACCGTCTCATCAAGGACCACGATGCCGAGCACGGTGCCCATCGCGGCCAGCACCCAGTATTTGCGGGCGTTCTCTTTGATCAATGGCATTGCGACCGAGCCAGGCTTGAAGCGCGGCGCAGGCTTACATACGGATTTGCGGATTGCCAGCCCTTAGGAAGTTGCCATTGGCGATGCGCGGTGCGGTGCTCGCGACAGAATGGCGGCCCGGCCTGGCCGCCGGACCGCCACCGCAAAAAAACCATCGCGCCGATTAGGAGACCTAGATTCCGAACTGATCCCGCATGCCTTGCATGAATGTCGCGTCGTCGGCGGCCTTTCGGTTTGCAAGGTAGATCTTGGCGTCCTCGCCCGCCGTGTAGCGCAGCTGATCGGTGCCGTCGGTGGTGGCCTGATAGATAACCTCCGCGACGACACTTGCCGGCGAGGCGTTTGCCATCAGGCTTTCCGCAGCACCCATCAACTTGGCCACGATGTCCTGATATTCCGTCAGGGTCTCATCATTGGCGAAGTCGAACGAGCGGCCATTGAACTCGGTCGCGATGGCGCCGGGCTCGACGATCTTCACCCTTACGCCGGCGGGCTGCAGCTCATAGCTCAGCGCTTCGGAAAACCCTTCGACGGCGAATTTCGTGCCGTGATAGAGAGCGCCGAGCGGGAACGTGATCCTGCCTCCAATGGATGAGATGTTCACGATCACCCCGTCATGGTGAGCACGGAAATGCGGCAACAGTGCCTTGGTGACGTCGATCAGGCCCAGGACGTTGGTGTCGAACTGGCGCCTTACCTTGTCCATCGAGAACGCTTCAAGCGGGCCATAGGCACCGTAGCCCGCATTGTTCACCAGCGCATCGATGCGGCCGAACCTGTCGATCCCGGCATTGACGGCCGCTTCGATGGACGCGCCGTCGGTCACGTCCAGGCGCGTGACGAGAATGCTGTCGCGCGCCGTCAGTTCGGTCTCATCCTCCGGCCGGCGCATCGTTGCGACGACGTTCCATCCCTTGTCGGCGAAAAGTTGCGCGGTGGCCTTGCCGATGCCGGACGAGGCGCCGGTGATCAAGATGGTCTTGCTCATGCTTGCATCCTGTTTTGGTCTGTTGGGGGTCGGTTTTCTCGATCGGCCTGCTGCCGAGCGTACGACGCGACACGCGCGCCGATGCCGTCGAAATCTAGGGACGAGGGCGTGAGACCACACTCGCAGGTCACGCCAAAGCGCTCGCCAATGCCGCCAAGCGTATCGGGGTAGGATTTGGCCGGTGCTCAGATGCCGCGATCGGCGAAGAAACGGTCGACGGCCTCCATGAGAGAGGCGCGAACGGCGTCCTGTTCCATGAACAGCTCGTGACGGGCATCGTCGAATACCAGCAGGCGCGCATCCGGCATCCGGTCGACCGCCGACGCCATGGCGCGATTGTCGACAAGGGCCTCCTGACCGGCCTGTCCGATCAGGACCGGCATGCCGATGCATTCGAGATAGCCCTTGGCGGCCATCTTGTTGACACTGCGAAAGGCGGCATCCAGCCAGCCTATGGTCACGGCACCGACGCGCAGTTCGGGGTAGGTGGCGAAGTAATCCATACGAACCTGATACCGGTCTGGGTCGCCGGTCAGGACGTTGCCGTCAAACGGCTCACGGGCCGGGTCGAACGGGCCGCCACCCAACGTGTAGCGATCGCCGAGGCCGATGCGCGTGGCCAGCCATGCCATCGAATGCACCACGGCGCGGTGCAGAGGGCCGGTCCTGAAGTTGATCATCGGGGCGGCAAGTACCGCCGCGCGCACGGGCGGGTGGCGATCTGCAAGAAAGCGAAGGGCGATGTGCCCGCCCATCGAATGGGCCACCATGACGATCGGCCGCCCGCCTGCCGCGGGCGCGACAACGGCGTCGAGAAAGGCTTCCAGATCGTCGAGATAGGTCTCGAACCGGTCGATGTAGCCTTTGTCGGTACCGGGCAGCGGCCGTGTGGACAGCCCCTGGCCACGCCAATCAAGGCTGAAGACATCGAAGCCCAGCGCGGCGAAGTCCCGCGCGGTCTCGTCCCACTTTTCCAGAAACTCGCTGCGGCCGTTCAGCACCAGCAGCACACCGCGATCCTCGGCCCCGACGGCCGGCCAGCGATACCAGCGCAAGCGCGCCCCGTCGCCGAGCGTGAACCACTCGGCGTTCAGCAGATCCCGGCGGTCGGCGGATGCCTCCATTGCAATCCTTATGATTGGCGCGGGCGATCAGCCGGTCCATACTGCCCGACGCATCGTTCGAGACCAAGACCCGTGATTTTGTGACGCCGACCGACGGCTCCTTAGCCCGCGCTTCTCGCCTTCTGCCCCGGTTACCACAGGCGCGCCGCCCGTAATGGCGGCCGGCAAAACGTCGCCGATGCAAAGCCGGCTGGCGCAGTTGCGCGCCGTCGCCTATCGCCGGCTGGCGCTGGCGCTGGTGATCGGCGCGGTGGGCGGCGCGATCGCCGACGCCTTCCATGTCCCGCTTGCCTGGATGATCGGCGCCATGCTGGCGACCAGTGTCGGTGCCTTGATAAAGGCGCCGATCGCGGTTCCGGGCGGCTTGCGGGCCGGCATGGTGATGGTTCTAGGCATCATGCTGGGCAGCGCCTTCAACCCGGAACTGTTGAACCAGATCGACGATTGGCTGCTGTCTCTGTCGATCCTGATCCCCTACATCCTGACGGCGATCGGGCTCTGCCTGCTCTATCTGCGCTTTGCCGCCCGCTATGACCCGGTGACGGCGTTTTTTGCCGCCGCGCCGGGCGGTTTCAACGAGATGATCATGGTCGGCGGCGCCATGGGCGGTGACGAGCGGACGATCGCGCTCAGCCACTCGTTGCGTGTTCTGCTGGTCGTCTGCGTCGTACCGTTCTGGTTCGTGTTGACCCAGGGTTATGACGGCGCCAACCCGAACAGATCGCTCGGGCCGGCGCTTTCGGAGATGGAGTCGATCGACACGCTGTTCCTGATCGGCTGCGTGCTAGGCGCACCGTTGGCGAAATGGGCCAGGCTGCCGGCCGCCAATCTGGTCGGGCCGATGGTCTTGAGCGCGGTGATCCACCTGATCGGCCTGACCGACGACCGGCCGCCCGCCTTGTTGATCGCGGTTGCGCAAATCGTCGTCGGCTCGGCCATCGGCTGCCGGTTCACCGGCATCAGTCTCAGACAGATCGGGCGCGCCCTGGTCGTCGCAGCCGGGCTGACCGTCATCCTGCTGGCGATCGCAGCCTTTTTTGCCTACCTGATCAACGCCCTGACCGGGCTGCCGGTGAACGCGCTGCTGCTCGCCTACGCCCCCGGCGGGCTGGCGGAAATGAGCCTGGTGGCCCTCAGCCTCAACGTCGATGCGGCCTTCGTGGCGACTCACCACATCGTGCGCATCGTTCTAATCGTTCTGTTTGCGCCCTTGGTTTTCAAGCTGTTCAGCCTGGCGACCGGCGCCGGCCGAAGACCGACAGCCGGCCATCAGCCGCCGGTCGAAAAGCGATAGATCTTCAGCGGACCGCGCAGCGACTGGGTAGCGCCGAAAGGCAGCCAGCCGCGGCGCTCAAGAATGCCCTCGGCCGTGTCCGTCGAAGTGTAGATCTCGGCAAATCCCAGCCTGGCCGCCTCGCCCTCGATCGCGGCGACCAGGGCGGCGCCCACGCCCCGCCCTCGATGCTGGGGCGCGACCAGAAACGCGGCCAGCCAGGGGCCGATGCCCAACGCGCTGCCGACCGACTCTTCCTTCAGCGCCACTGTCCCCAGCAGCGTGTCGTCGGCATCAAGAGCCACCAAGGCAACCGGTAAGGCATCGCGATTGAGGCATCCACGCAGATCGCCGGCGGCATTACCGGGTCCGCCCGCGCCGTAATATGGCCCCCACTCGGCCACGAACCAGTCGGTCAAGGTCGGGATCAGATCCGGCCGGTCGGCCAAAAGGACGATGCGGAGCGTTCGGTCGGTCATCGGCTTTGGCCCAAACCTCAGGCATGCGTGGCGGTCAGCCCGCCATCGACGATCAGCTCGGTCCCGGTGATGTACTTGGCTTCGTCGGAGGCCAGGAACAGGGCGGCATGGGCGACGTCCCAGGCGTCGCCCATGTGCCCCATCGGGCAAGCCGCGTCGCGCTCGGCCATCATGGCCGCGCTGTCTTCGCCATAATGGGCCTTCAGCGGCCCCTCGATCATCGGCGTGCGCATCAGGCCCGGTACGATGGTGTTTGCCCGGATGCCCTGCCCGGCGTATTGCAGCGCGACCGACCGGGTGAACTGGATCACGCCGGCCTTGCTGGACGAATAGCTGATGTAGGGGATGCTGGTCGACCGAATGGCGCCGACCGTCGAGACCGTGACGATGGCCCCCTTCCCCTGCTCAAGCATCGGCGGCAACACCGCCTTGGCGGTCAGGAACAGGCCCTTCAGATTGACGTCGACCACCCGGTCCCAGTCCGCCTCGCTGGTTTCGAGCGGGCCGCCAAGCGTCAGGATGCCGACATTGTAGTGTAGCACATCGATGCGGCCGCGATCGCTCAGCACCCGGTCGACGCAGGCGGCCATGCCCGCGCCATCCACGACGTCGGCCGCCAGCGCGAACGCCGCACCGCCCTCGCCTTCGATCAGGCCGACCGTCTCCTCCGCCGCTGCCATGTCGCGGTCGAGTGCGGCGACGGTGGCCCCCTCGCGCGCGAACAGGACGGCCGCCGCCTTGCCGTTGCCCCAGCCCGGCCCGCTGGACCCCGCGCCGACCACCAGCGCCACCTTGCCGGCCAGACGTCCCGCCATGTGCACCCCTCGCCCGAATTGAAACACGCTTCATGCTATGATGACGCACGCTGGCACAAAACCACGGAGGATGACATGGCCCGAACGACGCTCACCCGCATGGCCGCCACGCTCGCGCTCGGCTGGATGCTGATTGCCGGCAACGCGCTGGCCCAGGACATCGCCGGCGCCTACGCGATGTCCGGCACCAGCCTGACGGGCGCACCCTATTCCGGCACGACCACCATCACCCGCACCGGCGAAACCTTCGCCATCGAGCAGAACCAGGGCGGCGGCATCCTGGAAGGCACCGGCATCCTCCACGGCGATACGCTGGCGGCGGTGTTCGCCGCGGGCGGCGACTCGTTCGTCGCGATCTACGACCTACAACCGGACGGCAGCCTGGTCGGCGAATGGACCAGCTTCGGCAGCCCCACCGTGGGCACGGAAACGCTGCAGCCGCTTGGCGGTGGCGGATCGGGGAAGTAGCGCCAAAGCAATCGCGTGGTGCCCGCTGCCGGACTCGAACCGGCATGGCCGAGGCCCAGGGATTTTAAGTCCCTTGCGTCTACCAATTCCGCCAAGCGGGCAATGCCTTTGTTGAAGGCGGCGGCACCCTAGGTGTGATCGGCCGGCGAAGGCAAGCGCCCTGTCGCCGCCCTATGACGTCAGATGGAACGCCTGTTTGGCGCCGTCGATGATGAACTGGATCGACAGGGCGGCCAGGATGACCCCGAACAGGCGGGTCAAGACGCTCGTAACCGTGTCGCCCAGCAGCTTGTCCAACTTGCTGGAGAGCAGGAACAGGGCCATGCACATGGCCATCAGCACCACCACCACGCCCAGGACGACCGCATCGCCCACGCCGCCCTGGGTCTGCTGGCTCATCAGCAGCAGGACGGTCGTGATGGCGCCGGGGCCGGCCAGAATGGGAATGGCCATGGGAAAGACCGAGATGTCGACGGGCGGCGGGTTGCCGTCATCGCCCTCATCAGCGGCGGCTTGTGGCGCCGGCTGTGCGGCAGCCGCACCGGTCGTACCAGCCGCTTGCTGCTTACGCTGATGAATCTGATGGGCATTGTTCGACCGCCGTTTGCCCCGAAGATCGAACACCATCTCAAACGCCACCAGCAGCAGCATCAAGCCGCCGGCGATGCGAAAGGCCGACATTTCCACGCCGATAAAGCTGAGCAGGCTTTCACCCGCCAGGGCAAACAGCAACAGCACGCACAGCGCAATGATCGGCGCCTTGATCGCCATCGCCCTTTGGTGCGCGGCCGGCGTGTTGGCCGTCAGCGAAATGAAGATCGGCAGATTGCCCGGCGGATCGATGATCACGAACAAGGTCGCGAAGCTGGTCAGCGCAAGTTCAAGCATGGTCGGCCGCCTTCTTATCGTGGGAAAGGTCACGATCCTCCGGCGTGCCGCCGAGGGAGCGCATCAGGTCGCGGACCTTGTCGGCCGCGGCCTCGACGTCTGTCGTCTCCAGCCCGCGCAGCACGATGCTAACGCCGAACCGGCTGGCCGACCGCGCCGCCGCGAAGTGCGGATAGCTGCCGATCGAAACGTCTGGATAGTCTGACTGGATCTCACCCAAGCCCGGCGCCAGAGTGCTTTCCGGCAAGGCGCAGGTGATCGAGACGGCGTGCATCTGCCGCCCGCCCGCCATGCGGCCCTGCAGCCCGTCGATCATCGCCTGCATGATGCGCGGCACGCCAGCCAGTACGAAGACGTTCTCGACCTGAAAGCCCGGCGCGGCACTGACCGGATTGTCGATCAGGACACCGCCCCTGGGCACGTTGGCCATGCGCAGCCGTGCCTCGGTCAGATCCTCTGGCCGTTCGTAATGGCGCTGTAGACGGCGCACGGCTTCCTCGTGCCGGTCTAACGGCACGTCGAAAGCTTTGGCGATCGAGGCGGCGGTGATATCGTCATGGGTCGGGCCGATGCCGCCGGAGGTCAGCACATAGTCGAACTTGGCGCGCAGCGCGTTTACGGCACCGACGATCTCACCCTCGATGTCCGGCACGACCCGCGCCTCCATCAACTGGATGCCCCAGCCGGCCAGCCGTTCGGCGATGTAGGGCAGGTTGGCGTCCTTGGTCCGTCCGCTCAAAATCTCGTTGCCGATGATGACCACAGCCGCCGTGACCACGCCTTGATCGCCCATTCCCGTTTTCCGCACCGTTGTCAGATTCGGGCACAGCCTATAGGAAAGCGCGATGCGCTTCGCCACCCCTTTGATCGAAGGCCGGTTGATTCGCCGGTACAAGCGGTTTCTGGCCGACATTGCCTTGCCGGACGGCACGGAGGTGACGGCCCATTGCGCCAACCCCGGCGGCATGATCGGGCTGAACATGCCGGGGATCGGCGCCTATCTGTCCTATCACGACAAGCCCAGCCGCAAGTTGAAGCACTCGCTGGAACTGGTGCGTCTGGACGACGGCACCTTTGTCGGCATCAACACCAGCCATCCCAATGGGCTGGTCGAAGAGGCGATTCGCGATGGCACAATCGCGGAACTCTCAGGATATGAGTCGCTACGGCGCGAGGTGCGCTATGGCAAAAACAGCCGCATCGACATTCTGCTCGAAAGCCCGGACCGGCCGCCCTGCTATGTCGAGGTGAAAAACGTCCATCTCACACGGCCCGATGGCCCCCACCCAACGGCGGCCGAGTTCCCCGACGCGGTGACGGCGCGTGGCGCGAAACATCTGCGCGAGATGACCGACATGGTCGACGACGGCGCGCGGGCAGTGATGGTCTATCTGGTACAGCGGTCCGACAATGACCATTTTAGGATCGCGGCCGACATCGACCCCGCTTATGACGACGCCCTACGCCAAGCGCGGGCCAAGGGGGTCGAGGCCATTTGTTATGCCTGTCAGGTCAGCCCTGCCGGCATCACCGTGGAAAAACCGCTGCCCCTGGTGCTATAGCCAGCGGCGAGATTGGTTCGATCAGGATCGCATTTGATGGCGCAGGATTATTTGGCCGACGCACTGGAACTGGAACGGGTGCCGATCCACGGCCCCGAGGGATTTGCCGGTATGCGCAAGGCCGGCCGGCTGGCGGCCGCGACGTTGGACTTCATCACCGATTATGTCGAACCCGGGATCACCACCGGTGAGCTCGACAAGCTGTGCGAAACCTATATGCGGGACAATGGCGCGGTCCCGGCCACGATCAACTATCGCGGCTATACCAAGGCCAGTTGCATTTCGCTGAACCATGTGGTCTGCCACGGCATCCCGGGCGACCGGCGGCTGTCGCGCGGCGACATTCTGAACATCGATGTCACGGTCATCCTCGACGGCTGGTATGGCGACAACAGCCGCATGTACTTCGCCGGCGACAAGGTCTCGGTCAAGGCGCGCCAGTTGGTGACGGCGACCTACGAGGCGATGATGAAGGGCATTGCGGCGGTGAAGCCCGGTGCCACGCTGGGCGATATCGGGCATGCCATCCAGTCCCATGTCGAACCGCGCTTTTCGGTGGTGGAGGATTTTTGCGGCCACGGGCTGGGCCGGGTCTTCCACGCGCCGCCCAGCGTTCTGCATTACGGCAATCCGGGCGAAGGGATGGTGCTGAAGGAGGGCATGTTCTTCACCATCGAGCCGATGGTGAATGCCGGCCGGCGGGACGTGAAGGTGCTGTCGGACGGCTGGACGGCGGTGACGCGCGACAAGAGCCTGTCGGCCCAGTTCGAACACTCCGTCGGCGTGACCGCGGACGGGGTCGAGATCTTTACCCTGTCGCCCGCCGGCTATACCCAGCCGCCCTATGCGGGGCCGTGACCGGAACCAAGACCAAGCCTCATTACACCGGCCACCGCGACCGGCTGCGTCAGCGCTTTTTGAACGCCGGCCCTGACGGGCTGGCGGACTACGAGCTCTTGGAACTGCTGCTGTTCGGCGCCATCCCAAGGCGCGACGTGAAGCCACTGGCCAAGCAACTGCTCACCGAATTCGGCGGCTTCGCCGGCGTCCTTGCCGCCGACCCCGCACAATTGGAACAGCGCGGCGGCCTGGGCCCATCGGCGGTCGTGGCGCTGAAGGCCGTTCAGGCCGCTGCGGAGCGCATGTTGCGTCAACAGGTCACTCAGCGGCCGATTCTAGGTGGCTGGGAGCAGTTGATGGCTTATCTGCGGCTGGCCATGCAGGATCAGTCGACCGAACAGGTCCGCCTGCTGTTCCTCGACAAGAAAAACGCGCTGATCGCCGACGAGGTGATGCAGCAGGGCACGGTCGACCAGGCGCCCGTCTATCCGCGCGAGGTGGTCAAGCGGGTGTTGGAACTGGGCGCGACGGCGATCATCCTGGTGCACAACCACCCCTCGGGCGACCCCAAACCGTCGGATGCCGACATCGCCATGACCCATCAAATCGCCTTGGCGCTGTCATCCGTCGATGTCGTCATCCACGACCATGTCATCATCGGCCGTGCCGGGCAGGCCAGTTTTCGAGGGTTAGGGTTGCTGTAAAACCGCTACTGCCTTGGCGGCGAAAAAGCGTAGGTAGGGGCCACAGTCGACCGCAAACCGTATCAGTGAAGACCCCAATCAATGATCCCACGCTATTCCCGGCCCGAAATGGCCAAGATCTGGGAACCGGAGAACAAGTTCCGGATCTGGTTCGAGATCGAGGCGCACGCCTGCGACGCACAGGCGGAATTGGGCGTGATCCCGCGCGAGGCGGCCGAGACGGTCTGGAAAAAGGGCAAGTGGGAGATCGCGCGCATCGACGAGATCGAGCGCGAGACCCACCACGACGTCATCGCCTTTCTGACCAACCTGGCCGAGCATGTCGGGCCCGAGGCGCGCTTCGTCCATCAGGGCATGACCTCGTCGGACATTTTGGACACCACTCTGGCCGTCCAACTTAAGCAAGCCGCCGACCTGCTGCTGCGCGACGTCGATGCCCTGCTGTCGGCGCTGAAAACCAGGGCGTTTGAGCATCGCAACACGATCTGCATCGGCCGCAGCCATGGCATCCATGCCGAACCGACGACCTTCGGGCTGAAGCTGGCCGGCCATTACGCCGCCTTCGCGCGGGCGCGCAAGCGGCTGGAGGCGGCGCGGGCCGAGGTCGCGACCTGCGCGATATCCGGCGCGGTGGGCACCTATGCCAACATCCACCCCAGCGTCGAGGCCCATGTCGCGGAAAAGCTGGGCCTGGTGCCGGAGACGGTGTCGACGCAGATCATCCCGCGCGACCGGCATGGGGCCTTCTTTGCCGCGCTGGGCGTGGTCGCAGGCTCGGTGGAAAACCTGGCGGTCGAAATCCGCCATCTGCAGCGCACCGAGGTCCGCGAGGCGGAGGAGTTCTTCGCCGCGGGCCAAAAGGGCTCGTCGGCCATGCCGCACAAGCGCAACCCGGTGCTGACCGAAAACCTGACCGGGCTGGCGCGCATCGTCCGGGCGGCCGTGGTGCCGGCCCTGGAAAACATCGCCCAATGGCACGAGCGGGACATCGCCCATTCGTCGGTCGAGCGCGTCATCGCGCCCGACGCGACGATCGCGCTGGATTTCGCGCTTGGCCGGCTGGCCGGCGTGATCGGCAAGCTGATGGTCCATCCCGACGCCATGCGCGCCAATCTGGATCGCTTGGGCGGACTGGTGTTTTCACAGCGCGTGCTGCTGGCCCTCACCCAGGCCGGGATGAGCCGCGAAGAGGCCTACGAGACCGTTCAGCGCAATGCGATGGCCGTCTGGCAATCGGGCGGCAGCTTCCTCGATCTGCTGCGCCAGGACGCGGCCGTGACGGCGCGGCTCGATGATGATCAGCTAGGCCGCCTGTTCGACCTGGCCTACCACACCAAACACGTCGACACGGTGTTCAAACGGGTGTTCGATCCGGACTGACCGTTCAAAAGCGGTCGATGAAGCTCAGTCCGTTTCCGTCATGATCTGCTCGTGCGCCACCGCCAGTAGTTCGTCCATCTTCTTGCGCAGCCGGTGGTCGGACAGGTCGACGCTGGCCGCCTCCAGGTCCGCGGCGACCTTGTCGTGGACGTCATCGTCGCCCGGCGCCTCGAAATCGGACAGGATGACCTCCTTGGCGTAGGCATCGGCATCCTCGCCGGACTTGCCCAACAGGTCGGCGGCCCAAAGACCAAGCAACTTGTTGCGACGATTCTGGATCTTGAACAGCATCTCCTGATCATGCTGGTACTTGTTTTCAAATCCTTTTTTGCGATCGTCGAAGCTTGACATCTTTTCCTCAATCGTTGCCCGTCAGCCCAAATGCCGCCGGTTTTATAGCCGTCGCCGCGAAGGCGACAACCCTTTCGCTCCACCAACACCCTCAACGCGCCGATTGAGCCTTGGGCCGGCACTTGCTATATGAGCCCAGGTCCGCCCAATTAAAGGGCGCAACCGCCCAATCGAGGCGATACCAAGTAATGATACTGTCACTCTTAAGGTCCCCTGGGGTTTTGACCGGGATCAATTCAGAAGGTCGCCGCGCATGAACAAGCGCCGCCGCATATACGAAGGCAAGGCCAAGATCCTGTTCGAGGGGCCAGAACCAGGAACAATCGTGCAATATTTCAAGGACGATGCAACCGCGTTCAACGCCAAGAAAAAGGGCGTGATCTCGGGCAAGGGCGCATTGAACAACCGTATTTCCGAATATGTCATGCTGCGGCTGGCCGACATGGGCATTCCGACCCATTTCGTCCGCCGCTTGAACATGCGCGAGCAGCTTGTGCGCGAGGTCGAGATCATCCCCGTGGAGGTGGTGGTCCGCAACGTCGCCGCCGGCACAATCTGCAAACGCCTGGGGCTGGAGGAAGGCACCGCCCTGCCCCGCTCGATCATCGAGTACTATTACAAGTCCGACGAGTTGGGCGACCCGCTGGTTTCCGAAGAGCACATCACCGCCTTCAACTGGGCCGCGCCGCAGGACCTGGACGAAATGATGTCGTTGAGCCTGCGCATCAACGACTTCATGTCCGGCCTGTTCCTCGGCATCGGCCTGCGCCTGGTCGACTTCAAGCTGGAGTTCGGGCGGATCTATAACGAGCATGGCGATGTCCGCATCATCCTGGCCGACGAGATCAGCCCGGACAGTTGCCGGCTGTGGGACGTCGCGTCCGGCGAGAAGCTGGACAAGGACCGCTTCCGCCAGGATCTGGGTGATGTCGAAAACGCCTATCGCGAAGTCGCGCGGCGGCTGGGCATCCTGGAGGATGGCGAGGTGATCGAACTGACCGAGCAAAAGGGGTTTGCGTCTTGAAGGCCACCGTTCACGTCACCTTGAAGGACGGCGTGCTTGACCCCCAGGGCAAGGCCATCGGCAATGCGCTCCACGGCCTCGGCTTCGGCGAGGTCGGCGAGGTCCGCCAGGGCAAGCTGATCGAGTTGGAGATCGACGGCGACGATCCGGAGGCCGCCAAGGCGCGGCTGGACGAGATGTGCCGCAAGCTGCTGGCCAACCCGGTGATCGAGCGCTACGCGATCGAGGTCGCTTCGTAGAGTTTGAGTTGGGCCGTGGCTGGCGAGGTGATTCGCCATGCGGGCGATCTGCAGCAAGCTGCCACGCTGGTGGCCGCCGATGAACCACGGCTGGCCCCGGCCCTGCCGCTGATCGACGCCTTTCCGTTTCGTCTGCGCGGGCCGGGCTTCCCGACCCTCTTGCAACTGATTCTCGAACAGCAGGTTTCGGTCCGCGCCGCGGAGGCGATGTGGCGCAAGCTCGCGGCCTGCCTGCAGCCGATAACGCCGGAGGGCTTTCTGACGCTGTCGGACGACACCATGCGGGCTTGCGGTTTCAGCCGTCCGAAGATGCGCTACGGCACGGCGCTCGCCCACGCCGTCATCGACCGCCAGTTGGATTTCGATGCGATTGGTGAGATGGCCGACGACGACGCTATCGAAACCCTGACGCACCTGAAGGGCGTCGGCACCTGGACGGCCGAATGCTATCTGCTGTTCGGGCTGGGCCGACCCGACATTCTGCCGGCGAAGGACCTGGCCTTGATGGTCGGCTGGCAAATGCTGGCAGGCCTCGACTCGCGGCCCTCGGCCCCCGAACTGGCCGAGGCGGCCCAGGCCTGGCGCCCCCGCCGCAGTGCCGCCGCCTTCCTGATCTGGCGCTATTACGTCGCCAAACAGAAGGACAAATCGCTACCAGGCATCTGAGCGGCATTCCGGCCTTGAAAGGCGGCCAGACCGCCGCTACACCCGCGTCCATGAAATCCTGTGTCATCGTCTTTCCCGGATCGAACTGCGACCGCGATCTGGCGACCGCCCTGACCCTCGTCACCGGGACGGCGCCCACGATGGTCTGGCACCGCGAGATGGCTTTGCCGGACGTGGATCTGATCGGCGTCCCGGGCGGGTTCTCCTATGGCGACTATCTGCGCTGCGGCGCCGTGGCCGCCCAATCGCCGGTCATGCCGGCCGTCGTCGAGGCAGCCAAGCGAGGCGTCCGCGTGCTCGGCATCTGCAACGGCTTTCAGGTCCTGACCGAAATCGGCCTCTTGCCCGGCATCCTGATGCGCAATCAAGAACTCAGCTTCATCGGAAAAGCCGTTGAATTGGAGGTAAAAAGAGAGGGCTCTTCATTCACATCATCGTATGAGGATGACACGCAGATCCGTTTGCCGATCGCGCACCATGACGGCAACTATTTCGCCGACGATGAGACGCTCGACCGACTCGAGGGCGAAGGACTGGTGGCATTTCGATATGTCGACAACCCGAATGGCAGCCAGCGGGACATCGCCGGCATCGTGAACCCGGAACGTACGGTCCTGGGCCTGATGCCCCATCCGGAACGCGCGGTCGATCCGGCCCTGGGCCAAACCGACGGCCGGCCCCTGTTCGACGGCCTCGTTCGGGCGCTGTCATGACGGCGGCGATGGAAACGGTCACGCTGGACACGGCCGTCGAGCACGGCCTGACAGTGGACGAGTATGCCCTGATCCTGAAGCTGCTAAACCGGCCGCCGAACCTGACCGAGCTCGGCATCTTTTCGGTCATGTGGTCGGAACACTGTTCCTACAAATCGTCGCGCCGCTGGCTCAAGCAACTACCGACCGAGGCGCCCTGGGTGATCCAGGGGCCGGGCGAAAATGCCGGGGTGATCGACATCGGCGACGGGCTGGCAGCTATCTTCAAGATGGAGAGCCACAACCATCCGAGCTTTATCGAGCCCTATCAGGGTGCGGCCACGGGGGTTGGCGGCATCCTGCGCGATGTTTTCACCATGGGCGCGCGCCCGATCGCCAACTTGAACGCGCTGCGCTTCGGCGCACCCGATCACCCCAAGACGCGGCATCTGGTGGCCGGCGTGGTTGCCGGCATCGGCGGCTATGGCAATTGCGTCGGCGTGCCGACGGTGGGCGGCGAGACCAACTTCCACCCGGCCTATAACGGCAACATCCTGGTCAACGCCATGACGGTCGGGCTGGCGGCGGCGGACCGCATCTTCTATTCGGCCGCCGCCGGGCCTGGCAATCCGGTGGTCTATGTCGGCTCCAAGACCGGGCGCGACGGCATCCACGGCGCGACGATGGCCTCGGCCGAGTTCGGCGAGGGGTCGGAGGAAAAGCGCCCGACGGTTCAGGTCGGCGACCCGTTCACCGAGAAGCTGTTGATCGAGGCCTGCCTGGAACTGATGGCGACCGACGCGATCATCGCGATCCAGGATATGGGTGCGGCCGGCCTGACCTCGTCGTCTGTGGAGATGGCCGACAAGGGCGGCTGCGGCATCGAACTCGACCTCGATCGTGTGCCCTGCCGTGAAACGGGCATGAGCGCCTACGAAATCATGCTCTCGGAAAGCCAGGAACGCATGCTGATGGTGCTGCGCCCCGGCCGCGAGGACACCGCGCGCGCGATCTTCGAGAAGTGGGAGCTTGATTTCGCTATCATCGGCCGGGTGACGGACAGTGGACATCTGGTGCTGCGCAAGGACGGCGCGGTCGTGGCCGACATCGGTGTCGGCCCGCTGGTCGATCAGGCGCCGACCTATGACCGGCCATGGACACCGACGCCGACAGCGCCCGAAGCCGACGTGGCCGATTTTCCCCTGCCTGATGCGCCAGAGCGCGTGCTGACACGCTTGCTGGGCAGCCCGGACCTGGCCTCCAAGGCCTGGATCTACGAGCAGTATGACAGCCAGGTCATGGCCGACACGGCCGCCGGCCCGGGCCTGGCGGAAGGCGGCGACGCGGCCGTCGTGCGCATCCAGGGCACGTCGAAGGCGCTGGCGATGACCACCGACTGCACGCCGCGCTATTGCCGGGCCGATCCCGAACGTGGCGGCGCCCAGGCGGTGGCCGAAGCCTGGCGCAACTTGACGGCCGCCGGCGCCAAGCCCTTGGCGATCACCGACAACATGAACTTCGGCAACCCGGAAAAGCCCGCGATCATGGGCCAGTTCGTGGGCGCCATACAAGGCATGAAAAATGCCTGTGAAGTTCTTGATTTTCCTGTCGTTTCCGGCAACGTCTCACTCTACAACGAAACCGATGGCGAGGCCATTCTGCCGACCCCGGCGATAGGCGGTGTCGGCCTGATCGACGCTATCGGTCAGCACATGACGCCGCGCCTGAAACGGGCCGGCGAGACGCTGATGCTGATCGGTGAGACTAACGGCCATCTCGGCTGCTCGATCTATCTTCAACAGCTTTTCGGCGAAGAGCGGCATCGGCCACCGCCAGTCTTGCCCGCCAGCGAGCGACGCAACGGCAATCTGGTCCGCCGGCTGATCGTCCGGGGCCTGGTCAGCGCCGCCCACGACCTATCGGACGGCGGTCTCTATGTCGCCCTGGCGGAGATGGCGATCGCAGGCCAGATCGGCGCCGACCTTGAGGTGCCGGACGGTCTGCCCCTTCAGGCCTGGCTGTTCGGCGAGGATCAGGCCCGCTATCTGGTCTCGACCGCCGACCCCGGCGAGGTCGAAGCCCGCGCGGAGGCGGCCGGGGTGCCGTGCCGCGCGGTCGGGCGCACGGGTGGCGATGCGTTGACACTAAATGGCGCGAACGCCATATCTTTGGATACGTTGCGGGCGGCCCACGAATCGTTCCTTCCCGAACTGATGGCGCGGGCCCGCTGACGCACGATCGTAGCAGGCGATAAGAACTCAAAAAGGGGCTGACGACATGCCGATGGATCCGACTGAGATCGTGCGATTGATCAAGGAAGGCATCCCCGACGCCGACGTGCAGATCGAGGATCTGCGCGGCGATGGCGACCATTACGCCGCCCATGTCACCAGCGCCGCTTTCGAGGGTAAGTCGCGGGTACAGCAGCATCAGATGGTCTATCAGGCCCTGCAGGGCCGGATGGGCGGTGAGTTGCATGCGTTGGCGCTGCAGACCGCCACCCCGGCCACCTAAACCCCAGTTTCCTGAAGGGATCCCAGGCATGGACAATCCGGTTTTCGAACGCATCCGCGGCGACATCGACCAGAACGATGTGGTGCTTTACATGAAGGGCACGCCCGTGTTTCCGCAATGCGGCTTTTCAGCAGCGGTTGTTCAGGTCTTGACCCATTTGGGCGTCCCGTTCAAAGGCATCGACGTGCTGGTCGACCCGTCCCTGCGCCAGGGCGTCAAGGATTTTTCCGACTGGCCGACCGTGCCCCAGCTCTACGTGAAGGGCGAGTTCGTCGGCGGCTGCGACATCGTACGCGAGATGTTCCAGACCGGCGAACTGTCGGAACTGCTGAGCACGCGGGGCATCAACCTGCAGCCGGCGACGCAGGACGCCTAAGCCGGACTTAGCACCAGGCGGCTCGCAACGCCGCCATGCATCCAGATCAATTGCTGTGACCTGGCGCGGGCCTCTAGGGTCCGCCCATCATGGCGCTTACCACGAACACCGTCACGGCGGACGCTCGGCAAGAAACGCTTGTCGGCGTCTCAGCGGCGCTTGGCGCGTTCGTGTTCTGGGGCATATCGCCGCTTTACTTCCACGCCGTCGCCCATGTCGGACCGTGGCAGGTCGTCGCCCACAGGATCGTCTGGACGGTCCTGTTGATGCTGTTGCTGATGGCCCTTTTGGGGCGTCTCAATCACATCATGCCGGTGCTCCGCAACCGGCGCTTCGTCATCGTTCTGGCCTGCACGACGCTGATCATCTCGGCGAACTGGACGATCTTCGTCTGGGCCATCGAGCATGGCCGGCTCTACGAGGTTAGTCTCGGCTATTTCATCAATCCGCTGGTCAATGTCGCGCTTGGCCTGGTGTTTCTGCGCGAACGCCTGCGCCGCTGGCAGACGGCGGCCGTGCTTCTCGCCCTGATCGGTGTCGGCTATCAACTGGCGGTGCTTGGCACGGTGCCTTGGGTCGGCCTCTGGCTGGCGATCACGTTCGCCATCTACGGCATGATCCGCAAGACCGTCCGCATCGATCCGCTGGTCGGCTTGTTCGTCGAGACCCTTTTGATGCTTCCCCTCGCCCTGACGTTCCTCATCTGGTTGGCAGCCATGGGCCTTGGGGATTTTGGCCCGGCGTCGATCGGTGGCGGCGGCTGGGGCATCAGCCTGCTGCTGGTCTGTTCCGGCATTGCGACGGGCGTGCCGCTGGTGCTGTTCGTCACGGGCGCCCAGCGGCTGCCCTACACGACCATCGGCCTGCTGCAATACCTGGCGCCAACGCTGCAGTTCGCGATCGCGACCCTGGTCCTGCGCGAGACGTTCGACCCGCAGATCTTCGTTACCTTCGGCTTCATCTGGCTGGCGCTGGTCATCTTCAGCACCGATGCGGTCCGTGCCTACCGCCGCGACAGCCAGGCACAGACCGCGCCGGTGGCCCAATGACCGACGCAGGCGATATCTTCTTACGGCAGGCCACCCCGGGCGATGGGACCGCGGTCGCGGCCATCTACCGCCCCATCGTGGAACAAACCGCCATTTCGTTCGAAGAAGTACCGCCATCGGCCGACGACATGGCCGGGCGCATCGCTCAGGTTCTTGAGCACTACCCCTATCTGGTCGCGGCGCAGAACGACCGCGTCATTGGCTATGCCTACCCGGCACAACACATGGAGCGGGCCGCCTACCGCTGGTCGGTCAACGTGTCGGCTTACGTGGCCGAAGGCTTTCGCGGCGCCGGCGTCGGCAGACGGCTCTATGAAGCGCTTTTCGAGACCCTGGCCGAGCGCGGTTTCCACATGGCCATGGCCGGCATCACCCTGCCCAACGAAGCCAGCGTGAAGCTGCATGAGGGCATGGGGTTCAGGCCGGTCGGCGTCTATCGCGAGGTCGGCTTCAAGTTCGGCCGCTGGCACGATGTCGGCTGGTGGCAACGCCGCATCTAGAGCCTGTCAAGGCAACCGCCGACCGAAATGAAAGAAGCCACCCGGCCTGGCTGGCGGGTGGCTCCATGTAAGGCTTCGAAAAACGCCGGTTAGCGCGAATAGAACTCGATGACCAGGTTCGGTTCCATCGGCACCGGATAGGGCACGTCGGCCAGTTCCGGAACACGGATCAGCCGGCCCTGCATCTTGTTGTGATCGACCTCGAAATAGTCCGGCACGTCGCGTTCGACCGACTGGACACCTTCCAGCACGACCGGCAGTTCGCGGGACTTTTCCTTCAGCTCGATCAGATCGCCTTCCTTCACCATGTACGACGGAATGTTGACCCGCTTGCCGTTAACCCGGACATGGCCGTGGTTGACCAGTTGCCGCGCGGCGAACACCGTCGGGCAGAACTTCATGCGGTAGACTGCCGCGTCCAGCCGGCTTTCCAAGATGCCGATCAGGTTCTCGCCGGTGTCGCCCTTGCGGCGCACGGCCTCGGCATAATACTTGCGAAACTGTTTTTCGCCGATGTTGCCGTAATAGCCCTTCAGCTTCTGCTTGGCCATCAGCTGGGTGCCGAAGTCGGTCGGCTTGCGGCGGCGCTGGCCGTGCTCACCGGGGCCATATTGACGACGGTTGATGGGGCTCTTGGGCCGGCCCCACAGATTGACGCCCAAGCGGCGGTCAATCTTGTATTTCGAACTAAGACGCTTGCCCATGGTCGCGGGCTCCTTCTCTGATGCTTCAGTTGCGTTTCATCTTGTTCCGATAGGTCCCGATCGGGACGGGGCGACGGCTTCAGACACCCGTTTGGGCGCTGCACCGGACCCGCGTTCTCGGAAAGCGGCGGCGACCATAACGGTTGGCGCCTGAATGTCAAGTCGAGCTGGTGGCTGGCTCGCATTGCGCCTTCATGGGCTTCCACCGCTGTCACGCCTCTGGTTGACCCACGTCTGTTCGGCCCAGCACTACGATCGCGTGGGCCGCGCTCAAGCGGCTTGGATCTTGGACACTGAACATGACAAGCGGCTAGTCTGACAACCCGTGAGATCGAGATTTCTGCCGATGGCCCCGCCAGTACGATCTACGCACCCGAAGTGCGGAGACACGCATTGACTGCTGAGCAGCGAGATCAGCCCAGCCCCTTGGAGGCCGACCCAAAGCTGTTCAATGCAGACCTAGCGCCGGTTCGCCACCAGCAACAGACCTGGGGCTGGTTCGAGATTTTCAGCGTCTGGGCAAACTTCTCGCAAAGCCTATTCGCCTACACAGTGGCGGCGACGCTGTTCCTGTCATTCGGGCTTGATGGCTGGACGGTCTTCGCCGCCATCGTGCTGGCCGGATTCATCGTCATGGTGTTGATCAACATTTCGGGTCGGCCGGGCATCAAGTACGGCGTTCCCTACCCGGTGATGGCACGGGCCGGCATGGGCGTGTTTGGTGCCAACCTTCCGGCCCTGATGCGGGGGGTCGTGGCAGTCTTCTGGTATGGCGCCCAGACTTATGTGGCGTCGAACGCCGTTGCCCTGCTGATCCGCTCGCTGTTCGGGGCCGGCTCTGACTGGCGCTTGCTGGGCTTGGACGCGGCTCACTGGCTGGCGCTCGTGATCGTCAGCGTCGCCCAGGTTGCCCTGTTCTGGCGCGGTATCGGGGCCATTAGAAGGTTCCTGAACTGGGCGGCGCCCGCCGTCTACGCCGTCATGATCGTCCTGCTGGCAATCCTTTGGGTCAGGTCAGGCGATAATCTGCTGCGAGAAACCGGCTCGATCATGCAGGGCGACGATTCGTTTCCTGGCGGCACCCTTGCGGCCTTTATGGCAGTCGTCGGGACCCAGATCGCGGCCTATGCGCCCGTCATCCTCAACTATTGCGACTTCTCCCGCTACGTCCGATCGGAACGGGACATGAGGCTGGGCAACCTATTGGGTCTGCCGCTGAACATGGCGTTCTTTTCCCTGCTTGTTCTGCTGACGATGAGCGGTGTCTCAGCCGTTTTCGGCGAAAGGCTGACCGATCCGACCGCTATCATCGACCGTGTCGACAATCTGACGCTGACCATTGTTGCGACCCTGACGTTCTTCGTCGCCACAGTCGGCATCAATGTGGTGGCCAACTTCATCGCGCCGGCCAACGACCTGGCGAACCTGATCCCAAGTAGGATCAGTTTTCGGTTCGGCGGATTGCTCGCGGCCCTGGCCGCTTTTGTCGTCTCGGCCCTCTGGGTATCGGTGATCAGCGCGTTTGGCGTGCCGAAGTTCGTGAACACCCTTGGCGCCGTCCTCGCCCCGGCCTACGGTATCCTTGTCGCCGACTATTACGTTGTCCGACGACAACGGCTGGATATCGACGCGATGTTTCGCTCCGACGCCGACGGTGCCTACTATTACACGAACGGCTGGAACCGGCGGGCATTGGTGGCGTTCGTCATCCCGACGGTGTTCGCCGTCCTCACCGTATGGCTGCCGGTCTTGGAGTTCCTGCTTGGCTTCGGATGGCTGATCGGTGCTTTTCTCGCCGGCGTGGTCTACTGGCTTATCAGCGTAGATCAGCGAACCAAACGACACGCCCCCACCGAACCCTAGCGGAGGAAGACACTTCCATGACGATCAAACGGTTTCACGGTGCCAGTCGCGGCCGCTGTCGCGCGGTCGCCCATGGCGGCCTTGTCTATGCCGTCGCGACCGATACCGGCTCAGCACCGACGGTTGCCGAACAGACCAGATCAACTCTGGCGATCCTGGAACAGATCCTGGTCGAGGCCGGCAGCGGCAAGGATCGCCTGCTGCAGGCGACCGTCTATCTGCGCGACATGTCGACCAAGGCGGAAATGGATGCCGTCTGGTGCGATTGGATCGGGGACAAGGACAACTGGCCTCAGCGCGCCTGCGTCGGCACCGACCTGGCCGGTAACGACTTGGTGGAGATCGTGGTGACGGCCGCAGCCTGAGCGTAGGGCGTTTGTCATCTCCCAAACGTCATGTACGATTTGGGCGGCGATCAACCTCTCATCCAAACTTGGCGGGATTTGAGCCCAAGGCGACAGAGCGTGTCCATCATTCGCAAGCTGACATCGATCGGACTGCCTTACTGGATCGTTATGGGCGCCTTCGTTGGTTGCCTGATCGGCGTTCTGTTCGGCGACTACGCCAGCGTTCTTTCGCCCTTTGGCGAGGCCTATGTCGGTCTCCTACAGATGGTGGTCTATCCGTACATCATCTGCTCGCTGCTGCACGGGCTCGGCAGGCTCACGCCGAACACGGCGCTGCGCCTGCTGAAGGCCGGGATCTACGTTTTCGCGCTTGCAGCGGTCGGCATCTTCGCCACCGTTTTCATCCTGGGTCTTGCCATCCCGGAACCGCGGCCACCGGTGGTCGTCCAACCGGGCGGGGAGTCGGCCGGCGCGGAGCTGATCTCCCTGCTGATCCCGTCGAACCCGGTGTCGGCGCTGGTGGACAATTACGTGCCGGCGATCGTTTTGCTGGCGGTTATCTATGGCGTCGCCATTCAGCGCTTCGATAACCGCGAGGGCTTTTTGAACGGCGTGGATTTGGTGCGCCGGGCCAGTGCCAAGATCTGGAGTTGGGTCACCTACGTCGCCCCCATCGGCGTATTGGCCCTGTTCGCCGACTTGTCCGGATCGATCCAGATCGACGAGCTGGGCAACATTGTGCTCTACCTCGTCCTGTTCACGCTCGGCGCCATCCTGTTGGCCTTCGGCGTTATCCCCTTTCTGGCGACGTCCCTGGTGCCGATCAGCTATCGCGAGATGCTGGGCAGCTTGAAGGCGGCCTTGATCATTTCGGTCAGCACCTCGCTGCTGGTCACCTGCGTTCCCTATGTCGTGCAGTTCGGGCAGAAACTGGCGGCCAAGCTGGGTATCGAAGACAAGGACCGCGACGATATCGTCGCCACGACCGTTGCCGTTGCCTACGCCATCGCCGAGATGGGCAACTGGCTGATCGGCCTGTTCGTGTTGTTCGCGGCTGACTTCTATGATCACGCGCTGACCTTCACCCAGTATCTGCTGCTGCCATTCATGACCATTCTGTCGACCGTCGGCTCGCCGACCTCGACCGTGAACGCGGTGGGCTTCCTGGCCGACTGGATCGGTCTGCCGTCGGACACCACGTTCCTTTATGTCGAAACCTCGGCCGTGACCCGATACCCGCAGATCCTGCTGTCTGCGATGGGCCTGGCGATCGTCACGATGGCCGTCGTGATGGCCTATTTTGGCAAGCTGCAGATCCGGCATCGGCGCTGGGTTCCCGTGTCGCTTTTGAGTGTGGTGTTCGTCGGCTGTTTGGCGGCCGCCGGTATTGCGGCCAGGCCAATCCTCGTGCCAAGCCAGCCCAACCCGTATCTCGCCTTCGAACTGCCCCAGGATTTGATCACCGACGTGGACGTCAGCTTTGTCCAGCGCCCACCATCCGCCACGGCGCAAGCCGGAGGCGCCGGTGCCGCCGCGGCGGCCAGCGACCAGGCCGATGGCGCGCAGGCGACCCAAGGCGACGCCGCCTCGAGCGCAGACACGACAATGAACCGCATCCGGTCATCTGGCACCATGCGGGTTGGCTACAACACCAGCATTATCCCGTTCGCCTACCTGAACGACGACGGCAATGTGGTCGGCTACGATGTGGAACTGGTCTATTCGCTGGCGCGCGACCTGAACGTCCGGCTCGAGTTCATACCATTCGAATGGAACTCGCTCAGCGATGATCTGGTTGCCGGTGAATTCGACTTTGCCATCGGTGGGATCTACGTGACAAACGAACGTCTGCAGCAGGTGACGATCTCCAATGCGCAGCTTGTCGCCCCCATCACGGTTATCACGCCGGCAGATCGCACGCTCGATTTCTCAAACCGCGAGGCCATCGCCGGCGGTGCCGGTATGACCATCGCGGCCTTCAGCGACCCGGTGATCGTGCCTCTGGCCCATGACCTGTTTCCAAACGCCGACATCCTGGTCGTCGAGACCTACGCCGACATCCTCGGCAACCAGCAGGTCAGCGGGGCCCTGTGGACCCTGCCCCAGGCCCGCGCCTGGGCGGAGATCCATGAAGGCTATTCCGCCGTCGTGCCGGACAACATCGGCACGCCACTGCCCATCGCCTACCTGATGCCGCCCAACTCGCCCGAGCTGCTCAACTTCGTGAATTACTGGCTGAGCCTGCGGGAATCGGAAGGCTATCGAGAACAGCTTCGAAGCTATTGGCTGGAAGGCCGTCCACGCCCCGACACGTCGCCGCGCTGGAGCGTGCTGCACAACGTGCTCGGCTGGATCGACTAGCGGACGCTGAGACTGCTCTCCTGATGCCAAGGCCATCGCCCAACGCGCTTTACGACGATCCCGAACTCGCGCGGTTCTATGATGCGCGCGGCGCAGCAAGGCCGGATTTCGATTATTGCCGCGCACTGGCCGGAGATGTCGCTTCGGTCCTCGATCTCGGCTGTGGAACCGGTGAGCTGGCCGCGAGCCTGGCGGCAGGTCGCGCGGTTGCGGGCATCGATCCGGCGGGCGCCATGCTCGACATCGCGCGCGAACGAACGGGCGGCGACAAGGTGATGTGGGTTGAGGCAGATGCACGGAAAGTCCGGCTCGACAGACGTTTCGAGCTGGTCGTCCTGACAGGGCACAGCTTTCAGGTGTTTATCACGGCCGATGACCAGGCGGCGGTGCTGGCGACGATCGCGGCCCATCTGGCGCCAGGCGGACGTTTCATCTTCGATACGCGGAACCCGGCCTGCCCGGCCCGCAAGACCCGTTCGGCCGACGAGACACGGCGACACTTTCATCACGGCCGTCTGGGCAAAATCGGGGCCTGGAACGAGTCCACTTACGACGATCAGGCCGGAGTCCTGACCTATGAGAACGCCTATCGCGTTTCGCAGACCGGTGACGTTTTCTCCGCGATCGCGCAGATCCGCTATACGCCCCAGCCAGACCTGGCCGTCATGATCGGTGACGCGGGCCTGTTCGTTGAAGACTGGCTGGGCGACTGGACCGGCGCCCCGTTCCAACCGATATCGCCTGAGATCATTCCGATCGGCCGTTTGAACTGACCTCCTCTGGCGCCGGCTACAGGGCCGCAATCGCACGGGGCGGCGGACGAAAGACTGTGGCTGTGTCGCTCAGGATCGTGCGGAACGCCGCCATCAGGAAGGCGGGCAGGCGACCGACTGCATCTGGCCGGCCGACAGCATTGCGGGGAAGTCCGGCCCGAACTGCCGGAAATGCGGGAAGGAACCGAATGCCTCCGTCACGATCGCCAGATTCTCCACCCCGGTGAGCGGCGTCAGACTATCGGCCACCGACCAGGACTCCCTATCATCGATATCGATCGACAGTGCATCCGTTCGGCAGTCGAAGGGCAGATCGCCCAGCCGTACGGCGCGGCGGTCAGGCGCCTCAACGGTCTGGTAGCGGACCTCTTGCCCGACCGGATCAAAGACGACTTGCCAGCGGGTCGACGGCGACCGCACGGCCGAAAGCGCTTCGAACGCGGCTTCCGGCGATGCCGCCGCCTGCGTCTCTCGGCCCGCCAGCACGGCATGCGCGAAACGGACGACACTGTCGTCGAGCCCGGAACCGGGCAGATCACGCACGGCCGGCAATGCGGTGTCGCCGCCGAAGGGTGAGAACAGATCAACCTGGTCCACCAGAACGTCATAAGACAGATTTGTCAGCGCCGGCATTGGCAGGGTTTCCCCGCGCCGAACCACGGGCGAACCGTCGAGAAAGGCCAGCGTCGCGGCATCCCCGCCGGCGTCGGCCAGGAAGTAGTGGATCGGAACCATGCCGGCGACCTGGGCCTCGGCAGCGATGGCCAGCGCTTCGTCCACGCTGCCGGCCCGGTCGAGCAGGTACTGGATGAACTCCAACTCATTCAGCCGAGGACGACCATCTGCGGCCTCGTAGGCCACGTCGTCGTTCCACATCAGGGTGACGACGAGGCCGGCCGTGTTCAGCCCCGCCGTGGGCATGCCAAGCCCCGCCTGATTGACCGTCACGCTGCCATAGCGCGCCTGCCAGCTTGCGCGCGGCGGATCATAAAGCGAGGTCCGCACAATGCCGACCGGGTTGACGACGACCATGCCCACACCCGTCGGGCCAAAGTCGAAGCTGTAGGCGACAAGCCTGTAACTGGCAGGCCCCAACGCCATGGTGGTGCAGGCCAGGGCGGTTACCGCGGTGGCGAGCAGACAGACGACGGCGTGGGTTAGAGACCGGGCAATGCGGCAAGCGAATTGGCCGAGAGGCGGCATTTCGGTATCCTTGGGCGAGTGCAATGATCGCAGATGGACAAGCGTGTGACGCCGATCTGGAAACAGGCCCAGGGCAGAGGCAAGGCGAAATGAGCGGGCCGTCGCTGCACTGCGCGACTGACAGCCCGATGTCATTGGCGCTTCGTGAAACGCGCGGGATTGCACGGGCGCCCCGCGCCTGGGTCGGGCTTGCCGTGATCGCGGCCCTTGTCGGCCTGATCGGTCCGTTCGGAACGTTCGATGCGTTCACCTTGCCGCAAAGACTGGCCTATTGGGCCGCCAACGTGGCGGCGACCTTCTTCGCGGCGACCTTTACCATCACGCTGGCCGACGCGTGGCTTTCACAACGGATCACCTCACGGCCCCTGACGCTGGTGCTTGCGGCATTGCTGGCGGCTATTCCGGTGGCGATGATCGTTGTCACGATCGTCAAAACCACCGGTGCCAACCCGCGGGCACTGGACCTCGCAATGCTGTATGTCTACTGCGCCTTCATCACACTAGGCGTCGCGCTTCTCTCGATCCTGGTAAGCACCCCGAAGCCTGCGGCACTGTCCCATCCGGCGACGCCGCCTCTGCTTGGCCGCCTCCCCCTGGCGAAGCGTGGCCGACTGATCCGCCTCAGCGCGCAGGATCACTACACCGAGGTCGTGACGGAGGCCGGACGCGAACTGGTTTTGATGCGGCTGGCCGATGCGATTGCCGAGGCCGCACCGACCGTAGGGCTGCGCATTCACCGATCCCACTGGGTAGCAAGCTCGGCCGTTACCGGCAGCCACCGCCGAAATGGTCGGGTCTTCGTGAGTCTCGACGACGGCACCGAAATGCCGGTCAGCCGCAGTCAGATCTCGGCGGCACGGGCTGCAGGGCTGATCTGACCGATCTCGCCGACGGCCCGCCGACCGTCGCGGCGGTCGCTAATCCCGCCGCTCAAACCGCGCTGAACCGTCCTTGCGCAGCCCCGACAGCGCCGTGATGATGCCGTGCCAGGTGCGGACCTCTTGCTCGGTCAGGTCGGCGCGGTGGAGCATGTTGCGCAGTGCGCGGACCATGGACGGGCGCTTCTCGGCGACGCGGAAGAAATCGGCCCTGTCGAGGGTGCCTTCGAGGTGTTCGAACAGGTTGACCAAGGCTTTGGTGTCGGCCAACGGACTGTCGCCGGTCTGAAGTTGCCTTGGAGGCGTTTCGTCGATCGCCTGGCGGTATTCGGCTGCGATCAGCAAGACGGCTTGGGCCAGATTGAGGGACGAGAAGGACGGGTTCAGCGGGGCGGTGATGACCGTGTCGGCCAGGGCGACATCGTCATTGTTCAGGCCCGTGCGCTCCGCCCCGAACAGAATACCGACCGGCGCGCCGGCAGCCTCGGTCGCGCGGATTTCGGCGGCGGCCCCGCGCGGTGTCATCACGGGCTTGACCATGTCGCGCGGTCGCGCGGTGGTGGCGTACAGGCGCCGGCAATCGGCGGCGGCGTCCTCGGTCCTGTCGAACAGGCGGACCTGATCCAGCACGATGTCGGCGCCCGAAGCGGCGGAGACGGCGCGCGGGTTGGGCCAGCCGTCGCGCGGACGCACCAGGCGCAGATCGGTCAGGCCGAAGTTCAGCATGGCGCGGGCCGTGGTGCCGATATTTTCGCCCATTTGGGGATCGACCAGGATGATCGCGGGGCCGGGTGCGCCAGTTTCCGCCCCGCCCTTGGTGCCGTCCGTACCGGCCATCGCGGTTATCCGGCGGTGACGCCGTTACGGAACAGCTTGTAGGTAAAGCTGTCGAGCAGGGCGTCGAACGAGGCGTCGATCACGTTGGTCGACACGCCGACCGTCGACCAGGTGTCGCCCTGGCCATTGGCGCTCTCGATCAGCACACGCGGCATGGCGGCCGAGGCGTCGCCGGCACGCAGAATGCGCACGCGGTAATCGGCCAGGCGCATTTCTTTCAAGACCGGATAGGTCGGCTCCAGCGCCTTGCGCAAGGCGCTGTCGAGCGCGTTCACCGGTCCATTGCCGAACGAGACTTCGTGCAAGGTCTCGTTGCCGATCTGCAACAGGACCGTCGCCTCGGATTCCTGCACCACCTCGCCGCGCGCGTTGAAACGGCGCTCGTCGACCACCGTGAAGCGTTCGACCCGGAAATAGCTCGGCACCTGGCCCAGCATGCGCCGCGCCAGCATCTCGAAGCTGGCGGCGGCGCTGTCATAGGCGTAGCCGTCGAACTCCCGCTGCTTCACGGTTTCGACGAGGCGGGTCACGCGGCCGTCGCCCGGGTCCAGATCGATGTTCAACTCGGCGAACCGCGACAGGATGTTCGACTTGCCGGACTGGTCGGAGACAACGACGAAACGCTGGTTGCCGACGGTCTCCGGCTCAATATGCTCGTACGTGGCGGGATCCTTGCGCACCGCCGAGACGTGGGCGCCGCCCTTGTGGGTAAACGCGCTATAGCCGACATAAGGGGCACCATTGTCGCTGGCCCGGTTCAATCGATCGTCGAACCAGCGACTGAGATGGGTCAGACGTTTCAGCCCTTCGTCGCTGATCCCGGTCTCAAAGCCCATCTTCAGCATCAGGCTGGGAATGACGGAGATGATGTTGGCGTTGCCGCAGCGCTCTCCCACCCCATTCAGCGTGCCTTGCACGTGCCGCACGCCGGCGCGCACCGCCGACAGGCTGTTGGCCACTGCGTGTTCGGTGTCGTTGTGGGTGTGAATGCCCAGCCGGTCGCCGGGGATGTGCTTGGTCACCTCGCCGACGATGCGCTCGACCTCGTGCGGCAGGCTGCCGCCATTGGTGTCACACAGAACGACCCAGCGGGCGCCGGCCTCGTACGCGGTCTTGGCCGCAGCCAGCGCATAGTCCGGGTCGAACTTGTAGCCGTCGAAGAAATGCTCGCAGTCGAACAGGGCCTCGCGACCGCGCTTGACTGTTTCCGCAACGCTGTCGCGGATCATGTCCAGATTTTCCTCGCGCGGGATTTCCAGCGCGACATCGACCTGAAAGCCGGAGCTTTTGCCGAAGATGCACACCGCCGGCGCGTTGACATTGTAGAGCGCGTTCAGGCCGGGGTCGTTCGCGGCGCTGCGTCCGGCCCGCCTGGTCATGGTGAAGGCGGTCAACGTCGCGTGCGTCAACTCCGGCGGGTCGGCGAAGAAGCGGTCGTCCGTCGGGTTGGCGCCTGGCCAGCCGCCCTCGATATAGTCGATGCCCAACAGGTCGAGTTCGCGCGCGATGGCGATCTTGTCCGCAACGGTGAAGTCGACGCCTTGCATCTGGGCGCCGTCGCGCAAGGTGGTGTCGAACAGATAGACGCGGTCGCCCATCAGCCAGCCCTCTTCCAGACCGTGCCGCCAGCACCGTCTTCCAACACGATGCCCCGGGCGGCGAGCTTGTCGCGAATTTCATCCGCCCGGGCGAAATCGCGGTCGGCGCGGGCCGCCTGCCGGTCGGCGATCAGCAGCTCGATCTCGGCGGCGTCAGAAGCGTCCGTCTCGCCCTGGAACCAGCTCTCCGGCGTTGCCTCAAGATGGCCGACGATACCGCCCATCAGGTGCAGCAGCCCTTTCAGGCGCGCCGGATCGCCGCCGTCGAACACCTCCGCCACCGTCCGGTCGATCACCGACAGAGCCAAGGGCGTGTTCAAATCGTCGTCCAGCGCGGCAAGGAACTCCTGCGCCAACGGATCGTCGTCGACTTCGACTGGCTCAACACCCTCCAGCCTGCGCAGCGCCTCGTACCAGCGGTCTAGCCGAGCCTTTGCCGCACGCACGCCATCCTTGGTGAAGTCGGTCGGCTGATGGTAGTGGGCCGACAGCAGGGACAGGCGCAGCGCCTCGCCCGGAAACTCCTCCAACAGCTCGTGGACTGTGTAGTAGTTGCCGAGCGACTTCGACATCTTCTCGCCCTCGACCAGCAGGAAGCCGTTGTGCATCCAGATATTGGCCATGACGTCGGTGCCGTGGCCGCAGGTCGATTGGGCGATTTCGTTTTCATGGTGCGGGAAGATCAGGTCGACGCCGCCGCCATGGATGTCGAAGACGTCACCGAGATGCTCCGCCGCCATGGCCGAGCACTCAATGTGCCAGCCGGGCCGTCCCCTTCCCCACGGACTGTCCCAGCCGGGCTGGTCCGCCACGCTGGGCTTCCAGAGCACGAAATCGGCCGGGTCTTTCTTGTAGGGCGCGACGTCAACCCGCGCGCCGGCGATCAACTCATCCCGGTTGCGGCGCGACAGGCGGCCATAGTTCGGCATCGACGGCACGTTGAACAGCACATGGCCATCCGCCTCATAGGCGTGGCCGCGTTCGATCAACTGTTCGATCAGGGCGACCATCTGGGGCACATGCGCCGTGGCGCGAGGCTCGATATCCGGGTCGAGCGCACCCAGCGCGGCCATGTCCTGACGATAGATGTCTGCCAACGGTTCAGTGATCGCCTCGATCGCCTCGCCGGTTTCCTTCGCCCGGTTCAGGATCTTGTCGTCGATATCGGTGATGTTGCGCACGTAGGTGACACGCGGATAGCGGTGGCGCAGCAGCCGATTGAGCACGTCGAACACCACGACCGGCCTTGCGTTGCCGATATGCGCATAGTCCCAGACCGTCGGACCGCAGACATAGAACCGGACATGGTTCGGGTCGATTGGCCGGAAGGCCTCTTTCGTGCGCGTCAGCGTGTTGGTCAGTCTCAGAGACATGACGGTGTGGCCGGTTACTGGGCGAAGCCTGGTTTCGGGGCCGGGACAGGTATCAGGTTTTGCCAAGCCCTGTCCATGCCTAGGCGTCAACCCTGTCCTTTGGGTGGTGCGCCCGTCAGTCGACGCACCGCCCGATCGCGGCCCATCAGCGGCAGTAAAGCGGCCAGTTCAGGCCCATGATCCTGGCCGGTCAAGGCTCGGCGCAGCGGCAGGAACAGGGCCTTGCCCTTGGCCCCGGTCTCCTGCTTGACCCGATCGGTCCAGGTCTTCCAAGTATCCGGCCCCCAAGGGTCTTCCGGCAGCAGGCTCGCCGCCGTGTCGAGAAAGCCCGGGTCGTCGCGATGGCGCTCAATCGGCCCGCGCGCGATCGCCCACCAATGGCCGACATCCGTCATGAGGTTCAGGTTCGGACGCACCGCGAGCCAGAAAGCTTCGTCGATCTGATCGAATTCAAGCGCCGCCAGGCGTGGCCGTGCGGCGTCGAACGACAGGCCGTGCAGGATGCGGGCGTTCAGCCGGTCGAGTTCCGCCGGATCGAACTTCGGCGTCGCGCGGGCGAACTTGGCGAAGTCGAAGCCGTCGATCAGCGGCTGGATATGGTCGAACGGCTCGATCGGATCGGACGTGCCGAGGCGGCCCAACAGGCTGATCAGGGCCATCGGCTCAATACCGCTAGTGTCACGCAGGTCCGCGATCGACAGACTACCCAGCCGCTTGGACAGGCCCTTGCCGGCCGCATCGGCCAACAGCGGTAGATGGGCGAAGGCGGGTGGCGTGCCGCCCAGCGCCTCGATCATCTGGATGTGCGCCGCCGTGTTGGCCACATGGTCCTCGCCGCGCACCACATGGCTGATGTCAAAGCCGATATCGTCGACCACGGACGAGATGTGGTAGAGCGGCCGGCCGTCGGCGCGGATCAGCACCGGATCGGACATATCCGCACCGTTGAAGCGCACCGGGCCACGCACCAGATCGTCCCATTCGATCGGTTCGTGGTTCAGCAGGAAGCGCCAATGCGGCTGGCGGCCTTCCGCCTCCAACCGCGCCCTCTCCGCGTCGTCAAGGTCCAGCGCCGAGCGGTCGTAAATCGGCGGCTTGCCCTGCTGCAGAGCGCTTTTGCGCTTCAGCGACAGCTCCTCCGGCGTCTCGTAACATGCGTAGAGCCGGCCAGACTGCTTCAAATCGGCGATCGCCGTGTCGTACAGCGCTGTCCGCGCCGACTGGCGGGCCAGTTCGTCCCAAGCGAGGCCCAGCCAAGTCAGATCCTCTTGGATGGCCGTGGCATATGCCTCTTCAGACCGTTCGGTATCGGTATCGTCCAGGCGCAGTAGAAAGTGGCCATTCTGGTTGCGGGCGAACAGCCAGGTCACCAAGGCGGTGCGGACATTGCCGATATGCAGCAGCCCGGTCGGGCTGGGGGCGAAACGGACGCGGACGGTCATGGGTGGCTAAATGAGGCTGGTGAAGGCGTTGGTGATCGGATAACGGCGATCGCGACCGAAGGCGCGTGACGTGATCTTGACACCCGGCGGGGCCTGGCGGCGCTTGTATTCGGCCCGGTCCAGCAGGCGCCACACCTTGCTGACGGTCGCCTTGTCGTGGCCACGCGCGACGATGGCATTGATGCCGAGATCCTGTTCCACCAGGCAGTTCAGGATGTCGTCCAGCACGTCATAGGGTGGCAGGCTGTCCTGGTCCGTCTGGTCGGGCTTCAACTCCGCCGAAGGCGGCTTGGTGATGATGCGCTCGGGCATGACACGGCCCTCCGGCCCCAGTGCCCGGCTGGGGCGCCGCTGATTGCGCCAGCGCGCCAGGTCGAAGACCGTGGTCTTGTAGACGTCCTTCAACACCGAATAGCCGCCGCACATGTCGCCATAGAGCGTGGCGTAACCGACCGACATCTCCGACTTGTTGCCGGTGGTCAGCACCATCGGCCCGAACTTGTTGGATACCGCCATCAGGATCAGGGCGCGGGCACGGGACTGCAGGTTTTCCTCCGTGATGTCGGTGGGCAAACCGTTGAACAGTGGCGCCATCATGCCGTCATAGGCCGTCATCGCCGGTTCGATCGACACGGTATCGTAGGCGACGCCGAGCAGGTCGGCGCAGGCGGCCGCGTCCTCCAGGCTTTCAGGCGAGGTATAGGGCGACGGCATCATCACGCAGCGCACCTTGTCGGCGCCCAACGCGTCGACCGCGACCGCCGCCGACAAGGCGCTGTCGATCCCGCCGGAAAGGCCCAGCACGACGCCCGGAAAACGGTTCTTGCCGACATAGTCGCGCAGGCCCAGCATCATGGCGCCATAGATCGCGTCGAGACCGTCCGCGGGCTGGTCGACCGGGCCGGGTTCACACACCCAGCCCTCTCCGCGCCGTTCCCAGCGCGTGAGGCGGATGTCCGAGGCAAAGGACGGCGACTGAGTGGCCAAGCTGCGATCCGCGTTCAGCACAAAGGACGCACCGTCAAACACCAACTCGTCCTGGCCACCCACCTGGTTCACATAGATCAGGGGCAGGCCGCTTTCGGTCACCCGTGCGACCGCCAGATTCAGCCGCGTGTCCAGCTTGTCATTGTCGAACGGGCTGCCGTTGGGAACGATCAGGATTTCGGCACCGGTTTCCTCAAGGCATTCGGTGACGTCGGGCGTCCACATATCCTCGCAGACCATGACGCCCAACCGGACACCGCGGAAATCGACGGGACCAGGCAGCGGTCCGGCGTCAAACAAGCGCTTTTCGTCGAAGACGCTGTAGTTCGGCAGATCGTGCTTTAGCCGAACCGCGACAACCTTGCCCGCGTCCAGCAGCAATGCGGCGTTGTAGAGCTTGCCGTCCAGCCGATGCGGCGCGCCGATCAGCATCGCCGGCCCGCCATCTGCCGTGGCCTCCGCCAACCGGCCGACCGCCTCGTCGACCCGGTCGAGGAAAAACGGTTTGACGATGAGGTCTTCCGGCGGGTAGCCGCAGACGCAAAGCTCGGTGAACAGAGCCAGGTCGGCACCCAACTCCGCGGCTTGCCGTCGGGCGCCGAGAATTAGGTCCACATTGTCGTTCAGCGCGCCCATGGTCGGGTTGATCTGGGCCAGCGCGATGGTGAGGCGATCAGTCATGATGCATGAATGTAAGCGCTTGGCGTCGAATGAGTATCGGCGCTATTTGCGCATCAGGAATTCGCGGCCGACCTTCACCCGGCCGACCCCGCCATATTCCACGATATCGGCTGTGGCGTAGGTCTCACTCCACTTCTCCGGCAGGAAGCTGCCGGTGCCGATGATGTCGATCGGCGCGTCGGCCAAGGACATCACGCGGCACTTCGCCGGGCTGAAGCCGGACGATGCCACGATCTTGACCTTATCGAACCCAGCCGCGTTCAGCTTGTCACGCAGATGATGGACGGCGGCGGCCGAAACGCCGGTGCCGATCAGATAGCGCAGTTCCGTCTCGTCGCGATAGCCACGGATCGAGTGGGGCACATGGCGTTCCAGCACCGCATAGGATGTCGGCGGGTCCAGGCCCTCCAGGTAACGCCCGCCCGGCGTGTCGATGCGCACGCCGAGCCGGCCTTCGGCCGCCAATTCCGGAAACCGGCGACAGACGGCCAAAGCGTCCGTGATCTCTTGGCCGAAATAGTCGACCAACACGATCAGGTCGATATCGGGATGCACCTCATGGAACATCTCCGCCGCGCGGACGGTCGACTTGGCATAGCCGATCAAGGCGTGCGGCATGGTGCCGAAGCCTTGAGGCTGACCGAAATAGTGGGCGGTCGCATCCGTGGCGTTGCCGATAAAGCCAGTGGCTTCGGCCTTGCGTTTGGCCCGGTCCGAACCGACGCTGGCGGCGTAGGCCATCATCTCCGCCATGTCCGTGCCCGCGCAATGGCGTGCATCCATGGCCAGAAAGGCGACGTTGGGCAGTTCCGCGCACATGACGGTGGCGTTGTAGGCGGCGACGCAGGCCGGCCCGATCTTTTGCAGGAAGATCGTTTCGCAATCGATCAGATGCGCCAGCGGTCCGGTGAGGTACAGGATGGGTTCGCCCGCGCCGACCCATTTGCCCTCGGCGAGCTGCAGGTCGACCTTGATGGCCACACCGCGCTCGGCCGCAATACCCTCCAGCCATTCAATGGCCAAGCGGGGCGCGCAGACGACGGGCCGCCGCATGAACACCGCGTAGGTCGCCTCAACATCGCCAAAGTGCTCGATGACGGCCTTGGTGCGCAGAAAGTACTTGTCGGTCCACTGCCCAAGGTCGTCAGCGCAAGGTGCCATGGCACCGGTTGCTGCCGGCGGTCGGCTGCCGTCCGCCATTGGCTCGTCCCTCGCCTATTCGGCAGCCGCAGCGCTACGGCCATGGCCGTTGGCGCGATCCCGGTCTTCCTTCAGCCGTTCGGCCACGAGGAAGGCCAGCTCCAGCGCCTGGCTCGCGTTCAGCCTGGGGTCGCACGCCGTGTGATAGCGCAGGCTGAGCCCATCATCGGTGATGGCCTGGGCGCCGCCCGTGCATTCGGTGACCTCCTCGCCGGTCATCTCGAAATGGACGCCGCCGGGATGGCTGCCCTCGGCGCGATGGACATCGAAGAAGCGGCTGACCTCGTCCAGGATTCTCTCGAACGGGCGGGTCTTGTAACCCGAGGCCGACTTGATCGTATTGCCATGCATGGGATCGCAGGCCCAGACGACGGTGCGCCCCTCCTGCTCCACCGTCCGAACCAGCGCCGGCAGGTGCTTTTCGACCTTGTCCGCGCCCATGCGGGCGATCAGGGTCAGGCGCCCCGGCTCATTATCCGGGTTCAGCGTATCGATGAGGCGGATCAGGTCCTCGGACTCTAGCGACGGCCCGCACTTCAGGCCGATCGGGTTTTTCACGCCGCGCAGGAACTCGACATGGGCGCCGTCCAACTGCCGTGTGCGGTCACCGATCCACAGCAGGTGGGCGGAGACGTCGTACATCTCGCCGGACGTGCTGTCCTGGCGCGTCAGCGCCTGCTCGTACGGCAGCAACAGTGCTTCGTGGCTGGTGTAGAACTCGGTCTCGCGGATCTGCGGCGTGGTTTCGGCGTTGACACCGCACGCGGCCATGAACTGCACCGCCTCGTCGATCCGGTTGGCCAGCCCGTGATAGCGCTCCGCCTGTGGCGTCTTGGCGACAAAGCCCAAGTTCCACTGATGGACCTTGTGCAGATCGGCATAGCCGCCCTGGGCGAAGGCCCGCAGCAGGTTCAGCGTGGCGGCGGACTGGTTGTAAGCCTGAACCATCCGGTCAGGGTTGGGCGCCCGATCCTCAGCTACGAAGTTGAAGCCGTTGATGATGTCGCCACGGTATGACGGCAGTTCCACGCCACCAACGGTTTCCATGTCCGACGAACGCGGCTTGGCGAACTGGCCGGCCATCCGGCCCAGCTTCACCACCGGCAGGCCGCCGCCGAACGTCAGCACCACCGCCATCTGCAAAAGCACGCGGAAGGTGTCGCGGATCTTGTCCGGATGGAACTCGGCAAAACTCTCCGCGCAGTCGCCGCCCTGCAGCAGGAACGCCTCGCCCTCGGCGACCTTGCCCAGGTTCGCCTTCAGCGATCGTGTCTCACCAGCGAAAACCAGCGGCGGAAACCGGGTCAACGTTTCCTCGACCGCCGTCAAATGCGGCAAGTCGGCATAGACCGGCATCTGCTGGGCAGGCCGTTGCCTCCAACTCTCGGGGCTCCAGCGCTCGACCATAACGGTTCCTCCTCAAGCGGACGGCCCAGCCGCGATGCACGCCCGAACCAGCCCTCTGATCAACAGGGCACTGGCTATACGCCCTGCACTCGCCGATTTCCAGCCCGAAGCGGTTGTTTTCGACCGTTTCGTCGCGGATTGCCCCACATTTCGTCACAGGGATGTGAAGCGTCGTCAATCAGGCTTTACTTCAAAGCATTGGTGCAAGGCTTTAGATCGCCGGTAAGGTAATTCCGGGTCAAAATCGACTGAGAAACCGACGCGCCGACATGTCCAACGCTTCACTTGCCGCCCAGATTGCCGCGCTTGCGGGCGCCGTTGCCGCCATGGCCACGCCCGCCGCCGCGGAGGGCCTCGAAAGGTGCTATGGCATCTCCATGGCAGGCGAGAACGATTGCGCCGCCGCCTTCGCCCACACCTGTGCCGGGCAATCCACCGAGGATTATAGCGGGTCCGACTGGGCGATCGTACCGATGGGCAGTTGTGTCGAGCCGGGGGCCACGTCGGCCTTTGAGGGCCGTGGCGGCCCGATCGATGTAGACCGGCCCGCGCCGGCTGAGGAGGGCGGTCATGGCTGACCAAACGCAACCAGAACACACAGGCTTTGATCATTTGGGAATTCCAGATCGCGCCGGTGTCGGCCTGCGCCACCCGCACATACCCGCCTTCGTGCGCGAGCGGCCCCCCGCCGCCTGGCTGGAGGTCCACACAGAAAACTATGTCGGCGCTGGCGGGCCGAGGCTGCGGGCCCTGGAAAAGATCCGTCAGGACTATCCGCTCAGTTGCCACGGCGTCGGCCTGTCGCTGGGCTCCGCCGAGGGTCTGGACGACGACCATCTGGCCAACATCAAGGCGGTAATCGACCGGTTTCAGCCGGGCCTGGTGTCGGAACACGTCTCCTGGTCGGTGACCGGCGGGGTTTACCTGAACGACCTGTTGCCGTTGCCCTACACCGACGAGGCGTTGGACATCATTTGCCGCAACATCGATCACGCGCAGGAGGCGCTCGGCCGGCAGATGCTGGTCGAAAATCCCTCCTCGTATGTGTCGTTCAAAAGCTCGACGATGCCGGAATGGGAGTTCATGGCCGCGATCGTCAAGCGCACGGGCTGCGGCCTGTTGCTGGACGTCAACAACATCCATGTCAGCGCGCACAATCATAAGTTCGATGCCAACGCCTATCTGGACGCGGTGCCACTGGACAAGGTTCAGGAAATCCACGTAGCGGGGCATTTCGTGCAGCACTTCGCCGACGAGGACGGCACCGACCGGGTGGTCCTGATCGACGATCACGGCACCCATGTCGAGCCCGCCGTTTGGACCCTGTTTCGGCGCGCCCTGGAACGGATCGGCCCGACCCCTACCCTGGTGGAATGGGACAACAACATCCCCGAACTCGACGTCTTGCTGGCGGAGGCGCGCAAGGCGGAACTGATCTTGTCGTCGGTCCGCGCCCAGCACAGCAGCATGGCCAATGTCGACGTTGCTTGACATTCAACAGGCGTTTCGCGCCGGCGTGCTGGGCGACAATGATCGCCCGGCGCGCGGCTTCATTGTCGAAGACGAGATCTCGTCCGATCGCCGGGTCGGCATCTACCGAAACAACACGCTGATCTCGCTGTCCAAGGCCTTGGCGGCCTGCTACCCGGTCGTCGAGCGGCTGGTCGGCGAGCGCTTCTTCGACCATGCGGCGCGCACGTTCGTGAAGGCCCACCCGCCGCTACAACCGCAACTGTTGGCCTATGGCGGCGGCTTCGCTGCCTTCCTAGACGGTTTCGCTCCGGCCCGCTCGGTGCCGTATCTCGGCGACGTGGCAAGGCTGGAATGGGCGCGCAACGAGGCACTGTTCGCCGACGAGGCACCGGTCGTCGACATCGCCGCCCTGCAGCGTGTACCGGCCGACCAATACGGCGCGCTGCGCTTTCGCCCGCACCCAAGCGTCCGCATCGTGCGGTCACGCTGGCCGGTGCAATCGATCTGGCAGGTCAACCAGGCGGACGAGGTGGCACCCGTCGATTTGGACCGGGGCGGCGAGACCGTGCTGGTCATGCGCCCGGCATCACAAGTCGTCAGCCAGATTTTGACTGCGGGCGACGGCGCCCTGCTGGCGGCCATCGCCGGTGGCGCGACCCTTGAAGAAGCGGCGGTCCGGGCCGCCGAGACCGACGAGCATTTCGACCTGCAACATGGGCTGGTCGCCCATTTGCAGCGCGGCACCTTCAGCACGGTGTCGTTGGATACCAATCGCGGGACGGCTGAATAACAAAGGAAAGCACCCATGTCGTACGAAAGCACCGCAGCATCCCCTGCGCCCAGCAAGGCCCGAACCTTTTGGGCCCTCGTCTTCGGGCGCGGCCCGTTCGACCGGCTGTCCGCCATGCCGGCCTGGATTCTGGGCCTCGTGTTGCTGGCGCCGCGCATCTGGCTCGCCATTCCGTTTTGGGATGCCGGCCAAATCCGGCTGGCAAGCTACAGCCGCCAGCCGCTGTTCTTCCAGTCGATCCACCCGGTGCCCTTCCTTGACCCGCAAACCGCCGCCTTTTTGACCACCGCCGCTGAGATCACCTTGCCGGTCCTGCTGGTCTTCGGCTTCTTCGGCCGTTGGGCGGCGCTTGGCCTGGCGATCATGGCGGCGACCATCTTCTTCATCGTCGGCCAGACGGAGCAGGGCATGGCGAACGGCATTGCCATCGCCAGCGAGCAGTTCCCCTGGATGTTCGTCGGGTTGGCCCTGTTCATCATCGGGCCGGGCCGGGTCTCGCTCGACTACGGCATTCGGTGGCTGTTCTTGAAGGAGCGGTAAGGATCGGCGACAAAGCCATAAAGAAGGGCGACCCATCTGGGTCGCCCTTTTCATTTCGGCCTATTCGGCCGCCTCCTCAAGGTCCGGTTCCGGCGCCTTTTGGCGCATGGTGACCAGTTCTTCCGCACTGGTCGGGTGGATCCCGATGGTGCGGTCGAAATCGCGCTTGGTGGCACCGCAGTTGATCGCGACGGCGACGGACTGAACCATCTCCGCCGCATCGTCGCCGACCACATGGCAGCCGACAACGCGCTGGCTTTCCCGGTCGACCACCAGCTTCATCAGCGAGCGCGCGTCGCGGCCGGATAGCGTGTGCTTCATCGGCCGGAAGCTGGTGCGGTAAATGTCCACCGCCACATGCTTGCGCCGTGCCTCGTCCTCGTTCAGGCCGACAGTCCCGATCTCAGGCCGGCAAAAGACGGCCGTAGCGATATTGCGGTAATCGACCGCTCGGTCATCGAAGCCGCCGAACAGGGTGTCGGCCAGCACATGCCCCTCAGCGATCGCCACCGGCGTCAGGGGAACGCGGTCGATCACGTCGCCCAGCGCATAGATGTTCTCCGCCGAGGTGCGGTAGGCGTCGTCAACGATGATGGCGCCGTTGTCGGCCAGCTTGACACCCGCCTTCTCCAGCCCCAGGCCCGCCGTGTTCGGCGTGCGACCGATCGCCATCAGCACGGCATCGACCTCCACCATCGACCCGTCGCTGAGTTCCACGATCAGGCAATCATGACTTTTGCTGACGCGAGAGATGATGGTGTGAAACCGCAAATCCACACCGTGCTTGGCCATCTCTTCGGCAACCGTGGAGCGGACATCATAGTCGAAGCCGCGCAGGAACAGCTCTCCGCGATAGAGCAGGCACACATCCGCACCCAGACCGTTCAGGATGCTGGCGAACTCGACGGCGATGTAACCGCCACCGGCGATCACCACCCGCTTGGGCATCTTGTCCAGGTGGAAGATCTCGTTGGATGTGATGGCGTGTTCCTTCACGCCCGGCTCGTCCGGCAAGTTGGGCCAGCCGCCGGTCGCGACCAGGATCTTGTCCGCCGTCACAGTCTGGTCGCCGACCCGGATGGTGTGGGCGTCCTCAAGAACCGCCCTCGCCTCAAAGATCGTAACGCCCGCCCCTTCCAAGAGGCGTTGATAGATGCCGTTCAGGCGGTCGATCTCCGTATCCTTGTTGGCGATCAGGCGCGACCAGTCATGGCTGGTTTCGCCGACCGTCCAGCCGAACCCGGCAGCATCGGAGAAATCCTCCCCGAAGTGCGAGGCGTAGGCCAGCAGCTTCTTCGGCACGCAACCGACATTCACGCAAGTGCCGCCGAAATACCGTTCCTCGGCGATGGCGACGCGCGCGCCATGCTGAGCGGCGATCCGGGCCGAGCGCACACCGCCCGAACCCGCGCCGATGACGAAATAGTCGTAGTCGAAAGCCATTGTCGGCGTTCCTAGAGCGACGGATCAGCTATCCAGGCCGGCCATGCAGAGATACTTGATCTCGACATAGTCCTCGATGCCATATTTTGAGCCTTCGCGACCGATGCCGCTCTCCTTGATGCCGCCGAAGGGGGCGACCTCGGTGGAGATCAGGCCGGTGTTGACGCCGACGATGCCGTATTCCAGCCCCTCGCCGACGCGCCAGATGCGGCCGATATCGCGGGCATAGAAGTATGACGCGAGGCCAAATTCCGTATCGTTGGCCATCGCAATGGCCTCGTCCTCGGTCTTGAAGCGGAACACCGGCGCGACGGGGCCGAAGGTTTCCTCCTTCATGATCTTCATGTCGGTGGTCATGTCGGACAGCACCGTGGGCTGAAAGAACGTGCCACCATTTGCATGGCGTTCGCCGCCCGCGACGACGCTGGCCCCGCGCCCGACCGCGTCGGCGATATGCTCCTCCACCTTCTCGACCGCCGCCATGTCGATCAGCGGGCCCTGCTGGGCGCCATCTTCAAGGCCGTCGGCGACCTTCAGCGCGTTGGTCGCCTCGGTCAATTTGGCCACGAATTCCTCGTAGACGCCGTCCTGCACGAAGATGCGGTTGGCACAGACGCAGGTCTGACCGGTGTTGCGGAACTTGGAGATCATCGCGCCCTCGACGGCAGCATCAATGTCCGCGTCGTCAAAAACGATGAACGGCGCGTTGCCGCCCAGTTCCATCGAAATCTTCTTCATCGTGCCGGCGCATTGCTCGGCCAGCAGCTTGCCGATTTCGGTCGAGCCGGTGAAGGTCAGCTTGCGCACGATCGGGTTGGCGGTCAGCTCGCCGCCGATGGCCGACGCACCGCCGGTAACCACGTTGATCACGCCGGCCGGAACGCCGGCACGTTCGGCCAGTTCGCACATGGCCAAGGCACTGTAAGGGGTCGAGGTCGCCGGCTTAACAACCATCGGGCAGCCGGCCGCCAGGGCCGGCCCCGCCTTGCGCGTAATCATGGCTGACGGGAAGTTCCACGGCGTGATCGCGGCACATACCCCGATCGGTTCCTTCGTAACGACGATGCGCCGGTCCTTCGCATAGGTCGGGATTACGTCGCCGTAGATGCGCCGGCCTTCTTCGGCGAACCAGTCCAGAAAACTGGCGGCATAGGCGACCTCGCCCTTTGCCTCTGCCAACGGCTTGCCCTGCTCGATCGTCATCAGGCGGCCGAGATCATCCTGGTTTTCGATCATCAGCTGGGACCAGCGTTTCAGGATGACCTCGCGCTCCTTCGCGGTCTTGGCCCGCCAGGCCGGCCAGGCCGCGTTCGCGGCCTCGATCGCCCGGCGCGTCTCACGCGCGCCCAGCTTCGGCACGGTGCCGATGACGCTGTTGTCGACCGGGTTGGTGACATCGACGGTGGTGCCGTCATCAGCATCGATCCATTTGCCATCGACGTAGCATTGCTGGCGAAACAGGGTGGCATCTTTCAAGGACGGCGCGGCCATGGGTTTTCCTCTAACGATAGGACTAGCGATCTGAAGGCAGACACCGGCGGGACCGGCGTCGAGCGGGGGTTCGCATAGCATGTAGGCAGTCGGCCCGCCATGCCCAAGCCAGGAATTCGAGAACGGCGCTGCCGCTATTCGACCGTGACGCTCTTGGCGAGATTGCGGGGTTGGTCGACATCCGTGCCCTTGTGAACGGCCGTGTGATAGGCCAGCAGTTGAACCGGGATGGCATAGAGGATCGGCGTGACGAACGGATGCAGGTGCGGCAGCGTGATGGTCGCTTCCGGCCCCTCGCCCAATGCCTTCACGCCGTCCGGATCGGAGAAGAACAGGACCCGACCGCCCCTGGCCATCACCTCCTGCACATTGGAGGCCGTTTTGTCGAACAGGCCGTCGCGCGGCGCCAATACGATCACGGGCACCGCCTCGTCGATCAGCGCGATAGGCCCGTGCTTCATCTCGCCGGCTGCATAGCCCTCGGCATGGATATAGCTGATTTCCTTCAGCTTCAACGCGCCTTCCAAGGCCAGTGGATAGGCCGTGCCCCGGCCGAGATAGAGCACGTCGCGCGCCTCGGCCAGGTCGTGGGATAGCCGCCTCAGCGCCTCATCATGGTTCAGCACGTCCGCCGCGCGGGCCGGCACCTCGGTCAGCGCTTCCACCAGATCGGCCTCCGCATCATGGTCAATCGCACCGCGCGCCTTCGCGGCCACGATTGCCAGGCAGGCCAGCATGGTGAGCTGGGTGGTGAACGCCTTGGTCGAGGCAACACCGATTTCCGGCCCCGCCAGGGTCGGCAGCACCACGTCGCTTTCACGTGCGATGGTGCTTTCCGGGACGTTCACGACCGACACGATGTGCTGGCCCTGCGACCGGGCGTAGCGCAGGGCGGCGAGCGTGTCGGCGGTCTCGCCGGACTGGGAGACGAACAGCGCCAGACCGCCCGGCGGCAGCGGCGCCTCACGATAGCGAAACTCCGACGCAACATCGATCTCGACCGGCAAGCGCGCCACCGTTTCCAGCCAGTATTTGGCGACCATGCAGGCGAAGTAGGCGGTGCCGCAGGCAACGGCCGTGACCTTGGGCACGGTCGACCAGTCGAACGGCAGGTCGGGCAGGCTGATCGTTCGGGTCTGCGGGTTCACGAAGGCGCTGAGCGTATCGCCGATCACCGCCGGCTGCTCGTAGATCTCCTTCAGCATGAAGTGGCGGAACTCGCCCTTGCCGATCAAGGCGCCGGAGGCAGCGGTCTGACGGATCGCCCGCTCGACCACATGGCCTGTTTCGTCGTGAATGACTGCCTGGTCACGGGTGATTTCGACCCAATCGCCCTCTTCCAGATAGCAGATCCGATCGGTCCACGGCGCCAGCGCAATGGCGTCGGAGCCAATGAACATCTCGTTGCGGCCGAAACCAACCGCCAACGGAGAGCCACGCCTGGCGCCGATCATCAAGTCGGGTACGTCGGCGAACAGGATTTCCAGCGCAAACGCGCCTTCCAGACGGGCCAACGCCTTGGCCGCCGCCGCGCTGGGCGTCTCGGAGGTCGCCAGGTGATGACTGATCAGGTGCGCAACGATCTCGCTGTCCGTCTCGGTATGGAAGACATGCCCGGCGGCTTCCAGTTCGGCGCGCAGTTCGCGGAAGTTTTCGATGATGCCGTTGTGGACGATCGCCACCTGCTCCGTGGCGTGCGGATGGGCATTGGTCTCGGTCGGCCTGCCGTGGGTGGCCCAGCGCGTATGGCCGATGCCGATCGCGCCCTCCAGGGGCTCACTTGAAAGCCGTTGTCCAAGATTGACCAGCTTACCCTCGGCCCGGCGCCGTGCGATCCGGCCATCGACCAGGGTCGCAATGCCGGCGGAGTCGTAGCCGCGATACTCCAGCCGTTTCAGCCCGTCCATGAGGCGGTCCACGACCGGTCCCTCGCCGACAATTCCGATGATGCCGCACATGGGCGATCAGCCTCTGCGTTTCCGCTCAGCCTTCAGCCTCTCCAACCGTTCACGATAGATCTTGGCCCAGCCCGGCCGGTTCTCCTGGTGCCCACGGGCGATGCCCAGCGCGTCGGCCTCGACATCCTTGGCGATCGTGCTGCCCGCCGCGACGTTGGCCCGATCGCCGATCGTGACCGGCGCGACGAGCGCTGAATTGGTGCCGATGAAAACCTCCTCACCGATCACCGTGCGGTGCTTGTTGACACCGTCATAATTGCAGGTGATGGCGCCGGCCCCGATGTTCGACCGGGCGCCGATCTCCGCATCCCCCAGATAGCTGAGATGGTTGGCCTTCGCGCCGGCCCCGAGACTGGCGTTCTTGATCTCGACGAAATTGCCGATCCGCGCGCCCTCCCCGATCTCCGCACCTGGCCGCAGTCTGGCATAGGGGCCGATCTGAGCGCCGCTCGCGATCGTCGCCCCTTCGATATGGCTGAAGGCCTTGATGGTCACGCCATCCCCGACAACCACACCGGGTCCGAAGAACACCGCTGGCTCGATCACCACATCGCGGCCCAGGCGGGTATCGGCGGCGAAGTAGACCGTCGCGGGATCGATAAGGGTCGCACCCTCCTCCATCGCCTGTTGGCGCAGCGCATCCTGCAGGCTGGCCTCGGCCGCCGCCAACTCCGCCCGCGAATTGATGCCGAGCAAGCCGGGTGGGCCGGCAGCCTCGACAACCGCCGCGCCCCAACCCCTCGCAACCGCCTCGCCGACGATACCGGTGAGGTAGTACTCGCGCTTGGCATTGTCGTTGCGCAGTGCGTCGATCAAAGCCGGCAGCCGCTTGCCGTCGATCGCCATCAGGCCGCCATTGCACAGCGTGATCGCCCGTGTCTCCGCGTCGGCATCCTTGAACTCGACGATCGCCGTCAGCCGGCCGTGCGCATCCGTCACCAAACGCCCAAACGCCGCCGGATCGTCCAGCCGCACGCCCATGACGACCACGGCGGGGTCGTCGGCCGCGCGGCGGCGGGCCAGCATGTCGCGCAGCGTCAACGCCGACACCAAGGGTGCGTCGCCGAACAGGACCAGCACATCACCGGCAAAGCCGGTCAGTTCGGGCATTGCGGCCCGGACGGCGCCGCCGGTGCCATCCTGCGTCGGCTGTATCGCCGGGATTGCCGGCGCCGCCGCTTCGGCGACCGCATCCATATCGGGGCCGATGACAATGACCGTCGTCGACGGCTCAAGGGCGGCGACCGCATCCAGCACATGGCCGATCATCGGCCTTCCGGCGAGCCTGTGCAGGACCTTCGGCAGTGCGGACTTCATCCGCGTGCCCTTGCCGGCGGCAAGGACCACACAGGCAAGGTCGCGGGAATCGTTGACGGGGGGCGTGCTTGCAGTCATGACGCAGCCTGATGCCATGCCGGGCCCGAACGGGCGAAATAAATCTTTGTTGCGGAGTGTTTCAGCATTGCCTTCCTCGACGCCGACCCCAGCGCTGTTGATCTTCGACCTCGACGGTACGCTGGTGAATACCGGCCCGCAAATAGCACGCGCATGGGGCCGCATCCTGACGGAACTGGGGCGCGAACCGCTGCCGCGAGACGCGGTCGAGCGCATGGTCGGCGACGGCGCGGCAAAGCTGGTCGAACGCGGCCTTGCCGCCACGGGCGGGCAGCCGATGGAGCCATCGTTCGAGGCCATCGTCGAGCGTTATGCCGCAACACTCGCGGCCGAGCCGATTGACGCCGGCGACCTGTACACGGGGGTCGCCGAGACGCTGCGACAGCTTGCGGATGCCGGACACGCAATGGCCGTATGCACCAACAAGCCGGCCGCGGCGGCGGAAACCGCGCTTGAGATGACCGGGATCCGACATTTCTTCGACCCGGTTGTCGGCGGCGGTTCGGCACCGGCGCTGAAGCCGGACCCAGCACCGGTGCGCGCGATCCTCGACCACCATGGCCGCGAACCGCGCCAGGCCGTCATGATCGGTGATCACGAAAACGACGTGCGCGCCGCCTTCGCAGCCGATGTTCCGGCAATCCTGGTGACGTACGGCTATGCGAAGCCCGCGCAGGACACGTTTGGTGCCCACGCGATCGACAGTTTCGGCGCATTGCCCGGCACCATCGCCGCATTCGCTGCCAACGCCTGACCGACAATCGAGGGCACGCCGCGTCGGTTCTTGGCGTCTCGACCGCCGCTATGGTCTTATCACAAGGCCATAGACAGGCATCTGACCGAAGGAGCTTGCCGGGATGAGCGAGCTAAGGATGCAGGAGCCGCCGCGTCCGGCACCGGACGGACCGGGTATAGGGCCGACCTGGACCAGCAGTGCGAAGGACATGGTCGGCTGCGCGCTGGGACCATCGCGGATCTGGTTCACGATGGGCTTCGGCATCGTCAATGAGGTCTACTACCCGCGCGTCGACATCCCGCAGGTGCGCGATCTCGGCTTCATCGTCGCTGACGGCAACGGCTTCTGGGTCGAGGTCAAACGGCTCAATAGCTACGAGATCGCGTTGCCCGAGCCGGGCATTCCAGCGGTCGAGGCCACGCACCGGCATGAGCGCTTCACGCTGCGCCTGCGCGTAGCGCCTGATCCTTTGCGTGACGTGCTCGCGATCGAACTGGACCTAAGCGGCGATCCCGACTTGCGCCCGTACGCCCTTCTGGCGCCGCGCCTGGGCGCCAGCGGCTGGCACAATCGGGCGGCGGTCCAGGATCTAGGCGGGCGCCGTATGCTCACCGCCGCCCAGGGCCCGTTCGGCCTGGCGCTGACGGCCGTCGATGGCGCCCAGCGCGACGCGTTCGGCACGGCGAGCACCGGCTATGTCGGCACCAGCGACGGCTGGCAGGACTTCAACCGCAACGGCCGGATGACCTGGCACCATAGCGAGGCGGGGCCGGGCAATGTGGCGTTGATGGCCGCCCTGCCGCGACAAGCGGTGCTCGGGCTTGGCTTCGGTGAGTCCGCGCAATCAGCAGCGACACTCGCCCTTGCCACGCTGCTATCGCCGTTCGAATCCATCTGGGACAGGCAAATCGCCGACTGGCGCCAATGGCATGGTGACACCACGGCGGAGGTGATCGCGGACCTTACAGTTCCCGAGCCGATCCGAGACCAAGTGAAGCTGTCGGCAACCGTCCTGCGCACATCACGCGACCAGACTTATCCCGGCACCATGGTGGCCAGCCTCAGCGTGCCATGGGGCAATACCAAGGATGACCGGGCCGGCTATCATCTGGTCTGGCCGCGCGACCTGGCGGAAAGCGCCGGCGGGCTGTTGGCGCTCGGCTGCGTGAACGAGGCGCGCGATACGCTGCGCTACCTGATCGCGTCGCAGGCGGAGGACGGCCATTGGTATCAAAACCAATGGCTGGGCGGCACGCCGCACTGGACCGGGGTTCAACTCGACGAGACCGCAGCGCCGGTGCTGTTGGCCGCCATGCTGGCCGAGCGCGACGCGCTGGAGGACATCGAGGTCGCCGACATGGTTGGCCGCGCGCTTGGCTTTATCGCCGCCAACGGGCCGTCGAGCGACCAGGACCGGTGGGAGGAGAACGTCGGCCTCAACTGCTTCACGATGGCCTTTTGCATCTCCGCCCTGGTGGCGGGCGCACACTTTCTCGATACCGCTGCCGCCGCGACGGCACACGCCTTGGCCGATTTCTGGAACGCCCATCTGGAAGACTGGTTGGCCGTCCGCGACACGCCGCTGGCCAAACGGATTGGGGTCGCTGGATACTATGTGCGCATGGCACCGGACACGGTGACGTCAGACGAACGCACCCTGCATCAGCAGTTGATCCTACGCAACCGGCCCGCTGACCGCGCGATGTTGCCCGCCGACGAAGAGATCAGCACCGATTTCCTTCAACTCGTGCGCTTCGGCCTGCGCAGCCCCGACGATCCGCTGATCCGCGATAGCCTGACCGTCATCGACGCCTTGTTGAAGGCCGAGACACCGAACGGTCCCGCCTGGCGCCGTTACAATGGCGACGGCTATGGCGAGCATGATGACGGTGGCGCCTATGACGGCACGGGCCGCGGGCGGCCTTGGCCGCTTTTGACCGGCGAGCGCGGCATGTATGAGGTCGCCGCCGGACGCGACCCGATGCCCTATCTCAACGCCATGACGGCCATGACCGGGCGTGCCGGATTGATGCCGGAACAGGTCTGGGATGCCGAGCCGATTGAAGCGGCGCGCCTGTTTCCCGGGCGGCCCACCGGCTCCGCCATGCCACTGGCCTGGACCCACTCGGAGTTCATCAAGCTTGCCGTCTCGCACCGCCTCGGCCAGCCCAGCGACCGGCTTGGGGCTGTGTGGCAGCACTACAAGGGCAAGCGCCCGCGTGCCGAGCGGGCCTTTTGGCTGCCCCAGGCGCCGATCTCGACCGTCGCAACCGGACAGAAGCTGACGATTGCCTTGGCCACCCCGGCCATCCTCCGTTGGTCCATCGACAACTGGCAAACGGTGAAAGACACGCCGACGGCGGAACTCGGCCTCGGGCTCCATGGCGTCGGGTTCCAGCCCGACACGCTCGGCCAGACCGGCGGGATCGTCTTCACCTGGCGCCGTTTGAGCGACGACGGCTGGGCCGGCCAGGACTTTACCGTGCGCCAAGGCGCCGAAGGGCCAGCCGGCTGATCCGCCGACCACACAAGAGGCAAAAGCGGACGGCTTGACACGGCCGTGCCACACCCCCTACACCACCGCCTGGATCGGGCGCGTAGCTCAGCGGGAGAGCACTGCCTTCACACGGCAGGGGTCACTGGTTCAATCCCAGTCGCGCCCACCAGGTTTTTCAAAGAGTTAGACGGCACGCCGCGCGCGTCGAGAGACCAAAAGGTATCTCATAGGTATCGGTCGGTTCGAGAATTCGCGGCGGAACGCTCCTGGCACGTCGCCTGTCTGGTGTTTCTGCGCGTGCCACTCCTATTGCTAATGCGCCCGTCAATTACCTTGGGGCTCTATGAGCGCTTCGATCCGCGAGTCACGTTGTTAGCCCATCCAGTGTTTAAGCCGTCATACTCCGATTGATTTCTAGCGTGGCCTGTTGTTTGAGCCTCGAAAGGCGCTGGGCGGGCTGCGCCGCATCCTGCACCGATCGATCAGCACCGTCTTGAAGTCGCGACCGGTGTCGCTTAATCGACATGGCCGAGCAGATGCAATGGGTGTGGCCGCCCTTGGGCTTTGCCGCGAGACCGCGAATCGCTGGCCAACCGATCGGATTGGTCGTTCTCGGGCTGCCTTAGTGCTCGTGACCGTCATCGTAGCCGGCAGTATTCCGCCGCCAATAGGCTGGGGCCTTGATCCAAGTCGGGTTCAGACCGCGCCATTCAACCAGGTACTGTCGGATGCGCTTGACCACGGTCGCCTCGGCGGCGACGAAGGCATAGCCCAAGCCAGACGGAACGGCGGTGTCCTCAAGCGCCTGCGTCAGCAGGTCCGGGCTGCCGGGCACGGCGCCATTGCGTTCGACCCAAGCCAAATCCAGAAACGCCTCGGTGTCGATTTTCTGTCTTTCGTTGACGTCGTTGATCTCGATCCGCGCGATCACCCTTGTGCCCGCGGGCAGTTCCTCGATCCGGCGTCCAATTGCCGGAAGCGCCGTCTCGTCGCCAACAAAAAGGTGCCAGTCGAAGGCGCCCTTGACAACCATCGATCCGCGCGGACCCGCAACGCCAACTCTGTCGCCTGGTCGGGCCGCAGCCGCCCAGGTCGCCGCCGGGCCGTCACCGTGCAGTACGAAGTCGATCGTTACGGTGTTCGAGGCCGCATCAACGAGCCGCAAGGTGTATTCGCGGCTTTCCGGCACGCGGCTTTCGACGGGAAAGACTGGCCCGTCTGGCGTTATCTCCGGCAGCAGGATATCGCCCGTATCGGGGTCCGGCATAAACAGCCGCACATGGTCGTCAAAGCCCAGGCTGACCAGATCAGCGAAGCTTGGCGATCGCAGAACGATCCGGCGCATCAAAGGGGTCAGGGGATTGGCTTCGACCACTTCGGCAATCCGGGCTTTCAGCGCATGGCGAACACGTTCGATGCGCGGTTCTTCTAGCAGCATGTGTCGCGATACCTCCTTAGATGGGCCCCGCTTAGACGGGCGGTGTGGTCAGACGTAGTGCAGGGCGATTTGCCGGCCGTCGATCTGGCGCACGTCGATGTGCGTGTCATAGATTTCCGCCAGCACCTCAGGGCGGATTAGCGCCTCGGGCGGACCCTGATGGATCAGCTTGCCGTCGCGCAGTGCGACGATGCGGTTGGCATGGCAGGAGGCGAAATTGATGTCGTGCAGCACGACGATGACGGTACGGCCCAGATCGTCGGCACAGCGGCGCAGCAGGGTCATCATCGACGCTGCGTGCTTGATGTCGAGATTGTTCAGCGGCTCGTCCAGCAAGAGGTAGTCCGTGTCCTGAGCCAGGACCATCGCCACGAAGGCCCGCTGTCGCTGGCCGCCGGACAGCTGGTCGAGAAACCGGTCGGCGAGATCGTCGAGGCCGAGGTAACAGAGCGCCTGGTCGACATGCGCACGGTCCTCGGCCGTCGGGCGGCCCTTGCAGTGCGGGTGACGGCCATAGCCGACCAGTTCGCGCACGGTCAGCCGCGCGACGATTTGGTTTTCCTGGCGCAGGACGGCCAGGCGCTTGGCCAGACGGTCGCCGGGTGTCGTGGTGACGTCCTGGCCGTCAACGGTGATGCTGCCGCCCTCGAACGGCAGCAGCCTGCCGATCATCGACAGCAGGGTCGACTTTCCCGCACCGTTCGGGCCGATCAGCGCGGTCACGCCTCCTGCCGGCAAGGTCAGACTCAGGTCATCGATCACCGTGGCCTGGCCGTAGCGCTTCGTTACCTGGTCGATCGCGATCATCTTGCACCACGCAGCAGCAGGGCGATGAAGACGATGCCGCCGACAAATTCGATTATGATGGACAAGGCCGTGTCGAAGCCAAAGACACGCTCTAACACGAGTTGGCCCCCGACCAACGCAATCACCGCCAGGAGCGCGGCCGCCGGCAGGATCAGCACATGCCGATGCGACGCGATTATCAGGTAGGCAAGATTGGCCACCAGCAGGCCGAAGAAGGTGATCGGCCCAACGAGGGCGGTCGATACGGAGACCAGGATCGTCACGAGGACCAGGATGCCGGTAACGGCACGCTTGTGGTCGACGCCCAGTGAAATGGAGACGTCCCGGCCCAGGCCCAGCACATCGAACCGATGGCGCCAGCGCCAGCCCACCGCGGTCACCATGACCACCAACAATGTGCTCGTCGCCAGCAATTCGTTGTCGACCCGGTTGAAGCTGGCGAAGAATTGGTCCTGCAGAATGGCGAACTGGTTCGGGTCGATCACACGCTGCATCAGGTTGCCGAGGCTTCGGAACAGAACGCCGAAAACGACGCCGACCAAGACCAGCAGGTGCAGGCCGCGCAGCCCGCCGGAAAACAGGAAGCGATAGAGCATGAGAGCGAAAACCACCATGATCGCCACCTCGGCGACGAACCGAATTCGCGGATCGATCTCGATCAGCGCCCGGCTGCCGAGGAAGAAGACAACGGAGGTCTGCACCAACAGGTACAACGCATCGAACCCCATGATCGACGGCGTCAAGATGCGGTTTTGCGTGATCGTCTGAAACAGGACGGTCGAGACGGCGATGGCATAGGCCACGAGCACCATGGCCGCGATCTTCGTGCCACGAAACGGCAAGACGAAGTCCCAGTGCCCGTTGGCGCCGATGGTCATGAAAACCGCCACGGCGATGATCGCGCCCAGGCCAAGCAGGCCGAGCACCAGAACCGGGCCCCTGTCCGAGGCCCTAAGCATGGCGCTGACGCAAGAGCAGATAGAGAAAGATGGCGCTGCCAACCACGCCAACGACAGTCCCGATCGGGATCTCGTAGGGCGCGCGTATGGTGCGCCCGACAATGTCGCAGGCCAAGACGAGACCGGCGCCGGAGAGGGCGACCCAGGGGATCGATCGGCGCAGATTGTCGCCCATGATCAGGCTGACGATGTTGGGCACGATCAGGCCGAGGAAGGGGATGACGCCAACGCTGACCACGACCGTTGCCGTCACCAGGGCGACGACGACAAGGCCGAGTGTCACGATCCGCCAGTAGGCCAGCCCCAGATTGACCGCAAGGTCGCGGCCCATGCCCGCGATGGTGAACCGGTCGGCCACCAGGCAGGCGATCACGGTAAGCGCGAAGGCGATCCACAAGAGCTCGTAACGTCCCTGGATGACGCCGGAAAAGTCGCCCGTAGTCCAAGCCGCCAGCGATTGCAGAAGGTCGAAGCGGTAAGCGAAGAAGGTCGTGATCGCGTCGATGACACCGCCGAGCATCAGCCCGACCAGCGGCACGATCAGCGCCGAGCGCAAGGGCAGCCGACTGAGAATGACCAGGAACAGCCCGGTGCCCGCCAGCGCGAAAACCGCGGCGACCAGCATCTTGCCAAAGACGGGGGCGGCCGGCGCCAGCAGCGTGACGGTCAGCAGCCCGAGGCTTGCCGACTCCACCGTCCCCACGGTCGACGGTTCGGCAAAACGGTTGCGCGCCAGCATCTGCATGATCAGTCCGGCGACCGCCATCGAGGCGCCGGCGAGAATCAGCGCCAGCGTTCGCGGCACCCGGCTGACCATGAGGACAGTCCAAACCCGATCGCTCAACTCGCCGGCCAGAAGGGCCGACACGGACACGTCGCTAACGCCCGTCAGAAGGCTGACGCACGCCAACGCGGCAACGGCCGCACTGGCCGCCAACAGAGTTAAGCTGCGCATGCCGGACAGCCGCGCGACCCAAACCCATTCGGACTATCGGGGCTTCACCAGGTCTCAGCCGCCGGCGAAGCTGTCGGCAACCTGGTCGATCGCGTTGTTGAGCGCCGTGATACCACCGCCAATGATGTACCAGGCCGCCGAATCGACATAGACGACATGGCCTTCGCGCCAAGCTGTGGTCTCGGCCACCAGCGGATTGTCGAGCACGGCCTGGGCGGCGGTACCGCCCTGCCCGATGGCGGCGTCGCGATCGACCACGAACAGCCAGTCCGGATCGGCCTCGAGGATGAACTCAAAGCCGATCGCCTCGCCATGGGTGGCGGCCTCGACATCCTCGATGGTCGGCGTCACGCCAAGATCGTCGTGCAGCCAGCCAAAACGCGATCCCGGCCCGTAGGCGGTGACGCGGCCACCGCTGGTCATCACGATCAAGGCATCGCCGGCATCGGCCGCCGACTGGCGCAACGCCTCGATCGAAGCGTTGAGATCAGCGACGAGTTGCTCGGCGGCCTGGTCATGGCCGGTAATGCGGCCGAGCGTCTCGACATTGCTGGCGACACTGCCGACAAAGTCGTCGCCGTCCAGCGTCAAATCGATCGTCGGGGCGATGGCCGACAGCGCCGGCAGCTGGGGTGCCGAGCGCGCCGCGACGATGATCAGGTCTGGCTGCAAGGCGTTCAGCGCCTCGAAGTCCGGCTCGAACAGCGACCCCATGGTGGGTATTGCCCCGGCGCCATAGTGGGCAAGATAGTCCGGCATGTTGGCCGCCGGAACACCGGCGACCGGCACGCCCAGCCGGTCGAGAATATCGAGGGCGGCCAGGTCGAAGGTCACGATCGTCTCGGCGTTGACAAGGACTGCCGTTTCGCCCTGCGCATGCGCCACGTCTATCGTCTCCTGCGCCGACGCCCCAGCGACCGACCCGAAAAGCATGGCAATGGCGGCGGCAACCGCCAAAGCGACGAACCAAGAACCGTCGTCGGCGACGATCGGTCGATCGTTACGCGACCTGGCGGCTGTGCTGGGCTTAGCGGTCATGGCGGGGGTCCTTTGCCGAAGGGGAAATGTGCAAGCGAATGCGCGACACAACCAAAGCGGCCGACCCTGTTGAAAACTCGATCTTGGGCTCGATCATCGAGGCTGCGAATAGGGCACGACCGCGACTGAAACGCGTCGCGACACCGTTACTATTGCGAATGATTATCAAAAGCAATACGGTTTCCGTCTGATGGCTAAAACGACTCAACCGAACGCAGCAGGGTCGGCCCCAATTGAGCTGGCGAACGCGGCAGACGCCAAGTTCGACGCCCAATTCGACGCCCAATTCGACGCGGCCAAGCAATGGTCGGCTGGCCGGTACGACCTCTTGGCGCATCGATTGCAGCCATTGTCGGCGGCCCTGGTCACGGCCGTTGGGCGTCGTTTGGCGAAAGAGGGAAGGAGTCTTGCCGATCAGCGAGTTGTCGATGTGGCCTGTGGCACCGGAAATGCCGCCATCGAAGCCGCGCAAGAGGGCGCCTCGGTCACCGGCATCGACCTCACGCCCCAATTGCTTCGCGTCGCTCGCAAACGTTCGCAACAGGCCAAGGCGGCGGTCGAGTGGCTGGAGGGCAATGCGGAGAGCTTGCCACTGCCGGAAAGCAGTCAGGATGTCTGCTTGTCGTGCCTGGGCGTGATGTTCGCGCCAGACTGCAAGGCGGCGGCATCCGAACTCGCCCGCGTACTTCGGCCCAAGGGCATTCTCGGCCTGCTGTCCTGGCAGCCAAAGCAGTGGGACGATCCGTTCTCCGCGCCCATGGTCGAAGCGTTGGGCGTGCCGCCCGAAGGGACACCATTGCCGACGGACTGGGGCGATCCGCTGCAAGCCGACGATCTTCTGGCCCCGTACTTCGAAGGCATCGAACACACACTGGGCGTGCATCGCTGGCTGTTTGGCTCGATCGCCGAGGCGACGGAGATGATCGTCGACCAATCGCCTCTGCACGTGAACGCCCTTGCAAGTTTGAGCGCAGCGCAACGAGAGCGGTTCGTCGCGACGCTGACCAGGCTTCTGGGCGACTGCACCACACCCGCGGGGATCGTGATCAAGATCCCCTACCTGCTGCTGACGGCGCGAAAGTCCTGATCGGAAGGATCTGCAATGCGGTCTGATTATGAGCGGTTCTGGCAAGTCTATTTCAACGAGCTGGATCACCTGACATTCGCCGACCTGGGCGACGTGCCGATCGCCTGGCTGAAGGCGCGACGGCTGACATGCTTTGAGTGTATCGATGGCGTGTTGTTTCTGTTCGACGTCGGCGACTACGCGCTCGACTGCCGGCGCGAGGACAGCGATGTCGAGAACGTGTTCCGTCGACTGATCGCCCCACTGGCCGTTGACTGCCCCGCGTTCCCCGCTGAAGGAAAGTACGGGCCAATCCATGCCTCCGAGTTCCACTCGAACCGAGACCGAACCTTCGAAATCCACCTCTACGTCAATCGGATCGTCTGGATGCCGCGCTTGACCAGACGCTTCAGCGAGACGTTGGCCATCGAACAGGCCGAGACCGACTACCTGAATGTGCAGAGCCCATCTTTACAATGGGCGCCCGTGGCAAACTCCCCGCAGAAGACCGCCATGCGACACGACCTTAGGGATTGCGTGCGCGTCCATTGAGTGGCCAGCCAGCTTCAAACGCGCCGCACGTAGGGCGCTTCTTGCGACCTATTTGGCCCGCTTGAGGCGGGACCCAGGATCGTGCCGCAACCAGCGCGCGGCCTTGGGGCGGCCTTGGGGGCGGCTAAAGCCTGCTTGACGGCCGCAAGCCGGCGACGCTGCCCATCTCCGGCTCGAGCCGGCTGAGCTTGGGCCAATAGGCAACCAGCCAAAGTGCGAACGCGCCGGCCCAGGCGATAGCCGCAAGCCCGTGAATGGGTCCGGGCAGCGTCAAGCCGAATTCGGGCGCGACCCTGAGGGCGACGGACGAAACGAGCAAAAGCGCGCCCCACCGCACCGGCCTGGGAAGGCCCAGCGGCCGGCCGGTGTGCAGAAGGCCGGCGATGCAGAAGACCGCGTAAACACCCAGTCCAAGGCCACCCATGAACGCGACATGCAGCCCTGCGACCTCACCCCAAGGCGCGCCAAGTCTGGCGGCACCGGCCATGATCAACCCGACGCCGGCAAAAGTTGCAGAGCCGGCGAGCATCATGATTTCGGTGCGCACTGCCTCGCGCCCGACGAACGCCTCCGCCACGCGATCCATGAACGCCGCGCCGGCCGCGATAAGAAGGAAGCCCGAGACGGCCGCGCTCAACCCGGCTGCGTCGCCGGCCATGGCGACCAGGACAAGACCGGGCGCAAGATGCAGTCGCCCGGGATGCGGGCGGTAGGGTGACGTTCGCTCGCTGGGGTCAAGCACCAGGTTGGTGACCGGAACGGTGATCCTGGCCAGCGCGATGCCGAGGAGACCAAGATAGGAGAAACCCAGCAAGTGGACGGCGTTCGACGCGAGGCTGATGTCGCCGATCACGAAACCGACTCGCGTGGCCGCGGTGCAGGCCGTGAGAACGATCAGCCAAAAGGCAAAGGCGATCAGCCGATCGGTGCGGCGCTGCCAAGAGAGCCGCAGCAGGAAGACGACAAGAGCGGCCATCCAGCCAAGATCCGCAATCGCACCGACAGCACCGAGGCCGTCCCAGCCCATGAGACCGACCAACCGGCCCACGAACCAGAGCGCCGCCAGCGCCCAGAGAAAGCGACGGCGCGGCGGCTCGGTATCGGTCCATTCCGGAGCCGCCGTCGTCAAAAAGCCGATCAGCGCGGCACCGAACGCACCGACCAGCATCTCGTACGCGTGCCACATCGAAGGAGGCACCGTGTGGGCCAGCGGCAGATGGAACCCCAGCGCCAGAACCCACAAGGTCGGCCAGAAGGCGGCGTAGAGCGCGGCCAGCGGAAAGAACAGGCGAAACCCCTCGTCGGACAGGGCACGCCAGACACCGGCCGGCTGCTCCCGCCTTTCGCTCGCGGTTGACGGCCCGCAGCTCAAGCGATCAGCCTTTCGTCGACGTCGTGGATGTGACGGAAAAGCGGGTCTTCCCGCAGGGCGGTCTGAACCCAGTCGAAGACTGCCGCTTCGTCGCGCGTTCCCGGTGCATGGGGCAGCGGCCTATCGCCCAGAATGCCGCGTCCGCGCACGTCGAGCACGGCGATCCGGTCGGCAATCCGCGCGGCCTCACTCAAATCATGGGTGATGAACAGGCCCGACACCTGTCGAGCCGCACAAGTGTCGATCACCAGGTCCTGCATCCGGCGCCGCAATGCGACGTCAAGTGCGGTGAAAGGCTCATCGAAGATCACGAAGTCGGGCCGAACGGCGAGCGCGCGCGCGATTGCGACCCTCTGCTTCATACCGCCCGACAGCTCCACCGGGTACTTATTGAGATCCTCGGCCTCGAGCGCGACACGGTCGGCCACCTCGGCAACGCGCCGCGCACGTTCTTTTCGGCTGATATGAGACAGGCGCAAGACATAGGCGATGTTGTCCGTCGCCGTCGCCCAGGGCAGCAGGCACGGGTCCTGAAAAATCATGGCGTGCCGCCCGTAGGCCGTTTCGACCCGCCCGGCACGCGGCTGGATCAAGCCGGCCGCGATATGGGCCAGCGTGGACTTGCCGCAGCCCGATGGGCCGACCAGCGCGACGATCTCGCCCCGCCCCACCGTCAGTTCGATGCCGTCAAGGACCGTGCGCCCTAGATAGGCGTGGCCGACCGACCGCAGTCCGAGCACGCTCATCGCTTGATGCCCCAGGGCCGCTCGGCACGGCGCCAGCGCTCAACTTCGCCCTTGACCGGCTGGACCAACGCATACTCGACGATGATCAACAGCGTCACGGAGATCACGACCCAGGCCAATGCTTGCGCGATGTCGAGATTGATGCGCGCATCGGCCAATGCCCCACCGATGCCGCCGGCATTGGCCAGAAGTTCGGCCATGACCGCAACCTTGAAGGCCGTCCCCAAGGCAAGCGTGAGCGCCGGAAACAGCGTCGTAGTCATCTGCCTAAGGCCCACGGTCAGAAAGCGGCGGACTGGACCCGCGCCGAACGACTGGGCCATGCGGTCAAGGCCCCGGTCACGCGTCACGATGCCCTGCGCGGCGCCGACGAAGACCACGGGTAAGGCGGCCACGAGAATGACCGTGCGCACGGTCGCGTCGGACCCGCCGAACCAAATCATCGCGAGAACGATCCAGGCGATCGGCGGTACACCGAGAAGGACCGTGACAAGAGGACGCGTGATGCGCAGCGTCGCCGGGGAATAGCCGGCCGCAACACCTAAGACAGTGCCAGCCAGGGCCACGAGGACGAAACCGGTCAAGGCGCGCTGCAAAGTGGTCAGGGCAACGGTCCAGGCATCCGGGTCCGCGGCCAGCAGCCCGATTTCGCGCAGCGTGTCGAGGGGAGATGTCAGGATGAACGAGCCGTAGGCCTCATACCCCGCCTGCCAGACAGCGGCCAGCAGGCAAAGCGCCGCCAGACCGGCCCAGCTCGACCAGACGAACTGCAGCATGCGACCCGCGCGTTCGGCGATACGCGTCCCCTGTCGCGATGAAAGCTCTTGAGCCAAACGTCCCTTTCCGTCCGATCGTGGCGTGGAGGCACGGCCTTAAGGCATGCCCCCAAGCCCGAAATCAAAAATAGAAGGCGTCATCCGGCAGCGAGCCGCCGATGCCAGCCATGTCGGGGCCGGCCATTGCTGTCAGCATCCGCTCGACGTCGGCACGCGCCTCGCCTGCCGGGCGCATCACCAAATTGCAATATGGCACGGAGGCCGCGATCAAGGGCGCAGGCAAGCCCAATGCCCCGGTCGCGTCGGCCGCGGCCTGCGCCGGCTCCGCCAGCACCCCTGCCGTCGCTGCCGACAACGTGGCGAGCAGGTCGGGCATGGCGTCGCCATGCCTGTCGAGGAAGACATCCGTTACGGCCAGACCCGCCTGCGGCAGCACGGGCGCGGCGTCGGTCATCTCGCCCCAGGCCTCTTGAATGCTGATCGCACGGCGAACATCCATGCCGGCCTCTCGTCCGCGCAGGACACCGGCCGTCGTTGAGGGCTCTGCGGTCAGGGCAGCGTCGACCCGCCCGGCGAGCAGGAGCTGCATCGCTTCGACCGGGCTGGCCGCATAGGTGATTTCCACGTCGCCTTCCGGATTGAGCCCGTGGAAGGCCAGCAACTGCCCGAAGATGATCTCGGGCGTGTCGCCACGGAAGGGCACCGCGACGCTGCGGCCCGCGAGATCCGGAATGGCGTCGATGTCCGACGCCTCGCTGATGATATAGAGCAGGCCATTGGTCATGACGTTAGCGAGCCGTATCGGGAAGCCGCGATTGTAGAGATTGGCTGCCGCCTGCACCGGGACGACCGACAGCAGAATCTCGCCGGACGTGAGGCCGGCCCGCAGCTCGTCCGGATTGCGCCAGGCTGAGAATGTCGCGCTGTCAGCTATGTCGGCGAACATATCGGTCGCGACGGCATGGGCCAGGGTTACCGAGGGGCCGGCCGGCGGCCCGTAGAGCGCGAGCCTCTCGATCAACTGCGCACGCGCCAACGAGGGCAGAAGCGGTAGTGCCGCCGAGGCGCCCAGCACCGACAAAGCGGTCCGACGAGTCAGTCGTGTCTTTATTGTCATTGCATCTGCTCCAGAACTTCAGGGACGGCGTTTTCGTCATCCAGCACGATCAATTGCAGGCGGACGTCGCCGCTGCGTGCCGCAAGCCAATGGTCTTGGCCGGCCGGCAAGGTCAGAATGCTGCCTGCCGGGTAGACGGTCTCCTGCGCTTGGTCGATCGTGCTGCCGTCACCCCAGGACATCTCGCCGGACAGAACTGTCAGCAGCCGCAAGCCACTTTGCGTCGCGTGCGGCGGCACCACGTCACCAGCGTCCAGATCCAGCAGGACCACGGCCGGCGCGCCTGACGCGGAAACCGCCAATGGCGTCAGTTCGGCCACGTCGTACACCTGCATGGCGGGCAGCGCCGATGTGTCGATCAGGGTCGTTTCGGCAAGCGCCGTGGCGGACAGACCCGCAAGCGCCAGGGGCAGCAGGACCTTGTACATGTCGTTCCTTTCTGGCCCTATCGGGCCGGGGCAGGTCTTTGGCTGGCCGTTGCGGCTGGCTGGGATTTCAGGCCGGTCCGTTTGGCCGGCTGAGAATGAAGGCGGCCGCGACTGTCAGGCATACGGCCTGGACGATCAGGACCCCAACGGACAAGACCGCGACGATGCTTGCCGCAAAGACGCCGGCCATCATCACGATCGACAGCACCTTAAAGCGCGGGGCAATGGCGCCGTGGCGTCGCCAATCGGCGATCATGGGGCCGAAGGTAACGCTGGTCCCAAGCCACATGGCGAGCCGTGGCGAACTCTTGCCAAAAGCAAACGCCGCTACGATGACGAAGGGCGTCGTCGGCAGCACGGGCAGGACGACATCAAATGCGCCGATCGCAAGCGCGCCACCGCCAACAGCGAACCAGATGGCCCGCCGCAGCCTCCCATCGACCATCCTGTCAACTTCAGGTCCAAAATCTGTTGCCATGTAAATAATCGGTATTTCAGATACCTATTACCTGCACTAGACTGATGGTGCAACTCATTCTCATTAACTGCGTCAAGATCACGCATGCGCCTGACAAGCTTCACCGATTTCGGTCTACGCGCCCTGATGCGACTGGCAAGCGCCCCGGGTCGCGTTCACTCAACGGCGGCCATCGCGACGGAGTTCGGCATATCCCGTAACCATTTGACCAAGGCCATGGCCGCGCTTGCCGCGGCCGGCTTCGTCGAGACCCGACGCGGCAGCGGGGGTGGGGCGGTTTTGGCGCGACCGGCAGAGAGCCTGCGTCTCGGCGATGTGGTCGCGGCGCTCGAACGCGGTACGGCGCTTGTGGAGTGCTTCGCGGCCGACGGAGGGGCCTGTGTCATCACACCGATCTGCCGATTGAGGGGCATTCTGTCAGGGGCGGAGGCCCGCTTTGTCGAAGACCTGAACCGCTACAGCCTGGCGGATTGCGCATTACCGCCGCGAGAGGCGCCCGGCGATGACTAGCGCCTGCAAGGAGTGTGGAGGCATGGTGTGGACGAAGGTCGCCCTCGCCTTCCCGTTCCGCAAATTCGCCGCCTTCGCCCCACCCATCAAGGAAACGGACGCGATGATCGCACTGAACGATACGACCACCCAACTGGAACCGGTGCGATGACCCAGCTGCCGGACGACCTGCGCCCCTACCACTCGACCCCGACGTTCGATGCCAGCAGCGTGCCGGCAGCCCTGACAGCCCGCCACAGCACCAAGTTGGGCGTCTGGGGCTGCATCCAGGTGACCGCCGGATCGCTGAGCCTGACCCGTATCGACAAGCCGAGCGGGAGCACGACATCAGAGATCATTGAGGCAGGGACAGAGGCCATCGTTGCGCCCCAGGAACCCCATTTCGTCACCCTGGCCGAGGACGCTGAGTTTCGGGTGACGTTCTTCCGCAAGAAGCGGGCCGCGGCGCCGAAACCTGACCAATAGGCTTTGGTCGGTCGATCACTGCTTAAAGCGCTGGGCCCTGCCGATGAGTTACGAGACCGGCTCAGACCCATGCGCAGGCGTCGTCGACCTGGCGAGAATGCGGGCCATGTCTGCAAGCGTGCGCTCGCTGGCCAAGTGCGACGGTTCCGCCTGGACGTGCCAGACGGCGTTGGGCAGGCCTTCGGCGGACAGGCGCGCGGCGGCGTAGGGCACCATATCGTCGGCCTCCGAATGCCAGAGATCGACCGGACATGAGACCGCTTCTCGACCAAAACCCCAGCCTCGCGCCTGCAGCCGCGCTTCGCGGGCTGGCCCGGCGGCATCGTTGGCAAGGATAGGCGCCAGCGCAGCCGATAGCTGTTCATTGTCACTCAGCCTGGCCGCGATGCCTTCACAGAAGGCGCGGAACTCCGCTCTCATGGCACTCTCGTCCGACGAGGCGTAGCGCCCATACGCCGCCTGCCCGTCCTCGGGATAGGCGGCGAGAACGCCTGCCGCGCCGATGAACGGAACGCCGGACAAGATGCAGATACGGCCAATCCGCTCCGGCATGCCAGCGGCCAGCGCGTAGGCGTAAGGCGCACCCGCCGAGATGCCGACGGTGTCGAACCGCCTGTTTATCCCAAGCGCGTGCAGCACCGGTTCGATCAGACCGGGCCAGTCGGCCACGCGGTCCATCCGCCGCGGTGACGTTCGCCCATAGCCGGGGCGCGCGACGACAATCCATTCCAGCCCCAGCGCCTCGCCGAGCGGCGCCCACGCCGGCCCCAGGTTTGCGTCCCCGATCAGGCCGTGATGGACCAGCACGGGCTTGCCGCCGCGTCGGCCGAACCGGCCATAGCCCCAGACCGAGCGGTCCGGCAGTTGAATCCAGGCCATCTATCGCATCTCGGCGCGTGTCTTGCAGATTGGATGCATCACGCCTTCGCCGTTCGCAGCCATCGATAATTGAGGGTCGTCTGACGACATGGCCATCATCTTCGCAAACGGTTCAGTTGCGCTGGAGCGCGATGGCCTGATCGAGCGCGCCCACACGGACGACTTGGTGCGCGGGATCGGTTCGGAAGTCGATGACAATCGTCTCGATGTAGATCTGCGGCGGCACAGCCCGCTGGTCCACGTTCGAGCGGATGGTCAAGCTGCCGGTGCCGTCGATCTCAAGCCGGGCATCGACAAAGGCGGTGCTGACTTGGGGGTCCGATCCATCCAGCGGTGCCGCCAATGAGGCGCTTGCCTCTTCGGGCGTGCCGAAGACGGGCAACGTATCGACGCCGTGGACCGTGAATTCGGACAACTCCGGCGTCACGGCTTCGCCGTCCAGAGTGATCGCCAACGCATTGCCAATGCGCGCGGCAAAGCCGTCCCTATCCGCAGCGATGGCTTGGCGGTCCAACCAATGGATCCAGACGTCGCGTTGCTGTTCGGCCCGCAGGAACGGTGCCTCCACCCGATCGAGCGCGCTGCTACGAGCCAGCGCCTCAGCCGTGAACAACAATGGTGCCGGCAGCCTGATGTAAAGGACGGTCTCCTCTCCCAATTCTTCCACCAGGATCACCTGCATTCGGCCCTCGGCTTCGTGGTGGGCGGCCGCCCCACCTGTCCAAAGGGCCAGCAAAAGAACAAGTATCAGTCTCATGGGAACTCCGCGGCTGCGATCAGCGATTTCGTATAGGCATTGGTCGGGTTGAACGCGATCTCGTCGGCCGGGCCTTGCTCTACGATACGGCCCTCATGCATGACCGCGATCCGGTCACAGAAATGCCGGGCGATTGGCAAATCGTGCGTGATGAACAGGAAGGCCGCGCCTTGTTCGCGCCGAAGCTCTTCCATCAGCCCAAGCAGCCCCGCCCGCAGAGACTGATCCAACATCGAGGTGGGCTCGTCGGCCAGGATCAATCGCGGCCTTGTGACGATGGCGCGGGCGAAGGCCACGCGTTGACGCTGACCGCCGGACAGCGATCCGACGGGGCGTCTGAGGAAGCCGGGGTCGCTCGGCAAGCGCACCGCCGCAACCGCTTCAGCGACCGGCTCGAGAGTCTGGCCGGCGATCCGCAGCGGTTCACCCACCACGTCTTCGACCCGCATGGCCGGCCGCATGGATTGGTAGGGATCCTGAAACACCATGTGGGCGACGGTGCCGGGTCTCGGCGGCTGTCCCGCGACCGTGACGTGGCCACGATCGGGCGCGATGAGGCCAAGGGCGATGCGCGCCACCGTCGTCTTTCCTGACCCCGATCCACCGACCAGGCCGACGACCTCGCCCGGCCGCATCTGCAACGAGACGCCGCGCACGGCCGGCACCGGCGACGCGCCCCTCAGGCGCGCGCCCAGTCCTCGATTGAAGGTGACGGCCACGTCATCGATGTCGAGCAGGACCGGTCCGGCTGCGGGGTTGCGCTGCCACAGCTTGGCATCCCGCAGATGCGGCACGCTGTCGAACAAGGCCTTCGTATGGCTGTGCCTGGGCTGGCGCGCCAGATCTTCGGGCGCGCCCTCCTCCACCACGCGACCCGCCTGCATGATCGCAAGACGGGACGCGGCGCTGGCGATCAGCGGCAGGTCGTGGGTGACAAACAGGACCGTGAGCCCCAGGCGCGCCGACAGGGACCGCAGCAGGGCCATGATCTCGGCCTGCACCAGTACGTCGAGGCCCGTGGTCGGCTCATCGGCGATCAGCACCTCCGGGTCGTTGGCCAGGGCAATGGCGATGACGACGCGCTGGCGCATGCCGCCGGACAGCTCATGGGGATAGGCCGACAGACGATCGCGCGGCAGATGCACCAGATCCAGCAATTCGGCGGCCCTGGCAATGCCCTGTTGCTTAGAGACCGAGCGATGCAGGCGAATCGCTTCCACGATCTGCGTGCGCACGGTTTGAACCGGGTTAAGCGCATTCATCGCCGATTGCGGTACCAGCGCGATCCGTTGGCCGCGGAGGTCCGCGAGGTCGGCAGGCGTCAGTTCCAGCAGGTCGGTCGACCCCAGCCAGAAGGACCCATCGTCAATATGGCCTGTCGGCGGCAAGAGTCTGATAGCCGCCATCGCCAGCGTCGACTTGCCGGAGCCGCTTTCGCCAACGAGCCCCAGCGTGTCGCCGTTGGCAACGGTCAGAGACACCTGATCGACGGCCCGATGATCGCCATAGCCGACGGTGACATCCGAAGCTTCGAACGCGTCCTCGGTGCGGCGCCGGCGCCCCTGACCGCGCCGTTCCGTCGCCGCGACGGTTCCCTCGTTGCGACGGTCGCCGACGCCGTGACCGATCAGCGCCAGCGACACCACGGACAGCGCGATCAACAAGCCCGGCGGCATAACCCACCAGAGCCAGGCATCCGTCAGGAAGGCGGTGCGCGCATTGGCGTGAAACAGGATCGTGCCCCAGCTCTTCTGCACCGGGTCGCCCAGACCAAGAAAGCTAAGCGCGCTTTCGATCAAAATGGCATTGTGGGCGACGCGTACGAACTGCGGCACGATCAGCGGCGCCAGTTCCGGTACGATGTGGCGGGTCACGATGCGCCAGGCCGACGCTCCCATGGCGCGTGACGCGCTGACATATTCCGCCGAACGAAGATTGAGTGCTTGCGCGCGCAACTCGCGCACCGGCTGCGCCCACATGACCAAGCACAGAATAGCCACCTGAACGAAGATCGATCCGCCGAAAAAGGCGCCGAGAACGATGACCAGCGGCAGGAACGGCAGCGCCATGATGGCATCAACGAAACGCATGGCCGCCAGATCCACAGCGCCACCCCGATAAGCGGCTGTGACCGCATAAATCGTCGCCAAAGTCGTTGTCACCAGTGCGGTCGCCAGGCCGATGCCCAGGGAGACGCGTCCGCCGGTAAGGATGCCGGTCAGCAGGTCCTGGCCGACATCATTGCAGCCGAGCAGATGAGCCGCCGAAGGCTGCGCGAAAGGCGCGCAAACCGTTTCCGACGCGCCGTACGGCGACAGCATGGGGCCAACGACCACCGCCACGACCAGCACCGCAAAGAGCCCCGCCCCCGTCTGCTGCACCCGCGATAGCTGCCAGCCAGGCTTGCCGGCCGGCGCCGGGGTGGCCGGCAGGGCGATGTTCTCGCTCACCGTCGCGCCCGCGGATCGAGCAGCGGATAGGACAGGTCCGCGACCAGATTGGCCAGTACGACGCTGAGCGTCGCGACCAGGAAGACCCCTTGCAGCAGGTTGTAGTCTCGGGCCTCCACACCCTCCAAGATCAGGCTGCCGATGCCGGGATAGCTGAACACGGTTTCGACCACCAGCGCCCCGCCAAGAAGGCCGCCGATGCTGATCATCACGTTGGTATAGATGGGCAAACAGGCGTTGCGAAACGCGTGCACGTAGAACACGCGGCGCTCACGGGCGCCCTTGGCCCGGGCAAAGGTCACGTAGTCCCGCCCCAGGGCAACGGTCATCGCCGATCTGGCCGTCAGCCAGACCCCGGCCGTCTGGGCGATTGTCAAGGCCGTCACGGGCATGATCAGGCGTTCGACGACGCCCCAGTAGTATGCGGAACTGCCCGGAAATGCGGTCAGCGGGGCGGCACCGAAGGACGGCAGCCAGCCCAGTTCCGCCGAAAACACGGTGATCAGCAGCATTGCGACCCAAAACACCGGCGCCGACCCAAGGAAGAGGACGGTGACCGTGGTGATGATGTCGCCCTTTTGGCCTCGAAAGCGCGCCGCCAGAATGCCCAGCGCGGTGCCCAGTGCCGCGCTGATCGCCAACGCCCATCCCATCAACAGCAAGGTCCAGGGCAGACGGCCCAGCACCACGTCCCAGACCGGCTGGCCGTAGCGCACGGACGTGCCGAGATCGCCCTGGAACACGCCCGCCGCGTAGCGCCCGAATTGTTCCGTCAAAGGCGCATCCAGGCCGAACTCCGCCAGCACCCGTTGCTCGGCTTCCGGCGTCATCTCGGCCAGGACATCCTCCGGCAACAGATAGCTTAGCGGGTCGCCGGGGGCGATACGCGGCAGGATGAAGTTGATCGTCAGCGCGACCAGCAACACCGCCGCGTACGCCGCCAGGGTACGGGGCCAGACCACCTCTGTCAGACCACTTCAGGCGGGACCGAGGCCGGTCAGTTAAGCAGCATCGGATCGACGACACCCTCGCGGGCTTCGTCCGGCAGGAACGAGTATTTGTGGAAGATGCCGTAGCCGGCCGACGGCACGTAATTGTCGTAGGCTTCCCAACGATAGGCAAAGACGGTGTCGGGATACCAAAGCATGACGCGGTTGGGATAGCGCGTCTGGTATTCCTGCAACTCGTAGCTGATCGCCAGCCGTTCTTCGCGGGTTTCCGCCGCCAGCCAACGGTTCACAATCTCCGCCTTCTCCTCGTCCTCGACGATCTCGCGGCCGGCATCGCCCCGGTAGAGAATGATCAGCATGTCCTGATCGGCGATGCCGTGCGGCGTGATGTCGGCGATGCGGAGATCGAACTCCCGGGTCCGCCACAGCGCGGACAGGGTCGCCGGGTCCACCGTTTCCACGTCAACGCGCAGGCCGACCTCGGCCAGCTGCTCGTCGATCATCTCCGCCGCCCGGAGGAACAGGGGCTGGTTGGACGCGATCTTCAGGTCCCAGACCAGCGGCGATCCGTCCGGCCAATCGCGAAACCCATCGCCGTCGGCATCGACAAACCCGCGATCATCGAGGATGACCATGGCCTGATCCGGATCGTAGGGCGCGTGCAGATCGGGGCTGGTCCAGAAACTGTCGACATGCGGCCAGGCATGGGTGCCCGGCTGCCCCTGGCCGAGCATGATGCGTTCGAGCATCGGGGCGGTATCGACCGCCAGCGTCACCGCACGACGGATCTCGCGATCGTCGAACGGCTCGCGCGCGACATTGATGTCGAGCCAAGCGCCCCAGAGCGTGGGCGACGAGATCATTTCAAGGTCCGGCTCGTCCAGCCATTCCAGGACCAGTTCCGGCGGCACGGGCCGCGCGGCGCCATCGATCTCGCCCGTCTGCAGTGCCGTGAACATGGTCTGCGGGTCGCGGATCATCACCAGGTCCAGGCTTTGCACCACGGGGGTACCGCGCCAGTAGTCCTCATTGGCCTCGAACCGGTAATAGCGGTCGGCCTCGTACTCGACCAATCGATAGGGACCCGTGCCGATCCCGACATCGGTGAACGAGCGCGGGTCCTCTACCCCTTCCCACTGGGCCCTTTGGATGATCGGCAGATCGGCCGCCGTGATCCTGTCGAAGTTCGGCATCGGATTCTCAGACGTCAGGCGCACCGTGTAATCGTCCACCACCTCGATACCGACCATCCGCGGCACGGAGGACGCGTGGTGCGTCCATCGGTTGGCCGGCCCTTCCCGGTAGTACTCAAAGGTGAAGGCGACATCATGGGCGGTGAACGGCGTGCCGTCATGCCAGGTAACGCCTTCGCGCAAGGTAATCTCCCAAACCCTGGCGTCGTCGCTGATCTGCTCGATCGAGGTGGCGAGCCAGTCCTCCGCGTTGCCGACATAAGGCGACGGTTCGCGCAGCTTCTCGTAAACCAACCACAGCACCCAGTCGTTCCAGGAATTGCCGATCGTGTATGTCGTGACATTGCCGGCGCTGACCCACATGCCCAGCGTCAAATGGTCGGCCTCGGTCGGGCCCTGATTGTCGACCTCGCTCAACAGCTGCGCCGGCGGCACCTGGTTGCCGGACTCGCCCGGCGATAGGCTCTGTGCCATCGCGCCCGACACTGTCATCGCTAGCCAGCTTGCAACGAGCAACGGCGTTCGAAATCGCATGATATGTCCCCTTGTGGATATGCGGGACCACGCTGACATCCTCACAGCGTCCGGCCCCGTGCCGTCCGAAACAGCGTCTTGTGACGAGACGATAATGATAACTATTCTCATTTGAGCGCGCTATGCATTTTTTTGCCGCACCAGTGAGATCCCCGATCATTCACGAACGTTGACGCGGATCTCTAGCGCCGGGCCGACCATTGCTGCACGTAAGCCGGATCAAACAGCTCTCATATCGGCAATCATTAGAAGTCGACGGAGGCCTCGAACCCGACGACGAGCGCGTTGTCGATCCCCCCACCATTGGGGTTAGCGATGTACTGGAGGTCCGGTTGCAGGTAGAGCCAGTTGCCGAGCTTGAAACGATGGTTGACCTCCAGCGCAAGTTCGTAGGTCTGGTCGGGAAGCGTGTCGCTGAAACCGGCGTAGGAGATGCCGAAAGCTGTCACATCGTTGGGCCGCGATGGGAACAGGCCCTCATAGTAGGCACCGCCGAACAGAGCGACCGGCAGGGTATTGATGTCTTCGTCGGGTGCGATGTTCACCGTGCCCCAGATCGTCAAGCCTTCATCGCTGCTGCCCGGTTCCTGGTACACCATCTGCTGGGCGATCGCGTAGAAGCCGTAATTCCCATTCTGGGATTGGTCGGCGCCGTTCACGAACGCATAGTCGCTGGTGTCGCCCCAGACCCCGAGCGCGTAGTGCCCGGGCGGGCCCGTCGCGTCATCGCCGCTGTTCGGGTTCCAGCCGGCCTCGGCCAGCATCAGGACCCCGTCCTGCGGGTTGAGCGTGAAGTCGAGCCCGTTGACGTCGTCGTCCTGGACGTCGGGATCGGCGTTGTAGACCCCGGCGGAGAAATAGAGGTCGTTATCCGTCGTCACCGTGCCGCGGACGCCCCATTGCGCAAAGGGCGGCGTGGTGAAGGACGGCGCGTTGACCAGAATGCCCGTCGGGTTGCCGTTCACGGCGCTGTTCACGTAGTAGCCGTAGGCGTCCGCCGTGGCAAATCGTCGCCCGCGGCCAGTCGGCCAATCGCGACGCTTAGCTGATCGCTGAACAGCGATTGCTCGAAATAGAGTTCAGCGAGGCGGATCGTATCGCCGTTGAACACCTGCGCGACCGCAAACAGGTTTCCGATATGGTCGCCGGACAGGTCGCGGCCTTGCGTCAACGCGCCGGCGACCGTGAAGCTCAGGCCCGTCAGTCCCGCAAGCGTGCCCAAGTCGACCGTCGCCGTGCCGTACCACATGCCGGCGAACTCTGCCCGCTGCTCGATGCCGCCGGTGACGTTGCCCAAAATGTCCGTTGTGAAATTCAAGGCAAGATCGACGCCATCGTTGGAGAGCTGAGTGCGCGCCCCGCCCCAGTCGCCGGTCGCGGTGTCTTGCGCAAGCCACTGTTGGAGGGTGCTTTGTGACTGCGCGCTCACCGGTGCCGCGCTTACCGCCAGCGCGGCGCCAAGCGCCAACGCACCGCTGAAGCCAATGTGACAGGCGCCAATGATCGCCTTGGGGCGACTTTGGCTGCGCTCGGTTGGCGTTGTCTTCCAACGGTGTCGACCCCTCGCCCGGTTCAGGATCATTTTTCGCCTCTCTTCGAAATCGTCGTCGACTGACCTTGCATGGTTCGCAATCCCGCCCGATCGACGGGGGACCAGCGGATCAGTACACGTCGCGGACGTAGCGCTTCTCTCGTTTGAGGGTGCGTAAGTAATTGACGGCCGCGTCCTCGCCCAGCCCACCGTGGCGGCGGATGATGCCGATCAAGGTTGCCTCCACATCAGGGGCCAACCGCTTGGCATCGCCGCAGACAAACAAAGAACCGCCATTTTCGAGCTGATCGAAGAGCGTGGCGCCGTGTTCCGCCATACGGTGCTGCACATAGATCTTCTGCGTCTGATCCCGCGAGAAGGCGAGATCCATCCGGTCCAGAAGCGTGGTCCGCTGCATCTCGGAGAAATCGGGCTCGTAGATAAAATCGCAGCGTCGATGCTCGTCGCCAAAAAACAGCCAGTTGAAGCCCTTGGCGGTAAGCGCACACCGTTCTTGAAGGAAGGCGCGGAAAGGCGCAACGCCGGTGCCCGGGCCGACCATCATCATGGGCGTATCGTGATCGGCAGGAACACCGAAATAGCGGTTGGGTATCGGGAACACGCGGACCTGGCTGCCAACGGTCGCGCGTTCGACCAGGAAGTTGGAGCAGACGCCCCGATGCACGCGCGAGTGATCCTTCCACGCGATGTACCTGACCGTGAGATGGGCCTGGTCGGGATAGGCCCTGGCGCTGGAAGCGATGGAATATGACCGGTGGTGAAGCGGCTGCAGCCAGCCGATCACCTGCGCGACGTCGAGGTCGAGGTCGGGCTTGAGGTTGAGGATGTCGAGCGCATCCTTACCCCAAAGAAAGGTGTCGATCGCCTGCCTGTTGTCCGCTTCAAGCACGCGGGTGAGTTCGTCGTGATTGGCCAGCGGCGCCAACCTACGAAGCAGGGCGTCGGAGGGCTTTGCGAGTTCGAGGCTCGTCGACAGGAGTTCGCCTAGCGGCAGATCGAAGCCCGCAAGCTGCATGTCGCGGTCGGCGTTCAGCCGTTCCAGCCAGGCGTTGACCAGCGTCTCGTCATTGACGGGAATGACGCCGAGCGAGTCGCCGGGCGTGTAGGCGATGTCGCTGCCCGCCAAATCAAGCGCCAGATGATGTATCCGCTTCGCCGAGCCGGGGCCGGAAAGCGGGCGGTTCTCGATCACGGTGGCGTGGAATGGCTTCTTCCGCGACCAGGCGGAGTTGAGCAGCAACGGCGTCATGGGCGACATGCTTTTTGACCTAATTCGACGGCAGGCTTCGACATCGCTCGGCACCCCTGGGGCCCTGGGGGCAGCGGTGAAGCTGGCTGCCGACGCGGCTAGGGATCACTCAACGAACGCAGCGTCTTGCTGATCTCCTCCGACCAAACGGGCAGCCGTTCGGCCTGGTCGAGGTTGCAGTCCTCAACCTCGCGCAGCTGGGTCGCACCAATCTGGCCAAGCAGATAGTCGCAATTGTTGCCGAACCCGCAAAACAGCGTGTAGTCGATGTCGCCCAAGGCAAACACTGCGTAGTGGAGGCCCGCGAGCGCGCCACTCGGCAGGTTCTGAAGGCCGTCGTAAAACTCAACCGCGTCGTCCGGCGGGTCGCCCTCGCCCGTCGAGCTGACGACGAACAGGGCGCAGGTCTCGTTCTTCAGGTCGTCGGCCCCGACATCGAGCAGGTTCCTAATCCTGACCTCGTGGCCCCTGCCCTTAAGGTCCTCGACCAGCCATTGGGCGCAGGCTTCGGAGTTACCGGTCTGGGTCGCGTAGAAGACTGTGATCATGGCGCCGGTTTAGCTTGGGGCGCGGCGACCTTGGCCTTGTTGCGCATCCGCCGCGCGATCAGGAACGAACCGATCACGAGCGCGGCCGCGATAAACTGCAAGACCAGCGTTTCGACCGTCGGGAAGACCGAGAACCAAAGGCCCAACCAGTCCGGCATGTAGGGCACCAGCCACTGGATGGTCGTCGTGCCGATCCAGCCCGCCTGCTGCATCTCCTGGCCTTGCTCGCCGACCATGATCAACAAAACCACGCCGAGCAAGCCGCCGGTGAGTTCAAGCATCTTGCGATAGGGCAGCTTATGGTGCGCGATGAAGGTGAGCACGGCCACGACCCCGGCGAAGAAGAGGCCCACCAAGGCGCCTAGATAGACGATGTGCGAACCCATCTGCAGGTTATAGGTCTGCAGGAACAGCACCACTTCAAAGCCTTCGCGATAGAACGACGCAAAGCCGAGCAGGCCCATGCCGTAGAACACCCTGGCCGCGGTGGCAGCCTGTTTCTTTTCTTCGGCCTCCAACTGCTTGCTCTGACGTGTCTGGGCGGAAATCCAGCCGCCCCAGTAGATCTTGTGGAAGAACCAGTTCATCACAGTCAGCAGGACGACGATGGCCAAGAGGCCGGTCCAGGCCTGGATCTGCAGGGCGTTGAAGTTGTCGGCCAGCCCGGTAACGATGTTGATCGCGATGAACCAGGTGATAATCGTGGCGATCGCGCCAATCCCGGCGCCAACCGCGACAGCTTTGCGATGGCGCTGGTTGGGGCCGATCATGCTGGCCGTGATCGCGGCGAGGACGAGAATGCACTCCAGCCCCTCGCGAAAGACGAGGATGGCGATGTCGATGATGGCGGCCGAGGCGTTCGTGCCCCGTGTCGTCGGATCAGGGTTGCCGGCCGACGTCAAGAACGTCCACGCCACGGCGCAGACGACCGTAAGCGCGCAGATCATCAGCACGCCCTTAACCATAGGCGACAGCGGTTTCTTGGAGACCGGCCCCGGGTCCGGGTGAACCTGTTCGGCCGCCGGCCCGCTCATTGGGAGGGCTTCCGAAGCTGATGTGCCGAGGCGGGCACGGCCTGATGCGCCGGACCGGCGGAGTGTGTTCGCACGGGAAGCGGGATCGCACCGTTCAATACGGCGTCCGTCTCAGCACGGAGCAGCGCTTCAAGCTCGGGCAAGAGCCCGCACCCGTCGCGTGCGGCGATATCGTGGAGCGTGAGCAGTCGTTGCAAGTCGCCTGACATCTATGACCTCAATTTTTGTCCAGCCTTGGCTGCACGAAAGGTCATGTGGCGAGGCGCAGGTATGGTGAGGCGGAATTGACAGCGTCGCAAGGGAAAATGCTCGATGGCGTTTGAACAAGCCCGCGCCGACCCTCAGGTGCACCGGTATCCTGGCCGACTCAGCGCCAGAACGCTTCGGGATGGAGGCAGCACAGTGGAACTGCGTCCAGGTAGCCCCCGACCCACTTGCGAAGCTATTCGTATCAGCCCTCTTCCATCGGCAGGATCTCGTTGCTCGACATGGCCGCCAAGACCGCCATCGCCATGGCCATCAGCGCGTCGTAGGACGCCGAGATCGCCTCCGCCCGCGGCAGGATGACCATCTTCCCGGCGCGGCAGGCATGAAGCAGTTCACAGAAGCCCGGCACCAGCGCGTCGACGGCATCGCGCGCATCCTGGGGTACCTGCTCTTGATCGGTGCGGTAGGTCATGAAGATCACGTCGGCATCCAGGTCCGGCAGGCGCTCCGCGCTCCAGGTCTCGAACGACCCTTCGGGGATGGCGGAACCCCGCATCGCGCAAGACCTTGCCGAGCGCGGAGTAGGTGTGCTGCACGTACAGCCGTCGCTGACGCCCTGCAACACGCTGACGGTGATGTTCTCGGTGTCTACGATCCGGCGAATCTGCGCGATCTGCGCCTCGTAGCGCTGTTCCAGCACGGCCAATTCCGCTTCACGGCTGGTTGCCTCCGCCAGAAGCGGGAACACGCCGATGGTTCCGCGCATCGTGGTGTCGACCACGACTGTCGGTGCAATCTGCGACAGTTGCGTTACGTCGGCATCCTGCCAGGTGGAGGTGATGATGAGGTCCGGCTGGACCGCGGCGATGCGCTCCAGATCGGCCGGATTGCCGCCCAGGAACTCGATGGCTGAGTTGTCGAAATCGAGCCCGGTGACGGTGATCGACCCGCGGATGAACGGCTCGCCACCGGCCGTGACACGGCCATGGCTGCCGACGGGCAAGACACCCAACTCAATCAGTGGCGTGCCGAGATTCTTGTCATGCAACACGGCGATACGCTGCGGGTCGGTGGGCACCTCGACCTCGCGGTCGAGATCGTCCGTCACAAGCCGCGTGTCTTGAGCGGCGGCCGGATCGGTAGAACCCGGGCCATCGCCTTCAGGGCCGTCGACTTGCCGCATCCGTTTGGCCCGATCAGCGCGGTCAGTTCACCCGCATGGGCGACGAAGTCGAACGTCTTGACGATCGCGGTGCCGTTGTAGCCGGCGCTCACGCGCTCTGCGATCAAGCCCACTTTGGCTATAGCCGAGCCGGCTCGTGCGGTGCGTTGATATGCCAGGTCGTCATCGATAGCCACGGGTCCCGTGTCTCGGTTGGGGGAGATGAACGGCTATCGAAGGCACAAGCCAACGTGGCTAAAATCTGATCGTGTTAGTCGGATATTTAGAGTGAGTCTAATCTCCAGAATCCAGAAGTATCGGCCAAAGCACTCCTGAGCGACATCGGACGACCAGCCACTGCGTCAATTTCAATCGTTGGCCCGGCGATTATGCAAGTGCGTGATTGCTGCCTCGGGCAGCGGATTGACTGACCAACGTACGACAAAACACCATCCGAAAGCCCGAATGCACAGGCCGGCGTCGTCGCAACGAATTGTCATTTGCTACTCCACTCGTGACGGGAAAGCTAGCCCCGGTGATTGCCAGGACGCGGTTTTTCGAACCACCGCCAAGGAAGCCCTCCAATCCGCGATCCGGTTTTTATGCGTCGCTAACTGTGATAATTGCAGCAACGACAAAGGGCTACAGGCGAGGCCGGGACGTCGAACTGTCTAGGATACGGCGCGTGCCTAAGGGGACGCTTGGACGCAAAGCAGCGGGCTTTTCAAGTTGCGGCTTGCCACAAAAGGCTGAAACCGCCCCTTTGCCTGCCTAGTCCAGTTTGGACATGCCGGGTCGCCACCCTGACTGCGCAGTCGGTCGCGGCTCCCACGTCTGCCGTTGGACCGCAAGCGGCAACGAGACCAGCTTGGACGCATACCGGGTACAAGTAACGCCTCGTGTTTGGCGCCGTGTCACCTTGACGGAGCTCGCTGCCGCCATCCATCAACCACCGGATCGCATTTCAAAACGCGATCGAGAGTTAACTCGCAATGCAACCGTTGCCGTAAAAGACCGACTAATGTAGTCAAGATTGGGAAAGCTAAGATTCAAGATTCGGATACCGAGATGCCGACCGTTTCAGACGCGCGTCAGCGACCAAAGCTGCCTGCGAAAGCGTTCCGATTCGAAACGACTGGCATGGTCTATGAGATCGTGCGGGCCGGCCTTTGCCGTCGTCGCAAGGACGCCATTCGGCAGGAAAGTGCCTCTGTCCACTTCGCCATCTGCAATGTCGATTTCGCCCCCCTTCTCGACAGCCGCGATTTCGAGGCGATAGCTGCGAGGCAAGAGAACGCGTGATGTCTGCGTCGGCAGCCGTCTTTCTCGCCGCCTTCCTCGCCTGCGTCGTTGAGGCCTTGGAGACCGTGACACTGCTTTTGGCGGTCGCGGCAGCGCGGGGCTGGCGACCGGCGCTGATTGGCGCGGCAGCGGGCTTCGGTCTATTGACAATGCTCGTCCTGGCACTCTGGCCACTGGTTGATGCAATTCCGCGAGACGCGTTGCATTTCGTGGTTGGGCTGCTTCTGCTGCTTTTTGGCGCGGGATGGCTGCGCAAGTCGATCCTCCGCGCGACCGGCCGCGCCAGCCGCCACGATTTTGACGCCGAGTTCGGCGTGGCACGTGACGAACTGGCCCGGCCGGGTGTGGCAGACTGGGTGGCTGGCGTCGCAGCCTTCAAGGCGGTGCTGCTTGAAGGGCTGGAAGTGATCTTCGTGGTTCTGGCGCTCGGCGGCACGAACAGCCTGCCAGCGGCCGTCTGGGGCGCTATCGTCGCTTGTGGGCTCGTCTTCTCGGGCGCATTCGCGCTCAGGCGCCCGCTCTCGGCCATTCCCGATAACACGCTGAAATTCTGGACCGGCGTGATGTTGACCGCTTTTGGCACCTACTGGACCGCCGAGGGCCTAGGCGCGATCTGGCCGGGGGGCGACTGGGCGCTGGCCTACCTGGCCGCGTACTTCGCCCTTCTTGGCGGCGCCATGATCCGGATCCTGAGGCCAAGGCCGGGACGAGCGGAGGGGCCACGATGAGCATCCTGCGCGATATCCTCTCCGAGCTCGCGGCGATGTTCTGGGCTGACCGACGGCTCAACCTTGGCCTGCTCGCTATGACTGCTGTCGCGATCGGCCTCGGCCTTATCGTGCCTTCCCTTTCCGCCGGGTTGCTGCCCGTAGGTCTCGCCCTTGGATATGGAGCGGTGATCGCCTGGGCGCTTCTTTATCCGAGCGATCGCCAGAAAGACTGAGACAAGAGATGGAACTGTCCTCTTCCTCGCCACCCCTGGCTTGCGCAAGATTGACCCAAGGGCAGTACGAATTCATCTGCCCGTCTTGCGTGGCCAGCGATCCCGTTCAGGAATGACCGACGGTCGCGAGGAAAGGCCGATACGGGACGTGCGGCCCGTCTTCGGCTTCCGGGCTCTTGCGCCGCTTCGCCGCTACCGGCGGCTCATCGCTCTGGTCTTTGCCTGCGTCACAGTTCAAACCGCCACGACACTGGCCGGGCCACTTTTCGTCCGCGAAATCGTGGCACGGGTCGAGGCTGGCGTCGTGGCTGGAATAGGGCTTCTGGCGCTGGGCGTTGTGGCGTCCTACGCGGTGCGCAGCTTGGCTGCCTTTGCGATCTTCCACTGGAGCCATGTGGTCGCGTTTCGCACCTGTCACGACACGCGCATTGCGCTCTACGCCCACATACAGCGCATGTCGCCCGCCTGGTTCGCCGGCCGCCCGTCGGGCGAGCTCGTCAGCCGCGTGACCCACGATACCTACACCATGGAGCCGCTTCTGGCGGACTCGGTCTACGGCTTCGTCTCGGCGGCCGTGGTCGCGATCGGCGTGTTTGTCCTGGCGATGGTCATCGCACCACCGCTTGCGCTGGCGGCCGTCCTGCCGCTGCCGGTCGCAATGATCTACATCCTGTGGCAAGCCCAACGCATCGCGCCAGCCTTCGCCGAGGAATCCACCCGGTTCGCGGCGCTGTCAGCAGACGTCCAAGACCATATCGGCGGCATGGCCGAGATCCAGAGCTTCGCGCGCGAGCGCACCATGCGCACCGCCCTGTCGCGCGGCTCGCGCAGGCTGGCCCGCCGCGAGATCGGGAACCGCACGCTCATGGCACGGTTCGACCCTGCCGTGGATGGGGCAACAGGGCTCGCCATCGCGCTCGTCGTCTGGTCGGGCGCGGCCGGTCTAGCCGCAGGCAGTGTTGAAATTGCCGACCTTGTGGCCGTCTTGCTGTTCGTCACCGCGCTCTACCAGCCCCTCTACGTGCTCGTCGGTGCCGCTGAGGCGACGCAGAAGAGCCTGGCTGCAATGCGCCGTGTCGACGACGTTCTTCGTACCGAGCCGGCCATCGCGGACCGGCCCGGCGCCCTCGATCCGCGGCCAGTCCGGGGCGAGATCGCCTTCGAGCACGTGACCTTCGGCTATGGCGACGCGCCCGTCCTGCGCGACGTCTCGTTCCGGGCAATGCCCGGCGAACGGATTGCAATCATTGGCCCCACGGGGGCGGGCAAGAGCACGATCTCCGCCCTGCTATCCCGCCTGCACGACCCGCAAAAAGGTCGCATAACACTGGACGGACGGGACCTGCGCGACCTGCGTCTGGACGGCCTGAGGGTCAGCGTCGCGCGGGTCAGCCAGGACGTCTTCCTCTTCGACGCGACGGTGCATGAGGTCATCGCCTTCGGCAAACCCGATGCGACGCGCGTAGAGATCGAGGCGGCCGCGCGAGCCGCACAGGCGCATGACTTCGTAATGCGGCTCCCGAATGGCTACGATACCAGAGTCGGCGAGCGCGGCGTGCGGCTTTCCGGCGGCCAGAAGCAGCGGCTGTCAATCGCCCGAGCGCTTCTTCGCGACGCGCCCGTCCTCGTCCTTGACGAGGCGACATCGGCGGTGGACGTGACGACCGAAGCAATGCTGCAGCGGACGCTCGACAAGACCACACGGGGACGGACCTGCATCGTCATTGCGCACCGGCTTTCAACGATCAAAAGCGCCGATCGCATCCCGGTCCTCGGGGACGGACACATCGTCGAATCCGGCACACATGACACGCTCATCCGCAAGTCTGGGATGTACGCAGACTTCGTGGGCCGCCAATCGAATTCCTCAGCGTGATCAAGCGAGCATGCTGGCCATCGCCACTGCCGATACGCATGCGTCGCCGGGGTGCCATCAAACAGGTTTTCAGCTGTAATCGAGTACTCCGGCGACCTCCTGTCGTTGACGTTAAATGCCCCCTGTTGATGTCGGACGATGAACCCGTGCTGAATCAGGTCATTCAGCGCGGCACGGATTTGGTTGCGACCGGTGTGGAGTGCTGCGGCACCCTCGCGCTCGCTGTATGGAATCCTGCCAGTGTCGAAACCGTCGTGGCGCCGCCAAATCTCGATAAGCAACGCTCGAGGCAGCGGTTTGAGGCCCTGGCAGGCATCAGATCCCGTTATGCCGGCATGAAGACGGATAAATCGGCGGTTGGCGCTGCGGCCATTCGGGAGCGACTTCCTAACCATCTCCAAGAGCCTGGCGACCTGCGGGCCCAAGCCCGATGATCGTAACGATGGGCCGGCGCTCCCAAAGTCTTCCACCCGCCCTTCGCGATGAAGCTGCCTTTGGGCGACAGGCGCGCCAATCCACCATACGGCCTGTGCAACGGCGCGATTTCTCGTATGTCAGGAATTCTCAAAATAGCGGTATTCGCGACGTTCCATTGACTTAAGGCGACATTGGTCTTCATTATGCAGAGCGGTTACAAACAGAAGGCTCAATTTTTGAGCGTGGCTCGCAACACCTAACCGTGCATATGATGGCTCAGAGTGCTTATTGGATAAGCGTCGGAGTGAGCAGCCGCCGTGCTGCCGCAGCAAGTCCCGCAGAGGCCACCCAAGCCATTCGAGCCTCTGAACGGACACCTATGGTTGGCCCTGCAATGAATGCTGTTGGTGAGCTTTCGTGAGGACGACAGGAGGCCTCGGCCCGCAATGATCCTGGACAGCCATATTCCTTCCGTCCGGCTGGACGCTGAACTCGTCGGCAAGAGGCACTGCTATGACGCCTGGCGCGAAGAGATCCGCCCCTTTTACGATGTCGAGCCATTTTCGCAGGCCAAGAATGGCCAGGAACAGGTTAAAGCATGGCTGCTGGACGATCTGATCTTTTCCGAAGTCGCATTCTCGCACCAAACCTTCAGCCATAACGCCCGCCACGCCAGCAACGCGAACTACCTGTCTCTCCAAGTCTACCGCCGCGGCGCAATGCGGGGGACCATTGCAGATACGCCTTTGGCGATAATGCCTGGCGAGGTCCACATCTTCGACTTTTCCCGTGAGTTTCACTCCGTCGCCGAGGCGTCTGCCGTCGCAGGCGCGGTCTTCTCTCACGACGCCGTTGGCTACGATCCGGGACGGCACCCGAGCCACATGAAGTTCTCGAACAAATCGGCGATCGGCCGCTTCCTGGCGGATACCTTTCTCGCCCTGATGGACCAGTTGCCGAGCCTTCAGAAGGTCGACGCAAATGCCGTGGCAGAAGGCTTCTGCGGCCTGATACGCGGCCTGTTGACAGCCGCGTCTCCTGAGGGGACCCCAAATCGAAAATTTCAGGCAGAACGCCGCGCGGAGATGCGGTCTTATCTTGAGAGACACCTCGCGGACACAGAGCTCAATGTAGAGCGTCTTTGCCAGGAGTTTGGCGCGTCTCGCGCGTCGATCTATCGAGATTTCGCCGAGGCCGGCGGCGTTGCCCGCTACATCACCCAACGACGGCTCGATCGCATCTTCCATCAGCTGCTGTCCACGTCGCCCGCGCGCGGCCGGGTCCAAGAAGTTGCCAGTCGTTGGGGTTTCGACGATCCGGGACATTTCAGCCGGCTATTCCGCCAACGCTTCGGTGTTCCGCCGTCGGTCGTCTTGGGTTCGGGCGACACCGTAGCGAAACCGAGCCGCTGGCAGACGCTGTCCGCCAATGACCTGGATAGCGATGCCAGTCTCGGGCGTTGGCTGAAGGCCATTTAGGTAAGAGAAATTGAGACTCTCGTCCATAGGTCAACAGCAAGCCGGCAGCTACCACTAACGCCGTCTCGGCCTGTTGGGCGATCAGGCCCGGTACGCAGTATCCGCGAAAGTGCATTTCGACGAAGGAGCCCCCCTCGTCCCAATGACAGTTTCTCGGCCCTGTCGGCAAGGGAGCGCGGCAGAAGTCAGGATGGGGTCAAATGACCCTGTCGGCCTGTAGCTTCGCGAGCTCCGCGTCGCTCAGCTTCAGTTCATCCCGATAGATAGCCTGATTGTGACCGCCGATCTCGTCCGGCCCCAGCCAGGCAATCTCGCTTGGTGTCTCTGAGAGCTTGGGCGCGATGCCGGGCACCGCGATGTCGCCGAAGCGCGGGTCGGGCATTCTCATGACCATGTCGCGGGCCTGGAAGTGGGGATCCTGGGCGATGTCGTCGATCGCGTAGATCGGGCCGCAGACGACGCCGTGCCGCTCCAGGCGCTCGGTGAGTTCGGACATCGAAAACTGGACGCTCCACTCGGCAATCAGGCCGTCCAGTTGTGCGGCGTTCTCGCCCCGCGCCTTGTGATCGCTGTACAACGGATCATCGGCCAACTCGGGGCGCTCCATGGCCTCGCAAAGACGGCGGAACATGGTGTCGAGGTTGGCGGCGATGACGATGTACTTGCCCTCGCGCGTCGGAAAGATGTTCGACGGCGATACGTTCGCCAAGCCGGTGCCTGAGGGTTTGCGGATGACGCCGAGCTTGTCGTATTCCGGCAAGGTACTCTCAAGCATCGAAAAGCAGCTCTCCGTGATCGCCGCGTCGATCACCTGCCCCTTGCCGCCGCCCCCAGCATCACGCCAGTAAAGCGCCATGAGAACGCCCTGGGTCGCAAACAGGCCCGTCAGCGTATCGCCGAGCGAGATGCCGAAGCGCGGCGGCGGCGTGTCGGGAAAACCGTTGATGTAGCGGATACCGCCCAACGCCTCGCCCACACTGGCAAAACCGGGCTTTTCGGCATAGGGGCCGGTCTGGCCGTAGCCCGACACCCGGGCGATGATCAGCCCCGGATTGATCGCGTGCAGGGCGCCGGGGCCAAGACCCCACTTCTCCAACGTGCCCGGCTTGAAATTCTCGACCAGCACGTCGGCGGTCTCCAGCAGCCGGAGCACGAGGTCGCGGCCCCTCGGATCACGCAGGTTCGCGGTCACGCTCTTTTTGTTGCGCGCCAGCACCGGCCACCACAGGCACTTGCCCTCGTAGCGGTGATGGCCCCATTCGCGCATCGGGTCGCCCTTGCCCGGCGCCTCGACCTTGATGACCTCCGCCCCGAAATCGGCCAGCCGCGAGCCGACAAACGGCCCGGCGAGAAGCTGGCCCATCTCGATTACACGCACGCCGGCCAAGGGCCCGCTGGTGCGGCCCTCACTCTCAGCCTGGCTGCTCATGCCGACTGCGCCTGCGCTGCATCGACCTCGTGCAGGAAATCCAGCAGGACCTTGGCGAACCTGCCCCGCAACTCCCGGCCCGCGATCACGTGCGCTGCCCCTTCCAAGGTCACCTCACGGGCGCCGGGAATGGCCTTGGCGATGGGAACGGTCAGGCGCGGGCCGGTCACCTGGTCAAGGGGGCAGTGTACGATCAGGGTCGGTGCGGAGACGCTGGGCAGCCGGTCGAGTGTGTCGTGCGCCAGGCAGGCATCGATCAGCCGGCTGTGGGCCTCGAACCGACCGTTGACCTCGCGCCACGGCCCCTGCGGCCCCAGAACACGGTCCCGGTTCGCCAGGTAGAATTCCGGCTCCAGCGACAGGACGCATACCAGCTTCTGAAACGCCTCCCAGCCCATATCCCGATGGACGTCGCGCAGCATTTCGATCTGGTCGGTAAACAAGGCGTCGGGCCGCGCCCAGGCGGCCAGGTTGGTCATGCTACGCACCAGATCCGGCCGGTTGATCGCCAACTCCTGGCTGATGCACGCACCCATGCCGACCAGGCCGATCAAATGCACATCGGTAAGGCCCAGATGTTCAAGCAGCCCAGCCGCGTCGTCGGCATAAAGGCGCATGCTGGGGGTAACTGTCAGGTCGTCGTCGGACTCGCCGATGCCGCGATGATCGAAGATCACGACCCGATAGTGGTCGGTGAGGCCGCGCGGCAGATGATAATGCGCGCCATGGCAGTATGTGCCCCAACCGCCCATCAGCAACAGCGGTGGTCCCTCACCATGGATCTCGTAGTACATCTGGTGGTCGTTGATCGTCGCGATCGGCATGATTGGCTTCCCTGACGCTGCGCCTGGTTCGAGATGATCGGAACACAAGGTCGACGACGGAGTCGCCATAACGTTTGCGCACTAATCAACACTAGAACGTATACAATATGGAGCATCTCTCAATCAGTTTGGCAAGCCAAATCTCGCCACAGACTGACCACATCGCGCAATCCAAATAGGGATATAAATATTTAAAAAGATTGATTAATTGTGGACCTCTGCCGATCTAGAAGCCGATCGAGAGCGTCCGCCATTGATCGCAAGGCAGGGTACGCGGCCCTACTCTCTTTGTATACGATACAGGGGCGTTCCATCAGGAACACCGGAGCAAGCGACGCGACGCGGTGTCACAAGCGGCGCTGCTGAATCGTCCTTAGGGTCGAATGCACAACTCACCGATTAAGAAAGATGCCACAATGGACAACACCAAGGCCGTCAACAACGAACGCGAGATCCCCGATGTGCTGACCGCATTGGCGGGCATTCAAGAAGTCATGGACGGCCACGGTCTCGACCGAACCATCCATCATCTGGTGCAATTGCGGGCCTCGCAGATCAACCGCTGCGGCTATTGCGTCAAAATGCATACGCGCGAGGCGCGGGAGGATGGTGAAACCAACGAACGCTTGGACCGAGTGATCGTCTGGGATCATGGCAGTGATTTCAGCGAAGCTGAAAAGGCGGCGCTGGCGTGGACGGAGGCGCTGACGACGCTTGATCCGCATATCGATCGGGGTGCGCTGCGCGCGCGATTGCGGCAAAGCTTCTCCGACGAGCAAATCGCCGCCCTCACCGCCACGATCGCCATGATCAACCTGTGGAACCGCATCGCTATCTCGGGGCATTGACAAGGATGCATCGCGGTTTCGGCCGGGCGTTCGAAAACGCCCGGCCCACGCTCATGGGTCTGGCCTATCGCATGCTGGGGTCCCGCGCGGATGCCGAGGATGCGGTACAGGATACCTTTGAAAGGTGGGCAAGCGCGGACCGGGCGCTGATCGAAAACGACACAGCCTGGCTGACGGCCACCTGCACGCGGCGCTGCATCGACATGCTGCGCGCCGCCCACCGCAAACGGGTCGACTATGTCGGTGCCTGGTCGCCCGAGCCGATCCAGACGCCGATTGAAAGCGACGTGCAGGACAAGCTGGACATGTCCGCATCGCTCACCACGGCGTTCCTGCTAATTCTGGAGCGGCTGACGCCGAAGGAGCGTGCGGCCTACATCCTGCACGATGTCTTCGACGTTCCGTATGACCAGGTCGCCACGACGCTCGATATCCGCGAAGAGGCCTGCCGCAAACTGGTCTCTCGCGCAAAGGCGAGCATCGGCCAGGCGAAAGTCCGACATGCAACGCCCGTGGAGCGGCAGGATCAACTTCTCACAGCCTTCAGGACCGCCATTTTCGGCGGGAACACGGCTCAATTGACGGCGCTGCTGTTAGAGGATGTCCGGCTCAGCGCCGATGGCGGCGGCAAGGTGCCTGCGGTGCTAAAGGCGCTGCAGGGCAAACCCGACGTGCTGGCGTTTGTTTCCGACCGGTTGCGCAGCTATTGGGCCGGGTTCGAGTGGCTGGAGGCCGACATAAATGGCATACGGGGCGTGATCGTGAAGGATCAGGGCGAGACCCACGCCACGGTGTCCTTTGCCTACGACGACGCCTGCCGCGTCACCGACATCTACATCGTGCGCAACCCGGACAAGCTGGCCCGTCTAAGCGAGGCGACGATCCACTGAGACGACTATCGCCGCGGGTGGCCAGCGCTACCGCTCCAGACCGTCGGTTTCGGACAGGCGACCGTCGCTCAGCCGAGCTGACAGAATGTCGCGACCTCGGATCGAAAGCTGACTGTCGCGGTGACTCAACCGTCCGGTCCCGCCGTCCAGTTCAACGGCTCGGACGATCACGTCGTCCGTATCCTCCGCGGCCTTGATGGTCGTAATCACCGAGCCCTCGCCGGCCTGCAGGTCAAGCCAAGCACCGGCGTGATCGGCGGTTCCGTGACGGGCGACGTGAGTGGTGACGATCGGTGGCTTGGTCAGGTTGTCCGCCATGATCTGGGCCTGGCGCCGCGATACCTGGCGATCACCGTAAAGCCGTAGTGAGAAGCTTTGCGGTCCTTGGTCCATGTAGCGCAGATGGGCGTCGTCGCGAAGCTCGATCGGGTCGTGGTGAGCGAAGACGGGTGAGCGCACGACGGTGATGAAGAGTGTCCCGTCCTTTGCCGCGTAGGAGTACTTGGCGTCGTTGGTGATGACCACGGTCTGGTCAGGGCCGACCGCCCGTACCCAGCGCAGGCCAGGCACTTCGTGACCGACATCGGGCCGGTCCTGCCAGCCGGCGGGGACTTCGTACTCGAAGCTATCGGCCGCTAGTGGATAGGCGAGACGGAACAGCTTGCCCTTTTCCCGCCAGTCCAAGGTCACGCGCAATTCCACTGGCAAGTCCGCATCAACCGGCAACACGATCGCCGTTGTCATGGTGGTCGGGCCGCGACTGGCGGTAACCTCGATGGTCTTTTGAACGGGGCCATCCTCGATCAGGCTGACATGGTCGAGCGCCAGATTGTCGCCCTGGTAAGGAAAGCTGTGCGTACCGTGGCCCCACGTGTCGGTGCCGTCCTCGACGATCAAGCCGCGATGGGCGGGACCGGCAAACAGGTCGAGGCCCGTGCGCGTGTTGAGCAGGCTGGCGATGGCGCCGGTCGCCGGGTCGAGCTTCAGCATGTAGCCGGGGGTTTCGAGCGTGCGCGCCTCGACCCGGCTGCCGAACACCATGCCCGGGGCCGCGGCACCCGCCTGGTCGACTGTGAAACGGAAAAGCCGATAGCCGAAGGCCGGTATCCGCGCCCGAAATGCCAGGCGTTGGAGGCCAGGCGTCTTTCCGTACGGGTCGATGTATTGCAGGGGCACGACGCGATCCTGATCGTCCCGCAAGGTGCGCGGCGAGACGACATCCTTGTCGACCCAGGGTTCGGCCTCGATCAGCCCGTCGAACTCCGCACCGTTCAGGTTGATGACCAGGAACGTGCCATCAGTCGGGTCCTTTGGCGGGGCGATCAGGCTGGCCAACCGGCGGATCGCCGCATTGAGGGCGATCTCGGCGTCCGCGATCACGGAGGATAGCTCGAAAACCGAGTCCTCGCAGGCCGTGTGCAGGCTGGTGCCGCCCAGCGTGTCGTGAAACTGGTTGAACAGCAGCCGGCACCACATCTGCTCGAACGCCTGGCGCGGATACTCCGCACCGGCGCGCACCATTGCCAGGGTAGCGGCGGCCTCTGCCTGTTCCAAGATCGATTCCGCTTGCCGGTTCAACTGCTTGAGATCGCTGGCGACGGCGTAGCAGCCGACAGCATGGAATTGCAGTTCACCGTCCACTTTGGGCAGTCCCTCCGATGCGGTCTCGGCGAAGAACCGATTGGGATCGGAGTATTTCAGGGGCTCACCGCCGGCTATGCGGCCGTCGATTTCGCGGAGTTCCGCCTTGGTCGGCGCGCCCCCATGGTTCCCGACGCCGAAGAAGGCCATGTAGGAATGGCCGGCCTCAGCACTCGACGCGTAGTGCAGCGGGATCTTCTCCGGCACCTGCATGTTGCGCTTCGACGTGTTGTAGGCGCCCTGGATGCGAAAGGCAGTCACCGCCGACCCGTCCGGCGAAGCCCACACGAACAACTCTTGCGGCAAATCCATCTCGTCTTCCGCCGGACGGCTGAAGACGTATTTCGACGAGCCCGTGTGGCGCAACAGCATCGGGAAGGTTCCGGCATGGCCGAAACTGTCGACGTTGTAGCCGACATCAACATCGACGCCGAAGCGGGACTGGAAGTAGCGCTTGCCGTAAAGCGCCTGGCGGATCACGGACTCGCCCGACGGGATGTTGCAGTCGGGCTGGATCCACCAGCCGTTGACGATGACCCAGCGGCCCTCGGCGACGAAATGCCGGATACGGTCGAACAGCGCCGGATCGAGCTGTTCGATCCAAAGATAAACCTGGGCCTCGCCCTTGGTGAAGATGAAGTCGTCGCTTTCCTCCAACCGGTCGATGGCCGCCCAGCAGGTGCTGATTGCCTCCGCGCAGCCTTCCTGCCAGCGCCAGAGCCAGACCGGGTCGAGATGGGCGTTGCCGATCATGTGCAACATCGGCGTGACTGGCGGCGGTCCTTCAGGCACTCAAATCCTCCGTGCGCGGAACGAGACTTCCGCGTCGATCAAAACGAAACGGCGCGTTCGCGGGCGTTGCGAATGTGATGGTCCATGGCCTCGATCGCGGCTGCGATATCGCGGGCCAGCATGGCGTCGATGATGGCAAGATGGTCGCCGAAGGCGGCCGGCAGGATCTCCGGGTTCAGCAGGATACGATCGAGCTTGATGAGACGGATGCGGATCGCGTTGATGCTGTAGGCGCGGACCAGCAACTCGTTGCCGGTGGCTTCGATCAGCAGGTCGTGGAAGCCGCTGTCGATGGTCTGGCCCTCAGCCAGGATTTCCGGCGTGGCGTCCTTCTTGGTCCGCTCCATGATGTCGACGTGCAGGGCCCGTTGGCGCGTCAGCGCGTCGTCCGGCATCCGGCGCACAGCGGTGATCACGGCCTCGCGCTCGTAGGCGGCGCGCATCTGGAAGGCATCGCGGATCATGGGCAAGTCGATCGCCGTGATCTGGATGCCGCGCTGGGGCAGGACCGTCAGCAGCCCCTCGGTTTCCAAGCGGGGCAAGAGTTCGCGCAGGGCGCCGATCGAGACGCCGAGGATGGCCACCATCTGGCGCTGAGAAACCAGTTGGCCGGGGCGCAACCGGCCGGTCAGCAGCGCCTGCTGAAAGCCCTCGTAGGCCGCCTGCTTGACGGATGCGCCGGCCGCTTGCCGGGCCGCTGAGGGGCTGGTCACGGTCAGGCCGCCGCCACGCCCGGCCCAGGGCCCGCGGCCGCAAGCGCGTGTTCAACCTCATCCAGCCGGGCGTCTCTCGACGGTAAAAGCGGCGGCACGACCCGCCGCCAGCTTGGGTCATCGGTGGCGCGTGCCAGAATGCCCTTCAAGACCGCGATGCCATCATCATGATCGACCGCGTCGATCCGGGCCTTGGCCAGCCGGGTCAGCCTTGGCGCATCCTCGCCTACCGGCGACCGGCAAAGGGCGGCCAAGTCGGGCGCGAACAGGTTCGGTAAGCCGCCGATCAGCCCGGCACCGCCGGCCGCCAGCAGGTCCGGCAAGACCCTGTCATCGCCCGTGAAGATGGCAAGATCGGGAAAGGTCCGGGCCAGCGTCACGCTGGCATCCCGGTCGCCGGTCGAGTCCTTGACCCCGACGATCCGCGCGCCGTAGCGATCAACAAGATGGCGGATCAGACCCGGCGTGATCTGCACCCGGCTGCGATCCGGTATGTGATAGAGAATGATGGGCAGGTTTGGGGCCGCCGCCCGCGTCAATACCGCCTCGTAAAAGGCGGCGATGCCCGCCTCGTGGGCGGCATAATAGTAAGGTGGCAACACCAGCGCCGCACGGCAGCCGAGATCTGCCGACGTGTTCAGCATCCGCACGGCGCCGTCGATCGTCGGGTCGATCACGGCCGGGACCAGGCGATCCATGCCAACAACGCCCCCAGCGGCCATCGCCCGCAACGCGGCGATCTTCTGTTGGGGCGAAAAAGACGCCCCCTCGCCCGTCGTGCCGAACACCGAGACGAAATCGCAGCCCTGGTCCAGCAGGCCGGCACTATGGGCGCCGAGGCGAACGACATCGATCTCCAGCCCTTCCGTAACCGGCGTTAATGTGGCGGCGATGACACCGCGAAGATCCTTATCGCGCACGCTGACATTCTCCCAGGCTGCGGCGACATGGTAAACTGATACAATCAGTCATACAATCAATGTTTACATCAGCGCGCGATTGCTGCACAGTCCCGGCATGGCAATTCGCTCGGTCCCGCTGGCCATGATTGGGTCGTGGCGACAAGATCGCGGTGGTTGCCGGCCAAACGACACGCCTAGGGAGGAACCAAACATGCGGATCGTCAAAACTCTCACACTGGCCGCGCTGGCCGGAACCATGCTCACGGCGGGTGCCCTGGCGCAGGATCCGATCGAGTTGAAGATCACGACCGTCAGCGTGCCGACGGATATTCATACCCGCGCCTTGCATGTGTTCTCCGATGCGCTGAACGAGGCCCTGCCCGGCCGGTTCGACGTTCAGATCTACGATTCCGGCTCGCTGTTCGGCCAGTCGGGCGATCTGGACGCCCTGCAGCGCGGCAATGCCGAGATGGCCTACGTCTCGTTCCAGTCGATCGCCGACAACATTCCCGAGTTCGGCCTGTTCACCGCCGGTTATCTGTTCCAGAGCCCCGAACATGCCCGCGCGGTGATGCAAAGCGACATCGGCGACGAAGTGCAGGCGCAAGTGTCCGACGTTCTGGGCCTGCAACTGCTCGACACCTGCTATCTGGGCACCCGCCAGCTGAACCTGCGCGAGGCCAGCGACGTGCAAACACCGTCGGATCTTGAGGGCGTCAAGCTGCGGATGCCGAGTTCCGACGCCTGGCTGTTCCTGGGCGAGGCCCTGGGCGCCAGCCCGACGCCCCTGCCCTTCTCCGACGTCTATCTCGCCCTGCAGACCGGCACGATCGACGCGCAGGACAACCCGCTGCCGACCGTCGAGGCGGCGCGGTTCTATGAGGTGACGGAACAGATCGTGCTGACCGGCCATCTGGTCGACTTCATCAACCTGGCGGTCAACAACCAGACCTGGGAGCAGTTGACCGAGGACGAGCGGGCCGCGATGACCGCCGCGGCGGTCGAGGCCTGCGACTGGAACAATGCCGAGCGCGTGGCCAACGAAGATCGCTTGGTGGCCTATTTCGAAGGCGAAGGGCTGACCGTCACGACGCCCGACGTGGATGCCTTCCGCAGCCATGTTCAGGACTTCTACCTCAACTCCGACCGCGCCGCGGAGTGGCCGGAAGGTTGGATCGACCAGATCAACGAGCTGGGCGGTTAATCCGTCCCCCGGACGATCTTCCCTCAAGCCCATGCCAGGCTTGGCGAAGCAGCTAAAGAAGGGCGCCGATCTGGTCGGCGTCCTTCTCTTTCTGGCGACGTTCGCCGGCATCATCCTTCAGGTCTTCTTCCGCTACGTGCTGGACAGCCCGGTCGCGTGGTCGGAGGAGTACACGATGATCGCCTATATGTGGACGGTGTTCTGGGCGGCCGCCTTCATGGTGAAGGAACAGGACCATGTCTCGTTCGACATCGTCTACGACAGCGTCTCGGCGCAGACACGCCGCTGGCTGGCCGCGATCTCGCTGGTCTTCCTGATTGCGGCCTTCGTGCTGCTGCTGGCCCCGACCTTGGACTACCTGGAATTCCTGACACGCAGGCGCACCTCGGTCCTGCGCATCCCCAGGGTCTGGGTCTTCGCTGTCTTTTTCGTCTTCCTCATCGCCTTTGCCGCGCAGGGCGGCTGGCGGTTGCGCGGCCTGCTTAGCAGGCGCTGGCCCGACTACATCTGATGCTGGCCGAATACGCCTTCATCATCATGCTGATCATCCTGATCGGGACCACGGTCGCCGGCATGCCGATCGGCATTTCGATGATCGTTTCCAGCGTCTTCTACCTGCTGATGGTCGGGCGCGACGTCGGGTTGGCCTCCGAACAGGTGCTGAACGGCATCTTCGACAATTTCGTCGCGCTGGCCGTGCCCCTGTTCATCTTTGCCGCCAATCTGATGAACGCCGGCAAGATCACCGACCGGCTGCTCGATTTCGCGCTGGCCATGGTCGGCCGCCTGCCCGGCGGCCTGGCCCAGGTCAATATCGCCACCAGCCTGATCTTTTCGGGCATGAGCGGCAGCGCGGTTTCCGACGTTGCCGGGGTCGGCAAGGTCCTGGTCAACATGATGACCGAGAAGAACCGCTATCCGGCTGGCTTTGCCGGTGCGGTAACCGCCGCTTCCGCCGTGGTCGGCCCGATCTTCCCGCCCTCGATCCCGATGGTGTTTTACGCGCTGATCTCGTCGACCTCCGTCGGGGCCCTGTTCCTGGGCGGCATGATCCCGGCGATCATGATCTGCCTGGCGCTTGGCACCCTGGTGGTGGTGATGGCCAAGATCCGGGGCTTCCCGGTCGAAAACGCCATACCGTTGCGCCAGTTCCCGATCATCATCCTGCGCGCGCTGCCGCCGCTGTTCATGCCGGCGCTGCTGTTGGGCGGCATCTACACCGGCGCCTTTACGCCGACCGAGGCGGCGGCGGTCTCGGCGTTCTACGCCCTGCTGCTGGCGGTGTTCGGCTACCGCACGCTGGGCTGGAAGGAATTCCTCGATGTCGTGATCGCGACGGCGCGCACGACCGCTGTGGTGACCATCATTCTGGGCGGCGCCTTCATCTTCAACTACGTGGTCACGATCGAACGCCTGCCGCAGGCCGTGTTCGAGCTGTTTCAACAGCTCGACCTGACGCCGGCCATGTTCCTGCTGCTGCTGAACGTTCTTTACCTGTTGCTGGGCTGCGTGCTGGACGTGTCGACCATCATGCTGGTGGTCACACCGCTGTTCATTCCCGCCGCGGCAGCGCTGGGCATCGACCTGGTGCATCTGGGCGTCGTGCTGGTGTTCAACATGATGATCGGCTTGATCACGCCACCGCTCGGCATTCTGCTGTTCATCATCAAGGCGCTGAACGGCATCCCGCTGGGCGAGATGATCCGCGAGATCTGGATCTTCGTCGCGGTACTGGTGGCCCTGCTGCTGCTGATCACCTATGTGCCGGACCTGGTGCTTTGGATACCCAGGATGGCCGGGCTGGGCTAACGGCACCGGTTCGACGCGACGCGTTCGCGCGATCCCTCGATTATCGACTATAGTTGAGGCTGTACTCTTGGCCCGTTTCGGAGTCGACTTGAGAATCATTCTTATCGCCGAATTGAGATCCATTCGGACTTGCAATTGAACGGAGCAACCCAAAATAACGGGATTGTGACGATTGAGTTGGATTATCTCTTGACCCGCAGGACGGGTGCATTAAAACCGTCTCAAATTATCGTAAGTATGCAAAACATCAGATTTCATTGAGGAGAAATTCGTTATGGCAAGTCGTATGGCAGACAAGGACGAGGGCCCAAACCCCGTCGATACATATGTCGGCGCCAGAATTCGTTTGCGGCGCAGAATGCTGGGTTTGTCCCAGGAGAAGTTAGGAAACGCCGTCGGCCTTTCCTTCCAGCAGGTTCAGAAATACGAGAAGGGCGCTAACCGCATCGGCGCCGGCAAGCTTTGGCGGTTCGCCGAATTTTTGGGTGTTCCCGTCGGCTTCTTTTTCGAGGGTGTTGATGAAAACATCGAGGGCATACCGGCCGGCGTTGCGGAATCCGCCAGCGATGTCTTCGACGCCCATATGGACCGCGAAACCAACGAGTTGGTCGAGGCTTACTACGCCATCCACGATGAAAAGCTGCGCAACCGGTATGTCGGGCTGCTGCGGGCGATCGGGGAGACGGAGTAGCAGTTCCCGAATTAAAGTAGTCAGTCTAAAAACAAACAACCCACACATGTAGAATGCCGTCTCTTGCTGGACGGCATTCCCTTTTTTCTGCCTCTTTTTTGAACGATTACGTCGATTAATCTTGCGCAGGCTGGTATATCCTGTCGCCGAGATCAAAAAATCATTGCCGACGGATGCCACGGTAGAAGACTTGTGCTGCGACTACGCCCCATAGCCCGCCCTCAGATCAGCCGATTCCTGATTGGCTTCAGCGAGCGACTGGCCGCCAACGGCAACTGCCTGTTGCGACGCGACGAATATGGCATCGAGGCGGTCGAGGCGCTGCCGGATTTTGCCCAGATTTACGAGCAATGGCACGGCCATGGCTCACCCGATCAATTGCCGCGCCACCATGACATGCTCACCTCCTTCAAATCCAAGAAGGACGGGCTTCAAAAGCACCTGATCGACGTCCAAACCGGCGATCCCGACCAGTATGCCTTTGTCGAGTTCGATCGAAAGGCGCGTTTGGCCGGCGAGGACCTTAGCGGCAAGCTGGTCAAGCACTATCCCGATTCGATCATGGCGGAGTCCGCTTTGGTCGACTATTCGACCGCCGCTTTCCTGCGCCGCTGCAGCTTCATGGAGATCTCGCTCGGCACGGGTGGTGTCTCCCGCCGTTATGCGCGACTGATCATGCCGCTTGGATCGGGCAACGGACGCCGCTGCACCCATCTGATGACGGTTGTGCGCTTGCAAGAGTGTTCGACGGACAGGCAGGTCGCGCCCTTTCACTTCCAGGATCGCCGTCCGTCCCATGCCGGGTTCGCCAATGTCGAACAGGCCAACGACGCGATCGTCGGTTTGGATCCGGACATCTTCGACAAACTGGACGATACCGCTCTGCTGGAGCAATTCCTGATCCAGATCTTTCCGCGCATCGACCCGCGAGCCACCGCCGCGCGGCTGGTCTCGACCTTCGGCAACCTGGCCGAGGTGATCAATGCGGAACCGCAGCGACTGAAGGACATCGGCAACCTCTCATATGGCAGCATCGCGCAGTTGAAGGCAGCCGGTGAAATGGCCACGCGGATCATTCGCCGCGATTTGGTCGACAAGCCATTGCTGAAGAGCTTGGACGAACTGCTGGTCTATTGCCGCGCGCGGGTCGGTCACAGATCCGTCGAGGTCGTGCGCGCGCTCTTCGTCGACAACAGGCTGCGCCTGATTCATGACGAGCAGATCAGCCGCGGCAGCAACGCCTTCGCACCGGTCGAGTCACGCGAGATCATCAAGCGCGCCCTGAACCTGGACGCCAGCGGCGTCGTATTGGTGCACAATCATCCGTCCGACGACCCGACGCCGTCAGCCGCCGACATTCAGTTTTCGCGCGACCTGAAATACGCCGCCAACAGCGTCGATATCGAACTCCACGATCATCTGATCGTCACCCGCGACAGCTTTGCAAGCTTGCGCCAGCTCGGCTATTTGCGGCGCGCCGCCACCCCGGTTTCTTGAACATAATACCTACGGCCCATAATAATGACCGGTTTGATGGCGGCCAAATCGGTTCACGGCAAGGCGCGTCGTGCAGCGCGATGCTTTAGCATCGGGCAAGCGGCGCAACGCTGCCGTGGAGCGATTTGGCCCCACCGGAGGCCGCGTTGTCTTGGCCGCTGGCTGCGTTGCGCGCCGCTTGTGGTGTGTCCACACCACGGTGCGCCGCGCGCCTGACCAGCGAACAAGACAACGCAGTCAAACCGATCATTATTATGGGCCGTAGGTATAAGCCGGCCGTCCACGGTGCTCGCCCCTGGACGGCCGGTGTTCATGCAACAGATCTGGGCGTGATCTAGAGCAATGGCCGATCACACCGAACCCCTACGTTCGATGTGATCGGCTAAAGTTGCTCGATCTCTGAATAAGTTAGAGCATCTTTGTTCGATCGTTTGGATCGCGTAGCGATGCCAATCGATCGAACGATGCTCTAGCCGGTGGCCGCCATTTGGCCGGCCACTTCGACGCCATGTTGCTTCAACGATTGCGAGAAGTCGCGGTCAAGTACCAGGTCCGGACTGGCTTGTAGAAACGCCAGATCCATGGCGAATTGCACCTTTGCCTGCTGGCGGCTGAGCGGCGTGAGGTAAAGGTCGAACAGCGGCAATCCGGGAATGAGGTAGTCGCGCGCGAGATGATCGATGCTGGCATAGCCGTAGCTGTAAACCGGCAGCCGGCTCTCTGCGAGCCTGGTCAACGAAAAGCCGAAATAGTGGTCCGGATCCCAAAGATCATACGCAACACAACGCAGCATCCGGCTGAGACACCAGGAATAAGCCCGCCCCCGATAGCTGGCGTCGACCCACATGGAACCATCCAGAACGATATCGCCAGCCAAGATGGGATCGTCGGGATCCGGTATCACATCCAGCGGCTCACGAAACTGGACCTTGTCGCCATACCAGATGCTTCGATCCATGACGATCTGCCGGAGACTGTCCGTCCTGATCAAGCGCGCCGCAATCATCGCGATGGTCGAATCGTCCGGCTCGCGAAACCGTATCCAAAAGCTGTTCGCAGGGGACAGCGGGTGTAGGTCCGGATCGAATTCCGGGTTACCGCTGCGTTTGCCTTCGACGGCGACCGCAGTGGTCTTGTACCCCTCCAAACCTGGGCGAACCTCTACTTGAACCCCAGAACGTCTGACGAGGTCGGCGATTTCGTTTGCAAGACGCATGGCCGGCATTGACAGTGTCTCCTTTGTAAGGCGGCGTTACGCATGGTCGTCTTCTACTACCGAGGGTAGCTTCCACTCGAATATATTACATCGAATGCATAAGCCATATCACAGAAACAAAACTATTTGGCGGTTTGCAGGCGGAAAGGTCTGCCTTGCCAAGAAAGTGTTTCGGAATGTGGGGACAGGCTTGCTATGGTTATCGCTCTTGCCCGGCGCGCGGCCTCAGGCGAAAATCTCAACAGATATGGCCCAAAAGGACTGAGAATGTCGGAGATTGTATTTTTAGGTTTAGATTGGATTCAGCTTGCAGTGATAGTTTTGGTCCCGATCTTTTTCTTTCTCGCAATTTATCTTGGTCTGACCGCAGGCGGTCGCGACTGAATCTTGACTTGGCGTGGTTTTGGTTCTTCAGTAACGTGCCGGCATCCTGGACACGGGTGTCAGTGTTTTTCCCCCGAGTAACCCAGGCGATCACGGATCTACAGTCTCCCTCAAGCCATGACCGGCACGGCAACGCGAGCCTCCGATGAGCGGCGAAGGGCAAGTCCAAGAAGAGACGAGATGTTGGCACGGTGGAGTTCTGCCCCCGCGAGTTGCTCTTGCCTCTTGGCTTGGTTGCCGCCGCATGAGCTTGCCGATCAAGTCGGCACGCCGTCGACAATGACACTGGCGCTGCTGAGCATCTCACAGCAGAGGCGAACGCGCGCTGATAATGACGAGGGATCCGTTCACTGGCTCTTCACAAAGAGCCGCCTGGCGTCGACCTCATGCAGCGGCCCACAATTCGACTGATTCCCTTTGCAGACGGCGACGCCGGACGCCATCAAGTTGTTGCCACCACCTCTTTGCGCAGCCGGGCCGTCAAAATGGGCGCGCGGCCGGCCACCAATGCTCACGAGGCGTTCTTGTGCTCGAAGGTAGCTGCGTTGTCGCATGCAATGCCGGCCCCCCGTTTAGCGGATCCGGGACCTGCCCTAACCGTTCGGGACGGCCTGCGCCTGCTCAATGGCGCATAAAGGCGGATAACATCGCATTGTATGGCCAAGGCAGGTGCGCAGAAACACTGGCTGCACAGCCGCTGCGGCGTTCCACCCAGCCGATTGAAGCCGGCTCGACACGACCGAACCGCTGCTCGCCCCTAATCAGTGCGCCTATCAGCCCCTGCGCAAGTTTCTTCGCGATGGGCGCAGCAGGAGGGACGACATAGTGGATGCCTCAACAAAAATTGCAGCAGAATTGACTCTAGTCAGAAAAATCGTCGACCCGTCAAATTAACTCATAGACACTCGTGAGAAAGGCATATTAAATCGCGATTTGGAAACGACGCAGTGGAAGATCCCTCATGACAAAATCTCAATACCAGTCGGTTGCACGAGACGTGATGACAAAGAACTATGAGACATGGCTGGCGGGGGATCATCAAGGGTGGAGGGACACGTTTCATGACGATGTCACGTTCGTAATTGAGCCACAAGGCGCGTTTACAGTCCCCTGGTGTGGAGTCTATGTCGGCTTTGATACCGTAAATACTTTTAATGAAGTAATGACATCATGTATGCTATGGGATCATGACAAGATTTTCTATGGACACTTCAAACCTAACTCAGCAGACCCCGAAAACAGCAATCTCTGTGAACTCGATGTGAATGTAGTTGGAACATTTGCACCCACTGGCAATAAATTTGACTTCTGGATGCACTATTATGTAGAGGCACGCGATGCAAGTCTATACCGACTGTTGAAGACGTTCGACGTCTCTGAGGTGTCTCGACAGTTTTGGGGTAGTTCACAGCTTCCAGTTGGGCAAGCGCTAGATGCGCTAAAAATAAATCAGATGTCGAGCAAAGATCTCCCGCTGACTATCGAATCGTCCTTGAATACCCGTTGGCAGTAAATGACTCCACGCGCTTACTCTCCAGTTCTTTGTATTTGTTTCTTTTACAATTGGCGTTGGAATACCGGCCTGGCCGACTCGGTAATGGCTGAACAACGATCTTACGCTGCTTTGACTGCACAGAGTCAGGAGCCGCCGATTACGTCCGCTACGAGGAGAGGTCACAATCCAAGGCTGGGCGCTGCTAAGCAGTGCCCAGTGGTTTGAGCGAATAGTACGGCGAGCGAGGGCGAGCATCGCGAAGAAACCGGCGTGCTTATGCAGGCCGAACGTCATTGTGAGCCCGGGTTTTGGGGTGACGGTCATGAACAGCACAATGCTATCATGAGCGGTCTTTTGCGGAGACAGCGTTGACCGGTCGGCCTCCGATAGCGATGTTAGCCGCAAACTGAGCAGACTGAGCTGACCCAGCAGAACCAATCGCCGGCCTTGATCCGGCGTCCCCGATAGTGACAGGCGAACGCCATGGCAAAATTCGGCATCGGACAATCCGTTCCGCGTACCGAGGATCCCAAGTTGATCACCGGTGCCGGCCGCTACACCGACGACATCCGGCCCGCCGGCCAGTTGCAGGCCTTTTTCGTCAGATCCCCGTTCGCCAATGCGATCATCACGGAGATCGATCTCGGCGAGGCCAGCGAGGCACCGGGCGTCGTCGGCGTCTTTACCGGCGAAGACCTGACGCAGGCGGGCATCTCAGGCATCCCGACCTATGCGCGCCTGACCAACCGAGACGGCAGCGCCATGGCCGAACCGCCGCGCCCTAACCTGGCGGTCAATCAGGTCCGCCATGTCGGCGATCCGGTCGTCATGATCGTGGCCGAAACGCTGGCCCAGGCAAAAGACGCCGCCGACCTGGTCATGATCGACTATGACCCGATCGACGCGGTGGTCGACCCGGCAGCCGCATTGCACGACGGCGCGCCCCAGATCTGGCCGGAGGCGCCGCGCAATCTGGTCTTCGACTGGGAACTGGGCCACGAGGCCGAGACGAACGCGCTGTTCGACCAGGCGGCCAGGGTCATCACGCTTGACCATGTGAATAACCGGGTCGTGTCAAGCCCCATGGAGGGTCGCGCCTGCCTGGCGGAATACGACCCCGCCACTGAGCGGTTCACCTTCACGGTTTCGAGCCAGGGGTCCCACAACATCAAGGATCGGATCACCAAGGATGTCTTGAACATCGATCCGGAATCCATGCGCGTGCTGACGCCGGACGTCGGCGGCGGCTTCGGCATGAAGATCTTTCTGTATCCCGAATACCCCGCCACCCTGCACGCCGCCCGCGTCCTGGGCCGGCCCGTGAAGTGGGCCGCCGAACGCAGCGAGGCCTTCATCAGCGACGATCACGGTCGTGACAACCTCACCCACGCCGAACTGGCGGTGGACGCCGACGGCAAGTTTCTGGCCTTGCGCGTCGACACGATCGCCAATCTCGGCGCTTATCTGTCGAATTTCGGACCCTTCGTGGCGACCAACGCCGGCAACCGCATGTTGAGCGGCCTTTACACGATCCAGCGCGTCCACAGCCGGGTTCGCGGTGTGTTCACCAACACCTTGCCGGTGGATGCCTATCGCGGCGCCGGGCGGCCGGAAGCCGCGTTCACGGTCGAGCGGATCGTCGACAAGGCGGCCCGTGAGTTGGGCATGTCTCCGGCCGAGATCCGGCGCCGGAACTACATTCCGCCGGAAGCCATGCCGCATACGACCGCGACGGGGCTGACCTACGATTCAGGCGAGTTCGCGCGCAACATGGACGACGCGATGGAGGCGGCGGACTGGCATGATTTCGAGCATCGTCGCGCCGAGGCCGCCGAGCGCGGCAAGCTGCGCGGCATCGGCCTGGCGACCTATGTCGAGGCCTGCGGCGGCGGCGGGTCGGAATATGCGTTGGTCAGTGTCAAGGGCGACGGCCGCGTCGTGCTGACCGTGGGAAGCCAGACCAATGGCCAGGGCCACGAGACCGCCTTCAAGCAGATTATTTCGAACCATCTGGGCGTCGATTTCGACGACATCACCATCGTCCAGGGCGACACAGACGCCATGCCCACTGGCTCCGGCGTCGGCGGATCGCGCGCGATCCCGGTCGGCGGTGCCAACGTGGCCGATGCGGCCCTGAAGATACAGGAGCGCGCCAAGGCACGCGCCGCCGACATGATGGAGGCCGCCGCCGCCGACATCGCGCTGGAAGACGGCCGGTTCACCATCGTCGGTACCGATCGGTCGGTAACCTTGGACGAGATCGCGGGCGACCTGGGCGAAGACACCGCCTTTGACGAAAAGGGCGACTTCAAACCGCCCGCCTCGACCTTCCCCAACGGGGCCCATATCTGCGAGCTGGAGGTCGACCCGGACACCGGCACTGTCGAGATCCTGCGCTACACCGTCGTGGACGATTTCGGCAAGGTACTGAACCCGCTGCTCGTCGCCGGCCAGGTGCATGGCGGCATCGCACAAGGCATTGGCCAGGCGCTGCTGGAGAAGACCGTGTATGACGAGGACTCCGGCCAGCTTCTCAGCGGTTCGTTCATGGACTATGCCATGCCACGCGCCGACAGCCTACCGTTCGTGGATTTCCGCTACAACGAGATCCCGTGCAAGACCAACCCGCTGGGCGTCAAAGGGGCGGGCGAGGCCGGCGCGATCGGCGCCCCGCCCGCTATCATCAATGCCCTGGTCGACGCGCTGTCCGTTCACGGCATCGACCATATCGACATGCCGGCCATCCCATCGGCGGTCTGGCGCGCTATCCAGGATCGGCGTATCGACCAGGCAGCCGAGTAGACTGGGAAATCGGGCGACGACGGATGGCTGTCCCCCCGACACCGGACCTGTTGGCCCGGGTCGACACGCTGGCGTGCCAAGCGGGCGACGAAGTGCTGCGCTATCACGGCAAGGTGCGACCGGGGACCAAGGCGGACGGCAGCCCGGTCACGCAGGCGGACCAGGCCGCCGAGGCGATCATTTTGAAGGGCCTGGCCGACCTGACGCCGGAGACCCCCGTGGTGGCCGAGGAGGCGGCCTCCGCCGGCCACGTGCCTGAAACCGATGGCGGCCCCTTCTGGCTCGTCGACCCGCTGGATGGCACGAAAGAGTTCATCCGCGAGGACGGCAAGGGCGAGTTCACGGTCAACATCGCCCTAATCGTCGACGGGCAGCCCATTCTGGGCGTCGTGGTCGCGCCTGCGCTCGATATCGTCTATGGCGGCCTGTGCGGCGTCGGCGCCTATCGCCGTTGGGCCGGGGGCGACAACGAACCCATTATCGCCAGGCCGGCACCCGTAACAGGCCTGACGGTCGTCTCAAGCCGCAGCCATGGTGACACGCAGGCCCTGGACGCGCTTTTGCAGTCGGCACAGGTCAGCAACCAGAGGCAGATTGGCAGTTCGCTCAAGCTGTGCCTTGTCGCGTCCGGCGAGGCCGACATCTACCCGCGCTTGGGACCCACCATGGAATGGGATATCGCGGCGGGCCAGGCAGTTCTCGCCGCCGCCGGGGGACGCGTCGAAACGCTCGACGGTGCGCCGATGGCCTACGCCAAGAAGGATTTTCGCAACCCCCACTTCGTAGCCTACGGGCGCTGCCCGTCTATTCGCCCAAAGCGTTGAGCACGGCGCGCGACACGCCGCCGGCGATCGCTGAAGCGCGAGCAGGTCCGCCCATCGCAAACGAAGATCCATCGAACCTGTCGGTCGCGGCCAGCGACCTGATCTACCGGCTCGATGATCGGCCGGATGCCCTGCGCAGTCTGCTGGCGGCACTTCAGCATCTGATGGCCAGCGTTTTCGCCATCGCAATCGTTCCGTTGCTGATCGCGCGTGGCCTGCAACTCGACGACACCGAAAGCGCCTATCTGGTGTCGATGGCGCTGATGGTCTCCGGCGTCGCCACCTTCATTCAGTCGCGGCGGATCGGCCCCGTCGGTTCTGGTCTGCTCTGCCTTCAAGGCACAAGCTTCACGTTCGTGGCCACCATCGTTGCCGGCGGTCTGGCGATGCGTGCGGCCGGCAGCAGCGACGAAGCCATGCTGGCGGCCATTTTCGGCACCTGCCTGGCCGGCTGCCTGGTCGAGATCGGGCTCAGCCAGATCGTCCCGCTGATCCGGCGCATCATCACGCGGACGGTCACGGGCGTCGTCGTGACCGTGATTGGCCTGAGCCTGATCGAAGTCGGTTTCAGAAGTCTCGCCGGCGGCAGCGGAGCGGCCGACTTCGGCAGCCTGACCAATCTGGCGATTGGCGGGATCACCATGGCGATCATCATCGCCGCCTTCATCCAACGCCGCCCCCTGGTCAGGATCTCCGCCATTCTGATCGGCATTCTTATCGGCTCGTCGCTTGCGGCCCTGACGGGGCTCTTGGATCTCAGCAGCCTCGCCGGCCAGCCTGCCGTCACGATGCCGACACCGTTAAAGTATGGTATCGGATTCAGCGCTGAACTCTTTGTTCCAATTGCGATTCTCTACCTCGTGACTGCGATTGAGGCAGCCGGCGACCTGACCGCGACCTCGGTCATCGCGGGCGAACCGGTGGCGGGGCCGACCTATCTCAAGCGCATTCGGGGCGGCATTCTGGGCGACGGTGTCAACTCAGCGATCGCCGCGATCTTCAACAGCTTTCCCAGCACAACCTTCGGCCAGAACAATGGTGTCATTCAACTGACCGGGATCGCCAGCCGCCATATCGCGTTGTTCATCGCGCCGATCCTTGTCCTGCTCGGCCTGTTTCCCTTCGTCGCCGCCCTGTTTGTCGCGATCCCCCAACCGGTCATCGGGGGGGCCATGGTCGTGCTTTTCGGCTCGATCGCCGTGGCTGGCATCCGCCTGTTGTCGTCCGAGCCGTTCACCCGAAAACGCGTCTTGGTGTCAGCGGTTTCGCTGGGTCTGGGGCTGGGTTCGGCGCTTGTGCCCGATGCCTTTCAGGAGTTGCCGGCAATCGTGCGTTCGGTCACCGGGTCACCCATAGCGCTGTCGGGTCTGACGGCCATTCTGCTGACGCTCATTCTGCCCGAACCGGCGGCTGTTGCAGACAAGCCCGCTAACGAAGCCGATCAAGCATCTCCTTAGCCAGCGCGTCGATCTCTTCGGCTGCCATCGAGCGTCGATGGGTTTCGGTGACGCCGCGTCCCTTCATCAAGGCCGCCGCCAGGGCGATCCGGTTGCCGATCCGCGCTTCGGCCAGATCGGCGCCCAGTTCATCCATCTGATCGGTAATCTCATCCGCCAGCCTGGCCCGGGCGGGCACGCGGTTCAAGACGACCAGCACCGCCGTCTTCTCCGCCGCCGCCAAGGCAATCGTCGGCTTGGTGGCCCAGAAGTCCATCGGGCTGGGTTGCAGCGGTACGAGGACCAGATCGGCCGCGCGCACGGCAATCCGCGCCTCGGTTTCGGCGTGCGGCGGGCTGTCGACGATCACCACGTCAAAGTCGCGCGCCAGCCGTTCGACGGCACCGGCGGCGCGCCAGCCCGTGACCTGATGGGCGGCAATCGCCGGTTCTGCCTCGCCCCGCGCCTGAGACCAGGCCGTGAGGCTGCCTTGCGGATCGATATCCATGATCGCGACGGACCGGCCGGATTGAGCCATCGCCACGGCCAAATGAGCCGCCAAAGTGGTCTTGCCCGCGCCGCCCTTCTGCTGGGCGATCGTGATAACCGATCCTGCCATGGCCGCCCTCTACACTGGAAAGGCTCATACTGCACCGCAATAAGACAAACGCAAGTCAATGTTGCACCGCAGCAGCGGTTCATGACCGCAGCTTGCGCATCGACAGCCGGGGTTGGTCAAAACCGCACCGGCGCGCTATATGGCGGCCATGTCTGATGGTTCGAAGCCTGTTGAAACGCGGCTGGTCGCGGCCAGTCCCACCGGGGTTGCCGAGGCTGCGCGCCTATTGCGTGCCGGCGAACTGGTCGCCTTCCCGACAGAGACGGTCTACGGTTTGGGCGCGGACGCCACGGATGACCGGGCAGTTGCCGCGATCTTCGCCGCCAAGCAGCGGCCCCGGTTCAATCCGCTGATCGTCCATGTCTTGAATGCCGAGACCGCTGAAACGCTGGCGGAGTTCGACCATCGTGCGCGGCGCCTGGCGGCGACGTTCTGGCCGGGACCGCTGACCCTGGTCTTGCCGCGATGGACGGACAGCCCGGCCTCGCTGCTGGTCAGCGCAGGCTTGGACAGCATTGCCGTCCGCGTGCCGGCGCAGCCAATGGCGAGGTCACTGCTGGCAGAAACCGGAAGGCCCGTCGCGGCGCCAAGCGCCAATCTGTCCGGCCAGGTCAGCCCGACAACGGCGCAGCATGTGCGCGACAGCCTGGGCGGACGCATTCCGCTGATCCTGGCCGGCGGCCGTTGCTCTGTCGGCCTGGAGAGCACGGTCGTCGACCTGACGGGGCCCGTCGCTCGGCTGTTGCGGCCTGGTTCTGTTACGGCGGACGATCTAGAGGCCCTGATCGGCCCCCTCGCCGGCGCCGACCAGACCGACCAGCCAAAATCGCCCGGCCAGCTTGCCAGCCACTACGCCCCCAGCGCGCCCTTGCGGCTGAATGCGAGCCAGCCGCGCCCCGGTGAGGCGTACCTGGCTTTCGGGCCAGACCTGCGCAAGGGCGACCGTATTTTGAACCTGAGCGCCGAAGGCGACCTGCACGAAGCGGCCGCGAACCTGTTCGCCATGCTGCGCGCGCTCGATCAGCCAGGCATCGTTGGCATCGCGGCCGCCCCCGTCCCAGGCCAGGGGTTGGGCGTCGCCATCAACGACCGGCTCGCGCGGGCCGCCGCGCCCAAGCCCCTTTCTTCTGCCGCGGCTGCGTCGTAAGCCGCCAGCACCGCCGTTACCAAGGATGACCGAATGACCGCATACACCGCCCCGCTTCAGGACATGCGGTTCGCCCTCGCCGAGTTCGCCGGTCTGGCCGATCTGGCAACGCTACCCGGCTTTGAGGAGGCTTCGCCGGAACTGGTCGACGCGGTGCTTGAGGAGGCAGCGAAACTAACCGGCAAGGTCATCGCGCCGCTCAACCAAATCGGCGATCAGCACCCGTCGATCCTGGAAAACGGCGTCGTCCGGACGCCCGACGGTTTCCGCGAGGCCTACGCCCGCTACCGGGACGATGGTTGGAATTCCATGCCCTTTACCCCTGACCATGGCGGCCAGGGGTTGCCCTGGTCGGTCGCCATGGCGGTGATGGAACAGATCCATGCCGCCAATATGTCGTTCGGCCTGTGCCCAACGTTGAACGTCGCGGCGGTGGAGGCCATCGAGGCCCACGGCACCGACGACCAAAAGGCGTTGTACCTGCCCAAGCTGATTTCCGGCGAATGGACCGGCACGATGAACCTGACGGAGCCGCAGGCCGGCTCGGACGTGGGCGCCATCCGTGCCAAGGCGGTGCCCAATGGCGACGGCAGCTACTGCATCAGCGGCCAGAAGATCTACATCACCTATGGCGAGCACGATCTGGCGGACAACATCATCCATCTGGTGTTGGCCCGCCTGCCCGGCGCGCCTGAGGGCACCAAGGGCATCAGCCTGTTCGTGGTGCCCAAATTCATTCCGGACGCCCACGGCGCACCGGGACAGCGCAACGACCTGCGCTGCGTCAGCCTGGAACACAAGTTGGGCATCCATGCCAGCCCCACGGCCATAATGGCCTATGGCGACAATGAAGGCGCACAAGGCTGGCTGGTCGGCGAGGAAAACCGCGGCATGGCCTGCATGTTTACGATGATGAACAACGCCCGCCTGGCCGTCGGCCTGCAAGGGGTCGCGATCGGCGAGCGGGCCTACCAGCAGGCGCGCGACTACGCCATGGCGCGCGTGCAGTCCCGCGCGGTGACGAAACCCGGCGACGGGGCAGTGCCGATCATCAACCATCCCGACGTGCGGCGCATGCTGATGGCCATGCGGTCCCAAGTCGAGGCCGGGCGGGCGCTGACCTACTACGCCGTCGGCGCGCTCGACCGGTCGAAGCGCCACCCGGACGCGGCCGAACGGCAACGGGCGGGCGCGCTGGTCGACCTGCTGACACCGATGGTGAAGGCCTGGTGCACCGACATGGGCGTGGAGGTCGCCTCGCTGGGCATTCAGGTGCATGGCGGCATGGGCTTCATCGAGGAAACCGGCGCCGCCCAGCACTATCGCGATGCCCGGATCGCGCCGATCTATGAAGGCACCAACGGCATCCAGGCCAACGATCTGGTGTTCCGCAAGGTCCTGCGCGACGACGGGGCGGCGGCCAAGGCGCTGATCGCCGAAATGGCGGCCCCGCTGGATGGTCAGCCGACAAACGATCGTATCACACACCGGCTGCAGGCCAGCCTCAACGATCTGCGCGCAGCGACAGATTGGCTGCTTCGGACGGGCAATGGGAATCCGACAATTGCGGCTTCGGTGTCTGCCCCATACCTGAAGCTGTTCGCCATCACCGTCGGCGGCTGGTTGATGGCCCGTGCCGCTGCCGCGTCGGCCAACGGCGCCAATGCCGATTTCGGCGAAGCCAAGCGTGCCACCGCCCTGTTCTTTGCCGATCAGGTAATGCCTCAGACCGCGTCCCTGTTGCCGCCAATCATCGAAGGTGCAGAGAGCGTGATGGCCCTAAGGGCGGAGCAGTTCTAGCCACTCGTCAAGAGACGCTTAACCGCTCAGAAACTCACCCATGACCTGCCATGAGCCTTGCTGGCCTTAACAAAGCGACAGTCCAACCAGCCCCATTGGAACGGGCACACATTCCCTCTCCCATTGCTAAATCCAACGCGTTCAAGCCTTAACCGCTGATCGAGCGCCATTCGCGAGGAGCGCGAAATCAGCGGTTGACATAACGCGCCCATTAAATAACCATACAGTTATGGCACTTCATGGTTATTCACCAAAGCCTCAGGCCCTCGACGCTGTCTTTGCGGCGTTGGCCGATCCGACGCGGCGGGCGATCCTGTCGCGGCTGGCGACCGGCGAGGCCTCCGTCAACGAGCTCGCCGCCCCGTTTGAAATGAGCCAGCCGGCGGTGTCGAAGCATCTGAAGGTGCTGGAACGGGCCGGCCTGATCGAACGGGACATCGACAAGCAGCGCAGACCAGCGCGGCTGAAGGCCGAGCCGATGGCGGCGGCGGTCAGTTGGCTTGAGGAGTTCAGGGCGTTCTGGTCGTCGAGCCTGGATCAGCTCGACGGCCTGTTGCATGAGCTGAAACAGGCTGAAAAGAAGGGGGCCGACAATGACTGAAGTGCCGACTTACGTGCTGGAGCGGGTGTTTGACGCGCCGCGCGCGCTGGTGTGGAGAACCTTCACCGAGCCGGAACTGCTGTCGCGCTGGTACGGCCCCAACGTGGAGACGATCGTTCACCGGCTAGACGTCAAGCCCGGCGGCCTGTGGCTGAACGAGATGAAATGGGGCGGCAACTCCAACTATGAGCGCGTCGAGTATACCGAGGTGGAGCCCCCTGCCCGTCTGGTCTGGCTGCATTCCGTCGCGGACGCGGACTGGAACATCGCCACCAACCCGATGATGGCCGACTGGCCGCGCGTCTTGTTGACCACGGTAACGCTTGAGGAGGACGACAGCGGCCGGACCACCATGCGCCTGACCTGGGTGCCGCACGAGGCCAGCGCGGCGGAACTCGCCTGCTTTGCCAGCGCGCTGGAAGGCCTGGACAAGGGCTGGGGTGCCGGCATGGCGCTGCTGGAAGAGCTGTTGGCCGAACTCCAGGCCGACGCCGTCTGACGCGCCTTCTCGCCCACCTCATGCCGTCGGGGCACGGTTGGCGCCCCGACGGTCCGCAGGTTATCGCTGCACGGCTTGCCGAAATCTGGCGGCGGCACGGCGGACCTCTTTTTCCGTGAAGGGCGCGTAGCCAAGGATCAGGCCTGTTTTCTTCGGTTGTTCAAGGCCGAACCAGGACAGCGGCATCTGTTCCAGCCCGGCCGATGCGGCAGCCACGGCGAGTTCGTGCTCTGCAAACCCCGATGACGGCCAGCCGACCAGGTGCAGGCCGGTGTCGAGTGCCGGCACGTCCAGAAACGCGCCGAGTTCGTCGGCCGCAACAGCGACAAGGGCTGCCTGGCGTTCGGCATAAAGCGCGCGCATGCGGCGGACATGGCGGGCGAAATGGCCTTCATTGATGAAATCGGCGACGACCGCCTGTTCCAGCGGCGGAGAGTACTGGTCGACCAGCCACCGTGCGGCCACGACATGGTCGACCATGCTGTCGGGCACGACCACATAGCCCAGCCGCAAGGTTGGAAACAGAAGCTTGCTGAACGTGCCGACATAGAGTACCCGGCCGGCCGGCGCCAGCCCGTGCAGCGCCTGCAAGGGGCGCCCGGCATAGCGATACTCGCCGCTGCAATCGTCTTCGACAATCGTGGCACCGGCCCGGTCCGCCCAATCCAGCAGCGCCAGACGGCGGGCCAGCGACATGGTCTTGCACAGGGGGAACTGGCTGGCGGGCGTGACGAACACCAGTTTTGCCCTCGGCGCACGCGCATTCAACGCGTCGACGTCGATACCCTCATCGTCAACGGGGACCGGGACGATCCTGGCGCCGGCGAGTTCGAACACCGTTGCCGCCGGCACATAGCCCGGATCCTCGATGCAGACGATGTCGCCCCGATCGATCAGCAATTGGGCGATCAGATTGATCGCCTGCTGGGCGCCGGCCGTGACGATCACCTGGTCGACGCCGCAGGTAACCCCGCGCGACGACCCAAGGTAGCCCGCGATCGCCTCGCGCAACGGCCGATACCCTCGTGGATCGGCCCGCTCCATCCAACTGCGCGACAGGGTACGCAGACCCCGGGCAACGAGCTGGGCCCACAGCCGGCGGGGAAACGCGTCGCTGGCCGGCGTATGGGCCCGAAACGGGCGTGACGGCCGGTCGACCTCGTCGGCGATCACGGCGTTGATGGAAAACAGCCTGTGTGCCGCGGCGGACAGGGCAGGCGGCTTGGCGACAGTACTCGACGCCCGCCCCGCATCCGCCGCCTGAAGCAGGCCATCCGGCGCCGGCGTCGCGACGCGCGTGCCCGACCCGGCAGTGGGGGCGAGATAGCCTTCGATGATGAGCTGTCCGTAGGCGTTGACGACGGTGTTGCGGGCCACGCCGAGGTCGCGGGCGAGTTGCCGCGTGGACGGCAACCGCTCCCCCGGCCGCAACCGGCCAGCCTGGATCGCCTCGCGAATGCCGGCCTCGAGTTGCCGGTAAAGGGGCTCATCGGCGGCCTCGTCCAGATCGATCGCTTCAAGAGCGAAGCGTTGGGGGCGTGAGTCTTCGTTAGCGCCCGGCATGGCCGAAGAAGCTCAAAAGACGGCTTGCAAGGCGGAGGTCGTCAACCCTGTCCATGGTTCGCCAGACACCACATCGTCTCCCCGCCCTTACGCAGTCAGACTGCCATTCGGGTCTCGTTCTAGCAGATTTCTCTGAGGGACTTGAGGGCGTGCTCTGCCGATGGCTCGCGACGCTACAGAAGACTCCCTTGATCAGGCTCGTCGGACACGGGCTCGATCAAGTACCGACCCTGCCTCGGCCGCGATCGTTTTGCGGCATCCGATACGCGCCAACCGTCCATGTCCTCGGCCGGATAGGGCTTCAGCAGATCGAGAGGCCAGGCGGGATCGAAAAGCCAGCGCTTGGCCGCCTGGTCGTCTTCGATTGGGATGATGGCCGGCATGCGATTGTGAACCCGAATTGTCTCGTTAGCCTCAACGGTGATCAGCGCGTACGTCAGGACGACCTCACCGTCGGATGTAACGAACTCGTTCCAAAGGCCAGCGATGTAAAATGGCGGCGCATCGTCACGATCGCCGGACCTCGATTTTCGCTGATAGAACGACCAGGCAACGTTCTCCCTGGATCCTTGGACCTTCTCCGGCTCATAAAATCCGTCGGCGATCTTCAGACATCGCGCGCCTTGCAGAAACCGCCAAGGGAACGTCTTGGTGAGACCCTCGGCTCGCGCATTGAGCCGAGGGATAACTCGGCCTTGGCCGCTAGAGCCGCCAAACCGCAGGCCAAAAATGGCCGGCTCAACGCTGATACTGCCATCCGACATGCCCCGAAGGATGGTGTGTTCTTCGTCTGGTCCGTCGCGGAACGAGCCGAACTCGGGCTCGCCATCGGCACCCCCGAACTCACGCGCCTCCCTTTTTTTCAGCAGCCGCTTGATCTCGCCAGCGACGACGTTCTCCATCACGTCGCGGATCCGGCCATTTGACGTCGCGGTGCACATAGTTGCGATGCTGCCGCGCTGCTCAAAACCCAACAAGACTTGCTTTGGTCGGCTATCTGCTCGCTTGCTTCGCTACTGAGAACCAATCTGCCCCTCTTAGCATCGGGCCGTTGGCCTCAACCCATCCCCTTGTCCGCCAGTTCCTTCAATGCCTTCTCCGTCTTACCGAGGCTGTCGAGGCCCATGCCGCGCAGAACGCCTTCCGTCTTGGTAAATTGGATGTTGTCGTAGCCGACGATTTCGATGCGGTTGCCCCAGGGGTCGTAGAAATCCAGGAAGCGGCTTGAGACGATCTCGATGCCCATCTCGTCCAGCACCCTGCGTACGGCCTCCTTATCGTCGACGACGAGGCCGAAATGGCGCTCATCATCGCCGGGTTGCGACCGTCCCTTCGACAAGGCGATGAACTGGTCGCCCAGATCGATGAACGCCATGCCGGCGCTTTTCGAGCGCAAGGTGAAATCCAGGAACCGGCCGTAGAAGTCCAGCGCCGCGTCGATGTCGCCGACCTCTAAAGCGATATGATTGATGCCCACTGCGCGGGCCTTTTTCGACGTGTTCATCATGCGTCCTCCTGTTGCCATCTGGCCGGCGGCTTGCTACCTGGCCCGCCGGTCCGGGCCCATTCTAAATCCGCCTTCTGGAATAGTTCGGCGCCGGCACCTCTCGATGCAACCGTTCGCGAGCGAAGTGATGAAGCGCGTGATGATCGTCGGCGGGCCAGGGTCGGGCAAAAGCACCCTTGCCCGTGCGCTCGGCCCCCTGACCGGGTTGCCGGTCTTTCACATGGACCATATCCATCACCTGCCCGGATGGGTCGAGCGGCCCAAGTCCGAGAAGGACCGCCTGACCCGCGAGGTGCATGGGCGCGAGGCCTGGATCTTCGAAGGCGGGCATTCGCGGACCTACGCGGAACGTCTCGCGCGGGCCGATACCCTTATCTGGCTCGACTTGCCGGTGTCGCTCCGCTTGTGGCGGGTCATAAGGCGCACGCTCCGCTATCGCGGGCGCAGCCGGCCGGACCTTCCGGATGGCTGTCCGGAACGCGTGAATATCGAGATGCTGCGCTTTCTGGCCTATATCTGGCGTACCCGGCGACAGAGCCGCGCCAAGATTCAGGCCATGGCCGAGGCCCCGCCCCCACATGTGCGCGTCGTTCACTTAACCAGCGGGGCGGCGGTGGACAGCTTTCTGCGCGACCTGCGAACCTCCCCACAGCAGGGCTGACCAGATGGCTCGAGAGGCTCGGCCAGCGCGCCAGTTCGACCTTTTTTGGGGCCTCGCGCGCTCGGCCCCACTCAGATTGGACCTACTACTTGCAGCTCATGTGGTTCTTGTCTGGGACCACTTGGTCGCGACATATCCGTGAGCGGGACAGTGTTCGTATTCCTGCAGCACGTTCGGATCTCATTAAGGAGCCAGAAATGGCCTCGGCCTCTGTCAGTCCTCGACCAGGCGCAATCACGCCTGGATCAGTGACGCAAATCCACAACGCACGCCGCGCCATCCATGACGGTCTCGCCGACGGCACCGCCCCTTTCGGGCTGCCGGCGGCGCTCATGCGGGAACGCGGCACGCTGAAGCTTTTTCTCTATCAACCGCGCGGCGTCGATCACCAGCCGGCGCATGAGCAGGACGAGGTTTACGTCGTCGTCGCCGGCTCGGGCACCTTTGCCATCGGCGACAGCGAGGACGCGCTGGCGCGGCTTCCGTTCGGCCCCGGCGATGCGATCTTCGCCCCGGCGGGCGCGGTTCACCGGTTCGAGAACTTCACCGACGATTTCGAGACCTGGGTTGTCATGTACGGCCCCGATGGCGGCGAGATGCCGGCAGAAACGGCGGCACCGGGGGCACCGGCGGCAAACAGCTCGGTGAAGGCGGACGAGCCGCCGTTCGCGGCACTGCGACGTCTGGCGCGCGAGCGGCGACACTGGCTCGCCTCCGTCGGCGCGCGGGCGCCAGGTTCGGCAAATCAGACGGTCAAGTAACCGGCGTCAGCAGGCTGTCCCCGGCGAAATGGGCGGCCAGGTTCCGGACGACGAGATCGCCCATTTCCCATCTTGTGCGGTGGGTCGCGCTGGCCACGTGCGGCGACAGCACGACATGGTCCATGCCGAACAGGCCCGGCGGCACGTTGGGCTCGTCGGCAAAGACGTCGAGCGCGGCGCCGCCCAGCGCGCCCGATTGCAGCATCTCGACCAACGCGTGCTGGTCGATGACGGAGCCGCGGGCGACATTCACGACCATGCCGTCGGGCCCGAGGGCCGCCAGCACGTCGCGCGACACCAGCCCCTCTGTACCCGCCCCGCCTGGGACGGCAATGACGAGCCAATCGCACTCGGCGGCCATCGTAGCCAGATCGGCGAAATAGCGGTACGGAACGCCCGGTTGCTGCGTCCTGCCGTGATAGACCACGGTCGCCTTCATCGCGCTGGCGCGCACTGCGATTTCCTTGCCGATACGGCCGAGCCCGACGATCCCGACCGTGCTGCCCCGAAACTCCCGCGTTAACGGGTAATTGCCGTCGAGCCAGCGGCCGGCGCGTATGAACCGGTCGGCCGCCGCGATTTGACGGCCCAGCGCCAACATCAGACCGACAGCCATTTCCGCCACGGCGTCGTTCAGCACGTCGGGCGTGTTGGTAACGACGATGCCTCTGTCCTTGGCGGCCGGGATGTCGACCGAGTCATAGCCGACGCCGAAGTTGCCGATGATTTCCAGGTCGGGCAACAGGTCCATCACCCAGGCGGGGCAGCCGAAGGCCCCATCGGTCGCCATGGCGCGGATGCCCCGGCCGGATCGTTCAAGGAAGTCTTGCGCATCCGCCTGCTGCCAAAGCCGGTGAAGCGTGTAGGTCCGGTCCAACGCCTCTTCACAGGACGGCAGGAACGATACCGTCATCAGCACATCGATGGTCACGCCAACTGCCCTCTATCTCCGTCGTCAATGGTTATGGCGCGGCACGGTCAAAGGACCGTTCTTGTGCGCGACATCGCGGTAGTTGATTGCCGATTTCAATACCATGCCCTCATCAAACTGCGCGACGTGCTGGCGTTGGATTTCCTGCCAGGGTGTCTGGTGATCCGGGATCTTGAAGCCGCCCTTGGCCATCAGCGCCGTGCGCCGTCGCGAAAGCTCGTCGTCGTCGACCAGGATGTCGGCGCGACAGGCCTTGAGATCGATCCGTACCCGGTCGCCGGTTTGCAGCAGGGCCAGACCACCGTTCAAGGCCGCCTCCGGCACCGCGTTCAGGATGGACGGCGAGCCGGAGGTGCCGGACTGACGCCCGTCGCCAATGCAGGGCAGCGCGTGCACGCCGCGTTCCAGAAGATGGGCCGGCGGGCGCATGTTCACGACCTCCGCACCGCCGGGATAGCCGATCGGCCCGGCGCCCCGGATGAACAGCATGGTGTGCTCGTCGATACCCAGCGCGGGGTCGTCGATGCGGTCGTGATAGTCCTCAGGCCCTTCGAATACGACCGCCTCACCCTCGAAAGCGTCTGGATCGTCCGGGTTCGACAGGTAGCGGGCGCGAAACTCATCGGAAATCACGCTGGTCTTCATGATCGCGCTGTCGAACAGGTTGCCCTTCAGGTTGATGAAGCCGGCCCGCGCCTGCAGCGGATTGTCATAGCGGCGGATCACGTCGTCATCGTCGATATCCGCCTCGCGGCAATTCTCGCCTATGGTGCGGCCGCTGACCGTCATGGCCCGCTCGCGGAGCTTGACCTGGCGCATCAGTTCGGCAACCACGGCAGGCACGCCGCCGGCGCGGTGGAATTCCTCCGCCAGATAGGTGCCCGCCGGCTGGATGTTGGCCAACAGCGGGATATCGAGCCCGATCGCCTGCCAGTCGTCATTGGTCAGCGTCACGCCGAGATGCCGGGCGATGGCGTTGAGATGGATCGGAGCGTTCGTAGACCCGCCGATGGCGGAGTTGACCAGGATGGCGTTTTCAAAGGCGGCGCGGGTCATGATGTCGCTGGGTTTCAGGTCTTCCCAAACCAGCTCGACCGCCCGCCGGCCGGTCTCGTAGGCCATCTGGCCCCGCTCGCGATAGGGGGCCGGGATGGCGGCACAGCCGGGCAGCGACATGCCGAGAGCCTCAGCCAGCGCATTCATGGTCGATGCCGTGCCCATGGTGTTGCAATGGCCGATCGAGGGCGCGGACGACGCCACGATCTCCATGAACTGCTCATAGTCGATCTCGCCGGCCGCTAAACGCTCACGCGCCTCCCACACCACGGTGCCGGAGCCGGTGCGCTGACCGTGCCAATAGCCGTTCAGCATCGGCCCGCCGGACAGCACGATCGCGGGCAGGTTCACCGTCGCCGCCGCCATCAGGCAGGCCGGGGTGGTCTTGTCGCAGCCGGTGGTCAGGACGACGCCGTCGATCGGGTAGCCGAACAAGGTCTCGACCAGGCCGAGATAGGCGAGATTGCGGTCCAAAGCCGCCGTCGGGCGCTTGCCTGTCTCCTGGATCGGATGCACCGGAAACTCAAAGCAAATGCCGCCGGCCGAGACGATGCCCTCGCGCACCCGTTTGGCCAGGTCGAGATGGTGGCGGTTGCAGGGTGACAGGTCCGACCCGGTTTGCGCGATACCGATGATCGGCTTGCCCGACTGCAGCTCTCCCCGCGTCAGGCCGAAATTCAGATAGCGCTCGATGTAAAGCGCGGTCATGCCCGGATTGTCCGGGTTGTCGAACCAGAGCTGGCTGCGAAGCTTGGGCCTGGCGGCTTCGTCGGCGGGCATTGTTGATCTCTCCTGTCCGTGCGGCGGCCGACGATCCTACATCGTCAGGCGCGCCGGCGAACGGAAATGTCGAGGGCTCCGGCATGCAGGACGCGGTCGGTCGCGATCACTGATAGCCGGTCATCTCCAGATAACCCCTGCCCTCATGGCTGCCGGAAAAGCGGATCGGGCCCTCCCAATAGGGGAACAGCGTGTCCATCCAGCTTTGCGGGTTCAGCGGGCGCGTCTCGATGTCGATGCCCCGGTCGGGCAGTTCCAGGCGCCATTCGACGGGAACCTCGCGGCCCGCAACCTCTTCGGTAGCCAAAGGCGTCAGGATCAGGGCGCCATCGCCATACGGTGTCGGTGCGCCGTCCGGTTCGATCCACGTGGCGGAGGTGTAGACGTCACCGTCCTCCTGGCGCAGCCCAAAGCCCATCAGCTTGGCGCCATCATCGAAGTGCAGCGAGAACCAGTCCCAGCCGGTCTGGTCGGCTTCCAAGGGCTGGGACGACCATTCCCGGTCGAGCCACGCCTGCCCGGCGACGTCGATGGGGCCGTCCGGCAGGTCGAGCACGCCCGCGACTTCGTAGAAGGGCTGGGAATAGTAATAGCTCGCCTGGCCCGAGGCCGACTTGACCGAATAGCCATTGTCGCCCTGCGGGACGATCGGCCCGTTGGCCGTCAGGGTGAGGTCATAGGCGAAATCCTGGCCACGGGCGGTGAGCGTCAGGGCGGAGAGCGCGTCGGCCCCGTCTTCCGCCTGGCTTTCCATGCGCCAATCGTCGATCCAGGCGGCGAACGGATCGATCGTGACACCCGCCTGGCCGATGCCGCCCCGCGACAGCCGCTCGGCGACAAAATGCGCGTCTGGCGTGGTCAGGCCAGCATGGCCCATCCAGATCTGCGGCGTGTCTCCCCAGCCTTCGCCGCCTTCCGGGCGCAGGGCGGAACGAAACAGGGTCCATTGCAGACCGTAGTCGCGGCCATCCGCGCCGGTCAGGGTCGCCGTCAGATACCACCATTCGATCCGGTATTCGGGGTGCGCTCCGTGGTCGCGCGGAAAGTCGAACGCGGTGTCTGGCACCGGCACGGCAAAGCCCTCCGCATCCCGGCCTAGATCGGCAAAGCCTTGCCCCTGGGCCGAATTGACCAGCAGCAGAAACGCGATGAGGGCGGCTCTAACGCTCATGGGCGAACACCTGAAGCAGTCGGGCGGGCGGGATGCGCGCCAGCCGCCAGGCCGGCCAGGCAGCCGCCAGCGCGGCGGCCAGCGTGGCCCACAGGGCAAGGGCCAGCCAATCGAGCGGGAACACAAAGAGCGGCAGGCGCCAGCCAAAGGCCTCGACATTGACGATCGCGAGCAGCAGCCACGCCAGCAGCAGGCCAAGCGGCACGGCAACAAGCCAGGTTAGCAGCGCCAGCAGGACCGCGCGAGCCAGCTCGATCCAGGCCAGTCGCCGTCGGGTCAGGCCCAGGGCCCAGACCGGCGCCAGTTGCGGCAGCCGCATGGCAGCAAGCGTCAGCAGGCTGGTAAGGATGGCAAAGGCGGCGACGCCCAGCGTCAGCACGGTTAACGCCCCAGTGACCAGGAAGGTCCGCTCAAAGACGTCCAGCGACAGGCGCTTGACCTCGTCCTGATTGATAACACGCATCGTGACGCCGAACTCGTCGCGGATGCGATCGGCCAGCGCGGGCGCGTCATCGGGTGAGATCCGCACCGCGTGACGCAGCCGCGCAAGATCCGGATAGCGATCGACCAGCGCATCCAAGCCGACAATCACCTGACCCGTCGGGTTGCCGTAATCCGAATAGACGCCGACCACCGTCTCCGACCAGCCGTTCGGCAGCGTGACCGTGTCGCCGATCGAGAGGCCGGCACGGCGATGAAGCTGCTCGTTGATCAAGGCACCGTCGCTGGCCGCGATGCGGTCCCAGGTCTCGTCCTGGCCTTGCAGCAGGGGCCAATGGTCCCGATAGGTGGCGTGATCGACGATGCCGTAGATCTCCCCCGGGGCGCCGGCAACCCGCGCCTCGACCGATCGGATCGGCAGCACGGTGTCGGCCAGGGGCGCCAAAAAGCTGCGCAGCCTTTCCGCCTCCTCCTCCGTGCTGGCCGTGACATAGAGTTCCGACGCCAGGCGCTGGTCCAGCCAGTCGGTGAAGGTCAGCCGAAACGACGACACCATGGTGCCCACGCCGATGCTGGCCGCCAACGCCAGTAACAGGGCCATCAGCGCCAGCGACAGGCCGGGAACCTGCTGGCGCGTGTCGGCCCAGAGCCACTCCGCCAAGGGCCTCTGAGCAAAGCTGGCACCAAGCTTCAGCAGGGCCATCAACACCGCCGGCAGCAGGAGAGCGGCGCCCAACAGCAACGTGGCCAGAATCGTAAAACCCGACAGCAGACCATGACCAAACAGGGCCAAAATGGCGGCAACGAGCAACAGGGCACACCCGAGCCCGGCCTGAAGAGCCAGGCTACGAGACGTGGCCATGGACCAGGCACGCGGCTGGGCCGGTGCCAGCACAGGCAGGCGCGCCAACCGCCAGAGGCTTTGGGCGGACGCAACCGCGGTACCGACCAGCGCGATGGCAAAGCCGGCCAAAATCCACCCCGGATCGAGCCGCAGGGTGCCCGAGACCTCCGCCCCGTAAAGGCCACGCAAGGTGGCCGCCACGTCGGGCAGCAGGGTCGCGGCGACAAAATAACCGACCACAATGCCGAGCGCGCCGCCGATGACTGCGAGGATCAGCATCTCGCCACCCAGCAAGGCGACAAGATGCCGTGCCGGCAGACCCAGCGCGCGCAGGGTGCGGAACATCGGCCGCCGCTGTTCGAAGGCAAGGCCGACGGCCGCATGGACGATGAACAAGCCAACCACGAATGAAAGCAGGCCGAACGCCGTCAGGTTCAGGTGAAAGCTGCCGGTGAGACGGCCGACATCGCTCGCGCCATCCGCGGCGATCCGGACGAGATCGGGTGCTGCGTCTTCGAACGGCGGAACGTCATACGGCTGTTCCGGCCACAGCAGAAGATGAGAAAAGCCCTCCATGTCCAACAGCGACCAGGCGGTCGAGATATCGGCGATCGCCACGCCGGGAGGAAGATCGTCCGACAGGCGGACGGTCAGGGGATCGGACGGCAGCCTGCCGGCGGTTTCGGGATTGATGAAAACCAACCTATCGTCGCCGATGAAGGCCGCCAGATCGCCGTCGCCGGTCAGGTCCACGGCAGCGGCTGCCGGTGGCGCCGTCAGCGGGTCGATCCCTAAGATGCGCAGGCGGACGCCCCCGATCCTTGCCTCGCCCTCGACGACCGGGGAAACCAGCCAGCCGGCGCGGCGCAGGTCGACGAAAGCCTCCGGCGCGATCAACGCGCCGTCGGCCCGCTGCAGCCGGTCAAGCTGGTCCTGGCCCAGCACCGATGCGGCCGCGTCGTAGCTGGAGCGCGCCTCCTGATTGATCGCCTGGACACCCGTCCACAGGCCCGTGGCCAGGGCCAGCCCGATCATCAGGGCCGCCAGTTGCACCTTATGGCGCCACCAGTGAGACAGAAGAGCCGACAATGCCGCCCGGATCATGCGATTAGCCCGTGGTCCAGGGTGAGTTGCCGGTCCAGTCGCGCGGCGAGCCGCCTTGAGTGGGTCACCATCAACAAGGCGGCGCCGGCCTCCGCGACCAATTCCAGCATCAGGTCGAGGACCCGATCGCCGCTATCTTCGTCCAAATTGCCCGTTGGTTCGTCGGCCAGCACGAGCCGGGGCCGTGCCGCCAGGGTTCGGCCAATGGCGACGCGCTGCTGCTGGCCGCCGGAAAGTTGTTCCGGATAGCGCGCCAAATGCCCCGACAGGCCGAGGCGATCGGCCAGCAGACCTGTCCAACCCTCGTCGTGGCGATCGGCCAGTCGCGCGTGGAAGGCCAGGTTTTGGGCGACGGTCAGCGACGGGATCAGATTGAACTGCTGAAAGACCAGGCCGACCGACCCGCGCCGCAACGTGGCCCGCCCGCGATCGTCAAGCGACGTCAGGTCTCGACCATCAAGCACGATGTGCCCGGACGTCGGCCGGTCCAAGCCGGCCACCAGATGCAACAGCGTGCTCTTGCCCGACCCGGACTCCCCGGTCAGCGCCAGGCTCTGCCCCTCATCCAAGGTCAGGGACACGCCGCGCAGGACGGCCAAATCGCCCTCTTCGGTCGGATAGGATTTGTGAACGTCCTGCACGTCGAGCAGCATGATCAAACCCCAATCAAGCCGGTTACCCTGACAGCTATCGGTTTCGACGTGTGATAAGCCACAATCATCCCGTTTCGACGTTGACGAAAATCCAGAACGGTCAAGAGGATATGCCTCAGCCTTGACGACGCAACCAGCCTGCGCTCATTCGGGTTCGAAACGGCGCCAGATGGGATCGATGACAGACACCACCGACACTGAGAGTCCTCTGAAAGGCGGCAATGCCACACCGGTCGTTCGCGTCGGGTCAACGGTCCGCCGCCAGGCCGGACCGTGGACGCCGACGATCCACGCGCTGCTGAGGCATGTTCGACGAAACGGGTTTCAGCTTGCCCCAGATCCGACCGGCTTTGATGCCCAGGGGCGCGAAATCGTCAGTTACCTTGACGGCGATGCAGGGCACTACCCGCTGCCCGATTGGGCCTGGCAAGATCATCTGCTAACGGAGATCGCAGCGCTTTTGCGGCGCTATCACGACAGCACTTTGGGTTTCACCGCCCCATCGGCCGCGATGTGGCAATTGGCCCCACGCCAGCCGGCGGAGGTGATCTGTCACAACGATTTCGCGCCCTACAACATCGTCTTCCGCGATCGGCGTCCCGTCGGCGTCATAGACTTTGACACCGCCGCGCCGGGTCCGCGCCTGTGGGACGTTGCTTACGCCGCCTATCGCTTCGTACCGCTAACCGCGCCGGACAATCCGGACACACCGATCAGCGATATCCAGACCCAGCGGCGCCGATTGACGCTGTTTTGCGCAGCCTATGGCGGCATCGAGCAGCTTGAGCCGGTTCTGCACATGGCGGTTCAACGACTCGACGCCCTCATCGATTTCATTACAAGCCGGGCCGCCGCGGGAGACTCGGCGCAACGTCGCGTTTTGCGACGCGGCGATGTCGATATCTACCGGGGCGACAGGGCCCACATTCATGACAAGCTGATCTGAACGCGAGCCCGGGAGGAGTTCTCTCGGCCGAACGGCCACGTTTTGCAGCCGCCGACGGGCCAGTCAGGCAAGACTAATATGGGCCCTGATATTCTCGAAACTGCTGTAAGGTCGGTGCAACCTCCGATGCACCGATTGCGACACGTGAGACCCCGATCGATGGAATTCCTGAACTCAGGCAGCCTGCTGCCCGACACGCTGCCCTTCTCCGAGGCGGTGCGCGTGGGCAACACCATCTACCTGTCAGGCCAGATGGGCATCATACCCGGGCGCATGGAACTGGTCGCAGGCGGCATCGAAGCCGAGGCACGGCAGACGATGGAGAACATCAAGACCACGCTGGAGGCGCATGGCCTGGGCATGCGCAACATCGCCAAATGCACGGTCATGCTGGCCGACATGGCGGACTGGCCGGCGTTCAACGCGATCTATGCCAGCTATTTCACCCGCCCCTACCCGGCCCGCAGCGCCTTCGGTGCAAGCGGTCTGGCGCTGGGCGGACGGGTCGAGATCGAATGCATCGCGATTGCCGGTGATGCCTAGGGATTCGATCGATTTCGATGACCTGGTGCCTATGCTCGAAGGAGGAAAGTCATGAGACGGGCCCTTGCAAGACCTTGTGCGGCTTTCGCCGTGTTTCTGGCCATTCTGCTTTCGACGGCTGCCCATGCGGGCGACTATCTCGGTACGATGGTCGCAACCGACGCCAGTGATGGCGGAAACCCCTGGACGCAACAGTTCAGCGTTACGATTGAGAGCGGAACCGCGACCGTGACCACCGCCGAGCGGTCCTGGTCCAGCCCCGGTTCGGAGTCCGCGACGGAACTGACCTTCCAACTCGGCCATGAGATGCGCCGTTTCGTCGATGCCGATGGCGACGGCGTCTATGAGGCAACATGGCAAGCGCCGCATCGGGGGGTCCTGAGGAACTATGTCGCCACGGTTCAGATGAACTGAGCGATTAGTCCGGCGCGTCGAACTCCACGCCCCCAGGGCGGTAGTTGAACAACTCCAAACGACCGCTTTGCCCCCCCGCCTTGTCGAGTTGCAGAACGGTCAGGCTGGCCGGTGCGACCGGGATAATGCGCGCGGGCGGTAGGCCCAAGAGACGCTGTATCAGCGCGCGGATGACCCCGCCATGGCAGACTGCCAGTAGAGTGTCGCACGGTCTTGAGGAACGCTCGCGCTCGATGGCGCCGCCAACACGTGCCACGAAGTCTGACCAAATCTCGCCGCCCGGGGGCGCGTGCGTTCCAGCGCGCCAGCCGGCATAAGCCTCCGCATCCGCCGCAATGATTGCCTTGATGGGCTTGCCGGTCCAGTCGCCGACATCAATCTCGCGCAGGTCGGTCGTGAAGGTCGCCTGCTTTGCGCCGATGCGCTCGGCGGTTTCCCGTACGCGGGCCAAATCGGACGAGACGGCTCGGTCAGGCGCGATCGCCTCGATCACAGGGCGCAGCGCATCAGCCTGCCGCCGGCCCTCGTCCGACAGGGCAATATCGGCCTGTCCTTGGAGACGCCGCGAGGCATTCCATTCAGATTGGCCATGACGAACCAGCAACAGGCGCATCAGACGACCTCGGTCTTATCGGTTCCAACCCGCCGGCCCGCGTCGTCAAACCAACAGGTAGGCCGTTCCGGCAGCAGAACGCGCACACTGCCACCAATCTCCACGGTTGGTGGCTGATCGACGATCGCGGTCAGCCGCATATCCCCATCGACCATGGTTACCATCGTACGCCCGGCGATACGGCTGGCCTCGACCAATTCCATGGTCAAGGCACGGTCTGGGTTTTGGTCGTCGAGGCGCAACGCTTCGGGACGATACATCGCAAAGCATGGTCCCTCGACCGGAGGCCGCAATCCGATCGGCCGGCCGCGCACAACCGCACCATCCGGGCCGGGGCTGACGGGCACCAGATTGTTCGGCGGCGTGCCGACAAAGGTGGCGACGAAGGCCGTTTCGGGCACGCGGATCAAGTCGTCGGGCTGGCCGAACTGCTCGACCCTGCCATCCTTCATCACCGCGACATGGCTGGCCATGGTCATGGCCTCGATCTGGTCGTGGGTGACGTAGACCGTCGTGGCGCCGGTTGCGCGGTGCAGACGCATCAGTTCCGTCCGCATTTCGACGCGCAGCTTGGCATCCAGATTGGACAAAGGTTCGTCGAACAGCAGCACCCTCGGTTTCGGCGCGATGGTGCGGGCAATGGCCACCCGCTGCTGCTGCCCGCCCGAGATCTCATTGGGGTACCGGTCGGCAAGCTCGGCAATGTTCAACAGCGCCAGAACCTCGGCCACGCGCTGGTCCCGCACGGTCTTGTCGACCCGGGCGACCTTCAACGGCCATTCGACGTTGCCGCGCACCGACATGTGCGGCCACAGGGCGTAGGATTGAAAGACCAAGCCCGAATTGCGCTTGGCGGGATCGACACTCCAGCTCTTATCACCATCCGACACCAGTTGACCGTCGAACACGATCTGCCCCCGGCTGGCCAGCTCCAAACCGGCCAGCATGCGCAGCAAGGTGGTCTTGCCACAGCCCGACGGGCCCAACAGGGTCAGGAAGGCGCCATCGGGAACGGACAGCGAGACGCTCTTCACCGCCTGGAAGTCGCCAAAGCTTTTCGACAGGTTGCGCAGTTCCAACATCGGTTCAGTTCTTCAGCCAGGGTTGAGATTTCGCCTGAAGGCGTTGCGCGATCAACGTCATCGCGATCGACAGGGCCAGAATGACCACGGCGACGGCGTTGGCAAATTGGGTGAAGCCTTCCGAGGCGTAGCGATAGGCCAGCACCGACAGGACCGGCATGGTCGGCGTGAACAGCAGCACGACCAGCGACAGGTCGCGGACGATCTTCACGAACACGAGGAGACCGCCGGCGACCAGACCACGGATCGCCAACGGCACCGTGATTTCCGCCAGCCGACGCACAAAGCTGGCGCCGGTTAGCCGGGCGCTTTCCTCCAACTCACCACTGACCTGTTGGATCACGGCGCGACCGGTCTGCACGGCAAAGGGCAGCAAGTAAGCCGTGGCGGCGATCACCAGCAGGGCGAAGGTGCCATAGAGCGCCGGCAAGGGACCGATCGGCGCGCCCAAATAGGCGATGTAAGCGGCGCCGAAAGCGATGCCGGGGACCAGTAAGGGCAGAAAGCTGACCTGCGTGATCGTGGCGCTTGCCCAGCCGGTACGATGACGCGCCACGGTGTAGGCGGACAACAGGCCGACGGCCATGCCCGCCACCGCGACCGCGCAGCCGAGGCCAAGGGTGACGATAAGCGCCCGCACGATGTCCGGATTGTAAGCGATGCCCGGCGTGCCCTGCGCGATCGACGGGCTCGACTGGCCGAGCCAGTAATGGCTGGTCCAATTGCCGAAGAGCTGGGCCGACGATGGCGCGAAGCTAGAGGCGACCAGCACGACAATCGGCACCACCGTGGCGACCAGCAGGATCAGCGCCGCGACGCCGAACAGCGGCCATTTCGCGCCGCGTAGGTCGAAGCGCTTGGCCCGGCCGCCCTTGCCCGTGATCGTGGCATAGGACCGGCGGCCGGAAATCACCCGATTGCCCAGCCATAGAAACAGCGCCGAAACCAGCACCAGCATGATGCCGATAACATAGCCGCGTGCGGTCTGGCCAACCTCGATCATGCCGAACAAGCGCGTCGACAAGGTCTGCATACGCACCGGCAGCCCCAACAGCGCCGGGGCGGCGAAGTTGGACACGGCACCGGCAAAGCAGAGCGAGGCGGCGGAAACCAGGGCCGGCGTCGTCACCGGCAGGATGATGCCGAGAACGACCCTGATCCCTTTGGCGCCCGCGAGTTGGGCGGCCTCGACAAGGTCGGAGTTCACCGTCGCCAGCGCGGCGGCGATCACTGTGAAGGCCAGGGACGAATAATGCAGCGTGAGGACGATCAGGCTGGGCAACATGCCCCAGGCCAGCACGTCCGGCACGTCGACGCCGAGCCCCTGGATGAAGCCGACCTGGCCCCCGACCCGATCGTTGCGGAACAGCGTGCCCCAGGCCAATGCCGTCGCGAAGCTGGGGATCATGAACGGCAAGGTCGCCATCACCCCGATCGTGCGCCGCAACGGCATGTTGGTCATGACGACCAACCAGGCGAGATAGCCGCCGATCAGCACGCAGCCGACGGAAACGCCGACGCCGAGGATCAGCGTGTTCACCAGCGGCCGGTAAAACAGATTGTGCGACAGCCGCCCGACCAGCACGTCGGACCAGGCATCGATCGCGTCCGGCTGCAGCGTGACCAGAACCGTGCGGATCAAGGGCAGCACGATCAAGACGACCAGCAGCGCAAGCACGATCGTCTTCAGCACGGTTCCTTGCCGAAACAGCACGCGGCGTCCGGTCATGACAGTCGTCATTCGCGCTCGTCTTTGTTGTCTGCGGATAGTCTAGCAGCCGGCCGGCCGCCGCCCGAAAGGGCGACGGCTCACAACCGGCGCTAAACGCTGTCGGCTATTGCAGGACCAGGATCAGATCCGCAACATCGGCACGAATGCTGGCGGTTGCATTCGGATCGATGCGCCAGGCGGTGAATTCGTCAAGCGGCACGGCATCCGGATGGGGCGTGATATCGGTGCGGGTGGCGTAGTCGCCAGGCACGTAGAACGGGGCAAAGCCCGGCCCGCCCGTCTCGCTGTCGTCACCCATCAGGAAGTCGATCACTAACCGCGCGGCGGCCGGATTTTCCGCACCGCTGGCCAAGGCGACGACGGCGGGGAAGATGATGCCCGGGGCCGGCGTGGCCTCGTTGGCGACCTGAAGGGCCCAGCCCTCCTCCTCGTTGTCGCGGCGATCGGAATAGCTGGTGAAGCCGACCGGCGGATTGTCCTGGCCGAGTTGGCCCACCGCAGCGTTCACATCGTCCGTCGAGCGCACCAGAATGACGTCATTGTCAAACAGATCCATGATGAACCGTTCACCCGCGCTGCTGGCGTCGCCCAACTCGATCGGGGCTCCGAACTCGGCCTCGTACGCCTCCGCCATGGCGTCGGACTGCAGGACGATTTCCGTCATCAGGTCCAGATAGTCGCCGCGTTGCAGCGGATCGACCATGACGACACGCCCGTTCCATTCCGGTGCCGTCAACTGCCACAGATTGGTGATCGGTGAGCCGTCCGGGTTGGCCTCTTCATTGTACATCAACACCTTGGTCGACAGCCGCTGGGCCAAGAGCGGCGCGCGATACTGTTCCAACACCAGGTCCTGCACGCGCGGCGGCACGTAGGGCTCGATGATGCCTTCGGCCAGCAACTCGGTGAGGACGACCGGCGTGTCGGAGATGTAGACCACATCGGCGTTGGCAACGCCGGCCGTCGCCTCAGCCTGCAGGCGGGCGATCTGCTCGGTCGAGGAGATGTCGTAGCCTTGCAGGTCGACGTTCGGGTAGGCCTGTTCGAAGGCATCCTCCACCCGGGCGATCCGGCTGGTGAAGGAGTAGACGGTGACCGTCCCCTCTTCCTCCGCAATCGGCAGCAATTCGTCCGCGGACATCTCGTCCAGGTTTTGCGCCATTGCCGGCGGTGCGATCACCAGGCCGAGCACGAAAGCGTAAGCAACGTAAGACCCCCTCATGGGTTTCCTCCTTTGGTTTCGGATTTCAACTGTCATTCGAACCGTTCGATCAGGGCGCCGAGACGATCCAGCGTCTCCAGCGAGCGCCCCTCGTCGAGCGCGCCGGCGGCGATGACGATGGCGTTGCACAGCGTCATCGGCACGGTCAGTGTCTGAAAGGCGTCGGGTTCGCCGGATCGCGGCACCGCCAACAGCGCGTCGGGCGCGGGCGACAGGGTGGGACCGAGCGTGCCCGATATGACCGCCGTCCAGACACCTGCCTGGCGGGCACTGTCGATCAGCGGCGCATAAACCTTGGGCGCGCGCCGAAACGCGAACACGAGTAAGGCGTCGCCTTCACCAAAGCCCAGCGCCTGTTCGGCCAATTCACGCGGATCGCCCGACAGCCTGTGCACGTCGCGCCCAAAGCGCTGAAACCGCTTGTGCATCAACATCGCCAGCGTCTCGGCATTGCCGCGCCCGAAGATATGGATGCGCCGCGCGGCCATCAGGCGCTCAGCAATTCCGGCAATCTGGTCCGGATCGACGAAATCCTCGACCCGCGCCAATGCCTCCATCTCCTGGCGGACCAGAGTGCCGAGGATGGAGCCGGGCGTTGCGCCGCCCAGGGTCTTCTGCAGGCGCGTCGCCGGTTCGCGGGTCGGTATGAACTCCTCGCGCATGGCCCGGCGGAAGGAGGCGTAGCTCTCAAAGCCAAGCTTACGGGCGAGCCTGGAGACCGTCGCCTCGTGCACACCGGCGCTTTGCGCCAACTCGGCCGCCGTGCCGAGCGCGGATTCCCGCGGGCTCTGCACCACCGACTGAACCAGCCTCGTTTCCGATGGCGTCAGGTTCTCCGCCGCGCCTTGGATCTTGCTCAGAATGGACACAAGCCCTCCCTGCTTCATGCGATGCATGATACTGCAAGAGATATTGCACTATATGTTAAATCTGCAAGAAATATTTATGACACTTCTGGGTGCTTGGGAGGGATCGAGTCCCAATTGCTCGCCCAACCGACGGTTTTCTCGTGCATTCGCGGGCTGCTGACGTCCAACGGGCTGGCAGGCCGGCGGCACGCTTGATAGGTTGGCGGTCAGTCACGCCGTATCTCAGGGGGGCGCTCATTCGATGCGCGCGATTTTCGTTCAGGTGAAATGCGAGTTGGGCCGGACCTATGAGGTCGCGGCGGAGGCCGTGGACACGGTTGAGCAAGTGTCGGAGGTCTACTCGACCTCGGGCCACTGGGATCTCTTGGTCAAGTGCTATCTGCCGGCCGACATGGATGTCGGCCGCTTTGTCGGCGAGCAGATCCAGACCCTGCCGCACATTCGCGACACCCACACGATCATCACCTTCAATGCCTTCACGTAAGGAGAAGCCGGCGGCCGAGCCGGTTTTCGGCGCATACGACCAGACGGCGCTGGACGCCCAGTACAATCTGCGCGCCCGGGTTCCGACCCACCAGACGTTCTTCGACCGGTGGCTGGCCGACAGCGCGGCGGCCGCCGAGCAACTGGCGCCGGTGCGCGATATTCGCTATGGCGCCGGGGATCAGCAACTGCTCGACCTGTTCGTGCCGGAAGGCGACGGTCCGTTTCCGGTCTTGTTGTTCATCCATGGCGGCTATTGGCAGGCGCTGTCGAAGGATTACACCCTGTTCCCGGCACCCGGCTTCGTGGCCAACGGCATCGCCTACGCCTCGATCGGCTACGACCTGTGCCCGGACGTCAGCCTCGACGCCCTGGTCGAAGAGGTGCGCGGCGCCGTGGAGTGGGTTCATCACCACGCGCGCGACCATCGGCTGGACCGCAAGCGGGTCTATATCGGCGGCCATTCCGCGGGCGGTCATTTGACCGCGATGATGCTGTCAACCGACTGGGCCCGCCGGGGCCTGCCCTTCGACATCGTCAAGGGTGGGTGTTCGGTCAGCGGCCTTTACGAGCTTGAGCCGCTGCGCCTGTCCTATCAGAACGAGGTGCTGCGCCTGACGCCGGAGGCGGTCGCGCGCTTGAGCCCGCGCAACGTCATGCCGGCCCAATCCGGGCCCCTAATCGTGACGGTCGGCGGCAATGAGACCGACGAGTTTCAGCGCCAACAGGCCGACTTCGCGTCAGATTGGCGCCTGCGCGGCCTGCCGCTGGTCGTGGTCGATAGCCCCGGCGTGAACCATTTCGAGATCCTGGACGCGTTCAAGGATTCCGAGAGTGGTTTGATGCGCGCCGTCCGTGGCATGGTCGGGATCTCGGCCCCAGCCTGATCGCGGACGTTGCGACGTCACGCCGACCTCAACTTTGGATATTGCACTGCAGCATAGAAGGGTTGCAGAAATGAGCCTGGCATGCTTGGGTGCGGCCCGCTATCACGCTGGCCGTCCCACGCACCAGTACTCGTATTGTCATGAAGCGACTTGCCGCCGCTGCACTTGCCATTCTCGTTGCGCCGTTCGCCCTCGCCGGTCAGGCGGGTGCCAGCCCCGTAACCGCCCCCATCGACCAGGGCTGCGCCAACTACATCCGCTTTGCGGAGTTGGAGTACGACATCCCCGAAGGTCTACTGATGGCGATCGGCATCACCGAAAGCCGGTTGAATCCGCTTGCGCTCAACCATGGCGGCCGCACCCTGCGCCCAGCCAGTTTCGACGAGGCAGCCGATCTCTTGGTCAACAGCGCGGGCCAACCCCATCAGAATATGGCCATCGGCTGCATGCAGATCTTCGCCCGCTATCACCTCGACGAGGTCGACGGCGACCCGGAGCTATTTTTGGATCCGGAGACCAATGTCGACTATGCCGCGCGGCTGCTGCTCTTTCTCTATCGCTACACCGGTAACTGGCGCGATGCCGTCGGCCGCTATCACACCAGCCCGACCAGCCCCAACTATGTCCGTTACATCTGCGTCATCGACCGTCAGATGGCGGCGCTAGAGTTCGAACCGGTTCTGGGCTGCGCGGGCTGACGCAGAAAGACGGGCCACAAGGTGGCCCGCCCTCCAAATCCTGCTTGTGATCCGGTCAGGTGATATCGACCGGCGGCAGGTTGTTGCAGATATAGAATGGAAACTGGTCGTGCGCCTCGTGACGCCCGCCCGATAGACCCGGGCAGATCGAGGTGTCCCAGACCGACAGGGCGACGACAAAACCACAGCACTCGCCGCGCTTGAGGGTCAGGCCCGGCTCTGCCGGGTTGCACACTGCATCCAAGCGGCGCATGTCCAGCGTCGCCAGCGTTCCGACCACCTCCGGCCCCGGCGGCGGACCGGGCGGTACCGCGTTGGGACAGCGGGTGCCGGGATCGCCGACCCGCGACGTGCCGACGAACGGAGGCCCCCAGGGTGTCGCACCGGGACCAGGGATCGGCACCGGAAAATAGCTGCCGCCATCCTTCTTGATCGACACCGTGTAGCCGCCGAAATTGTCGCTTGGCTGGGCGGTATTG
>JBCDFV010000004.1:0-163998 GCA_039177555.1 Pseudomonadota bacterium | reverse complement strand
GAACCGGCGCATCTGGTTGGGTGTGCCCAGGCCGGTGACCTGCAGATCAGGTGCCCGCCCGGCCGTCTCGACCACCTGGGCCGCCGCCGCGACACCCACCGTGGTCGGCGAGATGATGCCGGCCAGTTCAGGATAATTGGCCAGCAGCGCTTCGGCCTCCGTCGTCGACTTCTGCGGATCGTCGTCGCCATAGGCGATGGTCACCAGCTCCATATCCGCATACGCGTCGTCGCTCTCAAGCACCGTCTGCATGTCGGCGATCCAGACATTCTGGTCGGGCGCGTCCGTGGTGGCCGACAGGATGGCGATTTCGCCGTCATAGTTGATCATGGAGCCCAAGAGCTCGACCTGGGCCGGGCCGATGGTGGTGAAATCGACCGGCAGGATGGCCGCGTCGCGATGGTCCTCGCTGCCCGGAATGTCGGAATTCACGATCAGCACCTGGATGCCGCGCGACCGCGCCCGGTCGAACACCTGGTTCAGCGCATCCGGGCTGTTCGGCGAGATGGCGATTACGTCGACACCGCGCTGGATCTGGGCGGTGATGAATGGGATTTGCGACGTTGCCTCGGCTGTCGCCGGCGCCACGGTGGTGAAGCTGCAGCCCAGCTCGGCACAGGCATCGGCAAAGCCGCCGATGATGCTGTCGAAATACGGGTTGCCCGTATTCTTCGGAATGTAGACGATCTCAACCGGGTCCTGGGCAGTGGCGGCCCCGGCCATCAGGCCGATGGCGGCCGCGCTTGCGATCAACATCAGTTTCTTCATGGTCTTCTCTCCCTTCGGTGATCCGTTGTTGGTGATGCCAACCCACCCATCATCGCCGGCCGCCGGCATAGATCGCATTGGCCGAGATGATGGCGAGGATTAGAAGCAGACCCAGCACCGTCAGCTGGGCTTCAATGGCGATATTGGCCACCGTCATCCCGGTCTGGATGATGATCAGCAGCCATAAGGCCAAGAAGGTGCCGGCGATCGTACCGCGACCGCCGAAGATGTAGGTGCCGCCGAGCATGACGATCAGCACGACCTGCAGTTCGCCGCCGGTCGCCAGGTCGTAGCGTACGACACCCAGGCGCGAGGCCATCAACAGGCCGGCCACCGCGCTGGTCAGGCCGGAGGCGGTGAACAGGATCATCTTCAACCGATCGACCCGGATGCCCGCATGCCGGGCGGCGATCGGGTTGGTGCCGGTCTGATAGATCTGGCGGCCGAACAGTGTGCTGCCCAGCACGAGGCCGAGCAGGATGGCCAAGACGACAAAGAGGATGACCGGCACCGGTACGATGCCGACGGCGATGAAGTCGATGCCGACGAACCAGTCCGGGAAGCCGCCGACGGACCGGTCGCCGGCGATCACCTGGGCAATGCCCCGATAAAGCACCATCGTGCCGATGGTGGCGATGATCGACGGCAGGCGGAAGACCGTGACCAGCACGCCGTTGAACAGGCCCATCAAGGCGCCGGAGCCCAGGCCGATCAGCATCGCCACCGGCATGCCGAGCCCGGCGCGATGGGCGATGCCGAACAGGCAGGCGGACAGGGCCATGGTCGCGGCGACGGAAAGATCGATCTCGCCGGAGACCACGACCAGGGTCAACATCAGCGCGATGATGCCGAATTCAATGTAGAAGGTCGCCGATTCCAGGACGAAGCGAAGGTCGGCGAAGAAGGGCGACAGCCAGGCGCTGACGAAAACCGCGCCGATCAGCAGCAGCAGGGTGACCGACTCCGGCCGGACCACAATGCGGTGCCACAGCGGCCTGGCCTTCGCGGCGTCAAACGTTTCCGTCGCGCTCATCCGCCCCTCCCGGTGACCAGCCGGACCAGACCGCCGGCCCGAACCGAGCCGTCGACGATCAGCGCGATAACGATGATGGCGCCGTAGATCGCGTCCTGCCAAAAGCCGGAGATGCCGAGGATCGGCAGCGCCACGCTGACCGCGCCAAGCAACAGCACGCCCAATACGACGCCCGGCACCGTGCCGATGCCGCCATTGATCGAGACGCCGCCGATGACGACGGCTGCAATCACAGTCAGCTCGAAACCGACGCCGGTGATGCCCGGGTTCACATAGCCGAAGCGCGCGGCATACATCAGGCCGGCCAGACCGGCCATGGCGCCGGACAGCGAGAACACGACCAGGGTCACCCGATTGACCCGAATGCCGCGCAGGCGGGCGGCGTCTGGGTTCGAGCCGGCGGCATAGATCTCGCGACCGAGGCGCATATGGCGCAGGAAGATGTACGCCAGCAACGCGGTCAGAAAGGCGATGATCACGATCCACGGCACGCCAATCGGCGAGGTCTGCGCCATGCGGATCAGCGCTTCGGGAATGTGGTTGGGGTCAACCTGGCGGCCGCCGGACAGGATGAAGATCAGCCCCCGATAGAGGCTGAGCGTGCCCAACGTCACGATGATCGCCGGCAGCCGGAACAGGGCGATGATCAGCCCATTGACGAAGCCAAGCCCGGCGCCGATCGCGATCGCCAGAATGAAACCCAGCCACAGCGGCATTTCGGGGATGTCGCGGAACATCATGCCGACGGCGATTGAGGCGAAACCCAGGATCGAGCCGATCGACAGATCGACATGACGGGCGACGATCACCATCATCTGGCCCATCGCCGCGACCAGGATCAGCGGGATGGCCAGCAGGATGATGTCGAGCGTTCCGACCGTGAGAAAACGCGGCTGGATCGCCCCGACCACCACCGCCAGGATCACCAGCATGACGACGAGGCCGGCCTCGCGCGCCCGGATCAGGCGGCTGAGCGCGGTCATGCGGCAGTCCGTGGCACGGCGGCCTGCATGATCTTTTCCTGATCGGCCTCCGCGCGGCTGAACTCGCCCGTCAACCGGCCCTCGGACATGACCAGGATGCGGTCCGCGAGAGTTAAAAGCTCCGGCAGATCGGACGAGATCAGCAGCACCGCCCTGCCTTCGGCCGCAAGCTGATTGATCCGGTCGTAGAACTCCGCCTTCACGCCGACATCGATGCCGCGCGTCGGCTCGTCCAGGATCAGGATTTCCGGGTCGGTCAGCAGCCAGCGGGCCAGGATGGCCTTTTGCTGGTTGCCGCCCGACAGCTCGCCGATCGGCTGATGAACGGAGGCAAGTCTAATGCTCAACCGGTCGATGGCGTCGGCAGCGATTTCACGCTCGCGCCTTGGGCTGATGAACGGGCCGGCCGCGATCGCACCCGGTGCCGCCGCCGTGATGTTCTGGTCGACCGGTAGCGTGCGAAAGATGCCGGCGATCGCCCGATCCTCGGGCACGTAAGCGATGCGGTGGGCGATGGCATCGTCCGGCTCAGCGATCGTGGTTGGCTTGCCGTGGATGCGGATTTCACCCGCCTCCGCCGGCGCGATGCCGAAGATCGCGCGGGCCACATCGGTCCGCCCGGCGCCGACAAGGCCGGCAACCCCCAGCACCTCGCCCTTGCGCAGGCTGAAGCTGATGTCGGTGAACGCGCCGCCGCGGGTCAGGCCGCTTACGGACAGGGCCTCCTCGCCGAGCGACGCCACCTCCTTATGCAGGTATTCCTGCAACGGCCGGCCGATCATTAGGCGGATGATGTCGTCGTCGGTGAGGTCGGCGACCGACGCGGTCGAGATCAGGGCGCCGTCGCGAAACACGGTCACACGGTCGCAAAGCGCGCGCACCTCTTCCAGCCGATGGCTGATGAAGACGATGGCCCTTCCCTCTGCCTTCAGGCGGCGCACGATGTCGAACAGAGTCGCAACCTCGCGCGGCGTCAGCGGTGCGGTCGGTTCGTCCATGATGATCAGCCGCGTGTCCGAGGCCAGCGCGCGGGCGATTTCGACCATCTGCTGGTCGGCGATCGAGAGGCCGGCCATTACCGCCTGCGGGTCGATGGTGACGCCCAGCGCGCCGATCAGCCGCTCCGCCTCCGCCGCCATGCGCCGCCAGGGAACGCGGCCCAGAACGCCGGTGTCCTCGCCGCCGACGAACAGGTTCTCCGCGACCGTCAGGTGAGGAAAGGACAGCGGTTCCTGGTGAATCAGCGTGACGCCGAGCCGCTGGGCCTCCAAGGGCGAGCCGATGTTGACGGGCCGGCCGGCCAGCCTTACCTCGCCCCGCGTCGGTCGATGGACCCCGGCCAGGATCTTGGCGTAGGTCGACTTGCCGGCGCCGTTCTCGCCCAGCAAGGCATGGACCTCGCCGGCCCACAGATCGAGATCGATCCCGTGCAGGACCTCAACGCCGCTGAACGCCTTGGCGATGCCGCGCGTTTCGACCAGGGGCCCGTCGGTCTCGGTCATCGCGGCGGGGGTGCCTTAAAGACCCAGCCGATAAAAGCGGTTGGCGGTGTCGCGCCAGACTTTGCGCTGGTTCTGCTCGCTTTCGCCCTTCAGAACGTCGTCGACGATCTCGACCCAGCGCGGATAGGCGATGGCCTGAACGGCGACCGGCCAATCGCCGCCGAACGCGACCCGATCGAACCCGAACGCCTCCAGCGCCGTCTCGATAAAGGGGCGTAGCTGCTCGACGGTCCAGTTGCCGTGATCGGCCTCGGTGGCGACGCCCGACAGTTTGCAGATGACATGGTCCATCTGCGCCAGTTCAAACATCTGGCTGCGCCAAGGCTCCAGCGCGCCATCCTTGATCGCCGGCTTGCCGATATGGTCCAGGATCATCGGGACCGTGTCGGCCTTGCCGGCAAACGCGATGACGTTCGCCATGTGTCGATGGTCGATGCAGATGTCGAAGCTGAGATCGAACTGCTGAAGTGTGCGCACACCTTCGATGAAGTCGGGGCGCAGGCAGAAGTCCAAATCCGGCTCAAACTGGATGATCCGGCGGATGCCGCGCAGAATTTTGTGCTGCTTCAGCCGCTCAAGATCCGCGGCCACGGCGGCACCCTTCTCCAACGGCGCCCAGGCGACCATGCCCTTCAGGCGCGGGTCGGCCTCTGCGTTTGCCGCGACCCAGGCTGCTTCCTGTTCATAGCCCGGCGGGTCGGCCTCGCACTGCACGAAGACCATGGCCTCGATATCGACGCCCTTCGTGTGCTCGCCATAGTCAGACAGCAGGTAAGGCCGGTCCAGAACGTCGATGCCGTCCAGCCAGGAATAGCGGATCTTCGACGGGTCCCAGATGTGCAGATGGGTGTCGACGATGGGAAAGTTCGGCATCTAGCCCTCCGACGAATGGAAGCGCGGCCCGTGCCGCTTCAGCAACGCTCAACAACCCCGCTGGCCGCAGACCGGTACATCGCGTCGAGCACCTCGACAGAGCGCCTGCCCACGGTGCCATCACCGTCATTGACGATCTCGCGACCCAGACACAGATCGACGAACCGGTTCAGCGGTTCGGACGTGGAATAGGCGGCGACCCCTTCCCCGGCCTCGAACGGGAAGATCTCGTCCTGCTCGTCGTGGCGGCGCAGCTCAAGCCGCTCGCGCTCAATATCCAGAAAGATGATGCCGTCCGTGCCATAGACCCGAATGTCGATATGCGCGCCGATATGCTTGGGCGGACCGGCGGCGCCCGAGATCGCGCAGATGGTGCCGTTCGCCAGCCGCACCGTGGCCGCGTCGTAATAGTCGACGCCGGTCTGCGACAGGTTGGTCATGGCGAAGACCTGCTCCGGGTCCGATGGCACCAGCCGGAACAGCGCGCCCAGCAGGTGGGATAGCTGGCCCCAGCCATAGCCGCCGGCGCGGGCCGGATCGGCCCAGGTCGAGGGCGGCGGCCGGAAGGTGTGGTCGGCGGTCTCCAGCATCGGCTCACCGCCGAAAAGGTCGAGCAGGGCCGAGCCCATCTGGCAGCAGACGTGGCGTACGTCGCCGATTCTGCCGTTCGCGATCCAGTCGGCGGCGGCCGGCATGTAGTGGGTGAAGTTGAAGCCGTGCGGGACCATGATCTGGCGACCGGCCTCAGCGGCGATCGCGGTCAGGTCGCGCGCCTGTTGGGCGGTCGTGGTCATCGGCTTTTCGACCAGCACATGGGCGCCCTTGCGCAGGGCCGCCGATGCGTTGTCGAAATGGGCGACATGGGGCGAGGCGACCACGACGCCGTCCGACGCACAATTGTCCAAGACCTCGCGGAAATCCTCCGACGCGTACTCGAACCCGAACCGGTCCTTGACCATGGCCAGCTCTTCGGCGCCCAAACGGCACACGCCGGTGAGTTCCACATCCTCGCGCGAGGCCAGATCCGGAATGTGATACTCCGTCGCCCACCAACCAGCGCCGAGCACGGCAATGCGCGCCTTTTTCGCCACGATCCATCCTCCCCAGCCGCGCCGTCTTCCCTGGGCCGTCGCCCTTAACGGCCCTATTGCGCGGTTTTGTGTATCATAATGTCACATTTGTGTTAACGTCAACACAGCATTGGGCACGCCGACGCCGGTCTCACGACCAGGTCGCTCGATCAAGCAAGGCGAACTTGCGCGGGCCTGAAATTGGGGAGGTTTCGACCGCTGTTGACCGATCCGGCATATCGCCATGGCTGATCCAAACCTCCGGTCGTTGAGGCGCCCGACGATCCGCGATGTCGCCGCGCGCGCCGGCGTGTCGACCGGCACCGTCTCACGCGTGGTTTCAGGCTCCACACGGGTTGCCGCGGTCACCAGGCAGCGCGTGGACGAGGCCATGGCGGCGCTGGGCTATCAACCGCACGCGGCGGCCCAGAACATGCGTACGAACCGGTCGCGCATCGCCGGCTTTCTGATCCCCGACCTGACCAACCCGGTGTTCTCGCAGGTGGCCAAGGCGGCGGAGTCGGTGCTGGCCGAAATCGGTTACGGACTGTTCATCTTTTCGTCCGACAGGTCGGAACGGCGTGAAATCGATTTCATCGCCATGGCGGCGCAAGGCCGCATGGACGGGCTGATCGTATCGGTCAGCGACGAAGGCAACGAGCGGGTGCGCCGGGCGCTGTCCCGGGTCAAAATCCCCATGGCCCTGTGGGACCGCGACCTGGACCTGGAGGCGGACGTGGTGTTCAGCGAACACGCACGCGCGATGCGGCGGATCACCAGCCATTTGATCGAGCTGGGCCACCGCCGGATCGGCTTGATCACTGCACCGACCGCGATCCGGCCTGGACGCGAGCGGGTGCGCGGCTATCGCGAGGCGATGGGCGCGGCCGGGCTCGGCCCCGATGACAATCTCATCCGCTGCGACATGCAGACCACGGAGTACGGCTATCAGCAGGCGCTGGAGCTGCTGGCCCTGACGCCGCGCCCGACGGCGATTCTGGCGGGTGGAAACGAGATCCTCTACGGCGCCGTACGTGCCGTACGTACGCTGGGCCTGTCCATTCCCGACGATCTCTCGCTGGTCGGCGCCGACGACCGGCTGCTGTCGGACCTGCTGGACCCGGCCGTGACGATCATCGAGCGCGACATGCGGGAGATCGGACGGACCCTTGGGGCCATGCTCGCGCGGCGCCTTGAAGGCCCAAGCGAAGCGCCGCCGCGCCACGTGACCTTAACCAGCGAGATCCTCATGCGCGACAGCATCGCCGCGCCCGCCGGTCCGGTTTGAGCCTGTCGCGGCCTTTGCGCGGGCAATGCGACTCACAAGCACGACACCGGCGCTGATGAACGCGGCGGCCAGCAGCATGTTCTGCGGCAGCGGCTCGCCCAGCAGCCCGATCGCAATGGCACCACCGACCACGGCGGCGACGGAGCCGATCTGGCTGAGATAGACCGGCCCGGCCAGCCATTGCAGCAGGAAGTAACACGCGTACATCACGGTGAAGACCACTGTCTGCGCGAACAGCAGGATCAGCGCTGTCTCGGTTGGAAACGTGATCAGGCTCTGCCCCTCGCCCACGACCAACATGATCAGCAGCGTGGCGATGGCACCGCCGATCAGCATCAACGGCGCCAAGGACAGCGACGTCTCGCCGACCGGCCAGCGCATCGTGCGATAGATGTTGCCAACCGCGATGATCACCGGCGCCGCCATGGCAAAGCAAAACCACAGAAATGCGGCGTCGGTGGCATTCACCTTGGGCAGGGCCAGCAGGACGGCGCCGCACAGGCCGAACGCCACCCCAAGGGCGCGGGTGCCGACGAAGCCTTCCAACCTGAGGACAAGAGCCAGCACATAAGTGAATAGGATCGGGAACGCGAAGGTGAGCGAGACGATCCCGGCGCCGATATGGTGAATGGCCAGCAGGGCGACGATGTTGGGCGCGGCAAACAGAAAGCCGGAAATGGCGCCGTACTCAAATGTCTGCCACCGCAATCGGGGCGCCTGGCCTTTGGCGAGCGCGACGACCTGCAGCACCACGCCAGAGCCCAACGAGGCCCAGAACAGCAGGGCCACCGGGGATGTGCCCTGTTCGGTCGCCAGCTTGGCGATGTTGATCGATAGGCCCAGCAAACCGCCAACCACCAGCAGGCAGGCGATGGCGACGGGCGAAGACCGCGTGGCACGCGCAGGAGAGGATTCGGACATGGGCGGGCGTTCCAGCTTGACTTTCGACCATAGCACAGGTCGACTGCGCAAGTATCTTGGCATCAAATATCTTAATATCAAGATAAATCGAGGCGGCAATGGATCGAGCGGAGTTCGCGGCAGCGCAGTGGAGGCAAGAGAGGCCGGACCTGAACCTGGTGCCGATGACCCTGCTGGGCCGCTTGGCCGAGGCCAGTCAGATCATCGCGCGCGATCGCCTGGAGCCGGTGTTTGCCGGCTACGGCCTCAAACGCGGCGAGTTCGACGTCATCGCCACGCTGCGGCGCGCCGGCACGCCGTTCGCGCTGACGCCGACGGAGCTTTATCGGTCGACCATGGTGTCGTCCGGCGGCATGACCGCCCGGCTGGACCGGTTGGAGAAGGCCGGGTTGATCGCGCGCAAGCCGAATGAGGAAGACCGCCGCGGCATGATGGTCGCCTTGACAAGCAAGGGCCTTACGCTGATCGACGAGATGATCGGTGCCCATGTCGCCAATCAAGAGGCCATCGTCAGCGCATTGTCGCGGCAAGAACAGGCGCAACTGAGCGCCCTGCTGGGCAAACTCATCGACGGTCTGACGGAGATGTCGGACCGGTAAACCGGTCGCCTCTCGGCGGTTTCCTTGACAGCGGATTTCGGCGCCAACTACTGTTCAATCGCGGTTCGCCGAGGCGCGGAGGCGAGCTTCCATGCAACGGAGACCCATACATGATCAGACGAATGATCGCCGACGCGGGTTCCCAGCGAACGGCGTCGAACAGGGTCTGACAGTCAACAACAGGCGTGGCGTCACGGGCGACCACGCAACTAGGCGGAGGGCAGGGACGTGAGGCATTTCACTTTGGCAGGGGCAGTTGCCGCCGGGGCAATCTTGCTCAGCGCGGCGGCGGGGGCACAGGATCTGCGCGTCGGCATCCCCGACGACCCGGACATGCTGGACCCGGACCGGACACGGTCGTTCTACAGCGTGACCATCCTGTCCAACCTCTGCGACAGCCTGTTCGAACTGGACGAGAACATGGAGTTCTCCGGCGAGTTGGCGACGGGTTGGAGCTGGTCCGATGACGGGCTGGAACTGACGGTCAATCTGCGGCCCGACGTCACCTTCCAGGACGGCACGCCGTTCAACGCCGACGCCGTGGTTTACAATATCGAGCGCTCGCGCGACCTGCCAGGCACCTTGCGCACCGCCGACCTCGGCACCATCACGGACGTCAGCGCGGCGGACGACATGACCGTGGTGTTCGATCTCTCCGCACCCTTCGCGCCCCTGCTGGCCAAACTGTCCGAGCGGCTGGGCATGATGATCTCGCCGACCGCGGCGGAAGAGTTGGGTGAGGATTTCGGCAACCAGCCGGTCTGCGCCGGGCCCTATCAGTTCGCCGACCGCGTCGCCCAGGACCGGGTCGTGATCGAGCGCTATCCAGACTATTGGAACCCGGACCCGTACCATGTCGAACAGGTCACCTTTGCGGTCATGCCGGACCCGACCATCCGCCTGGCCAATCTGCAATCGGGCGAGATCGACCTGATGTCGCGCCTGTCGCCGACGGACGTCGCCCAGGTCGAGGCCGACCCGGATATCGAGATCGAGGCCATCGACAGCCTTGGCTATCAGAGCCTGATCATCAACGTCGCCAAGGGCCCCAGGGCCGAGACGCCGCTGGGCCAGGACCCGGCCGTGCGCGAGGCGTTCGAACTGTCACTTGACCGCCAGGCCATGGTCGATGTCGCCTTCGAGGGCCAGTACACCGCCGGCAACCAGTTCGCGTCGCCCAACTCCCCGATCTACAATTCGGACATCCCGATCCCGCCGCGCGATCCGGAACGGGCCCGCGCGATCCTGGCGGAGGCCGGCTACACCGATCCGGTGCCGGTCGAAATCCTGGTGCCGAATCGGCCCAACACCGTGCGCGTGGCGGAGATGATCCAGGCCATGGGCAGCGATGCCGGCTTCGATGTCAGCCTGAACGTCGTCGAATTCGCCTCGACCTTGAACCTCAGCGACCAGGGCGATTTCGAAGTCTGGGGGCCGGTCGGGCCGCAAACGGCCATCGATCCGGACGACGCCACCTTCATGTCGCTGCATTCCACGGGCGACCGGAATGTCGGTCTCTACAGCAATCCGGACATGGACGCGGCGATGGAGGAGTCCCGGCGCGTGACCGATCCCGAGGCGCGGCGCGACGTCCTGCGGCGCGTGGCGGAGATCATCACCGACGACCGTACGGTGATCTACCTCTATCACACCCGCTTCATCTGGGCGTTCAACGACAACGTCGAGGGCTTCGTCGCCTATCCCGACGGCCATCTGCGCGTGCGCGGGATTACCGTTAATTGACCGGGCAGTTGACCGGGGCGGCGTGTCGGCGCCCCTGATCGGCACCCCCTTCTCCCGGCACGGCGCGGTCAAACGCCCCGTGTCGGGTTTTCGTCCGTGATCGGACCCCCTGATCATGCTGCGCTTTCTGGCTGACCGGCTGCTGGCGGCGATCCCGACGCTGCTCTTGATCACGATCATCGTGTTCGGGCTGCAGCAATTGCTGCCCGGCGACGTGGCGCTGATCCTGGCCGGCGACGAACGCGACCCGGCGGCGATCGAAGAGATCCGCGAGCTTTACGGCCTGAACGACCCGCTGCCGATCCAGTATTTCCGCTGGTTCGCCGATATGCTGCAGGGCGATTTCGGGCGCTCGCTGAGAACCGGCGCGCCGGTCGGCCCGATGATCCTGGAAAAGCTGCCGATTACCTTGCAGCTGGCCGCGCTGGCACTTGTGTTTTCCATCGTTATCGGTATCCCAACCGGCATCATCTCGGCCATCCGCAAGGGGTCGGCGCTGGACTATGGGGCCAACATCGTGGCCCTGTCCGGCATTTCGCTGCCCAGCTTCTGGCTCGGCATCATGCTGATCCTGTTGTTCTCGGTACAGTTGGACTGGCTGCCCGCCGGGGGCTATGTCAGCCCCTTAGAGGATCTGGGCGGCAACCTGGCGCGCATGGTCATGCCCGCCTTCGTGCTGGGCACCGCGCTTGCCGCCTCCATGATGCGCCATACGCGCAGCGCCATGCTGTCGGTCATGCGCCAGGACTATGTCCGCACCGCGCGGGCCAAGGGGTTGAGCGAGCGCACCGTGATCCTGAAGCACGCGCTGCGCAACGCGCTGGTGCCGATCATCACGCTGACGGCGCTGCAGTTCGGCACGCTCGTCGCCGGCGCCGTGCTGACCGAGCAAGTCTTCAACATCCCCGGCTTCGGCAAGCTGATCGTCGATGCGGTCTTCAACCGGGACTATCCGGTAGTGCAGGCGGTCACGCTGGCCACCGGGGTCGGCTTCGTGCTGATGAGCCTGTTGGCCGATATCGGCTATTTCCTCGTCAGCCCAAAGCTGCGCGGGTAGGCGGCGATGGCGGCGACGGGCACTCTACCGGTTCCGGAGAAGCGGCGGCGATCGCGTGTCGTCCGGCGGTTTCTCCGCCATCGGCCAGCAATCGTCGGCGGCGGCGTCGTCCTGATCGTCGTCATGGTCGCCGTGTTCGCGCCACTGCTCGCGCCGTACGACCCGACGGCGACGGATTGGGGCAAGATACGGCAGGCGCCGTCCGCCGAGCATTGGCTGGGCACGGACGATCTGGGGCGCGATTCCCTGTCGCGCCTGATCTATGGCGCCCGCGCCTCGTTGATGGCCGGCGTCGTGTCGGTGTTGATCGCGGTCGGCATCGGCGTGCCGTTCGGCATGATTTCCGGCTATGTCGGCGGCTGGCTGGACGCCGTCATGATGCGCATCACCGACGCGGTCCTGGCCATCCCGTTCCTCATTCTGGCGATCGCGCTGGCCGCCTTCCTCGGCCCCAGCCTGACCAACGCGATGATCGCCATCGGCCTGTCGGCCTCACCCGTCTTTGCCCGGCTGGCGCGCGGCCAGACGCTGGTCGTCCGCCTGGAGGATTATGTCCAGGCCGCCCGGTCGATCGGTGCGCCGCACGTCATCATCCTACTGCGGCACATTTTCCCAAACATTCTGCCGCCGATCCTGGTGCAGGCGACCCTGACGATCGCGATCGCGATCATTGCCGAGGCCAGCCTGTCGTTCCTGGGCCTGGGCCAGCAACCGCCCTTTCCGAGTTGGGGCGGCATGCTGAACACGGCGCGCAGCTTCCTCTATCAGGCGCCCGAAATGGCCATCTGGCCGGGCATCGCCATCTTCGTGACGGTGCTGGCCTTCAACGTCTTCGGCGACGGCCTGCACGACGCGCTGGACCCGAAGGACGAGTAGTCAAGCCGGCGCCGGCTGTTTGCGCCTGGCCTCCAGAATCGCAGCCCGTTTGTGGAAATTGTCGGAGCCGGAGGGTTCGGACACCGTCGCCGCGCCCGCCGCCGGCAGGTCGCGCCACAAATGGCAGGCGACCGCATGACCGGAACTGTCGGTTTCCAGCGGCGGGGCCTCGACCGAACAGCGCTCGACCGCGAACGGGCATCGTGTGTGAAACCGGCACCCGGCCGGCGGGTTGCTGGGGCTGGGCACGTCGCCTTGCAGATGTTCCGCCTGGTTCCGCCGACCGGGGTCCGGCAGCGGAATGGCCGACAGCAAGGCGCGCGTATAGGGGTGCCGGGGCGCATGAAACAGGTCGGCGGTATCCGCCAGTTCAACCACCTGGCCCAGATACATGACCGCGACGCGGTCGGAAATGTGCTTCACCACCGCCAGATCGTGGGCGATGACGATCAGGGTCAGGTCCAGTTGCCTTTGGAGCCCCTTCAGCAGGTTGATGATCTGGGCCTGGATCGACACGTCCAGCGCCGAGACCGGCTCGTCGCCGATGATCAAACGCGGCTCGACGGCCAGCGCCCTCGCGATGCCGATCCGCTGGCGCTGGCCGCCGGAAAACTCGTGCGGGAACCGCCCCGCATGGTCCGGCGCCAGCCCGACCATATCCAGCAGCTCCGCCACCCGATCGCGCCGCTGTCCCGCTGGCACCACCCGGTGCAGCGACAGGGGTTCGGCCAAGGCGGAGCCTACCGTCATGCGCGGGTTCAGCGATGAAAAGGGATCTTGAAACACCATCTGCATGCGCCGGCGGACCCGGCGCAGGGCGGACGCGTTCATGGCCAGGATGTCCTCACCGTCGAACCGCACCTGTCCTGCGGTCGGTTCGATCAGGCGCAACAGCAGGCGACCCAGGGTCGACTTGCCACAGCCGCTTTCGCCGACGATGCCGAGCGTCGCCCCGGCACCGACATCCAGATCGACGCCGTCGACCGCCTTCACCGCCTGGCGCCCATGCGAACCGATCCACGAGCCGCCGGTCGGGAAATGCTTCACCAGGCCCCGGACCTGCAACAGCGGGTTCGCCGGCTCGATCAACGTGCGGCCTGCAACGTCTCGATCGGCGCCTTCCAGCAGGCGACGTCGTGCCCAGCAACGGCGCGGAGCGGCGGCGGTTCGGCGGCGCATTTGGCGTCGGCCAGCACGCAGCGCGGATGGAACCGACAGCCGGCCGGCATCTGCGCCGGGTTCGGCACAACCCCCTCGATCGACGGCAGTTCGTCCCGGGTCTCGTGCAGGCGCGGCACGGAGCTCAACAGGCCGATCGTGTAGGGATGCTGGGGGTCGTTGAACAACGTTTGGACATCCGCCCGTTCGACCACCTTGCCGGCATACATCACCACCACCTCGTCCGCGACCTCCGCGACGACGCCGAGATCATGGGTGATCAACAGGATGGCGGCGCCGGTTTCCTCGCGCAGGGCGCGCATCAGGTCCAGGATCTGGGCCTGGATGGTGACGTCCAGCGCCGTGGTCGGCTCGTCCGCGATCAACAGTTGCGGGTCGCAGGCCATGGCCATGGCGATCATCGCCCGCTGGCGCATGCCGCCGGACATCTGGTGCGGATACTGGTCGACCCGTTCTTCCGGCGAGGGAATGCGCGCCCGCTTCAGCATGTCGATCGCCCGGGCGCGCGCTTGGGCCGACGTCATGTCGCGATGGCGCAGCAATCCCTCGGCAATCTGGTCGCCGACCGTGAAGGCCGGGTTCAGCGAGGTCATCGGCTCCTGAAAGATCATCGCCAGCCGGTCACCGCGCAGGGCGCGCATCTCGGCCTCGCTGAGGCCCAGCAGATCGGTGCCGGTGAACAGCACCTGGCCACTTTCGATCTTGCCCGGCGGCTGGGCGATCAGGCGCATGATGGAAAGCGCCGTGACGCTTTTCCCCGACCCGGATTCGCCGACGATGCAGACCGTGTGCCCAGGCCGCACGGAGAAGGACACGCCATCGACGGCGGCCACGCGCACGCCGTCGACCTCGAACGAGGTGCGCAGGTCGCACACCTCCAGCAGCGGCGCCTCGCGGCCGCCGGTCGTCAGGTCATCGTCGGTCACCGAGATGACCTCGTCATGGGCATTTGATCCGCGCGTTTTTACTATACCATCATGATCCTGGCAAAAGCGCCAGACGGGGGCAAGCAGGGGGGAACCACGGCACCATGATCGGCATCAGCAGCGCGTTCGATGGCGGGCACATCGATATCATCGACGCCAGCGATCCGGACGATATCCGCCTGGCCCTGGCCAACGACAACGCGTCCGATTTCAAGCAATGGTTCTATTTCCGCCTGACCGGCGGGCGCGACCGGGCCTGCACCATCCGCATCGTGAATGCCGAGGACGCCAACACCAGCCGTGACCTGGTCGGCATGCCGGCCCCCTGGGCGGACTATCAGGCCGTGGCGTCGTACGACCGCGAGGCCTGGCTGCGCGTGCCGACGGCGCTGGAGGGCGATGCCCTGACGATACGCCTGACGCCGAAGCGGGACAGCATCTATATCGCGGCCTTCGCACCCTATCCGCTGGAACGCCAGTACCAGCTTACCGATCGGGCTCTCAAGTCGCCCCGCGCCAGCCTGACCGTGCTGGGCCAGTCGGTCGAGGGGCGCGACATCGACATGCTGCAGTTCGGCTCGCCCGGGCCCAACAAGCGCGCCTGCTGGATCACGACGCGCCAGCACCCGAACGAGACCATGGGGCCGTTCTGCGTCGAAGGCATTGTCGACCGGCTGATCGATCCGGACGATCCCCTGGCCCGCGCGCTGCTTGACCGGGCCGTATTCTACGTCGCGCCCAACCTGAACCCGGACGGCAGCATACGTGGCAACACGCGGACGAACGCCGCCGGCATCAATTTGAACCGCGTCTGGTCCGATCCCTCGATGGCAACCAGCCCGGAAATCCATCTGGTGCGCGCGGCCATGCACGAAACGGGGCTGGACTGGTCGCTGGACGTCCATGGCTGGAACGGGACGCACAACTTCCTTGGCGGACCGCTGGGCCTGCCGTCGCTGACCGACAAGCAGACGGCGCTGTGGAAACGCTACGAGGCGGCGCTGGCCCAGGCCAATCCAGACTTCGAGGTCGGCTGGCCCTATCCCGGCGGCGGCCCCGGCCCCGGCGAGGCGGACCTGTCCATGTCCTGGAACTATCTGGGCGAGGCCTTTGACGCCGTCGCGTTGCTTTACGAACTGCTGTTCAAGGACACCGCCAAGACGCCCGACCCGCTTCACGGTTGGTCGCCGGCGCGATCGTACCAGTTCGGCCTGTCAACGCTGGATGCGCTTTACGCCATCATCGACGATCTGCGTTAGCGCCCTGACCGTCTTGCGCCAGGAAGGCGAGGAAGCGCCGCCAGTCCCAAGACGTCATATCGTGCGGCCCCGGCCGCAGATGCCAGCCGAGCGGGCCTGACCAGACCCGGCGCCCGGGCCGCCATACGGCCTCCAGCGGAGGAAGGCTGTCCGTGCCCCAGAACGGTGTGGCGGCCTTTAGGGCGAGATACTCGCCCTCCGGATCGGCCCAGGCATCCTCGGATGCAGACGCGATATAGACCTTGCGAGGCGCCACGCAGGCGATCAGTTGATGCTGGTCGACGGGCAGTTGCGCCGGATCGGCGGCCGTCTTCTTGTCCAGCACCGTCCAATGCGAAAAGCGGATCAGCTTCGACAGCGTTTCGCCGCCCGGATGTCGCGTCAGGCTGGCCCCGGCACAGCCGGAATTGTTGATCAAGGCGGCATGGACGCGCTCGTCGTTCGCTGCCGCCCACAGCGCGGCCTTTCCAAGCCGTGAGTGGCCCACGAGCACAACACGGTCGCGATCGATTTCGTCGAGCCTACACGCGATGTCGATCAGCCGCCGATAGGCCCACGCCCAAAGGGACAGGGCGCCCGTTCTGGCGCATGATCGCGCCGCGCGACCGAGCCGGGCGCCCCTCCACTTTCCAGGATGATCGGCCACCCAAGAGCCGTAGCAGGACAGCAACACGCCGTAGCCCGCCTTCAAGAGAGACCGGATCGGCCAGCGGTCCGTATGCTGGCCGCGATTGGCCTCGGCGAGGCGGCCGCCGCGCAACGTGTCGGCGATCGATCGATCGATGATCGCTGCCCTGTCGATCGGAAACGCAGCACCTTCGGCGGCCCCGATCGGTCCGAGAAAACCGAGGCCGATGATGATCGGCACCGGACCGGTTCGGTCTTCCGGCAACCAGAGCGCCGCATCGACCGCAAAGGCCTGCCCGGCAAGCGTCACTTCGATGACCAGCCGCTCGCCGACGCCAAACCGCTCGCGTCGGATGTCCAGCCGCTCCGGCGCCTCGGGAATGGGGCCATACACCCGGTCGGCGAATGTCTGGAGCCATGCCGTGCGACACAGTTCTCGGTCCTCGGCCGTCACGACGGGCTGACCGTCGGGGCGTTGCATGAGGGGCGGCAGCTTCATGATGGCTTTGACAGAACGACGAGGGGCTCGAAATCATCGGGCCAACGAGGCCGCCAGCCAAGCCGAAACTCTCGGTGCTTTTCACGCCGGCGGCGGCCCACGGGCGCAATGCCGCCCCCGATCGGCCCTTGACGGCTGCCGCGGCCCCGTTGCACGACTGAAGGCCAACGCGAACGGCAGGGTGCATGAACAAGGTAAAGAACCCGACCATCCGGGACATCGCCCGGATCGCCGGCGTCTCGACGGCCACCGTGTCGCGCGCCTTCGCCAAGCCCGACCTGGTCGCCGAACCGACCCGGACGCGGGTCCTGGATCTGGCGGACCGGCTGGGCTATCGCCTGAACATGCGGGCCGTGGATTTCCGCCATGGGCGGACCCACGCGATCATCGTCCTGGTCTCCGACATCGCCAACCCGTTCTTTTCGGAGTTCTTCAAGGGCATCGAGGAACGGGCGCGGGCGGACGGCTACATCCTGCTGATCGGCGACACCGCCGGCGACGCCACCAGCGAGGAAACCTATGTCGGCATGCTGCTGACCGGCCGCGCGGACGGGCTGATCATCAACACGGGCTTTTGCCCCAAAAGCCTTGCCGAGCAATTCGCCCGGTCAGCGCCCGACATGCTGCCGCCGGTGGTTTCCTGTTCCGATCTTGACGGGTTGGACGCCCCCACCGTGCGGATCGACAACTACCGATCCTCGCAACTGGCGGCAGAGCACCTGCTGGGCCTGGGGCATCGCCGGATGGCGGTCATTTGCGGGCCGCTGTCCATGCGCTCCTTCGCCGATCGGCTGGGCGGCTTTGCCGATCTCGTCGGCCAGGCGGGCGGCACGGTACCCGACGATATGATCGTGACGGGCCGCATGACGATCGAATCCGCCCGCGCGCTGACCACGACGCTGATGACGCGCAAGGACCCCCCGACCGCCATTTTCGCCCACAGCGACGAGATGGCGATGGGCGCCCTGCATGCGCTGCGCAATCTGGGCCTGCGCGTGCCCGATCAGGTGTCCGTCGTCGGCTATGACGACATGAACTACGCCAAGGTCGTGACCCCGGCGCTGACCACCGTCCACCTGCCCCGCAGGCTTTGGGGGGCGACCGCCTGCCAGCAGTTGCTGTTGCAGATTGGTTCCGGCGACCGGGTTCAGCGCAACATCGACATGCCGACCGAACTGATCGTCCGTCAAACCACCGCGCCGCCGCCCCGCTAAGCCCAAGGCGTCGATCGGTCAGCGGAAGCCGGCCTCTCCCTCTTCGTGCAGCTTCGGCCCCTTGACCTCAAGCGGTTCGCGCGCCTCGCTCACCGGCACGTTCGGCGCATTGTCGATGTCGCGCCAGCGGCCCACCGGATTGGCCGCCCATTTCGCGGCATTCTTCAAGACCCGCTTGACCCCGTCCTGCCAATAGATCGGGTAGGTTTCGTGGCCGGGACCGAAATAGAAGATCCGGCCATTGCCCCGCTTGAAGGTCAGGCCTGAACGAAACACCTCGCCGCCCTCGTACCAGGAGACGAAGACGGTCTCGTCAGGCTCCGGCACCGTGAACGGCTCGCCATACATTTCGGAGTTGGGGATTTCGAGACACGAACCGATGCCCTCGGCGATTGGATGGCGCGGATTGCAGACCCAGACCCGCTCCCGCTCGCCGGCCTCGCGCCAGCGCAGGGAGCACGGGGCGCCGGTGATCCGGCGGAAGATCTTGGAAAAGTGGGCCGAATGCAGGCAGACCAGCCCCATGCCTTGCCAGACATGGGAAGCGACGCGTTCGACCACGTCGTCCGCGACCTCGCCATGGGCGGCGTGGCCCCACCAGAACAGAACGTCCGTTTCGGCCAATACCGATTCCGTCAACCCGTGCTGATCGTCCTGCAAGACGGCGGTCGACGCGGATAGGCCCGCGTCCTCGTTCAACCCGTCCGCGATGCAGCTGTGCATCCCGGTTGGATAGATCGAGGCGACGGCCTTGTTGGTTCGCTCGTGGACGTTCTCGCCCCAGACAAGCACGCGAATGGTCATTCCAGTCCTCTCTTGGTGTCGGCGCGGCACTTTAGAGCGAGAGCGTCCACAAAGGCAAAACCCAAAAAGTAACCGTTTACATCGCTAATGTAACCGGATACATTGGTGGCACGATTACGATTGAGACGGCTCTGAACAAAGAGCCGCGACCAAGCGCGACGCCCTCAGTCGCTCGCGATAACGGGAGGAACGGACACAATGATCGAACGCCACATCGGCCTCGTGCTCGCGGTCACGGCCCTGTCGGGAACCATGGCGCTCTCCGCGCTGGCGCAAACGGAAATCGAAGTCTGGGTGGGTGGCGAACCAGGCACCACCAACATCTATGACGATCTGGCCGACGCCTATATGGCCGCCAACGCGGACGTTCAGATCACCGTCACCAAAGTCGGCTCGGACCTGTTCAACCCGGTGCTGGTGCCGTCCCTGTCCGGCGGCGAGGGGCCGGACGTCTTCATGTACGGCACCGGTCCAGGACAACCGGCGGCGATCATCAATGGCGGCCTCGTCGCCGACCTGACCCCCTATTATCGCCAATATGGCTGGGACGCGGTCATCCCTGAATCGATCGAGAACACCACCTCGTCGGACGGCCGGCTTTGGGCCGTCGGCAACCAGGTCGAGAACACGGCGATGTTCTACAATCGCGCGATCTTCGACGAACTCGGCCTTCAAGTGCCTGAAACCTGGGCCGACTTCGAAGCCGCTGTCGATACCTTGATCGAGGCCGGCTACACGACCCCGATCGGCCTGGGCGGCGCGGACCGCTGGCCGATCTCACACTGGCAATCCATGCTGTTCGGCCGTTTCGCGTCGCCAGCCGGCGTGGAAGAGGTGATGTTCGGCGACGGCGCCTGGACCGAGGAACCCTATCGGGCGGCGATGGCGCTGCTCCAGGAAATGGCCGAAGAAGGCTATTTCGGCCCCAACCCGGTGGCCAACGGCTATGCCGAGACCATGGACAGTTTCTGGGCCGGCGACATTCCGATGACCTTCACCGGGCCCTGGATCGTGCCGCCGGCGATCGACGCGCTGGGCGATGGCATCGCCGATTTCGGCAGCTTCCAATTGCCGCCGATGGCGGACGGCCAGGCGATCCATCCGACCGAGGACATCGGCTCTGGCTGGTACATCAACGCGAACACCGAACATCTGGACGTTTCGGCGGACGTTCTGGACTTCTTCTTCTTCGACGACGGCAGTCGCCTGATGCTGCTGAACGACGGCACCATCCCGATCGGGCCGCTGACGGATCTTCTGCCCGAAAGCTCGCTGCCGCCGATCGTGGCTGAACTGCGCGCACAGATCGATTCCTATCGGCCCAACGGCACGATCCACGCCTTCCTCGACACGGTGACGCCGGCCAGCATGACCAACGTCACCTATGACGGGTTGCAGGCCCTGCTGCTGGGCGTCATGACGCCGGAGCAGTTCGTCGAGGCGATCCAGGCGGAATGGGAGGTCGCCAAGGCGGACGGCGCAATCCTCATGCCCGGTGGCGTGGCGGACAACTGATCGACCCACGCCGAGCCCACTCTTATGGCCGCCTCATCCAGGCGTTGGTCGCCGAACCGCCGCAAAAGGCAGGCCTGGCTGACCGCCGGGCTGTTCCTATTCCCGGCAATCGCGCTTTACCTCGTCTTCGCCTTCATCCCGACCTTGGAGGTGTTCGAGTATTCGCTCAACCGGTGGGACGGCATCAGCGCGGATCGGGAATGGGTCGGGCTCGGCAACTACGACCGTCTGTTCAGCGACCGAATCTTCTGGGAAGCGTTTTTCAACACCGTCGAATGGACGGCGATCATCGTGGTGATCAATGTCGGGCTGGGCGTGGTTCTGGCCGCGATCCTGGCCCGCAAGATCAAGGGCAGGATCTTCTTCCAGACCTGCATGTTCATCCCGGTCATTCAGGCGCCGATCACCACGGCGATCATCTGGCGCTGGATGTATCAGCCCAACGGCGCGATCAATGAGGGGCTGACCGCGATCGGCCTCGGCTTCCTGGCCACGCCCTGGCTGGGGGACCTGACCACCGCCTTGCCGGCCCTGGCCATCGCCCATTCCTGGTCCACGCTGGGCCTGTCGATCGTGATCTTCCTGGCCGGTCTGCAGGCGGTCGATGACGAGCTTTACGACGCCGCCAAGATCGACGGTGCGACCCCGGTCCAGGCCTTTTGGTACATCACCTTACCGGCGCTGAGGCCGGTGACGGCGGTCGTCTTCGTGCTCACCGCGACTGCGGCCTTCAAGGCGTTCGACCTGATCTGGGGCACCACGCAGGGCGGCCCGATCCGCGCCACCGAGATCCTGGCGACCTACATGTACAAGCGCGGCGTGCTGGAAAACAATTACGGCTACGGCTCGGCCGTGGCGGTTGCCCTCTTGGTCATCGTCACCTTGGCGATGGCCGTCTATCTCTACATGCAAGCGCGGCGGGACGACTGAGGCCCATGTCCAGAAAGCCCCTCGTCTACGGTCTGTTGACCCTGGTCTCGCTGTTGATGCTGGCGCCCTTGTTGATGACCGCGTTCACCTCGCTGAAACCGGCGGAGGAACTGGTGTCGCCCCCCTGGGTGCCGCCGCTGGCGCCGACGTTCGAGCATTTCGTGACCACCTGGGTCGACGCGAACTTCAACACCTATTTTATGAACAGCGTGATCATCTCCACGGTCGACGCCCTGGTCATGATCGTCATCGCCTCGGCCGCCGCCTACGCGCTGACGTTCCTGAAGTTCCCCGGCAAGCCGGTGATCTACGCCTTGCTGCTGGCCGGCCTGATGATCCCGCCGACCGCGATCATCCTGCCGCTCTACGTGACGGAACAGCGTCTGGGGCTGTTGAACACCCATCTTGGCGTCATCCTGGCCGACCTCGCGCTCGCCGTGCCGATCTTCATCTTCCTGATGTCGGCCTATTTTCGTCGGATACCGAAGGAGTTGCGGGACGCCGCGCGGGTCGATGGCGCCAGCGAGATCCAGGTCTACTGGCGGGTCATCCTGCCGATCTCCACCCCCGCCATCATCACCACGGGCCTGCTGGAATTCCTGTGGAGCTGGAACGATCTGCTGCTGCGGCTGTTGTTCCTGACCCAGGACAATCTACGTACCCTGACGGTCGGCATGCTATTCTTCCAGGGCACCCAGACCCGCGATATCAGCGGCCTGACCTCCGCCGCGATGATCATGGCGATCCCGATCATCATCATCTTCATCATCTTCCAGCGCCATTTCGTGCAGGGCATGACCCAAGGCGCCGTCAAGTAGGCCCCAGAGAAATAGGCCCCAGAGAAATAGGCCCCAGAGAAATAGGCCCCAGAGAAATAGGCCCAGAGAATGACCAAGCCGATCGCGCTGCTGGCCCCCAGCTTCCGCACGCTTGACGAGCTTTTCGACCCGGCCGACCTGGCGCGGCTGAGTGATCTGTGCACGTTGGTGTGGGCGCGTGATGAGCCGGCGCCGCCGGAAGTCGTCGATAGCGCCGCCGCGAACGCGAACTTCATCATCGGGACCGATCCCTGCTTCGATCAGCTTGATCTCGACAGGGCGCCCAATCTGCTTGCCTGCCTGGAGGTGGCGGGCAGCTTTCCGCCCTCGCTCGACTACGACACTTGCTTCGCCCGAAACATCGAGGTCTTGAGCTGCGCCCCGGCCTTCCGCCGTTTGGTGGCCGAGATGACCTTGGGCTTCATGATCGCCGGCGCGCGGGGGATCGTGGACGGTCACGAGGCATTTCGGAAAGGGACGGAGACCTGGCTTGGCGAGGACGAGCGGTTCGACTTCTCGCTCTACGGACAGACGGTCGGGTTCATCGGCTTCGGTTCGATCGCGCAGGAATGCAACAGGCTGTTGGCGCCGTTCGGTTGCAACGTTCTGGTCTATGACCCCTGGCAAGAGGCCGATGTCTTGGCCAGCCAGGGCGTCACGGCGACGGCGCTGAACGATGTCGTTGCCAAAAGCCGATGTTTGGTGATCGCGGCGTCACCGACGGACGAAAACTTTCACCTGATCGACGGCGATGCCTTTTCGCGAATGCCGAAGGGCGCGTTGCTGGTATTGATCAGCCGCGCCCATCTGGTCGACTTCGCAGCGCTGCAAACGGCGATCGAACAGCGGCGAATTCGTGCCGCACTGGATGTGTTCCCTGCCGAGCCGGTGCCGCCCGGCGATCCGATCCGCGCCTGGCCGAACACCATCCTCTCCGCCCATCGCGCTGCTGCGGTCCATCACGGCAGGCGCGACATCGGACGCATGGTCGTCGATGACATCGCCTTGATGATCAAGGGCGAGGCGCCCCGAAATATGCAGCGGGCGAACGACAGCCATGTGCGGCAGCGGGTCGGCGCGGTCACCGTCCGCGAAGCGGCACGCGCCCGCCACTAGCGGTCCTTCAGCCGCCGCCACAGCTCCGCATAGTTGGCGTCGTTCTGCTTGTCCGCCGTCGCCTTGTCGGCGGTGTTGGGGTTGACCATCACCATCGGCTCGATGCCGCGCGCGACCAGCCGTTCGGCAGTCAGCGCGTTGATCGTGTGGGCGATGGCGATGGTGATCGAGGTCGAATTGGCGCCGACGGGGTGGCGCATGCCTTCGACGCCGAGCGCCGCATCCGCCTTCGGCACGCCGGTGTCGATCACCACATCGGCCACTTCGTACAGCCGCTTGCCCGACGAATGGCGCGCCGGGCTGGCCGACGAATGGGGCAGGGAGGTCACGGCCACCAGCTTCATGCCCAGATCCCTCACCGCAAGCGCGATGTCCAGGACCACCGCGTTGATGCCGGAATGGCTGTAGATCACCATGGCGTCGGTGGCCTTGAGCTGATGGGACGACAGGATCGCCTTGCCGTAACCCTCCTGCGCGTGGATGAAGCGGTATTGCCGCGCACCCATATCGCCCCAGACCCGATGGAAGCTGATCATCGTGCTTTCGGGAATGGGCCGGAAACCGACGATCGTGCCGGAACGCGGAAAGCTCTCCAGCGCCGGGAACGCGCCATGGCCCGTGCCGAAGGTGAAGACCAGCCCATCGGCGGCGATCGCGGCGGCACAGATCTCGGCGGCCTGATCGAGCGCCTCGCGCTGCGTCTGGCGCACGGTCTCTAAACGCTCGATCAGGCTGTCGAAATAGCGGTCGGTCATGGTCATGGGCGCTGTCATCCTGCGTTAGCGTTTCTGGTCAAGAAACCGAACGATGCCGTCCAGGCTGGTGCGGAACAGGTCGGCCTCGCCGGCCGCCAGGGCATCCGGGGGCAGCTTGGCCTGCGAGGCGGCGTCCACCGTTCCCAGGCACAGGCTGGCGGTCGCCAAGCGCATGCGGTGCCCGACCGTCAGCAAGGCCGCCGTCTCCATATCGGTGGCCAGCACGCCCAGCTCGGCAAGGCGTTCCCGTTCGGTGGCGACCTCCGGCCGCTCACCCGGCAACAGCGGGAACATGGTGCCGTAAAAGCTGTCGTAGCTGGCAAACTGGCCGCCCCTGACCGGCCGAGCATCCGGGCCGGCTTCGGCCAGGGCAGCCGTGAGCCGTGCATCGGCCGTCGCCACATGGCCGGGCCGGCTGAACACCGTTGTGCATCCATCGGGCGCGAGCGCGGTTTCGGCGATCAGCAGGTCGCCCAGCCTGGCCGGACCCAGCACCATGGCCGTGCCGATACGCACAAAGACATCCACGCCCAGCGCCGCCAGCTCGCGCAAGACGATCACCGCAATGGGCGCACCCATGCCGAAGGCGGTCGCGGTAATCCTGCGCCCACGCCAGCCGCCGGTGACCGTGCGAAGCCCGCGCTTCTCCGGCAGGATCGTCGGCGCCTCCAGCATCTCGGCAAGCCTGTCGATACGGCCTCGGTCGCCGACCAGGATGGCGGCATCGCCCACCTCATCGGCGGTACAGCCGATGTACCAGGCCCTGTCGACCTGCGGTTCTCTCGTCATTCTGTTGTCCCCGTGTCACGGTCGCTTGGCCGTTCGCGCATCGCCCGTTGTTCCAGAAACCGATCAACGGCGGCAACACCGCGATCGATCGCCTGGTCGGCCGAACAGCCCTGGATCAAACCGGCCAGAACGCCGGCGGCCAAGGTGTCGCCGGCGCCGGATTGGTCTTTAACGTGGTGTGGCTGTGCAGCCCTCCGTCTCTCGGCCGATATCCGATCGTTTTGAGCGTGCCACCAAGCCAGTCCGTCGGCACCTCTGGTTTCTATGACGAGCCGATCGGCCTGGTTGGAGGGGTTTGCCAGCGCCTCCTCAACGAACCCGCGTTCCGCCGCACTGTGCGTGACCAGCGACGCCCGTGCCGCCAGCCGATCGCGGAGCTCGGGCGTAAACGCCTCAGGGTCGGCTTTCACCAGCCAGGCAATTTGCGTGCTTGCCGGAACGCGGTCCAGGGCCTGCTGAAGCGCCGTTGTAGGGCCAACCGTCACAACCAGCCAATCGGAGGCGGCAACGACGTCCGTTTGGGCCTCCGTTAAGCCTTGGGGCGGCATACCTGGATCGTACAAGCACGCACAGCCGCCGGAATTGGCATAGACCAGGATGCTCAGCGGCGTTCGCGCGCCGGCGATCGCGGCAATCCCCGATGTGTCGACACCGTCGGCTTCAAGACCCAGCCTATAAGCTTCGCCGGCCGTATCGTCGCCGACCCAGCTCAACGCCCGGGGCGCGTCAACCCCCTCGGCGACCAGCGCCCGGCAGACATAGGCCGGCGATCCGCCAGCGCGGCCCCAGCCGTCGGCCGGTCGGCTGGTGATGCGCACGGTTCGGTCAGGGATCGGCGCCTCCGCCGTTCGCACCGCATGGTCGATGCTGGCGTATCCGATGATCGCGACGGTCACGACAGCGCCTCCAACGCCGTATCCAAATCGACGACCCAGCCGAAATAGCGGTCGATGTCTTCCAGGCTCGCCTCGGCCAAATGCGGCCGGTTGGAGTTCGTCGCGTCGCGCGGCAGCAGCATCCGAAAACCATGCGCGAAGCCGTCCTGGATTGTCGCGCGGATGCAGACATTGGTTTTCACACCGGCGACCACGACCCGCTCGACCCCGTGCTCGCGCAACAACAGCGCCAGATCGGTGGCGAAAAAGGCGCTGTACCGGCGCTTGGCCACCAGCGCCTCGCGCGGCCCCTCGGGGCGGAAGCGATCGAAGAAGTCGGTGTCAGGATCGTCGGTCATGCAATGCGGCGGGATCTTCTGATGTTCGAAATCCACCAGCCCCGGCTGGTGGCGCTCGGCAGCGTGGACGATCAGGGCCCCCGACGCGCGCGCGGTATCCAGCAGGCGGCCCAGCGCCGGCACCACATCCCCGACATGGTCGTAATAGAGCGCGGCACCGGGTCGGAAGAACGTCTTGATGACGTCGACCAGCACCAGGGCGGTGGTGGGCGAGTGGTCTTGGGTATCGGCCATGGGCTCCCCGATCACGGTTCCGGCGAAGGTCCGCGCCGACGCCTCCACGAGGCCAGCGTCAACGCCAGGATGACAACGGCATAGGGCAGCACTTGCACCAGCTCAGGCGGCAATCCACCGCCTTGCAGCCGGATCTGGGCCGCATCGAAGAAGCCGAACAGGATGCAGGCGAAGGCGGTCGGCCAGGGTCGGTTGCGGCCGAAATAGAAGGCGGCAAGCGCGATGAAGCCGCGCCCGCCGGTCAGACCCTCGCTGAACAGCCCGACAAGGCCCAGCGACAGCGCGGCCCCGCCCAGGCCAGCCAGCGCGCCCGCCGCCAAGGTCGCGCCGTCGCGCAGATTGGGCACCGACAGGCCGACCGAATTGGCGGTCGCGGGCGACGAACCACAGGCGCGCAAGCGCAGCCCGATCCGGGTTCTGGTCAACAGCAGCGCCGTCAGCGGCACCAGAATCCAGGCGGCCCAGGTCAGCACATCCTTGCCGGACAGGATCGCGCCCAGGACAGGGACGTCGGCGATGAAGGGCAGGTCGATGCGCGGCAAGGTCGGCACCGGCATCAGGCGCAGCGTGCCGCTGACACCATAGACGTCGGACAAGAGATAGCCGATCAGGCCGGCGATCAGGACGTTGAGCCCAAGACCGGCGACGATCTCGTTGGCGCCGAACCGGGTGACCAGGATCGAGAGCGGCGCGGCGCTGATCAGCCCAGCGACGGCCGCCGCCAACAGGCCAACTTCCCACGACCCGCTGACATGGGCGGCGATCAGCGCGGCCAGGGCGCCGGACAGCATCATCGCCTCAAGGCCGATATTCACGATGCCCGCCTGCCGGTTGATCAAGCCGCCGAGCGCGGCCAGCAGGATCGGCGTGGTCGCCAAGATGGCCGCGTGCAGAACGTTGTCGAGCATCACGGCGCCACCGCCCGCACCGCCCGACGCCGCCGGGCCCAGCGCACCGCCTCGACCACCGCCAGCATCATCACCGTGCCCTCCAGCACCTGGACGAGATCGAGCGGGATGTCGGCGAACAGCTGCACCGTGGTGCCGGCGGAGGTCAGCGCGCCGAAGATCAACGCGCCGATCAGGATGCCGACCGGCCGGTTACGGCCCAGCAAAGCGACGGCGATGCCGGTGAAGCCGTAGCCGGGCGAGAAGCCTTCGGAGAACCGGCCGACCACGCCCAGCGCATGCGTGGCACCGCCCAGCCCGCCGATCACACCGGACAACACGATAGCAAGCAGAATGACCGACGAAACGCTGATGCCGACAGACCGGGCAAAGCGCGGGTTGAGGCCAACCAGCCGGTTCTCGAAGCCACCGACCCGCAAGCGCAGCCAGACCCCGTAGGCAACCAGGGCCGCCAGCCCGATCAGGAAACCGGCATTCAGGGTCGATGGCGGCATCAGGCGCGGCAGGCGGGCCTCCGCCAGCACCATCGGCGTGGCGGAGTTGGCGGAACCGGCGGCCAGCAGAGGCCCGTTCACCAGCCACAGGGCGATGCCAATGGCGATGAAGTTCAACATCAGCGTGGTGACGACCTCGTCGACATCCAGCCGGGCGCGCAACCACCCCGGCAGCAGCATCCACAGGCCGCCCACAAGGGCGCCGAAGCCCAGCGCAGCCAGCATCTGCAGCGTGCCGCCAAGACCGATCCAGGCGAACCCGACCCAGGCAGCAGCCAGCCCGCCCAGGTAGAAGCTGCCTTCGACCCCGACATTGAACACGCCCGCTCGAAACGCGATGGCGGTCGCTAGGCCGGTGAAGATCAACGGCGTCGCTGCCGTCAGCGTGGCGGCGATCCTGCTCTGGCCACCCAGGGCCTCATTGAACAGTTCGGCATAGGTCGAAAGCGGATCACGGCCGGTGATGGCCAAGAGAATGGCGCCGACCAGCAGGGCCGCCACGAACGGCATCGCCAGGCGAAGCCCGTCCTCTAGAGCGCGTGCCACGGCGTCGCTCATGCCGCCGCCGCGCCAACCATCAGCGGCGCCAACGTCTCGGTTGAGGCATCCTTGCGATCGACAATGCCCATCGCCCGGCCGCCACAGAGCACGAGGATACGGTCGGACAGGGCGATCAGCTCGTCCAGCTCCTCCGACACCATGACGATCGCGCCGCCGCGCTGCCGGTAGGCCAGCAGTTCCCGATGAATGGCGGCGATGCCTTTCAGATCGACGCCGCGCGTCGGCTGGGCGATCAGCAGCAGTGACGGCGAGCGGTCGATTTCGCGCCCGATCAGCAACCGCTGCTGGTTGCCGCCGGACAGTTCAGCGACCGGCCGGCCAAGGCCGCCATGAACGACCTGATACCGGTCGACGATCGTCTGCGCGCGCTGTTTGCAACGGCCGGGCAGCAACCAGCCCCCGGCTTCCGCCGCCAGGGGACGCTGTTCGCCGGCGATGGCGTTCTCGGTCACCGTGGCCTGGCGGCACAATCCCTCGCCCGCTCGATCGGCGCTGACATAGCCGATCCCGGCCGCCCGATGGTCCGCGACACTCTTGCCGACCAGCCCTTGGCCCTTCAGCGCAATGCGACCGGCGCTTGGCCGCGCGAGGCCAATCAAGCTGGCGATCAACGCCTCCTGACCGTTACCCGCCACGCCGGCGATGCCAAGAATCTCGCCGGCCTTCACCGCGAACGAGACCTGGTCGAGCGCGGGCCGGTCGCCGGGGCCGGCAACGGACAAGCCATCGACATCCAAGATCACGTCGCCGACATCACCGGCCGTCCGCTGCGGCGGCTCGACCGTTTCGCCGACGACCAGCTGGGCAAGGGCGTCCTGGTCGATGCTGCCGACATCAATCGTCGTGATCACCCGACCTTGCCGCAGCACCGTGACGCGGTCGGCGAGGGCCATCACCTCGCGCAGCTTGTGGCTGATGAAAACAATGGTATGGCCGTCCTGACGCAGCGCCCGCAACAGGCCGAACAGGCGTTCCACCTGGCTCGGCGCCAGCACGGCCGTGGGTTCGTCCAGGATCAGGGTGTCCGCCCCGCGATAGAGCAGGCGCAGGATCTCGACGATCTGGCGATCGGGGACCGACGCGTCACCGGCGCGCTGGTGCCAGTCGAGATCGACGCCGGCCTGGTCGGCAAGCTGCCGGGCCCGCTCAAGCGCCGCGCGTCGATCGATGACCCCCCGCCGCCCCGGCTCGGCACCCAGGATCAGGTTCTCCGCCAGGGTCAGCGCGTCGGCCAGCATGAATTCCTGATGCACCATGCCGATGCCGTGGGCCAGCGCGTCGGCCGGTCCGCGAAACCGCACCGGCCGGCCGTCGACGATCACCTGGCCCGTGTCGGGCTGGTCCAGCCCCTGAAAGATGCGCATCAGGGTCGACTTGCCGGCGCCGTTCTGGCCGACGATGGCGTGAACTTCGCCGGCCCGCACCGCCAGGTCGATGCCGTCATTCGCAACGACGGACCCGAACCGGCGGCTGATGCCATCGGCCCCCAGCCGCGTGATGGGGCCGTCTACCGCTGGCATCGGCCGCCCCGGGGCAACGATGGACGCATCACCGCCTATTGGAAGAAGTCGGGATAGCCGTCCTCGATCACGTTCACGACCACGATGTCGCCCGAGATGATGCCCTCGCGCAGCTCATCGATCCGCGCCAGATAGTCTGCCGGTATCAGATCGCGCGTGTGGATCATCTCCGACAGGCCGACGCCATTGTCCGCCAGCGAATAGTTGCGCACCTGTCCGCCTTCTAGCGAACCACCCGCGTACGCGTCGACGACATCGGCGACCGCGACATCGACCCGCTTGATCATGCTGGTCAGCACATGGCCCGGGGCCAAGCCGTCCTGATCTGTGTCGACACCGATTGCGTAGTGCCCAGCCGCTTCAGCCGCCTGGATAACGCCCAATCCGGTGCCGCCGGCGACCTGATAGACGATATCGGCACCGTTCTCGAACATGGCCTCGGCCATTTGCTGGCCGGTCGCCGGATCGCCGAACGTGTTGGCGTAGGCCACCTGAACCTGGACGTCCGGGTTGATGTCGCGCGCGCCCTGGACGAAGCCGACCAGAAACTTGTCGATCCCGACCGACCGCGTACCGCCGATCACGCCGATATTCGCGTCTTCATTGATGCCCGGAATGTCGGTGTTGGTCGTCACCATGGCGGCCAGGGCGCCAGCCAGGTAGGAGCCCTCATGCTCCGAAAACAGCACCGAGGTGATGTTGTCGCCCTCGCGCACCTGGTTCAGCACCACGAATTCCGTGCCCGGATAGTCCGGCGCCACGGCCTCCATCACCTCGCCATGGGCGTATTCCAGATCGACGACCAGGCCGAAATCGCTTTCCGCTGCCCGGCGCAGGATCTGCTCACCCTGGGCGACCACGTCCCGGCTTTCCAGGACGCGCCCTTCGACGCCGGTTTCCTCCGTGGCCGCCAGGAAGCCCTGGTGCGCCAGGTCGTTGTAGGACTGGTCGCCAAGGCCGCCCTGGGCAATGACCAGGGCAACGGGGTCCTGCGCAAGGGCGCCAGTGGTCGAGAGAGCCAAGGCGGCCGCGCCGGCGATAAGAACGGGTTTCAACATGAACTACCTCCCATGCGTGTTGGCTGATTGGGTGAGGGGGGATCGCGGAGACGGTCAGTGGGCATCGATGGTCTCGCCCGTGCCCGGCGCCTGCGCCCATTGGGTGGCGAACTGATAGCGGTCGCCGGCATAGACGGCATCGACCACCTCAAGCAATTCGTCGTCCGGCCCGTAGGTCCGGCGCCGGATATCCATCACCGCAGCCGGCCGGCGCAGGGCGAGCAGCCTGGCCTCGCGCGTGTTGGCCAGGCGCGCCATGGCGGTTTCCTCCGCGCGGGTGGGCGACAGGCCCATGGCACTGAGCCGTGCGTAGAGCGAAAAGGCATCATCGCTCAGGATACGGTCATCCAGCCCGGCCCGATCGACGACCCACAGCGGCAGAACCGAGCTGAAAAAGGCGATCGGCTCGCCATCCACCGTGCGCAACCGTTCCAAGACGAAACCGGCCGCGCCGCCGATCGTGCCCTGAACCCGTGCCGTCCGCGAGGCGTGCGCCGCGATCAGAACCTGGCCGGCGCGGCCACCCTCGCTTGCCACCGATTGGCTGAACGAGCTCAAGGACTGGGGCTGGCGTTTCAGCGGCGGTTCGCTGACGAACGTACCGGCACCCTGGCGCCGCACCAGCAGCCCCTCGTCCACCAGCTTCGACACCGCCTTGCCGACGGTCGCCCGCGCCACGCCCCAGCGCGCGGCCAGGGCCGGTTCGCCCGGCAGGCGCTCGCCGATCGGCAGACTGCGGATATCATCGCGCAACGCATCCGCGATGCGGAGGTAAGGCGGCATCATGACGTCAAATTTGTCTAGACAACTAGGCATATTGACGTCGGGCATCGGCCGCTGTCAAGGGCGCGCCGTGCCTCACCGACGGGAGTGTGCTAAGCTCCGGACATTATCCGGCGGCAGGTAAGGGGTCAGACGATGCGGCGGCTGGACGTGAAGGGCACGACGCTTGCGTTTGTGCTTGCTCTGGTGCTGGGACTTTCCTGGTCAAACGGCATGGCCCAAAAGAACCCGGCCGCCCCGGCCGAGGAAATCAAACCCGGCGCGGAGAGCACGCCGGCCCCGCCGGTCAACCCGCCGGCGCCGGAACCGCGCCCCACTCCGCCGTCCGACACGGCGCCTCCGGCCGACACCGCGCCGACACCAACGACCACACCGTCGACCGGCGACGGTGATTTCGCCTTCCTTGCGACGAACGCGCAAGCCGCAGTTACGCCACTGTTGCCGCCGGGATTCACGGATGGCCTGGAGCCATTCCTGAATGACGCGGCCAACGACGCGCCGGCCCTGACACTAGGGAACCAGTTGCTCAGCCGGCGTCAACTCGCCCCGGCGGCCTGGATGTTCGCGCACGCGGTCGCGGCAAATCCGGACGACCCGGTGGCGCTCAACAATCTCGGCATGACTCTCGCGGAACTCGGGCAATCCGACTTGTCGGCGCAACAGGCCGATCTGATGGCCTCGGCCTTGACCCTGTTCGATCAGGCGCGCCAGATCGACCCGTCCGTGGCCGCCTACCAGGCCAACTACGGCCAGACGGCGCACCTGATGGACGCGGCCGGCCTTGGCGGACCCGGCCTGGAGGCGGCACGTCGGGCACTGGAAACGGCGGTCGGCCTGCCGGGCGTCTTGCCGCTGCATCGGCTGCATCTGGCCGAGGTTCTTGAGGCGCTGGGCGATCTGAACGGCGCGGCCGCCGTGCTCGCCACACTGCACCAGGCGAACCCGGTGCATCCGGCCTACCTGATCGGCATGCAGGGGGTCGGCGGCGGCCAGTCTCTGCCCGCGCCCGACCGCAGCTATTGCAGCGTCAACTACGATTGCCAGCGGACCTGCCCGGTATCGATCATCGGCCGCATCCAGATCATCAATTGCGAGATCGCCCAGCAGGACGCCCAACTGGCCTGCCAGGCCGGCCAGCCCTATGCGCCCGGCTACAATTGCGATGAGGAGTTTCCGCAATTCGGCATTCTGATCCCCGGCCTGAATGCGGGTTTCTCGGTCCGTACGCCTTGGGGCGGCTTCGACGTGCTGCACCAGGGCGACAGGGTCGACTTCCGCTGGAGTTTCGGTCCCAGCTTTCCCGGCGGCGTCCGCCCCACGGTCAGCGGCGACGGCTCGTGGAACCCGTCCAGCGGGCTGTCGACCGGCGATACCAGGGTCGGCATTACCTACAACGTCCTGAACGGCAACAGGATCGGTGCCGAAGCCGGCCGATACGGCTTCCCGCCCATCTTTGTGCGCGCAGACGCCGGCACCGAAGGCGGCGAGCTTAGCGCCGGCGCCTATAACGGCACGGTGTGGTCGTACTGATCACGCGCGGCGCCTTCCGCAGGGGCGCTCAGTCGCTTGGCAACAGGCCCAAGACAAAATCGGCCCTCTCAGGCGTCGGCGCCAACGGCAACTCGACCAGCACATAGCCGGCTTCACGATAGGCAGCGCGCATGCGGTCGCCAAACGCGCGTGCCTCGCCAAAGGTCATCTTGCGTTCGCCATCCTGACAATAGATCGCGGGCCATGGCGGGGCGAAAAACACCTCGCGGCGGTAGCGGTGTAGGTTTGAAGCCTCCAGCGCCGCGCGATCATCGATGCCGAAAAGGCGGGCATAGGCCACGATGTCCGGTACACCCCGGTCGAAGAAGACCGGTTGGGCCCCATCGCGTCTGCTTTGGAAGTCCTCGACAGCCGCTGACAGCATCAGTTCGGTGAAGAGTGCGGGGTCCTTGTCGGGCACGCCTTTTCCGTCGACCTTGCGCTGTGCTGCCAGGACGCGCCGGGCCGGCTCGTCGACACAGTCGAACCCCCGCGCGCGCAACTCGGCGATCAAGGCGGTCTTGCCGGCGCCGGGTGGCCCGGTGATGAGATGGGTTTGGGGCATATGAATCCTCCTTTCCCGCCCGACGACGGACGGATTGGCGGCAAGACGCGCCAATGGCCGGCACGCAATGCGGCAGTCAGATTGTGTGGGGAAGAGAGCGGCGCGGTTCCGCGCTGGGAACGGCGAACGCTGGCTCGGTTCTATCCGGTCACCAGGCTGCGGTCAATCGCCGGGCGGTGCCGGTTCCTTGCGCAGGGATATGCGGCCGCGCAGCACCTCCGGCAACAACCGCGCGATGCGGATGGCGACCGAATGCTGCCAGGGAAACTCGCACAGGCGCTTTCGGCGTTCGATCGCGCGGTAAATTCTGGCCGCCGCAAAGTCGGGTTCGACGTTGAACGGGCCGGGATACTGATTGCCCTTGATGATGTTGGTGTTCACGCCGCCCGGCCGCACCAGGGTCACATAGATGCCCTTGGGCCGCAGTTCCGGGCGGCACGCCTCGACAAAGCGCTCGACCGCGGCCTTTGACCCGCAATAGCCGACCTTGCCCGGAAAGCCGACCAGGCCCGCCAGGCTGGATACGGCGACGATCTGGCCGGCGCCCCGCGCCAGCATCTCCGGCAGAACCTGATTGAACAGGTAGACCGTGCCCAGATAGTTGACTTCGGCCATCTTGGCGGCGTTTTCCAAGGCATCGCCGTCGGGCAGGCTGATGCCGGCATTGGCGACGGCCACGCCGGGCGGCGGCAGGGTTTCGCGCAGGCGGGCAAACGCGTCGGCAAGGGCGTCGCGATCGCTGACATCGGCCGCGGCCCAGGCGGTGGGGCCGGACAAGCTGGCGGCGACCTGTTCCAAGGCTTCGGCGCGACGGGCGATCAGCCCGACCGCAAATCCCTCGCCCGACATCTTGCGCGCCAGCGCCGCACCGATGCCGTCGGACGCGCCCGTGATGTAGACCGTGCGTCCGGCGACAGCAGTGCTCACGCGTACCATTTCCTGAAATCGGCGGTCGCCCGATCGAGCGCGTCGCGCAGCAGCAGAGACGGATCCGCGTAGCCGTAGAGCAGATCCCGATGCAGCTGCGGATCCTTCTTGGCGTTCTGGTAAAGCACGTTGATGGCCTTTTTCACCGCGCGCTCCGACACCTTGAACAGCGCGATCATCGATGGCGGGTCCGTTGGCAGTTCGCCGAGATCGTCATAGCCGACGCGGCGGCCGACGAAGCGACCGACGGCGCCGCCCTTTTGCATCTCCTTCACCATGCGCATCAGCACCTTGTAGGTCGCCGGCAGGGCCTCGACCTGAAGCCGCTTGCTGCCGAGATGCTCTTGAAAGACCTGGCTGACCAGGTCGCCGCAAATCAGGCGCGTTGTGTTCAGGAAGTCGATGGACTCAACGAGTTCTAGATGCTCCGACCAGGCGAAGTCGCTGGGTGCCAGCACCGGCCGGTCGATGTCGCTGACCTCGAAATCGATGGCCAGCAGGCCCGAGCCGAGATGCGACAGGGGCTTCGGCGGCTCCAGCCCCGTGTTCTTCAGCAACAGATAAGACAGCTCCGAACAGGTCACCACATTCTCGTCGGCCAGATCCGGGTTGAAGCTGAAATAGGGGTTGCGCTCCAGCACCTCCTCGGCCGCCTTGGTCAGGGCCGGCGCCTTGTCCGGCGTCATGTCGCGATGGCGGAAGATCTCGACATAGGCGGTCTTGCGCGGATGCAGTTCGCCCGACAGCGGCACAGCGCGAACGCCCGCCTCATGGGTTTCCAGCACGCACGGATACTTCGCACCCTCACGCTCCAGGAACACCAGCGTGGAGACATGGGTGACGTAGCGCCAAGGGTGAAAGCAGACCGAGGTCACCGTGAAGTCCGGCCGATTGATGACGGACAGGAAGACGTCGCCGGGGCGAAACTCGCGCCCGCGATAGATCACGCCGTGATCGGTGAATTGATAGTTGGCGAACTCCGGCTCGCTCATCCAGCCGGTCTGGCCCCAGTCGGAACGGCTCATCGGGTGGATTTCCGCGTCGCGTCGCGGGCCGATCGCGGGATAGCCTTCAGGCGCCTGATCCCCGAGCGGCTGGGTTTCGAAAAAGCGCTCGGCCGCCTCGCGCCAAGCGCCGTTACCGTTGCCCTTGTGATCTCGATAGCGCGACCACAGCGCCGCCACGGCGTCGTCGGGAACCGCCACGTTCAGCGCGTTCAGGGTCGGAAACAGCGCGTCGTCCGCGGCGTCCCAGCCGTTTGAGCCGTTGCCGACCAGGCTCAACCCCTCAAGACGCGCCCGCATCAGGTCGCGGCTTTCGCGCCACCGGTCGATTGCGTTCTTGCCTGAGACGTCCGTCAGACGCCGATGCCGGTTCTCCAGGTCCGCGATCGTCGTGTCCGGCGTTCGACCGGGGTCGGGTCGCACGCCGGCGATCTCGGTCGTCAACTCAGACATTCTCAACACCTCCAGATCACCAAACCCGCCTTGGTGGCCAGCCCGCCGGAACGAACCCTGTCCCGGTTAGCGCCTTGTTAACCGCGAAACCGAGCCGGAATCCATGGCAATCGGCCTGTGCGGGCCAAATGCGGTCGAACCATCAAATCTTAAAAGAGAATTGCCTGTGATACTTCAGTGCAAGGTTGTTGAAACAGCGTTGAATTTAGAAGGCGGACTGACAAACCCTGACTTTCAATAGAGTGGTTCATTTCGGCAGTTGATCGGAACACGCGCGATCGAGGCGTTGTTCGGCATCTCGATGACCATCTTCACCACCCGCGCGATCTCGTCGGGCTGGATCATGTCCGCCTTCGCCGGAATCTGAACCTCGGCGACCATGTCGGTGTTCACATAGCCGGGGCAGATGGCCGTCGCGCGAACACCGTCCGACCAGCCCGTCTGGCGCGCGGAGTCGGTCAGCGCCACCACCGCGAACTTGGACATGGCGTAGCCCGAAGAGTTCCCGACCGCGCGCAGCCCTGCCAAGGAGGCCAAGTTGACGATGCGACCGGCACCGCGTTCCTTCAGATGTGGGTAGGCCGCGCGCATCAGGCGCATCGGCCCCTTGACGTTGATTTCCCACATCTGGTCCAGCGCGGTTTCGTCCTCATCACGAAAGTCGTGAGTGCGCAAGATGCCGGCGGCGTTGACCATCGCATCCAGCCGGCCGAAACGGTCGATGGTCGCGGCCACCCAATCCACGGGGCTTTGCCTGTCTCCCGCCTCGTACGGCGCGATCAGGCAGCGATCGGGGTCGAAGCTGTCCTTCATGCGATCGCGCGCCTTCGGGTCGCGAACACCCAAGGTCATTCGGTAGCCGGCATCGTGCAAAAGGCGTGCAATTGCGCCGCCAATGCCCCGGTTTGCTCCCGAAACCATCACCACTTCTTGATGCAATCGTTCCATTGCCTGTTCCTTTGCACCGCACATCTATGCCGGACCACGCCAGCTGGACTCTTGATACCCCGGGCGTCTGGCTTCTCAGCAAAATGCCCGGTTCTGACCATCGCTTCATGCGAGAGGAGTGAACATGACACAGACCATGGCTTCCCCGGCGGCCCGCATTTGGCCGTCGATCGACACTTACACCATCTGGACCATCTTGCTGGCCGGCGCCATGTCCACGGTGGCCTTCGACTATTTCGGCCAGAGCCTAAGCCCCATGCTCGGCTTTGCAAGCCTGGCGCCGGTTCCCCTGGCCAACCAGACCATCTCCGTCATCTTCGGTGCCGGTCATCGGCCGAGTGCGGAGCTGCTGCACTATGTCGCCGGCATGATCGCCTATCCGGTCGGCTGGATGTTCATCTTTCAGCCGCTGGCGCGCAGGTTCACGCCGACCGTGCCGACCTGGATCGTGGCAATCGTCTACGGCGTCGCGCTATGGGTGTTCGCCCTGTTCATCATGGCGTCCCTGGTCGCCGGCAACCCGCCCTTCCTGAACTTCACGGGCATCACCTGGGTCGCCCTGGTCGGCCACGTGCTGTTCGCCGTCGTGACCGCCGCCATGGTTGGCTGGCGCGAGGCCAACCGGCCTCTCTAAAGGCCGCTCAGTCTTCGAACGGAAGGCCGACATACTCCTCCGCCAGGGCCGCCTGAGCGACCTTCGAGGCCGCGAGATGGTCGAACTGGTTCTGGCGGGTGCGCAGATCGAACGGCGTGTCGTCGGGGAAGCGGTGCAGCAGGCTGGTAAGCCACCAGGACAGCCGCTCCGCCCCCCAGACACGCCGTAGCGCCATGTCGGAATAGCCGTCCAGATGGGTCTGGCGGTTGTGCTTGTAGTGTTCCGTTAAGGCGCGGGACAGGTAGAACACGTCGGACACCGCCAGGTTCAGGCCCTTGGCCCCGGTCGGCGGCACGATATGGGCGGCGTCGCCCGCCAGCATCAGCCTGCCGTAGCGCATGGGTTCGGAGACGAAGCTGCGCAGCGGCGCGATCGATTTCTCGATCGAAGGGCCGGTGACGATTTGGGCGGCAACATCCGCCGGAAAGCGCGCCTTCAACGCGTCCCAGAACACCTCGTCCGGCCAATCCTCGATCTTGGTGTCCAGATCGCACTGAATGTAATAGCGGCTCAGCGTCGGGTTGCGCATGGAGGCGAGCGCAAAGCCGCGCTCGTGATAGGCATAGACGATGTCCGGCAGGGGCGGTGTCTCCGACATGATGCCCAGCCAGCCGAAGGGATAGATCTTCTCGAAGTTCTGCTGAACCGAAGCCGGGATCGCATGCCGGCTGACGCCGTGATAGCCGTCGCAGCCGGCGATGTAGTCGCAATCGATCCGCTGTTCCCGGCCGTCCTTCTCAAAGGTGATGTAGGGCGCATCCGACGCGATGTCGTGCAGCGCTACGTTGGCCGCCTCGTCGATGATGTGGCCGCCGGCTTTCTCGCGTGCGGCATACAGGTCCTCGGTGATGGCGGTCTGGCCATAGGCCATCATCGACTTGCCGGTGAAGGTGTTGGTATCGATCAGGAAGCGCGGCCGGTCCTGCCAGTCGATGCCGATGCCGGCATGCGGGTGGCCCTCGCGGTCCATGCGCTCGCCAAGGCCGACCTGGCGCAGCAGATCGACGGTGCCGGCCTCCAGCACACCGGCGCGGATGCGCTGCAGGACATAGGCCTTGCTCTTACGCTCGACCACGATGCTGTCGACGCCTTCCAAATCCAGCATGTGGGACAGCAGCAGGCCCGCTGGGCCGCCGCCGATGATGGCTATTTGAGTCCGCATTGCTTGCTCTTCTTCATCGATCGCGTCCCTGGTCTGACCAATAAAGACGCATCGGATTGTCAACCAGCAGAGCCTTCTGCTGGGATTCCGCAGGCGCGATCCGGGGAATGAAATCCACCAGCGCGCCGTCGTCCGGAATGTGGGATTTCATGTTGGGGTGCGGCCAATCGGTGCCCCACAACACGCGGTCGGGGAAGGCCTCGACAAGCGTCCGGCCGAACGGAACCACATCGTCATAGGGCGGCCCATCGACGGTCAGCCGCTCCGGGCAACTCACCTTGGTCCAGAACCGGGGATGATCGGCCAGCAGGGTCATGAACCGGTCGAAATCGGGATGATCGACGCCTTTGGCCGTGTCTGGACGGCCCATATGGTCGATCACGATCGTGCCGGGCAGGCTGGTCAGGAACGGCGTCAGCTCAGCCAGATCGGCGGCTTCGAAATAGACCACGATGTGCCAGCCCAGCGGGGCGATCTTCTCCGCGATGCCGGTGAACACGCTCTTAGGCGTGGCGTCGACCAGCCGTTTGACGAAGTTGAAGCGCACGGCGCGCACGCCGGCCGCGTCCATCGCCTGAAGCTCTTCGGCTGAGATGTCGGGCCCGACCACGGCGACACCGCGCGCCAGTTCCCCGGCGGACTGCAGCGCATCGACCAAGGCGCGGTTGTCGCGGCCGTGGCAGGACGCCTGGACGATGACGTTGCGCGCAAAGCCGAGATGGTCGCGCAGGGCGAACAGTTTGTCCTTGCGCGCGTCGCACGGGGTGTATTTGCGCTCAGGCGCGTACGGGAACTGCTCGGCAGGGCCGAAGACATGGCAATGCGCATCGACGGCCCCTGCCGGTGGAACGAAGGCCGGCGTCGACGGGTTGGGATGAAACGGCAGATAGTCCGGGTCCATCAGGCATCCCCCATCGGTGCGGCGAAAACCACGCCGTCGAACAGCTTTCGCGCCGTGCGCAGGATTGCCGCGTCGGCCACGTCGCCCTCCTCGCCGATCGTGACTTGGACGACCGAGGCGCCGATCGGGTGTTCGATGGCCAAATCCTTCACCCGGCCCGCTGGGATGTCGGCAATCGCCGCTGCCGGCGCGTCCGGCTGCAGGCACGCCGTCGCGACACTGACCGCCCCCAGCACGCCGATCGACGCGTGGCAACGATGGGGAATAAAGGTGCGCGTCGAGATCGCGCCGCCATGCCGGGGTGGGCTGACCAGGGTCATCTTGGGCACGGACAGGTCCGCAACGTCGCCCAGGTTCATCACCGGGCCTGCTTGCAGGCGGATCGATTCCAGACGCTCCTTCAGCGCGACGTTCGCATCGAGGTCTTCCCGGGACTCATCGCCCGCCAGCCCGAAATCGCTGGCCAGCAAGACCACGGTCGGCATGCCGTTGTCGATGCAGGTGACCTCGACACCGTCGAACACATCGACCGCGCTGCCGGTCGGCAGCAGGGCACCACAGCTCGATCCCGCCGTGTCCCGAAAGCTCAGCGGCACCGGGGCCGACGAACGAGGGACGCCGTCAATCCGGGCCGTCCCATCGTACGAAACGACGCCCCCGGGCGTTTGGACGCGGGCCACGGCCACCTGTTCGGTATTCTCCATGAAGATGGCGACCCGGGTTTCATCGCCCTGCGCCGCGATCAACCCGCGCTCAATGGCGAACGGGCCGACACCGGCCAGCATGTTCCCGCAATTCTGGGCGTCTGTGACGATCGGCCGATCGACGAAAACCTGCAGGAAGAGATAGTCGACATCGATCCCGTCACGCGCCGACCGCTTCACCACCGCGACCTTCGAGGTCAAGGGGTCCGCACCCCCCATCCCGTCGATCTGGCGCGGATCGGGCGAGCCCATGACCCCCAGCAGGAAGGCGTCGCGCGCCGCCGCGTCCGCCGGCAAATCGTCGGCGAGAAAAAAGCCGCCCTTCGATGTGCCGCCGCGCATCCACATGCACGGCGCGGCATCAGACATATGTCAGGCCCTTTTCCGCCAGCCGCCCACGCATGTCATAGAGGTCGAGCCCCAGTTCGCCAGCGGCCAGACGGGTACGCTTATCGTCCTCCTTGGCCAGCCGTTCGCGCGCCTTGGCCAGCACCCGTTCGCCGTCTTCCCGGCGCACGACGCAGACGCCATCATCGTCGGCCACGATGATGTCTCCGGCATTGACCATCGCGCCCGCACAGACGACGGGGACATTGACCGACCCGACCGTCTCCTTGACCGTGCCCTGGGCGCAGACCGCCTTCGACCAGACCGGAAAGCCCATCTCGGTCAAGTCCGCCACGTCGCGGACCCCGGCATCGATGACCAGGCCCTTGCAGCCGCGTGCCTTCGCCGACGTCGCCAGCAAATCGCCGAAATAGCCCGCGTCGGAGGGCGATGTGGTTGCCAGTACGAGGATATCGCCTGGTGTGAGCTGTTCGATCGCGACATGCAGCATCCAGTTGTCGCCGGGCGGCGCCAGGATCGTCACGGCCGAGGCGCCGACCTTGGCGCCGGAATAGATCGGCCGCATGTAGGAGGCGAGCAGCCCCGTTCTGCCTTGCGCCTCGTGCACGGTCGCGACGCCGCAGTCGCCTAGCGCCTTCACAAGGTCCGGATCGGCACGCGGGACGGTCTGGACGACAACGCCCATCAGAGTTCATCCACCGTGCGCGGATAGATCGACTGAAAACCCTCCGCATAGCGCGCGTTGCGGCCGCCGGCCTGGCCGCCGGAATTGCGCCGGAAATGGTTCCCGCGATTCTCGGCGACGTTGGTGTAATAGGCCCAGAGGTGTTCCTGGCCGGCCATGCACTCGATCGCGGCGCGCTTCTTGTCCCAGACCTCGGTGATGTCCAGGAAGACGTCGGGCTTCCAGCCCATCTGTTCGGTCTGGTGCGGCTCGAACAGATAAAGCTGCGGCGACCCCAGCACCTTTTCGCCGGGATTGTGGCCCCAGGCCTGGGCGATCATGCGGCACTCCATCGCCACCTTGGTCGCGTACATGTGGTCCGTGTTGTAGGGGTCGTAGAGCGAGTGGCTGAGCATGAAATTGGGCTGAACGGCCCGAATGACCTCAACCAGCCAGAACTTCGCGTCGCGATCCAACTCAAGCGGGTAGTCACCGAGATCGAAGAACTGAATGTCGTGGGCGTCGAGCGCCTGGGCCGCCGCCTCCGCCTCCGCGCGCCTGGCCGATTTCACCTCTTCAAGCGTGGCGCCCTGTTTCCACAGTTTGGCCGACTCGCCGCGCTCGCCATAGGACAGGCAGACGATCGTAACCTCATAGCCCCGCTGTTGATGTAGGGCGATAGCACCGCCGGCGCGCCAGACGAAGTCGGCTGCGTGGGCGCTGATGACCAGCGCCGTTTTTTTGTCGGTCATGAACCGCCTCCCCGGGTGTTCGATCGGCACTGTCGAACAATGCCCGATCACCCACCATTCGAATCCCAGTGCCTGCCAATAAGGTTTTGCTATAGTTATGCCCGAGATGATGGATATTCGAACAGCCAATCTGCGGCATCTGAGAGCATTCCGCGAGGTCGTACGCTGCCAAAGCGTCAGTCAGGCGGCTGAACGCGTACACCTGTCGCAACCGGCGATCACCCAAGCGATCACCAAGCTGGAAGGCCAACTCGGGCTACCGCTTTTCGAGCGGCGCAGCGCCGGCATGTTTCCGACGAGGGCGGGCCAGCTGTTCCACGACCGTGTCGATCGCGCACTGCGGCTCATCGAAACCGGCGCCCAGCAAGGCCGACGGCTGGGCCAGAAAAGCGGGTCCAGGGGCTTTGCCCATTTTGAGCAATTGCTGACCAGCGCCCAACTGCGCGCCCTGATCGCCGTCGCCGATACCGGCAATTTCAGCCTGGCGGCCCGCGCCGTCGGCATTTCGCAACCGTCCCTTCACCGGGCGGCGCGCGATCTGGAACGTCTGGCGGGGATGCGGCTGTTCGAACGCCACAGCCAGGGCATTTCCCTGACCAAGCCCGCGCGCCTGCTGGTGCAGTTCGCCAAACTCGCCTTCGCTGAGCTGGATCAGGGCACGCACGAGGTCTCGGCGCTTCAGGGGCGCGACACGGGACGTATCGTGGTCGGCACCATGCCGCTGGCCCGCAGCTATATCCTGCCCAGCTCCATCCACGACATGCTGTCCAGCCGGCCGGATGTGCGTATCAGCGTGGTGGACGGACCCTATGACGACCTATTGCATGGCCTGCGCCACGGCGAAATCGACCTCCTGATCGGCGCCCTGCGCGAGCCGGTGCCGATTGATGATGTGCGCCAGGAAACCCTGTTTCTAGACGCGCTCGCGGTCGTCGGACGAACGGACCATCCGTTGGGGCCGCACATGCGGATCACAAGACAGCAACTGGCCGCCTATCCCTGGGTCGTGCCCCGCCGCGGTACACCGACGCGCGACCACTTCGACCGGCTGTTCGAGGGCGACGATCCCGCGGGCATTATCGAGTCCAGTTCGCTGGTGCTCGTGCGCGGTCTGTTGCTTAACAGCAATCGACTGACCTTGATTTCCCGCCACCAGATCCGCCACGAGGAAGATGCCGGATTGTTGACCCATCTCGACGTCGATCTCGGGCCGACCGAACGACCGATCGGGCTGACGTTTCGGCGGGACTGGCGACCCACGGCGACACAAGAGATGTTCATCGACTGTGTCCGGCAGGCCTCAGCGTGACGGTAACCGACATCGCAAACTATTCAAAAAACGAATAATGGTCGCCGGCATTGAATTTCGTTTCACACCAACCGAATGATAGTCTCCCCTCGTGGTAAGACGCTGGCGCGGAGCTTGCTTGGCCCCTGCATGACCGAGGAAACAGCGAGAGTAGCCTTCATCGGCTTTGGCGAGGCGGCCTCGGCGTTCGCGGCAGGCTGGCGCGCCAGATCGGACGGATCGTCGGCGGCCTGCGCGGCCTATGACATCAAGACGGACAGCTCGAATACCGCCTTTCGCGCAGCCAAACAGGCCGACTACGAGGCCGCTGCGGTGACCGGGTACACTACGCTCGATAACGCCCTCGACGGCCGGCCCCTGGTGTTCTCCCTGGTAACGCCCGATCAAGCGTTGATTGCCGCGCAGTCGGCCGCCGGCCGACTGATGCCAAACGCGCTCTATCTTGACGGCAACTCGTGTTCTCCCGGCACCAAGAAACGTGCCGCGTCGGTTATCGACGGTGCCGGCGGGCGCTATGTCGACGTCGCCATCATGGCGCCCGTATCTGCGGCGGGGCACAGGACGCCGCTGCTGCTCAGCGGCGCGCATGCGTCCTCAGCGCTCAAGGAGTTGTCTGGGCTCGACATGGTCGCCGACCTCGCCGAGGGTCCGGTCGGCGCCGCCTCGTCGGTCAAGATGGTGCGCTCGATCATGGTCAAGGGCCTTGAGGCCTTGATTGCCGAATGCGTACTCGCCGGGCGCTCGGCCGGCGTCGACGAAGCGGTCTTCGCCTCATTGGCCAAGACGTTTCCCGGCATCGACTGGCCGACGACCGCATCCTACATGCTGGAACGGGTGGCCACGCACGGGGTGCGCCGCGCCGCCGAAATGGGCGAGGTCGGGGCCGCCTTGCGCGAGCTTGGCCTCGACGGGCCCATGACGCGGGCCGCCGCCGATTGGCAGGCGGCGATCGGTTCTCTCGCAATCAAGCTTCCGCCAGACAGCTATCAATCGCGGGCCGACGCCATTTTGGCGGGCCTGAAACCCGACACGAAACTACGGGCACTGCCATGACACCGAAGAAGGACTATACCGACATCCCCGGCACATACGTGTTCGATGGGGAGCACAGCCAGAAGGGCTACGCCCTGAACATGTTCTGCATGTCGCTGAACAAGCCGGAAAACCGCGACGCGTTTCGCGCCGATCCCGACGCCTATCTGGCGAAGTACCCGCTGACCGACGACATGATCAAGGCGATCAAGGAGCGGGACTGGCTGGGCATGCTGCGGCTGGGCGGCAACATCTACTACACCTTCAAGCTGGCGATCTTCGACCGGCTGACCATGCAGGCGGTCGGCGGCGCCATGTCCGGCATCACGGAAGAGGAATTCCGCCAGATGATGATCGATGGCGGCCGCCCGATCGAGGGCAATCGTTACACTTCGGAGCAGCAGTAATGGCCAAGATCATAGCGGGGCTGGGCACATCGCACGTGCCGGCCATCGGCGCGGCGATGGACCACGACAAGACCCAGACGCCTTATTGGAAGCCGTTGTTCGACGGCTATGCCAGGGCGCGGGAGTGGCTGGCCGAAACCAATCCGGACGTGGTGATCGTGGTCTTCAACGACCACGCCTCGGCCTTTTCGCTGGAATTGATCCCGACCTTCACCATCGGTGTCGCGCCGGAATTCCAACCCGCCGACGAAGGCTATGGCCCACGCCAGGTGCCGGTCGTCGAGGGGCACCCGAGACTGGCCTGGCACCTGACGGAATCGCTGATCCTCGACGAATTCGACATGACCATCGCCAACGAGATGCCGGTCGATCATGGTCTGACGGTGCCGCTGTCGATCGCCTGCGGCCAGCCGGAGGCCTGGCCGTTCAAGGTCATCCCCTTGGCCGTGAACGTGGTGCAATACCCGCCACCGACCGGGCATCGCTGCTTCAACCTCGGCCGCGCGATCCGGCGGGCGGTGGACAGTTTCGACGAGGATCTGAAGGTCGTCATCTTCGGCACCGGCGGCATGTCGCACCAGTTGCAGGGCGAGCGGGCCGGCCTTGTGAACAAGGAATTCGACACGGCTTTCCTCGACGGCATGACAGGCGACGTCGATCACCTCACGAAGATCAGCCACACCGAATATCTGCGCGAGGCGGGGTCGGAGGGCATCGAGATGGTGATGTGGCTGATCATGCGCGGCGCCTTGGACGACGATGTCACCGAAATCTACCGCCACTATCACGTTCCGGCATCCAACACAGGCGCCGGCCTGATCGTGCTTGAGAACCAGACGTGAGGCTATGCGTCGCCGGCGCGGCCGGCGCGTTCGGGCGCAAGCATCTGGACGCGCTGGCCCAGATCGAGGGGGTCGAGATCGTCTCGGTCGTCGGCGGCGCGCCGGACGATATCGACGCGTTCGCGCGCGAACGCGGCATCGGCCACGCCACCAAGGATCTGGCGGAAAGCCTGGCGCGCGACGATGTCGAGGCGGTCATCCTGGCCACGCCCACGCCGCTGCACGCGGAACAGGCCATCGCCTGCATGCGCGCCGGCAAGCATGTGCTGGTCGAAATCCCGATGGCCGAAAGCCTGGCGGCGTCGGAGGCTGTCGTTAAGGCGCAGCGGGAAACCGGGGTGGTCGCCATGGCCGGCCATGTCCGCCGCTTCAACCCCAGCCATCAGTGGCTACGCCACAAGATCGCTGCGAGCGAGCTGACCATCCAGCAGCTTGAGGTGCAGACCTTCTTCTTCCGGCGCAGCAATCTGAACGCGCTGGGCGAGCCGCGGTCCTGGACCGACCATTTGCTGTGGCACCATGCCTGTCACACGGTCGACCTGTTCCAGTACCAGACCGGCGAGACGGTCGCCCAAGCCTTCGGGCTGCAAGGCCCGCCACACCCTGACATGGGCATCGCCATGGACATGGCCATCGGGATGAAGGTGCCGTCCGGCGCGATCTGCACCCTGTCCCTGTCGTTCAACAATGACGGCCCATTCGGCACCTTCTTTCGCTATATCTGCGACAATGGCACCTACATCGCCCGCTATGACGATCTCGTCGACGGCAAGGAAACCCCGATCGACCTCAGCGGCGTGGCGGTCTCGTCCAACGGCATCGAACTGATCGACCGCGAATTCATCGGCGCGATCAGGCAAGGCCGCGAACCGAACGCCAGCGTCGCCCAATGCCTGCCGGCCATGCGTACGCTGGATCTGATCGAGCGAAGCTTTCCGGCCTAGCGTCGACCCATCGCGAGTTTGGGGTCGCCGCGGTCTTCTGCTAGATCGGCGGGCATGGCCGCAGACCAATCCGAATCCGGAACCCTCTTGGCCGCCGATGTCGGCGGTTCGTTCATCCGCATCGCAACGGTGGCTATCGCATCATGTGAGATTGAGCAGACGGTCGAGCGGAAAACACCGACGGACGACGCGGAGGCCTTTCTGGCAAGCATCGCCGAAGCCACGGCGTATTTCAGCGGCGTCGAACGGAAGCTGGCGCCGCTGGCCATCGCGATTGCCGCGACGATCCATCCGCAAAGCCGCGCCGTCACAAGCGCCAACATTCCGTGCCTGAATGGCGTCGATCTGGAACGCGCCTTGTCCGAACGCCTGGATCGGCCGGTAATGGTCTTGAACGACGCGAACGCCTTTGCGCTGGCGGAGGCCTCGATCGGCGTCGGGCGAGGACACGCGATCGTCTTCGGCGCGGTCCTGGGCACCGGCATCGGCGGCGGGTTGATCATCGACGGGCGCGTGATCGATGGTGCTTGGGGCATCGCCGGCGAATGGGGCCACGGCCCGATCGCCAATCAGCAGCCGGCAAGTCTGAATCAGCCGTTGCCTCGGCTGACGTGCGGCTGCGGCCAGACCGGTTGCGTCGATACCTTTGGCGGCGCGCGCGGCCTGGAACGGCTGCATCGCGCGCTTGGCCACCCGCCCGCAACCAGCCACGATATCGTCGGCGGCTGGACGTCAACACAGCCCGACTGCACGCAGACCATCGCCATCTGGGCCGAGATGGTGGCGGAACCTCTGACCCTGGCGATCAACATCACCGGCGCGTCGCTGGTTCCGACCGGGGGTGGTCTCGGGTCGGACCCGGACCTGATGGCCTTGCTGGACAGCGAGGTTCGCGCCCGGCTTCCACATACCACGACCGAGCCCGTTGTGGTTCCAGGCATGCTGAAGGGTGACGCGGGGCTGATCGGGGCAGCGCTGCTCGGGCGCGCTGCGCTGCAGGCAACAGAATGACAGACGCAACACCAACGCTGGAGATCTGCGTCGACAGCCATGCCGGGCTGGCCGCCGCCATCAAGGGCGGTGCGGACAGGATCGAACTCTGCGCGGCCCTGGATCTGGGTGGTCTGTCACCATCCTTGTCGTTGCTGAAGGCGGCTCAAGACTGCCCCGTGCCCGTCTATTGCATGGTCCGCCCCCGACCCGGCGACTTCGTTTTTTCACCAGCCGAGATCACCGGCATGTGCACCGAAATCGTCCAGATCCGCGCGCTCGGCCTCGCCGGAGTCGTCCTTGGCGCAGGCTCGCCAGACGGGCTTGACGTGCCCGCCCTGGAGGCTTTGGTTGCCGCGGCCAAAGGCCTGGGCACATCCCTTCACCGTGTCGTCGATCTGGTGAAGGATCATAATCTTGCTATCCGTATCGCTGGCGATCTTGGGTTCGAGCGAGTCCTCACTTCTGGTGGTATGGCAAAGGCGATCGACGGGATCGACGCCATTGCCTCGATGATCGCGACGGCACCCCAGGGGCTTTCCGTGATGCCCGGCGGCGGCGTGACGCCTGAAAACGCCGCCGACATTCTGCGCCGAACGGGCGCGCGCGAGATCCATGGCTCGGCCAGCCGTATCACCGCAACCGGATCGTCGAAGCTGCGAGAACTCGCCTTCGTCGGTGATGAAAAGCGAGAAACCGACATAGCTACTGTTCGAGCACTGAGGAAGGCGATCAACCAACCGTAAACAGCTAAGCGGCGGGCAGAGAAATCGATGTCATTTCACAGTGTTCGACGTCGACAAAAATCATCGTTAGAAAATGCTACCGTCTAATTCCTCTTGCTGGATTGCGTTCGACTACGGGCGAAGACTATCCAGATGATGATCGCTGGCGAGTTTGTCTATTATTGACTTCACGATTCGATCAACAGGACGGCCGTCGCGATAGTCAGCCGGCGCAATGAACTTCACACGTCCTTGTTTGACGTATTCCTCGCAACGGCTTCTCGCACCTCTAGTATTCGGCTTGTAAACCGCAATGGCATTTCCTCCTTGCTCTGTGACTAGGCGAAAACACGGTATATCGGTCTCACCATCTCCGATGAAGATCATATTCTCAAATGGCACTTCTCGTTCTTTTTTAGGTATATGCCTATTTATCTTTGAATGATCATAAACTCGGAGGCTTCCTTTATTTATTCTGAAAATGTACTGTGTCTTTGTAGTATAGTTAAGAGCTAATGCTGGCCAATTAGCCACTCCATGGTGATCATACATGAATCCAGACGCATAAATCATCCTGAAGTGCTTTGCTATGGCCGAGCCCTCAACCATTTCGCGCATACCTGAAGACACGATATAATGCTCGGCTTTGATTCCACTCAAAGTCGCATATTTCTTTATTCGATCAAACCAGCCGTCCTTGTTTTCATCTTGCTCGACGTAGTCAACAAGACCATTAAACAGCGGGAGGTTTTTTCCATAGTTCTGGAAGTCTTGTTTTCTAACAGTTACTTGATGTGCCTGCGCTCGATCTAGCATCAAGTGCATATAGGATAGTATTTCATCAGCGTCGTGTTTTTCAGCCTCTGCCTTCACGCGACGCCAGAAATCCCTCGACTTCATCTTTAGCGCAGGAATAAAGTCTCGTTCCTGCATATTGCCCGGTGCCAGAGTTCCGTCGAAATCGTATACTATCGCAAGTGGAACTCTATTGCTGGCCACAGCGCTTAACCTTTCGGCGGATATGGATCTTTGCCGTAGGTGTTTCTGGCGCGGATCTTTCCATCTTGTCCCTTCAGAAGGGCCTCACCACCGGAACCTCGCGCAAGTCTCCGTGCCTCGGTCCAGGCTTCGCCTTGTGTGGAGTGAAGTGAGGCTGCCTTGTTGGCGCCCTCTCGCTTTACTGCCCATCCCTCCGGGCGCTTGCTCGTCCAGTAGTTTTTTGAGTTTGGCATAGTGATTCTCGGCTCCCCAATTAACCAAAAGGTGAATAACAGACCGCACGTCAGTCATCAAGTGGTCGCGACTGACAGACAAGTTTGGCCATGCGCTAGCTGCGCTGGCACTAACCTAACTGGCTCTCGATCCCGATCAGGAACCTTTCCAGATGCGCCACCATCGCCATCGTCATGGGCGAGAGCTGGCGTTGCGACGGAATGATGATGCCCATGCGCAGATTGGCGAGGTGGGGTTCGGCGAGCGGGACATGGATCAACTCGCCATTGGCCACCTCGCGCAGGAAGGCGACCGGCGTGAAGAAGGCGATGCCGACGCCCTGCTTGATCAGGCGCTTGTGCAGATCCATGGAGTTGCTGATCAGCTTGGGCCGTACGCGTGTACGTGCGGCGTTCAGCTCCGCCTCCAAGACCGGGCTGAGCGGCAGGATGTCCGGCTGCATGAACAGCGGGTGATCGAGGCAATCCGGCACCGACAGGGATTTGCGCTCGGCCAGCGGATGGTCGGGCCGCATAATCACGCCCATGGGCGTCGCGATTTCGCGCACCGTGCGGACCACGGTCTGGCGTTCCGGCACGAACGAGATGGCGATGTCCGCATTGCCCGACGCCAACTCCTTCGTGACATCGGCCGGCCCGGCCGCCACGACGGCGTAGGTGACGTCCGGGTAGGTATCGTGAAAGGCGGCAATCGCCTCCGGCAGGACATCGACCATCAGGGAATCGATAGCGATGATCCGGATGTTGCCGGTCTTCAGCCCCTTCAGATCCTCGATCTCGTCGCGGACCCGTTCGAAGTCCAGCAACGTGCTGTTGGCGTGGCTGAGCAGCAGTTCACCCGCCGCCGTCAGCCGCACGCCGCCCGGCACGCGATAGAACAAGGGCGTGCCGAGTTCGTCCTCCAGATTGATGATCTGGCGATTGACCGCCGAGGAGGCGACATGCAGCACGTCGGCCGCCTTGCGGATGGAGCCGCGCCGCGCGACCTCGATAAAGTAGCGAAGGACGGCGGCGTGCATGCGCGGTGGGTTAGCTGGCCTGCTTTAGAATATCGGGGTCGTCGATCTCAACAGGACCCGTGCGGCTGGCCCCGCCAGGCGAGCCCAAACCGCTGACCGAGGCGTCGAAAAACCGCCGGTTGATCTCGGTGAACGCCGTCATGTCTTTCGGCACATCATCCCCGTGATAGATCGCCTCGACCGGGCAGACCGTCTCGCAAAGGCCGCAGGCGATGCATTCGTCGGGCTGAATGTAGAACATGCGCCCGCCTTCATAAATGCAGTCGACTGGGCAGACATCGACGCAGGTGCCGTCCTTCACGTCGATGCAGGGCGCCGTGATCACGTACGTCATGGTGTATGCATGGCTCAGCGGCCTTGCCAGTTCGGTCGGCGCTTTTCGACGAAGGCCTTCATGCCCTCTTCCCGATCCGCCGCCAGGAAGGCATCCGTCAGTTCCGGCAGCCGACGGCCCATCGCGTCCTCGACCGAAAGATGGGCTGTCTGGCGCACGACCGCCTTCACCGCCCGCAGACTGTGGGGGGCACAGTGCAGGATCTGATCGACCCAGCGGTCGACGGCCTGGTCCAAGTCGCTCTGGCCGACAACCTCGTTGATCAAACCGAACTCCAACGCCTCGGCCGCCTTGAACCTTCCGCCCGTCAGCAGGATGCCCATTGCCCGACGATAGGGGATGTGCCGGGCAAGCTGCACCATGCCGCCATCGAGTGGAATGAAGCCGATGCGCGGTTCGGGCAGACCGAATGTCGCGTTGTCGCTGGCCACGACGATGTCGCAGCCCAGCATCATTTCGAAGCCGCCGCCAAGCGCATGGCCGTTGACGCGGCCGATGACGGGCACCGTCAGGCTGTTGCGCGTGGCGATGCCGCCAAAGCCGCCCGGGCGCGGTGCCAGCCAATAGTTGACGCCGCCGGGATCGCCTTCCGCGGCGGCCTTTACATCGGCCCCGACGCAAAACGCCTTCTCACCCGCACCCGTCAGCACCGCGCACCAGATATCGTCCCGCGATTCGATGTCGGACCAGACGCGCTGCAGCTCGTGCTCGGTCGCCTCGTCGACGGCGTTCAGCCGATCGGGCCGATCGATCGTCACGCGGGCAATATGGTCGGCGACGTCGTAATGGACGGTCATGCCACCACGCCATCCTGCCGCAGGCTGCTGATGCGGGCGTCGTCCAGCCCGATCTCGCGCAGGATCTGGTCGGTCTGCTCGCCCAGCACGGGCGGCGGGACCCGGATGGCGACCTCGGCGTCGGACAAATGCACCGGCTGGCCGATCTGGCGCATCGGCTCCCCGCCATTGGCGTATTCCAGGATCATGCCGTTATGGTGGGTCTGCGGGTCCTCCAAGGCCTCGGTCAGGGTCTTGACCGGCGAGCAGAGGAGATCCTGCCCCTCCAGCCGCTCGATCCAGTGTGCCGTGGTGTTGGACGCAAAGCGCTCGCGGAAAATGGCCTGCAGCAGCCGACGATGGACGCGCTGGACCTCCAGGGTCGGGTACTTGCCCGACAGGTCCTCGATCTCCAGGGCCGTGCAGATGTCGCGCAGCGGGTTTTCCTTAAACGCGCCGACCATGACCACGGCACCGTCGGTGGTCTCGAACACGCCGGACAGCGGCATGGCGGCCCAGTTCAGCTCGATCCCCTCGGCCATCTCCATGGCGGCTTCCTGCATCTGCATGGCCAGGATGCTGTCATAGAGCGAGACCTCGACCTTCTGGCCCTTGCCCGTCTTCTCCCGCGCCAACAGCGCCAGCAGAACGCCCTGGACCAGATGCATGCCAGCGGAATAGTCGCATAGCGTGGTCGGATAGATCGCCAGCGGATGGTCCGGGTCGGCCTTGCGCGCCATGACGCCGCTCATCGCCTGGGCCAGCACGTCCTGGCCGCCCTTGTGCTGGTACGGCCCGGACGAGCCGAAGCCGGAGCCGAAGGCCCAGATCAGGCCGGGATTGTCTTTCGACAAATCCTCGTAGCCGAGGCCCAGCCGCTCCATCACGCCGGGGCGGAAGTTGCTGACGACCACGTCGGCATCGCGGATCAGGTCGCGCGCCAGTGCCTTGCCGGCATCGCCGCGCATGTCCAGCGCGATCGAGCGCTTGTTGCGGTTCAGCGAGCAGAAGACGGGGTTGTCGGAATTGCCGCGCTTTTCGACCGCCCAGCGCGACAGATCGCCGGACCCCTTGCGTTCGACCTTGATCACCTCGGCGCCGAAATCGCCCAGCGTCTGGGTCGCGCACGGCCCCAGCATGACCTGGGTGAAATCGATCACCTTAATGCCGGAAAGCGGCAGGGTTTGCTGATCCATCATGAACTCTCGGACTTCGTGCCGGCTACTCGGCGGCGATGGGGACGTTGGCGTTGGCCGACGGGATGTCGCCCGGATCGGCGCCCTGCTTGCGCATCTGACGCTGGATCGCCGCCGGATCGACGTCGCGCAATCGCACGCCGCCCTGCAGGGCCAAGGCGGCGGCGACGCCAACCGCCTCACCCTGCAGCATGCAGGGCGGGATCTCGCGCGACATGCGCTGGGCCTCCGGCGTGGCGGAATAGTGCCGGCCGGCGACGATCAGGTTCTCGACATCGCGCGGCAACAGGGCGCGGTAGGGGGTGTAGTAGTCGCGGCCGCGGCAGACGGTGTCCGGGAAATGTACCCTGTCCACCACATCGTCCTTGGTGACGACATACTCGCCTTCCAGCAAGCGGGTCTGACGCACGCCGATCTGTTCGGCCGTGCCCAGCAGATAGCTGTTCTCGAAGCCCGGCAGGTTCTTCTGGACGAAGGCGACCAGACGTTCGATGCGGCCTCTGCCGTCGAATTCCGCCGCCGTCAAATGCTCGACCGACATGCCGTCATAGCCGGTCATGTGCGGGCAGTTGCACCAGACGATGCCCGGCAGCGGCGTCTTCAGCCACCATCTGGCCCACGAGCCGCCGATGATGCGCTTGGCCGCCCGGTCGATCGCCTTGAACTCGTCCGGATGTTCCCATTCGAACGCCTCGGCCTTGTCGGTATCGACATCGCCAAGGCGGAAAACGGTGGTGACGATGTAGGCGCCGGTGCCGTGGGCAGCACCAGCACGCGAGGCCACGTCCAAATCGCCCGTGGCGTCGATCACCACATCGCCGAGAATGGCCTGGCGCCCCATCTTGGTCTCGCAGATCACGCCCTTGATCGCGCCGTCCTCGATGATCGGCTCTGAGAACCATGAATGCAGGCGCAGATTGATCCCCGCTTCCTGGATCAGGGTGTTGGAGACGCGCTTCCAGCCATCCGGGTCGAAGGCGACGGCGAAGATGATGGGTTCCGGCTGGCTTGGCACATGGAAGTCGAACGCGCCCCAGCGCGCCCATTTGCGATACACGTCCCAATTGGTCTTGCGGTCCTCCTCCGGCGGATAGACGGCGAGGCCCAGCGCCTTCATGCGCTCGACCATCTCCATCACGATGCCGGTGACCGTGATCTCCTGGCCGTTCACCATGTCGTCCAGCACCAGCACCATGCCGCCCGACGCCATGCCGCCGAGATGGGGATAGCGTTCCAGCAACGTCACCGAGGCGCCGTTCCTGGCCGCCGACACCGCGGCACCGACCCCGGCCGACCCACCGCCGACCACGACGACATCGGATTTCACGATCGCCGGCACCTCGCGGGCGGCTTCTTGCACCGTTTTCAGTTCAGTCATCTGCCTGTCTCTTCCTTTGCGTCGATGCCGGCTAAACGGCCGCCGCATCGACCTTCCAGCGGATCAGCCTGCGTTCCAGCAGGGTCACGATGGTGAACAGCACGACGGCCAGCGAGGCCGCCAGGATCACCGTGGCGTACAACAGTGGGGAGCGGAAATTGTAGGTCGCCTCGATGATCAGGGCGCCAAGGCCGACATTGGAGCCAATCCACTCACCCACGATCGCGCCGATGACGCAGGTCGTCGAAGCGATCTTCAAGGCGGCGAACAGGAACGGCAGCGACGACGGCAGTCGAACCCGGATCAGCACCTCCCACCGGCTGGCCGACAGCACATGCATCAGTTCCAACGTCGCCGGATTGACCGCCTTCAGGCCGCGCGTGACGTTGACCAGCGTGGGGAAAAAGCAGATCAGCGCCGCGATGATGATTTTGGGCGTAAAGCCGTTGCCGAAGATCAGAACCAGGATCGGCGCGATGGCGATGATCGGGATCGTGTTGATGAAAACCGCGATCGGATAGAAGGCGCGTTCGGCCAGCCGGCTGTGCACGAACCCAACGGCGATCAGCACCGCGATCGTGTTGCCCAGCGCGAACCCGGCCAGGCTCTCCAGCGCCGTCGGCCATAGGTTCATCATCAGCATCGGCCAGCGCTCGATCATCGTGGCCACGACCTCGCCCGGACCCGGTGCGATGAAGGTCGGCACCTCGAAACCGACGACGATCAGTTCCCACAGAACCAGAATGCCGACCACCGCGGCCAAGGGCGGCCACCGGTCGCGCCAGGTCTTGGCCTTGCGCTGTCTGACCTTTTCGCGCCGTGCCGCCGTTGTGTCGGCCGCGGCTTCCTGTTGGTCTACGACGGCCATCTCAACAGGTCTCCAAAACCTGACGCAGATGGGCCGCGCGCTCGATGAATTCCGGCTGGTCGCGCAAGGCCAGATCGCGCGGGTAGGGCAGATCGATATCAACGACCTCGCGCACCCGGCCAGGATTGGCCGCCAGCATCAGCACCCGTTGGCCCAGAAACACGGCCTCTGGAATGCTGTGGGTGACGAACAGGATGGTCGTGCCCGTTTCCTGCCAGATGCGCAGCAGTTCGACGTTCAACTGATCGCGCTTGATCTCGTCCAGGGCACCGAACGGCTCGTCCATCAACAGGATCTTCGGATGGCAGATCAGCGCGCGGGCGATCGCCACCCGCTGGCGCATGCCGCCGGACAGCTCATGCGGCAACGCCCGCTCACGGCCCTTCAGGCCGACCATGGCCAGCAGCTCTTCCGCCGGCACCGGTGCGTCGATGATCGCGCCGTTGCCGCGCCCGACCTCCAACGGCAGGCGGATATTGTCGATCACCGACAGCCACGGCATCAGGGTCGCGTCCTGAAACACGAACGAGATCTGCCGGGCGCGCCTGGCTTCCGACGCCGCGCGACCGATCACCGACACCGTCCCGCTGCTCACGGGCAGCAGGTCGGCCACCGTGCGCAACAGCGTGGACTTGCCGCAACCGGACGGCCCCAACATGGTCAGGAACTCGCCCGACCGGACGGACAGCGAGATGTCCTGCAGTGCGGTCAGCGGGCCGTGGTCGGTCTCGAACGTCACCGTCACGCCGTCCAACCGCAGCGCCAGATCGTCCGCCCCCGCGTTCGCCGCCGGGGCCAAGGCGGGGGCGCCCATGGCTCAGCCGAGCCTCGGCCTGACGTCGGTGGTGGCGTCAAGCACGGACAGGGTCATCACGTCGTCGACCGTCGGCACCGGATTGTCCTCGAACTGGCCGAGCTGGGCATAGATGTCGATCTGGGCCTGCCAGTTCTCCCGGTTCATCGTGCCCCAGCCATGCTCGGCCGTCAGGGCATTGAAACTGAAACCCAGAACCAGCGGCATGGCGGCCATCTCGCTGTCGCGGTCCAGGTTGGGATACCGCTCGACCAGCATGTCGACCGCCTCTTCGGGGTTCTCGAAGGCATAGCCCCAGCCGCGCGCCGAACCGCGCAGGAACGAGGCGATGCCGTCGAAATCGTTCTCCAACGTGTCGTCGGTGACGTAGTACGGGTTGGCGTAAAGCTGGATGCCCGCATCCCACAGCATCAGGTCGACCCGGCCATCGCCCAGGATCGACAGGGCATTGACGTTGGTCATCCAGCCCGTCACCGCCTGGGCCTGACCGGTCAGCAACTGGTTCATGTCGCTGCCCATATTGACGATTTCGACATCGTCTTCCGGGATCTCATTATGGGCCAGGAGGGCGCGCAGCAGGATGTGCGCCGTCGGCTGTGTGGCGATCGTCTTGCCGATCATGTCTTCCGGCGTGCGGATCGGATTGTCGGCCAGCGAGAAATAGGTGAACGGGTGCTGCTGATAGCCGGCCGCGATGCACTTGACCGGAATGCCGGCCGATCGCGCCAGCATCAGCGACGGGCTGGACGAGAGCTGCCCAACCTGGGCGCGACCGGCCGCCACAGAGGCAACACCATCGACGCCGGGGCCGCCGGGCGTGATGTTCAGTTCCACACCTTCCTCGGCGTAATAGCCCAGCGTATCGGCGACGACTTCGCCGGTGATGCCGTTGCTGGCCAGCCAGCCAAGCTGCATGTTCACTTCATAGGCGTCCTGGGCCAGGGCGCGGAACGACAGCAGGCTGGGCGCGCTCAAGGCCGCCGCCCCAAAAGCCGCTGATTTCAACAAGCCGCGCCGCGCGAAACGCGGTCCGAGTTCCAGACGTTTGTGCATGAGCCTTCTCCCGATTCTTGTGATGCCTGGTATCGCTGCCCCCATGCGCGCGTGTTCGAAATTTTGCTTCGTCATTCTGGGCGCATCGTGAAATTTTGCGCCGAAAGCCTGACGTCAGATAGAAGATTTTTACGCGCCAGGCGATGCCAAAATTCGCGCACGATAGGGATTTACGTTCGAAAACAAGCTGCACTAGCATGGTGTGCAGATTGTAGGTTCGGTCTTCCGAACCGGCGTCCCCGCCAGATCCGTGCCCAGGAAACAGCCATGACCAGCAGCCCGACCGAACACCGCATCGCCGCCGGTCACATCCTGGCCGATCCGGGCGTAGCGCCGGACGCGGGGCCGGGCGAGATTGCGGTCGTCGACGGCCGCATCGATCGCATCCTGCCAAACGCGGATGTGCCGGCGGACCGCGAGACCCTGATCGCGTTGCCGGCGCTGGTGAACGCCCACGATCACGGCCGGGGCCACCGCACGCTGACCTACGGCGCGATGGATGACGCGCTGGAGCTTTGGGCCGCGAGCCTGCGGCTGGAACCGCCGGTCGACCCCTATCTCGTCGCCGCCATCGCGTTCGCGCGCATGGCCCAGTCGGGCATCGCGGTCGCAAACCACTGCCACAACTCCTTCAACGCCGACCGGCTGGTCGAGGAGGCGGCGGGTGTGGCCCGGGCCGCGCGGGAGGTCGGCATCCGGGTCGCCTTTTCCTGCCCGATCACCGATCGCAACCCGTTCGCCTATGGCGGGCCGGAGGCGGTGGCGCCGTTTCACGATCCGGACGACTGGGCCGAAATCGTCCAGTGGACGCCGAGCTACAAGCCAGCGGCGGACCAGTTGGCCAGGGTCGACATCATCGAACAGGCATACGGCAGCGACGATTTCCGGCCGCAATACGGGCCGATCGGGCCGCAATGGTGCCAGGACGATACGCTGGCGGCGATCGCCGACGCGTCCGCCAGAACCGGGCGTCGCATCCACATGCATCTCTTGGAAACCAAGATCCAGCGGGACTGGTCGGACAGCGTCTATGAGGGCGGCGTGGTCCGGTTCCTGGACAGCATCGGCTTCCTGTCACCGCGCCTCACGGTCGCCCACGGGGTCTGGCTGACGCCGGACGAATGCGCGTTGCTGGCCGAACGGGGCGTCACGGTCTCGGTGAACACGGCATCGAACCTGCGGCTGCGATCCGGCATCGCGCCGGTCGACCGCTTCCTCGCCGCCGGCACGAAGTTCGCCATCGGGCTCGACGGCACCTCCGTCGATGATGATGGCGACGCGCTGCGCGACATGCGCTTGTTCAACTGGCTGCATCAGGGCCACAGCGTCGACGACCAACTCGATCGCGGGGCGCTGTTTCACGCCGCCTCATGCCAAGGCTACGAGACCTTCGACAATTCGTCCGACGCCGGCCGCCTGGTGACGGGCAATCGCGCCGACATCCTGGTGCTGGACCGCTCAACCATGACCGCCGACTGGCTGGTGCCGCCGGAGGACTTGGTCGAGATGCTGCTCGCCCGCATGACCATGGCGGATGTGCGTGAGCTCTATGTCGACGGCCGTCAAATCGTCGCCGACGGCAAGGCCTTAGGCGTCGACCTGCCGGCGCTGGAACAGGAAGCCCATGACCAGGCGCTATCCGTCGTCCGCTCCGGCGAGTTCGAGCGGCGGCGAACGCTGATCAACCGCCATAGGGAGGCTTTGCGCGCCTACTATAAGGCCGGCGCCTATCGGGGCATCGGCCGGCATTGAGCAGACATCAGGCCGCCGACTTGATCGCCTTCAGCAGACGCAAGGCGGCGCAGGCGGCGCCATAGCCATTGTCGATATTGACCACGGTCAGCCCGGGTGCGCAGCTTGCCAGCATCGACATCAGCGCGGTTTCGCCGTTGCGGGCAGCGCCGTAGCCGGTAGACCTCGGCACGCCGATAATGGGCTGGGGGACCAGCCCGCCGACCACCGTGGGCAAGGCGGCGTCCATGCCGGCGATCACGATCATCACCTTGCAGTCGGCCACATCCGGCAACCGCGCCTGCAGACGCCACAGGCCGGCAACACCCACATCCGCCACCAGCCGAGGCGCACAGCGATTGAACAGCAGCGTACGTTCGATCTCGCGCGCCACCGGCAGGTCGCTGGTGCCGGCGGTGATGATGGCGACGTCGCGTGTCGACACGACGGACGGCGGCGCGCCGAAATAGGCGGTTCGGGATTCCGGATCGTAGTCCAGCGCCTCGGCCAAAGACGGCTCAAGCGCCGCCACCAGGGCGGGGCTGCACCGGGTCAGCAGCAGCGAAACGCCACGCCGGTCCGCCGCGTAGAGAATGCCAGCGACCTGATCGGACGACTTGCCCTCGCAAAAGATGGCCTCGCCCATGCCGATCCGGTCTTGCCGGTCGAAATCGAGTTCAAAGTCCAAGCTCACAGTGGTCTCATCTCAAAAAGGCGGCCTCATCTCAAAAAGGCGGAGCCACGCCGGTAGGGCGCGACCGAAACTGTCTCGATAGAACGGGCAAAGACGCCGGCCGCCATCTGGCGCACCGTTGCCACGTCGCCATCGGTCAAGGTGGCGAGACAGGCTTCATCCAGTTCGATGCGAATGCCGCCGGCGACCACGCGACAGCGGATGTCGGCCGCATCGAACTGACCGCGCAGCGTCGCCTCGACCCGGTCGATCGCGGCCAGATCGGCCGCCTCGACCCGCAGCCCGGTTTCGACCCGGCTCGACAGGCACGGCGCGGCCGGCAGTTCCGCGAGATCGTCAAGTTGCCGCGCGCGGGCAATGGCACGCACGGTCCGCTTGTCGATCTCCGCCTCGACGAACGGGTGGCGCACGCCATGATCCCGGGCGGCCCGCAAGCCCGGCCGCCAGTCGCCCAGATCGTCCAGGTTCGTGCCCGAAACCAGCGTGGCATCGGCCACGCGCGCCATGGTGCCGTACAGGTTCGTCTTGCAGAAAAAGCACCGGTTGGCAGGGTTCGCCCGATAGCGGGGATCGGCAAACTCGCCGGCATCGATCTCCCGCAACCGCCAGCCGTGCTGGCGTGCATACCGGCGTACGCGTTCGGTCGCCGTGCCCGGTACGGCGGGTGAGATGGCATGGATCATTTCCGCGTCCGGGCCGAGGCAGTCATGCGCGACATGCGCCAAGGTCATGGAATCGACGCCGCCGGACACGGCGACGGCCAGCGGCCCGATCTGTTGCAGAACGCACGCGAGCCGCACCTCGGCGGCCATCCCATTTGGCGTGATCGCGTTCATTCCGGGATGTCCGGCTCGCCTGTTTCGAGCGCCGCCAGTTCGACTTCGCGGCGCAGCCTTGCGCGGTCGGCGGCATCGCCGCCGCGCGCGGCCAGATCGTCAAGCTCCGCCTTCGCGGTCATGCCGCCCGGCCGCATGGCGCGTTTGGCGCGCAGGCCCGGTACCGGCTCGACAACGTCACGGGGCAGCACCCGCCGCTCCGCCCGCTGAAGGCAAAGGCCCAGCGTGGTGGTCTCGCGAAAAACCTGGCCGGCCACGCTCTCCGCCTGGTCCGGGGTGGCCAGGACGCGGATCTCGGCGATCATTCGCCCCTTCTTGCCGATCGCGGACGACTGGGTGATGTCGATGACGCCTTGCAGCGCCCGCAGCCGATCGAGACCGAGCGCCAGATCCTCCGCCGGCTGATCGTCGATGTCGAAGCGCAGAATGGCGACCTGATCGACCGGAGAAGCCGTGTCGTCGACACGGATCTCCAGTACCCGCAATCCGTTGACGCGATCGGGCAGTTCGCGCGTGCCCAACCCCAGGCCGGTGTCACCAAGGGCACCCGCCGGACGCACGTGGCTTGGGCGCAGATGCGCCAGGATCGCCGCGCCCGTCGGCGTGACCCGCTCGCCCGGCAGGCCGTCATCGACCACCGGAAACCCCTTCAGCAGCCGAACCGTCGCGGGCGCCGGCACCGGAATGGCCCCGTGCGCGGTGCGCGCCAGGCCGGCGCCCAGGGGCAATGGCCCAACCGACCAGCTTGCGGCATCGACCGCGTCGATCAGAAAGCCGGCGGCCGCGATGTCGGCGATCGAGTCGATCGCGCCGACTTCATGGAAATGCACCGCGTCCTTAGGCACGCCGTGGACGGAACCCTCCGCCTCCGCCAGCAGTTCGAAGATCTGGAGGGCATGTTCAGCGGCGCCGGCGGGCCGCAAGCCGGCCATAAGGGGCTTGATCTCCTGCCACGAGCGTTCAGGGACATCCTGCGCCGGCGCGACCCGCAACCGCGCACCAGCGAACCCCTTTGACCGGGCGTCCAGCAGTTGGATCTCAGCGCTGTCGCCCACCAACGCGGTGACGGCGGCCAGACAGGCCTCCTTCAGGTCCGGAAACGTATCCAATATCGCGGCCACGAACATGTCGCCCGCGATGCCGCCGACCGGGTCGAGATGGATGTGGCGGGCGGTCATCGGTCGGCGGCGCAGTAGGGCACCACGTACGGCCCCTCCGGTATGATCGCGATTTCCGGGTCGCCCTGGCGGTCCATGGCGGCAGCGATCGCGGCCGGCAGGTCATCGACCCGGTCGACCCCGGTTACGGCGTGATCCGCATCCGGCAGGCCCGGCGCATAGAGCGATATGCGGCCGACCCGCATCGGCTTCAGCTGCATTTCGGTCTGCCATTCGTCGATGTCGGCCAACGACTTTTCCATCAGCGTCGCCAAAAACGCCTCCGGGCCCAAGGCCACCAGCCGTTCCTGGGCGGCGCGGAACTCCGGCGAGCCGACACCTTCGGAACATTCCGATACGATGATCAGGTCGCCGCCCTCTGCCAGAACGCCGATCGGCGTCACCATGCCCTTCACGGTCTGATAGTAGGTCTTGTCCAGCGGATAGCCGGCCGCGGAGGTCACGACCGTGCGATACCGGCGGGGTGCGGGGACGGAGGTCGCGGCGCGCACGAAATCGACCGCCGCCATATGGCTCGACAGAATCTCGCCGAACGAGGCGAAGCACAGGCGCCGATCCTCGTCGATGACCGTGTTCAGGGCCAGCACCGGACCGTCGAGCATGCGGACGATCTCCAACTGCTCCTCATGCAGCGGATTGGCGTCCAGATTGCACGAGGTGGCGCCCGGGTCCTCCATGAAGCGCGCGGAATGGAAGGTGCGGATCGTGTCGTGGCGGGCGATGCCGGGCGCCACGACCTTGCGCCCACCGGACCAGCCGGCCATGAAGTGCGGTTCGACCAGCCCGGTGGCGATCTTCACGTCCGCCTCGACGAAGCGGCGATCGAGGCCGACCGGTACGTCCCGCGTGGCGGTGCGGCCGAAGTCGACATGGGCCGCCTCATCGCGGGCGTAGTGGTTCACGACCGACACATGCGCCAGCACCCAAGGATCGCCGACCAGTTCCGCCAGCTCGTCCCCAAGGTTGGGGCGATGGAGGCCCGTCGCCACCAGAACGGTAATGCCCGCCAGCGGCACGCCGGCCTCGACCAGCCGTTCGATCAAGGGCCGAAGAAACAGGCCATTGGGCACCGGCCGCGTGATGTCGCAGATCAGGATGCAGGCGCTGCGCGCGTCGGCGGCCAGTTCGGACAGCGTCGGCACATCGATGGGATTGTCCAATGCCGCTTCGATGGCGGCGGATTGATCGGCCGGCACGGGCAGGGCCCGCTTTCGTATGACGGTCGGCTTTGCGGCGTCCGGCAAGTCGACCACCAGCCCGCCGCGACCAAAAGCCAACTCGATGTCAGCCAAAACACCCTCCCTTCGACTGTCGCACCCGCGGATACCGCGAATGGCTTTCAAGTGTGCATGAGAAGCGCGGATTGATAAACCATCGTCCGTGCGTGCTTTGGCCGCTGCCGCCGCGGCGTTGGTCCCGCATGGCCCAGGCCAGCTTCGACGACCGATCCAGACTTCGGCAATTTCCGGTCAGGACCGGGCCGGGTCAATGGGCATCGCGGCTTGATCCCTGGCCCGGACCTGCTATGGCATGTCCCGTGTCGCAAAGCGAATTCGGCACAAAGCAAGCGTCTGATCCAAATGCAGCCCATTCGCGTGATCGTTGAATTGGTGTCCAGATGAAAGTGCTCATTACCGGCGGTTCCGGCTTCATCGGATCGGCCCTTATCAGGCAGTTGATCGCCAAGACCGATTGGTCGGTGGTCAATGTCGACAAGTTGACCTACGCCGCGGTCCCGTCATCGTTGCCGGCCGAGATCGAGACATCTGGCCGCTACCGCTTTGCGCGGCTGGATATCGCCGACGGGCGGGCGATGCAGGCCCTGCTTCGCGAAACCCGGCCGGACGCCATCATGCACCTTGCGGCCGAGAGCCATGTCGACCGGTCGATCGACGGCGCCGCACCGTTCATCGATACCAATGTCGTCGGAACCAGCCACCTGCTGGATGCGGCGCTTGGCTATTGGCGGGATCTGAGCGACGATCGACGGGATACCTTCCGGTTCGTTCATGTCTCCACCGACGAGGTCTTCGGCAGTTTGGGACTGGTCGGCAGGTTCCGCGAGACCACGGCCTACGCGCCCCGCTCGCCCTATGCCGCCAGCAAGGCGGCGTCCGACCATCTGGCGCGGGCCTGGGGTCACACCTTCGGCCTGCCGGTCATCGTGACCAACTGCACGAACAATTACGGACCCTGTCAGCACCCCGAAAAGCTGATCCCGCTGATGATCATACGCGGGCTTATGGGCAGGGAGTTGCCGGTCTACGGTTCGGGCGCCAATGTCAGGGACTGGCTGCACGTCGACGACCATGTCGCCGGCCTGTTGGTCGCGCTAGAGCGGGGCGCGGCGGGCAGTACCTATTGCTTTGGCGGCAATATGGAACACGCCAACCTCGCTGTCGTGGAGGCGATTTGCGATCGGTTGGACGAACGCGCGCCACCCTTGGCCGGCATCGACACGCGTCGATCGCTGATCGCCTTCAAGACCGACCGGCCCGGCCATGATCAACGCTACGCCATGGACACGCGTCACAGTCAAAGGGCACTCGGCTGGGCACCGGCGCGAGGCTTCGATGCCGGCTTGACCGAAACGGTCGATTGGTACCTCGCCAACGAAGCATGGTGGCGTCCGGTTCTCGCCGATGGCGCGACGGAGCGGCGGGGGCTTCGACAGGACGGCGCCTGAATGCGGATTCTCGTACTGGGCCGAGACGGGCAAATCGGCCGTGCCTTAGTCGATCAGGCCTGGCCCCCAGACTTTCAGCCGGTCTGGGCCGGCCGGAACGAGGCGGACGTTACGGATGCTACGGCGCTGACGGACCTGCTGACGCGTTCCGCGCCCGCCATGGTCGTGAATTGCGCCGCTTACACCCAGGTCGACAAGGCCGAGACCGACCCCGAAACCGCCTTTGCGGCGAATGCGCAGGCGCCCGCGACGATCGCCGCCTACTGTCGGTCCGCGCGGATACCCTTGCTCCATTTCTCCACCGACTATGTCTTCGATGGCAGCAAGGACGGTCCCTACACGGAGGACGATCCCATGGCGCCCCTCGGCGTCTACGGCGCCAGCAAGGCGGCGGGCGAGGACGCAATCCGAACGAGTGGCGCCGATCACTGGATTTGGCGGACGGCCTGGGTGTTCGGCCCGCATCGCGCCAACTTTGTCCGCACCATGCTGCGCGCCGCCATGACCAACGACCGCCTCAGCGTGGTCGACGACCAGATCGGCACGCCGGCACCGACACCCGGCCTGGCCGCCGCTGTCGTCACGCTGATCGATCGCTGGCGTCATGACCGCACCCGTGCGCCCTACGGGACCTATCACGTGTCGGGCGACGAGCCGGTGAGCTGGCACGGGTTGGCAACGGCTGTATTCGAGGCGGCGGAAAGCGTTGCGCCTGATTGGCCGCGGCCTGAGTTGACGGCCATCCCGACCACGCAATGGCCGACGCCGGCCCGGCGGCCCGCCAATAGCCGCCTTGCCGGTGCACGGGCGGCCAGCGCGCTGGGCATTCCGCCCATCGCCTGGCGATCGGCCCTGCCGCCAATTGTCGCCGCAATCATTGATGATCTGAGAGAGACCTCACCATGAAGGGCATTGTCCTGGCCGGCGGTACCGGCAGCCGCCTGTTTCCGGCCACGCTGGCGGTCAACAAGCAACTGCTGCCGGTCTACGACAAGCCGATGATCTACTATCCGCTGTCCGTGCTGATGCTGGCGGACATTCGCGAAATCCTGATCATCGGTCGCAAACAGGACTTGCCGAACCTGAAGCACTTGCTGGGCGATGGGCAGCAGTGGGGCCTGTCGTTTTCTTATTGTGTTCAACATGAGCCGCGCGGTATTGCGGAGGCCCTGATCCTCGGGGCCGAGTTTCTCGCCGGCCAGCCCCTGATGCTGGTCCTGGGCGATAATGTTTTTTTCGGTCACGGCCTCACAGAAGCGCTGAGGCGCGCCAGCAGTCTGACCGACGGCGGGCTGATCTTTGCCTATGAAGTCAACGACCCGCAACGGTATGGCGTCGTCGAAATCGACGAAGGGCGGCGCGCCCTGTCGATCGAGGAGAAGCCGAGCGTCCCAAAATCGAACTGGGCGGTGACCGGGCTTTACGCCTATGACGGCGATGCGTCGTCGATCGCCGCCGGCCTGACACCGTCCGCACGCGGCGAATTGGAAATCACCGACGTCAACCGGGCCGATTTGGAGCGCGGGGCTCTGACCGTGGAGCAGCTTGGCCGGGGCTATGCCTGGCTGGACACCGGTACCCACGACTCGCTGCTGGAGGCGTCGGAATTCGTGCGCACGGTTCAGCACCGTCAAGGGCTGCAGATCGCCTGTTTGGAAGAAATCGCGTTCGCGCAAGGGTTCATCGACGCCCGTCAACTGGCAGATCTCGCCAAGCCGCTGGCGAAGACCACCTACGGCCAGTACATCCTGAGACTGGCCGAAACGGCCGGCTAGTCGCGGCCCGCTCTCGCCGGCAGTGTTGCAAGGGCGACACACCTTCGAACTATCCGACGCCCTTTAATCGATCACTGGATATCCGATCTTGTAATACATCCTAGATCGGATTAATTACGATCCCGCTGTCGATCGCTCCGGCCGGCAGCGTGTCGCCTTGATCCGCGCGCCCGCGCAATGAAGGCGGCAGCCCGAAAACCAACCAGGATGAGTACGATGTTCACTGCGCTCGACATTCGGGCGTGGCCATGGGCGGTTCTTACCCAATGGCTCGCCCGCCGAAGGGATGGCCGAGGGCGCCGTAACAAGGCGCATCACGGCCATCGAATTGCCTTTCTGACGCCGCACCTGCGTCGCGATATTGGATTGGAATAATACGCGGTTGTGCGTGTTGTTTACAGGCATGGTTCATGCTGAAGATCCATGTTCACGGCCCCTGTTAACGCTGGGGTGCCGCTGCTCACGAAAGGAGATTGGCAATGATGAAGAAGGTGTTTTTGGTCGGCGCCGCAACCCTGTTCCTAGCAGCGTGCGGCAACACGGTTGGTGAGCGGGCGCTGAGCGGCGGTGCGATTGGCGCCGGCGCGGGTGCCGGGGGTGCCGCGATTTTCGGCGGCAACCCGATCACGGGCGCTTTGGTCGGCGGCGCCGCCGGTGCCGCGGCCGGTGCCCTGACCGATTGCGAGGACATCAACCTCGACCCTGACGGCTGCTGATCGTCGCCCCTGGCGGGCGGCACGGGGCCGCCGGACTTTCTTCACCACCAAGCGGGCCGCCCCTGGACAGGGGGCGGCCCCATTTGCATAGTCGCCGCCACTGTTCAAGGCACCTTCCCGGGTTCGAAAAAGCGGCGGCAGCGGCAAGACGGAACCGGGCAGGATGCACGCCGTCCCTGGACCTTGGAAGAAGACACGCCGTGCCCGGCAGCAGCACCCGACCCCGCGGAAAGACCCCCATGATGGGGCAGTTCTGGCAGGCCAAAGAGGCCCATCCGGATTGCCTGATCTTCTTCCGCATGGGGGATTTCTACGAGCTGTTCTTCGACGACGCGATCAAGGCCGCCGAGGCGCTGGACATCACGCTGACCAAGCGGGGTCAGCATGACGGCGAGGATGTGCCGATGGCCGGCGTGCCCGCCCACGCGCACGAGGCCTATCTCGCCAGGCTGATCCGGCAGGGCTTCAAGGTCGCCATCTGCGAACAGATGGAAACGCCGGCCGAGGCCAAGAAGCGGTCCGGCAAGACCCTGGTGAGGCGGGACGTCATCCGCGTCATCACGCCCGGCACGATCACGGAAGACACGCTGTTGGAGGCGCGGTCCAACAACTTCCTGGTCGCCCTGGCGGACGCCGGCGGCGCGCTGGGGCTGGCGGTCGTCGACATCACCACCGGCGTGCTAACGACCGAAACCGTTGAACCGGAACATCTGGGCGCTGTCCTGGCCCGCATCGACCCCGGCGAGGTGCTGTTGCCCGACCGGCTGGCCGATCAGGCGGCAATTGCCAACGCGACCGCCGATTGGTCATCGCGCCTGTCCGTTCAGCCCAACAGCCGGTTCGACAGCGAAAATGCGCGGCATCGGCTGCTCACGCTCTACGGCGTGGCCTCGCTGGATGCCTTTGGCAGCTTCGGCCGGCCCGAAATCGCGGCGGCCGGCGCCCTGATTGACTATATCGACCTGACCCAGAAGGGCCGCTTCCCCCGGCTCTCGCCGCCCCGCCATCGCAGCGGCGGCAGCAGCCTGGAAATCGACGCCGCGACAAGGCGCAATCTGGAACTGATGCGCACCCTGTCGGGCGACCGAAAGGGCAGTCTTCTTAGCGTCATCGACCTGACCTTGACAGGGGCAGGCGCCCGGCTGCTGAACACGCACCTGACATCGCCGTTGACGGATCGCGAGGCGATCGACCGGCGCCTTGACGCCACCCAATATCTGATCGGCGACGCGCGGCTGCTTGAGGATCTGCGCGCGGCGCTGAGACGCAGCCCCGATATCGAAAGGGCCCTTAGCCGATTGAGCCTCGGGCGCGGCGGCCCGCGTGACCTCGCGGCAATTCGCGACGGGCTGGCGGCGGCACAATCCCTGCGTCAGCGGATTGGCGAACAGGACAAGCAGGGGCTGCCCGATCTCCTGATCGCGGCGTCGCGGGATCTGAAGGGTGAGGACAGCCTGGCGACGACGCTCGCCGCCGCCCTGGTGGACGAACCCCCAGCGCTTGCCCGCGACGGCGGATTTGTCGCCGCCGGCTACGACGCAACGTTGGACGATCTGCGCACCCTGCGCGACGACAGCCGCAAGCTGATCGCCGGCCTGCAGACCAAGTATGCCGACGCCACGGGGGTCAGCGGTTTGAAGATCAAGCACAACAACGTCATCGGCTATCACATCGACGTCACGCCGACCCACGCCGGAAAGCTGACCACGCCGGAGCAGGCGGAGACCTTTATCCACCGCCAGACCCTGGGCAGCGCCGCGCGCTTCACGACGGTCGAGCTCACGGAGCTGGAACGCGCCATCGGCGAGGCGGCGGACAAGGCCCTGGCCACCGAAATGGCCGTGTTCGACGCGCTGGTCGCCGATGTCATCGCCGCTGCGGAGCCGTTGGCGACCGCCGCCGCGGCTTTGGCGGCGCTCGATGTCGTGGCCAGCCATGCAAGGCTGGCGTCCGACAGCGGCTGGGTACGGCCGACCCTGACCGACGACACCTCGTTCGACGTCAAGGGCGGCCGCCATCCGGTCGTCGAGGCCGCCTTGATGGCGCAAGATCAGACGCGGTTCGTCGCCAATGATTGCGATCTCGGCGGCAGTCAGCGTCTGTGGCTGCTGACCGGGCCGAACATGGCGGGTAAGTCGACCTTCTTGCGCCAAAACGCCTTGATCGCCATTCTGGCCCAGATGGGCGCCTACGTGCCGGCGGACAGCGCGCGGATCGGCATCGTCGATCGCCTGTTCAGCCGGGTGGGCGCGTCAGACGATCTGGCGCGCGGCCGGTCCACCTTCATGGTCGAAATGGTCGAGACCGCCGCCATTCTGAACCAGGCGACACCGCGGAGCCTGGTGATCCTGGACGAGATCGGCCGGGGCACCGCGACCTTCGACGGCCTGTCGATCGCCTGGGCCACGGTCGAGCATCTGCACGAAACCATCGGCTGCCGCGCCCTGTTCGCCACGCATTATCATGAACTGACGGCTTTGGGCGCCAAGCTGGAGAACCTGTCGCGCCACACCATGCGGGCGAAGGAATGGCAGGGCGACATCGTGTTCCTGCATGAGGTCGGCCCCGGCGCCGCCGATCGGTCCTACGGCATTCACGTGGCAAAACTGGCCGGACTGCCGCCGCCGGTGGTCGGGCGGGCCGAACAGGTGCTGAACGCGCTTGAGCAGGGCGAACAAGGCTCCAAGTTGACGGGCCTGGCCGACGATTTGCCCTTGTTCGCCGTGCCGCCACCAAGCGCGCCACCGCCAGCCGCCCAACCGAGCGAGGTGGATACCCTCTTGGAAAGCCTGAACCCGGACGAGATGACACCACGGGCGGCGCTGGAGTACCTTTACGCGCTGAAGCGCGCCTTGCAGGAGGGATCATGACCGCGCCCGAGCCCGTCGACAGATCGATGGCGACCGAGCGTGAGGAGTTGCGCCTTCTGGCCGAAACCATGGAGCGCATGGCCAGCGAGATCGCGCTTTTGAGAAGCCGTCTCGATCGATCGGAATCGCTGTTGGAGGCAATCGCCAATCGGCTGGCCGTCTTGGCGTCGCGCGATCGCCCCCAGCCCGTGACCAAAGACGATCTGGCGCCTGTGTTGGCTGGCCTGCTACGGCATCTGGAAAACCAGGCGCGTCCGGCGGGAAACGGCCCCTGATGTTCGCCTTGAGAACCGGCGGCCGCGCCACAATCTGACGCCGATGCTTGATCTCCTCAAACCCGCAAACGGAACACGGGACAGTGCCGAGATGGTCGGCGCGCCACTGGGCACGGGCATTGCGGACCCGAAGGGTCTGATTGACGAACAGGCCTTCGCCGCGGCGTTGGACGCGGCACTTGATCAGGCCGAGAACGATGGCACCGACCAGCGCGCCGCCCTTCTAAAGGCGGCCCGGATAGTCCTCGATCACGGCCGCAACGAGATCCGACGGCGCTTTTTGGAGGATTTCGTCGGCGGCGACGCCTGCGTTGCCGAGCAAGCCTACCTGATGGACCGGCTGATCCGCGGCCTGGCCGACGCCGTCGGCAACCAGCTGTTCCCGGCCCCCAACCCAACGATGGCGGAACGGTTCGTCATCGTCGCCATCGGCGGCTACGGTCGCGGCGAACTGGCACCGGGCTCTGACATCGACCTTCTGTTCCTACTGCCGTACAAGCGCGCGCCGAGGGTGGAGCAGGTGGTCGAGGCCATGCTGCTGCTGATGTGGGATTTGGGCCTGAAGGTCGGTCACGCGGTGCGCACCGTGGCGGAAAACCTGCGCAGCGCCAAGGGCGACACGACAATCCGCACGTCGTTGTTGGAATCGCGGCCCCTGTGGGGCGAACGCTCGCTATACGACGAGTTCACCCAGCGCTTCGCGAAGGAGGTGCTGGCGGGAACCGGGCTTGAGTTCGTCCAGGCCAAGCTGGCCGAACGGGACGAACGCCACCGGCGCCTCGGCGACAGCCGCTACGCGCTTGAGCCCAACATCAAGGAGGGCAAGGGCGGCCTGCGCGACCTGCAGACGCTGTTTTGGATCGGCAAGTACCTGCATCAGGTCGACGACGCCGACGGGCTGGTCAATGTCGGCATGCTGACACGCGAGGAAGCGGACCTGTTCATCAAGGACCAGACCTTCCTTAGAACCCTGCGCTGTCACCTGCATTATCTGACCGGCCGCGCGGAGGACCGGCTGACCTTCGACCTGCAGACCGAGGTCGGCCGGCGCATGGGCTACACCGATCACGCCGGCACATCCGGCGTCGAACGGTTCATGAAGCACTATTTCCTGATCGCCAAGGATGTCGGCGACCTGACCCGCATCTTCTGCGCCGCACTGGAGGCGGAAAGCCGCCACCGCCCCCAAGGCCGTTCGTTGCGGGCCCGCCTGTTCGGCAGCAAGGGCGACAGGCAGGAGCTTGACGGCTTCATCATCGATGGCGGTCGCCTCAACGTCGCCGACGACAAGCAGTTCCGCGAGAACCCGGTCGACATCATCCGGCTGTTTCGCGTCTCGCAAATCCACGACATCAGCTTTCACCCCAACGCCCTGAAGCTGGTGACGCGCTCGCTGCGCCTGATCGGGCCAAAGCTGCGCAAGGACCCGGACGCGAACGCCGCCTTCCTTGAGATCCTGATCGGCGAGAAGGGGACCGAACGCGTTCTTCGCCGGATGAACGAGGCCGGCGTGCTGGGCAAGTTCATCCCCGAATGGGGGCGGGTCGTGGCGCAGATGCAGCACGACATGTACCACGTCTTCACGGTCGACGAGCACACGCTGTTCGCGATCGGCATTCTGAACGGGCTTGAGGGCGGCGACGGGGCGGAGCAATGGCCGTTGGCAAGCCGGGTGATCGCCAAGATCGAAAGCCGCCGGGCGCTTTATGTCGCCATGTTCTGCCACGACATCGCCAAGGGACGGGGCGGCGATCATTCCATCCTTGGCGCGCGCATCGCCGGCAAGCTGGGGCGGCGGCTGGGCCTCAGCGACGAGGAGACGGAAACGGCGGAATGGCTGGTCCGCTGGCACCTGCTGATGAGCAATGTGGCGCTGAAGCGCGACATCGATGATGAGGAAGCCATCGCCGATTTCGCCGGGCGCATGGAGTCCGCCGAACGGTTGCGGCTTTTGCTCGTGCTCACGACCGCCGACATCAGTGCCGTCGGGCCCGGTCGCTGGAACGGCTGGAAGGCGACGCTGCTGGGCCAACTGTTCCACCGCGCCCGCGACATTCTTATCGGCGCCCATGAGGAAAAGGGGCGCGAGGCCCGGATCAATCTGGCGAAGGACGCGGTGCGCGATCTCTTGCCCGACTGGCCGGCGGAGGATGTCGACGCCTTCCTCAGCAAGGGCTATGCGCCCTATTGGCTGCAGCAGGAAACCGAGGCCCACGCCCGCCACGCAAGGCTGTTGCGCACGGCGGCAAAAACCGGGCAGGCACTGACCATCGAAACGCGCATCGATCGCGGCCGGGGGGTTACGGAAGTCACCATTCACACGGCCGACCATCCCGGCCTGTTCAGCCGGTTGGCCGGGGCCCTGTCGGTCGTCGGGGCCAGCATCGTCGAGGCGCGCATCTTCACCCTGACCGACGGTTCGGCGCTGGACATCTTCATCATCCAGGACGCCGAGGGCGGCCCGTTTCAGGCGGCGGACAAGCTGGCCCGGCTGTCCAGCGCGATCGAGCGCAGCCTCAGCGGCGACATGCGGCCGAAGACCGAAATCGCCAAGCGCCGCCCGATGCTGCCCAGCAGGACCCGGGTCTTCAAGGTTCAGCCCCGCGTGCTGATCGACAACGAGGCCAACAGCACGCAGACGATCATCGAGGTCAACGGCCGCGACCGGCCCGGCCTGTTGCACGACGTCACCCGTGCGCTCTATGGCCTTAACCTTCAGATCACCACGGCAAAGATCTCAACCTTCGGCGAACGTGTCGTCGATGTGTTCTATGTGAAGGATGTCTTCGGCCTGAAGGTGACCCATGAGGGCAAGCTGAACACGATCCGAAAGGCGCTCTTGACCGCATTGACCGACCCGGATTGCGCGCCGGCCGCCAAGCCGCCCAAGCCGGTACGGCCCGCCAAGCGCAAAGCCGCCACCGGATAGCGCGACCGCGCGGTGTCGCGGAAAAACCCCATCGCGGCCCTTGCGCCGCCGCCCATCCGCGCGACACTGCTGACCCAATGTCTTTGATTCGGGCTTTCGCAACCGTCAGTGGCCTGACCATGGTCAGCCGCGTGTTCGGTTTCGCCAGGGACGTGCTGACGGCCGCCATTCTCGGCGCCGGGCCGGTGGCGGACGCCTTTTTCGTCGCCCTGCGCCTGCCCAACCTGTTTCGCCGCATCCTGGCCGAAGGCGCCTTTTCGATCGCCTTCGTGCCGATCTTCACGAGCGAACTGCACGGCAAGGGCCACGCGGCGGCGAAGGAGTTCGCCGAACAGGCGCTTGGCGTCATGGTCCCCATTCTCTTGATTCTGAGCGGGCTGTTCGTCATCGGCATGCCATGGGTGATGTATGTGCTGGCACCCGGCTTTGCCGACGATCCGCTGCAATACGGGCTGGCCGTGCACTACGCGCGCCTGACCTTTCCCTATCTGATGTTGATGTCGCTGGCGGCGCTGTTCGGCGCGGTTCTGAACGCGCTCGACCGGTTCGCGCCTTTCGCCGGGATGCCGATCCTGTTCAACGCTATTTTGATCAGTGCCCTGCTGATCGCACACCAGACCCAGATCGTGGCCGGCGACGCACTTGCCGTCGCGGTGCCGATCGCCGGCTTGGCACAGCTGATCTTCGTGGCCTGGATGGCCGCGCGCGCCGGCATGCCGCTTTACCTGCCGGTGCCGAAATTCGGGCCGCAGATCCGCCGGCTGTTCAAGCTGATGGCTCCCGCCGCGTTCGGCGCCGGCGTCATGCAGGTCAACCTGTTCATCGACACGCTGCTGGCGTCGGAACTGCCGCAGGGCGCGATCAGCTATCTGTTCTACGCCAGCCAGCTCTATCAACTGCCGCTCAGCGTTATCGGCATCGCCATCGGCACGGCGTTGCTGCCCATGCTGGCCCGTCAGGTGAAGGAGGCCGATGCCAATGGCGACATGGGCGACGTCCATGCCAGCCAGAACCGCGCCATTGAATACAGCCTCTTGCTGGCCTTGCCGGCGGCCATCGGGCTGATCGCCCTGGCCCTGCCCATCGTCTCGACGCTGTTTGAGCGGGGCGCGTTTACCGCCGCCAATGCCAGCTCCACCTCATGGGCCTTGATGGCCTATTCCATCGGCCTGCCCGGCTTCATCGTCATCAAGGTTCTGCAGACCGGCTTTTACGCGCGGCACGACACGACGACCCCGGTCCGCATCGCCATCGTGACCACCGTGATCAACGCCGCCCTGTCGGTCGGGCTGATCATCGTCCTGCCGCCACTGTGGGGCCATGTGGGCATCGCCTCGGCGACGGGCATCACCGCCTGGCTGAATGTGCTGCTGTTGAGCCGTGCCCTGCGCCGGCGCGGGCATTTCGCGATCGATGACCGCTTGGCAAGACGGCTGCCCCGCCTGGTCGCCGCCGGATTGACCATGGCGGTGGTGATCGGCGCGGCCTCCTGGGCGACCTGGGGCAGGCTGCCCAACGATCTCACGGTTCAGGCACCCGTTCTGGCCGCGATTATCGCCGGCGGGGCCATAGTCTATTTCGGCACCGCCCATCTGTTCGGCGGCCTGAACTTGCGTGATCTGAAAACGCTGGTCCGCCGGCGCGATACGGACACCGGACGCGGCGCTTGACCCCGGCGCCGCGCTTGGCGATAACCCCGCGCTCCCCAACCGTCGAACCCCGGGCTCGATTTCGATGAACCGCATCTTTTCCGGCATTCAGCCGACCCACGCCATGCATTTGGGCAACTATCTGGGTGCGGTACGCAACTGGGTCGATCTTCAAGGCGACTTCGACTGCATCTATTGCGTCGTCGATCTCCACGCCCTGACCTCGGCGCCGGACCCGGCCGCCCTGCGGGCGCAGTCGCGCGAACTGGCGGCGACCCTGATCGCGGCGGGCATCGACCCGAAGCGTTCGATCCTGTTCTGTCAAAGCCAGGTCGCGGCCCATGCGGAACTGGCCTGGCTGTTCAGCTGCGTCACGCCCATGGGCTGGCTGAAGCGCATGACCCAGTTCAAGGACAAGGCCGGCAAAAAGCAGGACCAGGCCCTGCACGGCCTGTTCGCCTATCCGGTGCTGATGGCGGCCGACGTGCTGCTTTACCACGCAACGCACGTGCCGGTCGGCGAGGACCAGAAGCAGCATCTGGAACTGATGCGCGAGATCGGCGGCAGCTTCAACCATCGCTTCGGCACGGAGTTCTTTCCCCTGCCCGAACCGCAGATCCTGGGCAGCGGCACGCGCATCATGTCCTTGCGCGACGGCACGAAGAAGATGAGCAAGACCGATCCGTCCGACATGACGCGGATCAACATGGTCGACGACGCCGACACCATCGCCAACAAGTTCCGCAAGGCCAGGACCGACCCGGAACCGTTGCCCAGCGAACCGGCAGGCCTGGAAGGACGGGCCGAGGCGGCCAATCTGGTCAGCATCTATGCCTCGTTGAACCGGCACACGCCGGAAGAGGTGCTGCAATCCTATGGCGGCAGCCCGTTTTCGGTCTTCAAGCAGGCACTGACCGACGCGGCCGTGGCCGCGCTGGCGCCGATCGCCGACCGGCTGAACGGGCTGATGCAGGCGCCGGACGAGATTGAGGAGGTCCTGCAGGATGGGGCCGACCGGGCGCGCGCGATCGCCGATCCGATCCTGGCGCGGACCAAGGACATCATGGGCCTGTTGCCGCCCAAGGCGTAGCGAGGCTGTCCGGCGCCCTGTTCGCGCACAAAAACTTCCAATTTGACGCACTCAACGCGTTGATTGGCCTACCTTTTCGCGGTGAGAGGGGTATAAGTTAACCCTCTGACCCGCGAATCGGTCGAGTGCCGATGCAAATCTATCTGCCCATCGCCGAAATGTCGGTGAACCTCGTGCTGATCCTCGTAATGGGCGGCGCGGTGGGGTTCCTGTCGGGCATGTTCGGCGTTGGCGGCGGGTTTCTCATGACCCCGCTGTTGATCTTTATCGGCGTGCCGCCCTCGGTCGCCGTGGGAACACAGGCCAATCAGCTCGTCGCCGCCAGCGTTTCCGGCGTGCTGGCCCATTGGCGCCGCGGCAATGTCGACGTGAAGATGGGTCTGGTCATGCTGTCCGGCAGTACGCTGGGCACATTGCTGGGCGTCTATATTTTCGGCATCTTGCAGCGCATCGGCCAGATCGATCTGGTGATTTCGCTCAGCTACGTTCTGTTCCTGGGCCTGATCGCGGTGCTGATGCTGATCGAATCGCTGCGCGCCATGCAGCGCCGGCGACGCGGCGGCCCGACGGCGCGGCGCAAGCTGCACAAGCACACCGTCCTGCACGGCCTGCCGCTGAAAATGCGGTTTCCGAAGTCACGCCTTTACATCTCCGCCCTGTTGCCGTGCGGGATCGGTTTCATCGGCGGATTGCTGGTCGCCATCATGGGCATTGGCGGGGGCTTCTTTCTCGTCCCGGCCATGATCTATCTGCTCGGCATGCCGGCCATCACGGTGGCTGGCACATCGCTGTTTCAGATCATCTTCACCACGGCGATCGCGACATTCCTGCAGGCCACGCAGAACCACACCGTCGATGTCGTGCTGGCGCTGATGTTGCTGGTCGGCGGCGTCATCGGGGCGCAATGGGGCACGCGGGCGGCCGGCGTCCTGCGCGGCGAACAGGCGCGGGCCTTGCTGGCGGCGATGGTGATGGTGGTGTGCGTCGCGCTGGCCTGGGACCTGGTCGCCACGCCCGACGAGCCGTTCTCGATCTCCGTCGCCCAGACCCCGGGGATGGGCTGATGGGTCGGGTGGCAACCATGCTTGGCCTGTTGCTGATCGGCGGGGCATCGATCGCGCGCGGCGCGGCCGCCCAGGACGTCGTGGCGGATCTGTCCCACCACCTGATCGCGATTACGACGGAGTTTACCGGCACCGCCGTCACCCTGTTCGGCACGATCGAGGGCGAAGGCGACATCGCCATCATCGTGCGCGGCCCGTCAGAGCCGGTTACCGTGCGTCAAAAGGACAGGGTCGCCGGGATCTGGATCAACTCCGCCTCCGTGACGTTCGAGCAGGTGCCGTCCTATTACAGCGTCGCGGCCAATCAGCCGCTTGAGCGGATTGCCCGACCGTCCGTGCTGTCCCGGCACGGCATCGGTTTGAACTATCTCCGTTTTCCGGTGCGCGGCGATCTGCCGCGCATGATGTCGCCGGGCGGCGAGGCCGAGGATCCCGAACAGGTCACGACCATGTTTCGCGAGGCGCTGATCCGTAACATGCAGGACGACGATCTCTATATTGACGACCTTGGTGTGGTCACCTTTCTGGGCCCCACCCTGTTCCGCGCCACGGTCGAGTTTCCGGCGAACGTTCCGACCGGTCAGTTCACCGTCAGCGTCTATCTGTTTCGCGACGGCGACATCGTGACGGCCCAGACGACCCCCTTGGTGGTCTCGAAAATCGGGCTGGGCGCCGAGGTTTTCGATTTTTCCAGACGGCACGCCGCCGCCTACGGTCTGGTCGCGATCGCGGTCGCGGTGTTTTTCGGCTGGCTGGCCAGCATATTGTTCCGGTCGCCGCGATAGCGGAGAATCGTGTACAGTATCCCTGATGGCCGATCATCACCCCCATGCTGAGGCCGGGACGCGCGTCTTCCTGGTCGTCGTCGACGAGACGGATGAATGGCGCGCGGCGCTGCGCTTTGCCTGCCGGCGGGCCGAGCATACCGGCGGTCGTGTGGCGCTGCTGCATGTCATCGAGCCGGCGGACTTTCAGCATTGGATGGCCGTGGAAGAGGTCATGCGGGCCGAACTGCGCGAAGAGGCCGAACAGCTGATGGACCGCATCGCGACGGAGGTCAACGAAGCCGCCGGGACGGTGCCGATCATCTATCTTCGCGAGGGCAAGGTGCGTGAGGAATTGCTGGCCCTGATCGACGAGGAGCCGAACATTTCGATCCTTGTGCTTGGCGCCAGTACCCAGTCCGAAGGGCCTGGCCCGCTCATCCAATACCTGCTGACCAAGGGCGTCAGCCGGCTTCGCATCCCGGTCACCGTGGTGCCCGGATCGCTCGCGGAAGCGGACATCGACAAGCTGGCCTGACTGCCGGCGACCCGGACCACCGCCGACCGCCCTTGACCTGCGCATCGCCGCGGCCCACTTGTCGGGAAGATCGATGCCTGCCCATGGCGGATGGTGGCGGGCCGGCCGCAGCGGCCCGACCGAAAAGGAGCGGACATGTTCATTCAGACGGAGCAGACCCCGAACCCGGCAACCCTGAAGTTCCTGCCCGGGCGCGATGTTTTGGGCAGCGGCAGCGCGTATTTCCCGACACCGGAGGATGCGAGCGCCTCGCCACTGGCCCAGCGCCTGTTCGAAATCGACGGCGTGACGGGCGTGTTCTTCGGCGCCGACTTTCTGACCATCACCAAGGACGATGACAAGGATTGGTATCTCCTGAAACCGTCGATCCTGGGCGTGATCATGGAGCATTTCACCGCCGGCCGGCCGATCATGTCGGAAGCCGCCGGCACCGCCGCGTCAACGGCATCGGAAGATGACGACGAGGTCGTGTCGCAGATCAAGGAACTGATCGACACGCGCGTGCGCCCCGCAGTCGCCCAGGATGGCGGCGACATCATTTTCGAGGGCTTCGACGCCGGCGTGGTTTATCTGCACCTGCAAGGCGCCTGTGCCGGCTGCCCCAGTTCAACCATGACGTTGAAGGCGGGCATCGAAAACATGCTGCGCCATTACATCCCCGAGGTGGTCGAAGTCCGCGCCATGATGTGACCCGCTACCGGCGGACGACACGCTCACGCCATCATCGGCTGTTTCAACGCGCTGTCTGAGAGCGGCGCATACAGGTCCGAATCCGGGATCTGATAGTGCCACCATTCGGGCTCGTATACTTGCCAGCCCGCCCTTTCCATCACCCGGCGCAGCAGCAACCGGTGCGCGATCGCGACATCGGAGAGCGCCGCGGCACCGTGCGCGGAATGCAGGACCATCTCGTCGAAGCCCGTTCCCATGTCCAGCTCAGCGCCTGTTGAATCGACGAGGCTGAGGTCGACGGCCACACCGCGCGCGTGGGTCAAGGTTCCCGGTCGATAAGGCGGCCTTGGGTCGCTGATGAACCGGGGATCGGGTAGGGCCTGCCAAAGCCGTTCTTGGGCCTCCAGCGGACGGAAGGCGTCGAACAGCACCAGCCGATGCCCGGTCCGCGCCGCCTCTTCGATGGCCGAGGCCAGACAGTCCGCGGCTTGCCGGCGAAGATACGCCGCCGGCCTGGCGTAGATTGCCCGACCGGTGATATTGGCAGGGGTGGCGTAGCGGATATCCAAGACAACGTCGAATGCAGGTGGTTCAACAGCGATCAAAACCTCAGTGTCGGTCATGATGAAAAACACCCCCCAACAGGTCGCGGCCAGGTCACATGCCGACATCCTGCCCGACGGGTTCTCGGTTGGCGAGGGCCGGCCGTGATCGTTCTCGGCATCGATACCGGCGGCGGCGCGTGTTCCGTCGCCCTGACACAGGACGGGCACCGGTTGCGGAGCAGCAGCGTGGCGATGCGTCACGGTCACGCGGAGCACCTGGTTCCAGCGGTCGAGCGGGTGCTCGCGGAGTGCGGCCTGACGCCATCGGCGCTTGGCCTGATCGGCGTTACGGTCGGCCCCGGTGCCTTCACCGGCCTGCGGGTCGGCCTGGCGGCGGCCGGCGGCCTGGCCTTGGCAACCGGCGCGCCGATTGTCGGCGTTTCGAGTTTCGACGCGGTGTCGGCCATGTGCCGGCCACTTAAGCCCGGCGAGCGGCGCGCCATCATCATCGACAGCCGAAGGGCCGAGCCGTTTGTCCAGCTTGTCGATGCCAAGGGCGCTGTGGGGCAAGCCGGCTGGCAGACCGTCACCGCCATCGTCGACCAACTTCGGGAAGCCGATGTAACGCTGCTGGCCGGTGACGGCGCGCCGGCGATCGCCTCGGCCCTGGGCGACAGGTCGATCACCGTGGAAGCCGACGGGCCGATCGACCCCTTCGCAGTCTGCCGCCTGGCGCTGGAACGCGCGGGCGAGGGCACGGCCGATCCGCCGGCGCCCGCCTATCTGCGGCCGCCCGATGCCAAGCTGCCGGCGCCAACAGCCGGTTGACCGGCCGTGAAGCTTCAGGTCCAGCCGGCCGGTGTTGAGTATGCCGCGCTGATCGCGGCCTTGCACGCGGCGTGCCTGTCCCCGCCCTGGTCGGAAGCGACCATCGCCCGATTGCTCGGCGGCCCCGGGGGACTGGGCTGGATCGCCGCGCTGGACGATCAGCCGGCCGGCTTCGCCCTGATTCGCGAGGCTGCGGACGAGGCGGAGATCCTCGCCATCGGCGTGCTGCCGGCCGAACGGCGACGGGGCGTCGGACGGGCGCTGTTGACGACCGTCATCGGGCACTGCGTGTCGCATCGATTGTCGCGTCTCTATCTCGAGGTCGCAGCGTCCAATACGGCCGCGAAAAACGCCTACGGTAGGGCGGGCTTCCGGCAAGTGGGGCAACGACGTCGCTATTATGGGGCGGGAAAAACGCGTGAGGATGCGCTCGTGATGCGCCGTGATCTCGTGTAACTCACGAGTTACGAAACACTTGATGCTTACGAAACGCGCCGGATGCCACAAAAAAGCCCGAATTCAAATAGGGTTTTTTTGAAATATCGACCGAATTCTCAAATTCAGTGGAATTCAGTTCGAAAACAGCCTTGAAAAGCAACGAACAAACTTAATATCCCCATTGCCAATTGGCTAGTCGTCAATTATAGAAACCCAACTGATACTGTACGGACCACTGAACATGAATAACGAAGTTGATCCCACCGAGTTGCTGTCGCTAACGGCGGAAATTGTGGCGGCCCATGTTGGCCACAATAATGTCGCAATGTCCGAACTGCCCCAACTAATCGACAATGTCTATAAGACGCTGTCGACCGTTGGGCGCGAGCCCGATCCGGCACAGGATCGGCCCACGCCGGCCGTTCCGATCAAGAAATCGGTGACCCCCGACTACATCGTCTGCCTTGAGGACGGAAAGAAGCTCAAGATGCTGAAGCGGCACCTGAAGACCGCTTATGACATGAGCCCGGAAGACTATCGCGAACGCTGGGGCCTGGCGGCGGACTATCCGATGGTGGCGCCGAATTATGCCAAACAGCGCAGCCGGTTGGCCAAGCAGATTGGCCTGGGCACGCGTGGGCGCCGTTCGTCGGGCTAAAAGTCGCTAAGAAGACGTTCCAAATCAACAGCCTAGGGCTGGAAGGGTCATTCGGCGATCCGCTTGCGGTGGCGCAGGCGGACTCCGTCTGACATAATGGGCCTGCGAACCACTCATTCGCTCGACGCTTGGGGGGCGGTTTTGGTGGATTGACACGACCGTGCTGGCAGGCGGTCGGATCGGCGAACGGCACCAAGACCCGTCGCCGGTACGATGATGAGGGAACGCAGGGACCCGATAGATGGCCGAAATGTACTCGGTTAGCGATTACGGTTGGTGTTTACGGCTGGGCAGCCTGGAGGTTCGGCTGGCCGAGACACCGTCGGAGATCGCCGCGGCGCAGCGGCTGCGCTACGACGTGTTTTACACCGAGCGCCAGGCCCAGCCCACGCCGGCCATGGCCCATGCGCGGCGCGACTTCGACGATTATGACGAGGTCGCCGACCATCTGCTTGTGATCGACAACCGCAAGGGTGCCGGCGAGGACGGCGTTATCGGCACGTACCGGCTGATCCGCCGTGACGCCGCGGCGTTGATGGGCCGGTTCTATTCCTCCGCCGAATACGACATTTCTCGGGTTCTGGCCTATCGGGGCGAGATCCTGGAACTGGGCCGATCCTGCGTCGACGCGGACTATCGCACCGGCCAGACCATGCAGCTCTTGTGGCGCGGCATCGCGGCTTACGTCTTTCAACACGACGTCGAACTGATGTTTGGCTGTGCCAGCCTGCCGGGTACCGACCCGGATGAGGTCGCCTTGCCGCTATCCTATCTTTATCACTACCACCTGGCGCCCCCCGCGCTGCGCCCGACGGCATTGCCGGACCTCTATTCGGACATGAACCTGATGGAGCCTGACAGCTTCACGCCGAAGGATGGGGTGGCGTCCCTGGCACCGTTGGTGAAGGGCTACCTTCGTCTTGGCGGGTTTGTCGGCGACGGGGCGGTGATCGACCGCCAGTTCAATACGGTGGATGTCTGCATCGTGGTCAAAACCGACCTGATCACCGATAAGTACTTCCGCCACTACGAGCGGCGGGAACGCAGGCCCGTTCTGGTCCATACATCGCCCTGACAAGCGATCAGCACCGCCGATCGCGTTGATCGACACGCACACATGCACTCACCGCTTCGGGCCATTCGCCGGCTGATTCTGTTCGTCCTCTGGACGTTGCTGCTGATGGTGCCGCAATCCGTGCTCGTCCGGTTCCGCCCGACGTCGGCCTATGTCCGCAGGATTCCCAAGAGCTATCATCGGGTCGCCACGCGCATCCTTGGCCTAGACGTCAAGGTGCGCGGCCAGATAAGCCGCGAACGGCCGACCTTGTTCGTCTGCAATCACATCTCCTACATGGACATACCGGTTCTTGGCAGCCTGATCGAAGGCAGCTTCGTGGCCAAGACCGAGGTCGGCACCTGGCCCGGTTTCGGCACCCTGGCACGGCTGCAACGAACGGTCTTCGTCAATCGGGCGAAACGATCTTCGTCGGCGGAGCAGGCCGATACGATGATCGGCCGCTTGCGCGACGGCGACAATCTGATCCTGTTTCCGGAAGGCACCTCCAGCGACGGCAACCGGACCCTGCCGTTCAAGAGCGCGCTGTTCGCCGTCGCCTCGATCGAGATCGACGGCCAACCGCTGACAGTCCAGCCGGTGACGATCAGCTGCACCCATCTCGACGGCATTCCGATCGGCAGGTGGCTGCGCCCCATCTATGCCTGGTATGGCGACATGGAACTGCCCGGCCATATCTGGGAGATGACCGGGGTCGGCAAGCTGCGCATCCAGGTTCAGTTCCACGCGCCGATGACCGTGCGCGACGTCGGCTCGCGCAAGGCGCTGGCGACTGCCTGCTGGCAGAAAATCTCCCAAGGCCTGTCAGCGGCGAATGCCGGCCGAACCCTGCCGAGGCCGGGGGCGTCCGGGCCAAGCCAAGCCTCGCCGGGCAGCGGCACCGATGGCAGGCCCGCTATCGCCTGATCGATCGGCATTGTCCTCTGATGGCTCGAATATGATTGATTTTTCGCTGCAGATGCGGTTTCAGGTCGCGCACCGTTATTTGGAGTAACCGTTGACCTTGCCGCGACCAGACGCTTCGCCGACCAAGAAGCTGTACGTCAAGACCTGGGGCTGTCAGATGAACGTCTATGACAGCGCCCGGATGACCGACGTGTTGGCCCCTCTGGGCTATCGGCCCGTGGCCAGCGTCGACGATGCCGACATGGTCATCCTCAACACCTGCCACATCAGGGAAAAGGCGACGGAGAAGGTCTTTTCCGAACTCGGCAGAATACGCCAGGCGAAGGACGCCAAGGCGGCGGACGGCGGCACCATGATCGTCGCCGTCGCCGGCTGTGTCGCCCAGGCGGAGGGCGAGGAGATTCTGAACCGGGCACCGACGGTCGATCTGGTCTTCGGGCCGCAGACCTACCACCAGCTGCCGGAGATGGTGGCCCGCGCCAGCGAGGCGACGGGGGCAAGGATTTGCAATACCGACTTCCCGGTCGAAGAGAAGTTCGACTTCCTGCCGGAGGAAAGCGCCGATCCCGGCCCCAGCGCCTTCCTGTCGATCCAGGAGGGCTGCGACAAGTTCTGCACCTTCTGTGTGGTGCCCTACACCAGGGGGGCTGAGTTCTCGCGCACCGTTCGCGGCATCCTGGACGAGGCGAGGCGGCTGGTCGGCCTGGGCGCCCGCGAAATCACGCTGCTGGGCCAGAACGTCAACGCCTTTCACGGCGAAGGCCCGGATGGCACAGACTGGGGGCTTGGCCGCCTGATCATGGCCATGGCCGAGATCGATGGCCTGGATCGCATCCGCTATACGACCAGCCACCCGAGGGACATGGATGATGAGCTGATCGCGGCCCACGGGTCCGTACCGGCGCTGATGCCGTTCCTGCATCTGCCGGTTCAGTCCGGCTCCGACCGGATCCTTGCCGCGATGAACCGCAAGCACAGCCAGGCCGACTATCGCGCCGTGGTCGACCGTTTGCGCGAGGCCCGGCCCGATCTGGCGCTGTCGTCGGACTTCATCGTCGGCTTCCCCGGCGAAAGCGATCGCGACTTCGCCGACACGCTGCGGCTGGTCACCGATATCGGTTACGCCCAGGCCTACAGCTTCAAATACAGCGCGCGCCCCGGAACACCCGCCGCCGGGTTGGGCGACCAGGTCCCCGAGGCCGCGAAGAGCGAGCGCCTGGCCATGCTGCAGGAGTTGTTGAATGCCCAGCAGCAGGCGTTCAATCAAGCGACCGTCGGCCAGGTGGTCCCGGTCCTCTTGGATCGGCACGGCAAGCGGCCGGGACAGTTGCAAGGCCGCAGCCCCGCGATGCAGTCGGTTTTTGTTGCGGCGAACAAGGCGCACTATGGTAGCATCGTCGACGTGCATATCGACGACGCCTTCGCCAACAGCCTGACGGGTACGCCCGTCGACAACCGGGCTGTTCCGAACGGCCGGGCGCCCGCGCTGGAGGCGTTTGCTTGACGGCAGCCAAGCGCAGCGTCGATCTCGATTTCGAAGACAACACGTTGGTGCCGCTGCTCTATGGCGAGCACGACACGCATCTGACCCGGATCGAGCATCTGCTGGGCGTCACCCTTGCCTCACGGGGCAACCGCATCACCGTCAGCGGGTCGAACGAGGCGACGCGGCGCGCGGAACTTGTGCTGTCCGCCCTCTGGGATCGGCTGGAACGCGGCCAGTCGGTCGGCCCGCCGGAGATCGACGCCGCCATCCGCTTCAGCGCGGACCAGGCGAACGAGAACCAGGACGCGTCGGCGATGTCGCGGCGCATGAACGCGCCCAGCGCCGGCATTCGAACCAAGCGCAAGGCCATCCAGCCGCGCACGCCGACCCAGGCGGACTATATCGACGCGCTCGGCGCCTCGGACCTGGTCTTCGGCTTGGGCCCGGCGGGCACCGGCAAGACCTATCTGGCCGTTGCCCAGGCCGTCGCGTTCCTGGCGTCCGGCCAGGTCGACCGCATCATCCTGACCCGGCCGGCGGTCGAGGCCGGCGAGCGGCTGGGCTTTCTGCCCGGCGACCTGAAGGAAAAGATCGACCCGTATTTGCGGCCCCTGTACGACGCGCTTTACGACATGCTGCCGGCCGAACAGGTCGTGCGTCACTTGGAAACCGGCGTCATCGAGGTCGCGCCGCTGGCCTTCATGCGCGGCCGCACGCTGGCCAACTCGGCCATCATCCTGGACGAGGCGCAGAACACGACCCAGACCCAGATGAAGATGTTTCTGACCCGGATGGGCGAGAATGGCCGCATGGTCATTACCGGCGACCCCAGCCAGGTCGACCTGCCGCGCGGCGTGACCTCGGGACTGCTGGAGGCGGTTCAGGTCTTGAGAAACATCCCCCAGGTGCGTTTCGTGCGCTTCAGCGATCAGGACGTCGTGCGCCATCCGATGGTCACCCGCGTGGTGCAGGCGTACGACGCCTACGAACGGGGGCTTCAGGGCGAACTGGCCCTGAAACGATAGACACCTTGGTCGAGATCGATGCCGACGTCGAAAGGGCCGACCCACGGTGGCCCGCGGACCTGCCCGACAGGCTGGAACCCTTGATCGCAACCACAATCGGCACGGCCGCCGCGCCCGACGGGCCGCTGGAACTGTCGGTAGTACTGGCCGACGATCGAACCGTCCAATCGCTTAACCGCGATTATCGCGACAAGGACCGCCCGACCAATGTGCTGTCGTTCGCGTTGACGGAGAGTGACGAGCCAGCCGGTCTGCCGGGCCAGCCGATCGCGCTAGGCGACGTCCTTCTTGCCTATGAAACCGTTGCATCTGAGGCACGCCAGCAAGAGAAGTCACTTCAGGATCATGTTTTTCACCTTGTTGCGCATGGCGTTCTTCATCTTCTGGGCTATGATCACCAAGTGGAAGAAGACGCCCGCAAAATGGAGCGTTTGGAAAAGGCCATTCTCGCCAAGTTTGCGATTGCAGATCCCTATGGTCCGGATTCGTGAAGTGCCCGCGTTCATTGCCGATCCCTCGCCCATCGCCCGCGCCTGACGAACGACGCCGATGACCGCCGACATATCCGCCAGTAGCAGGCCCCGTGGCGACGGGGCGGACAACGATCAACAGCAATCCGGTCAAGCCGAAGTCGGGTTGTTCCGCAACTGGCTGCGCGCCGCGCTGCGCGGCAAGCCGGACAACAGCTGGCGCGAAACCATTGAAGAACTGATCGAGGACAATGGCGAGGCGCAGGCCGAGGCCGCCGACCATGAACGTGTTCTCCTGGGCAACATCCTGCGCCTCAAGGACCTGACCGCGTACGACATCATGGTCCCCAGGGCCGACATCATCGCCTGCGACATCGAAACCTCGATACCGGACTTCATGAGCGTGCTGACCGAACACGCGCACAGCCGCGTTCCGGTCTATCGCGAGACGCTGGACGACACCGTCGGCTTCGTTCACATCAAGGATGTCATGGCCCATCTGGCCAAGGGCGGCGACTTTCAGCTCAGCGAGTTGATCCGCGAGGTGCCGATCATCGCGCCCTCCATCCCGGTTCTCGACCTTTTGCTGGAGATGCGCCAGCAGCGCCAACATTTGGCCCTGGTTATCGACGAGTTTGGCGGCATCGACGGCCTGATCACGATCGAGGATCTGGTTGAGGAAATCGTCGGGGAGATCCAGGACGAGCATGACATGGATGACGAGCCGGCCATGGTCGAGGCGGCCGACGGCAGCATCCTGGCCGATGCCCGCCTGCCCCTTGCCGAGTTCGAGGCCAAGGTCGGCTCCCTGGTCGACGACAGCGACCGGGAGGACATCGACACGCTGGGCGGCCTGGTGTTCTCCATTGCCGGCCGCATCCCGGCGCGCGGCGAGGTTTTGCGCCACGAGACGGGCCTGGAGTTCGAAGTGGTCGAAGCCGACCCAAGGCACATCAAGAAACTGCGCGTACGGCCCGCTGCGCCGGCGGACCCAAGCAGAAGCCTCGACACCGAAACCCCGTCGTGAGCACTAGCCAGGCCGAGGCCGCCCCAGGCGGCGCATCGGCCACGCCGTCCGGCGGCCCCCTGGTCCGGTTCGCCCGACGTCTATCCAAGCTGAAACCGCGCAGCCGGTTTGCCGCATCGTTCGGCTTCGGCGCGCTCGCCTCGTTGGCAATGCCGCCGCTGGGCGCCGTGCCTGTCTTGCTGGTGTCGTTTCCAGGTCTGATCTGGCTGATGGCCGGCGTGCGCACCTTTTGGGGCGCTTTCGGCGCAGGCTGGGCCTTCACCTTCGGCTTCCTGCTGCTCGGGCTCTACTGGGTTCCGGTATCGATGCTGGTCGATCCGGCCTTTTACTGGATGATCCCGTTCACGGCCGCCGGCCTGCCCGCCGGTATGGCGCTTTATCACGGCCTCGCCCTTGCCGTTTGGTGGCGCCTGCCGTTCAGCGGGATCGGAAGGGTGATCGCGTTCGCGGTTTTTTGGAGCGTCGCGGAATGGCTGCGGGGCCATTTGCTGACCGGCTTTCCCTGGCATGTGATCGGCTATGCCTGGGTTGACTGGCTGCCGGTCATCCAGTCCGTCTCGTTGATCGGTATCTATGGCCTCAGCCTTCTGACGGTTCTGGCCGCAGCGCTGCCGGCCGCCTGGATCACGCACTCGGCGCGCAGCCTGTCCGGGTTGGGCGCCTGGTTGATCGGCCTGGCGGTGATCGCCGGCCTCAGCATCTGGGGTGGTTTCAGACTGTCGGCCGCATCACACGATGTCGTCCCGGATGTGCACTTAAGGCTGGTGCAACCCAATATTGAACAGCAAGACAAGATGAACCCCGACCTTTGGCCAGACAACTTTCGGTTGCTTCTCGGCCTCAGTGTCGATCCGGGGCCGGACGCCGAGGCCTCGCCGCCGACCCACATCGTCTGGCCCGAAACCGCCTTGCCCTACCTGGTGGAGCAGGACGAAAATGCGCGCCGTGCCCTGGCGTCGATTGCGCCGCCCGGCGGCACGGTGATAACCGGCGTACCGCGCAGGACCGGCGACGGCGACGATCAGCGGTTCTTCAACGGCATGATTGCCGTCGACGGTGACGCCTCGATCGTTGCGACCTACGACAAGCACCATCTCGTGCCGTTCGGCGAATACATGCCGTTCAGCGACTGGCTGCCCTTGCGCGCGATCGCCGGACGCCGGTTCGACTATTCCTTCGGGCCAGGGCCGCAAACCCTTGCCGTTCCAGGTCTGCCGCCTTTCAGCCCGATGATCTGCTATGAGGTGATTTTTCCCGGCAACGTCGTCGATGCCGATGACAGGCCCCAATGGCTGCTCAACATCACGAATGACGCGTGGTTCGGGCGCACCGCCGGCCCGCACCAGCATTTCGCGATCGCGCGCGTCCGCGCCGTTGAGGAAGGCCTGCCGCTGGTTCGCGTCGCCGGCACCGGCATCTCCGGCGTGACGGATGCCTATGGGCAAATTCGAGCCTATATCGGCATTGAAGAGCGAGGCGTGCTGGACACAGAACTGCCGGTTGCTCTGCCCGCCACCACCTATGCTCGAATTGGTGACATGGGGTACGTAACCATAGCGATTGTGCTACTTGCCGTTGCTGCCGCTACAAGCACCGGCAGGCGACAAAAGTTTGATCAATCGCCGCCAAATTGAAAGATATCGCTGGATTGTAGGTGCATACATACGTATGTTGATGGTGTCTCAACATCATCCAACGGAAACAAAAAACGTGTCCACAAACTCTAGCAATCAAGATCCAGTCGCAACCGAGCGGCCCCGGCGCCGGGTCGGCCGGCCACCGATTGGCGATACGCCGAACCCCGTCGACAAGCATGTCGGCATGCAGGTCAGGGCGCGCAGGGCTCTGCTCGGCTACAGCCAGGAACGGCTGGGCGATGCCATCGGACTGACCTTTCAGCAGGTTCAGAAGTATGAGCGCGGCACCAACCGCGTCAGCGCAAGTCGCCTTTGGGACCTTGCCGCCGCGTTGGGCGTGCCCGTTTCGTACTTCTTCGACGGCCTTGACGCCGAGAGCCAGGCGGAAGCGCTGGCCGAGTATGAGGGCGGCAACACCGCGTTCGATGACGACCTGATGGGCCGCCGCGAAACCCTCGAACTTGTACGTGCCTACTATACAATTAGCGATCCCGCCGTACGGCGGCGGATCTATGATCTGGCCCGCACAATTTCCCGTGGCGACGAGGAAGACGGGGGCGGCCTCGACCTTCAATAGAGGCTGAGGCGACAAGCGCTGGATCGTTCCATCAGCTATCCGGAGCGGTCAGACCTTCCTTCTTGACGTTCAGGAAAAGGCTTGCCACAACCGCCGATCACCGATCGCGGGCGATGAATGTCGCCCGCGATCGGCATTCGACGGCATGTTGCGAAAGGTCCTGTTCCCGTGTCCACCGCGTCCTACGTGTTCACCAGTGAAAGCGTATCGGAAGGCCATCCCGACAAGGTTTGCGACCGCATATCCGACGCCATTGTCGATACCTATCTGACGGCCGACCCCGAGGCGCGGGTCGCCGTCGAAACGCTGACCACCACCAACCGCATCGTGCTCGCGGGCGAGGTGCGGGGGCCCGAGCACGTCACCGCTGAGACCTTGGAAGACGTGGCGCGCGCCGCGGTCAAGGACATCGGTTACGAACAGGATGGCTTCCACTGGCAGAATGCCGAGGTCTGCGTCTACGTCCATCGCCAGTCCGCCGATATCGCGATGGGTGTCGACGCGTCCGGCAACAAGGACGAAGGGGCCGGCGACCAGGGCATCATGTTCGGCTATGCCTGCCGCGAAACCGACATCTTGATGCCGGCGCCGATCCATTTCGCCCACCAGATCCTCAAGAGCCTTGCCGAGGCTCGGCATTCCGGTGCGGAGCCGGATCTGGGCCCGGACACCAAGGGTCAGGTCTCGCTGCGCTACGAAAACGGCGTGCCGGTCGGCGCCACCTCGGTCGTCGTCTCGACCCAGCACAGCGAGAACCTGGATCAGGATCGGGTGCGCGAGATCGTTCGCCCGCACGTTATGAACGTGCTGCCGGACGGCTGGATGTGCCCGGAAGAGCAGTTCTACGTCAATCCGACCGGCCGGTTCGTGATCGGCGGCCCCGACGGCGATGCCGGCCTGACCGGGCGCAAAATCATCGTCGACACCTATGGCGGCGCGGCACCCCATGGCGGCGGCGCTTTTTCTGGCAAGGACCCGACCAAGGTCGACCGCTCGGCCGCCTACGCGGCGCGCTATCTGGCCAAGAATGTCGTCGCCGCCGGGCTGGCGGACAAATGCACGATCCAGCTCAGCTACGCGATTGGCGTTTCGCACCCGCTTTCAGTCTATATCGACACGCACAAGACCAACGAGGTCGACACCGAACGGCTGTCTAAGACCTTGCGCGAACTGGTCAACTTGACGCCGCGCGGCATCAGAGAGCATCTGGGCCTGAACAAGCCGATCTATGCGCGCACCGCCGCTTACGGCCATTTTGGGCGTCCGCCTGAGGCGGATGGCGGGTTTTCCTGGGAAAGAACCGACCTGGTCGACGACCTTCGATCGGCGTTCGCCTGATCAACGCGCCCATGGCGGAAAGCACACCGCCTGAACGGACGTTCTACGGCAGGCGCCGGGGTCGGAAACTGCGCGTTGGCCGGGCGCGGCTGTTGGAAACCCTGCTGCCGCGTCTTCAGATCGATCTGCCGTCCGACGGGCAGAAGCTGGACTGCCAAAGCCTTTTTTCCCGGCCGACACAAAGCCTGTGGCTGGAGATCGGCTTCGGCGCGGGTGAGCACTTGCTGGCTCAAGCCCGGTCACACCCCGACACCGGCTTCATCGGTTGCGAGCCTTACATCAACGGCATGTCCAACCTTTTGGCGGCCATCGACGCCGAGGCATTGGACAACATTCGTGTGTTCGCGGACGACGCCAACCGCCTGATCGACGCCCTTCCCGACCGGTCGGTCGATCGCTGTTTCCTGTTGTTCCCGGACCCTTGGCCGAAGGCTCGCCATCATCGACGGCGCTTTATCCAACCGGAATCGGTCGCCGCGCTGGCACGCATCCTGCACGATGGCGCCGAGCTGCGTATCGCCAGCGATGACGCCCCGCTGATCGATTGGATGCTGTGCCATATTCGGCGGAACGGATGCTTCGAATGGCAGGCCCGTTCGTCGGCCGATTGGCGGCAACGTCCCGACGACTGGCCGCCGACGCGCTACGAGGCCAAGCGGCTGCACGGACCGCCTGTATTCCTGCGGTTCCTGCGCCGCCCAAGGAACAACGCGCGTTCGTAAATCCCTTGTGTTCGGCGCCGAACCGACTATATTGCCGGCATTACATCCGATACCGGCCTTTTGATAGGGTCGTTGAGTATGGGGTGGGCCTCGCGGCCCGCCTTTTTGTTTTTCAGTGGGGTTTTTTCGGCAGGGCGTTTTGGTTCGCACGGGGTGCGAAACGAAACGGGATGGTGGGCGGTGAGCGCCACGGACAAGGTCAAAGCGATTATCGAGCCCTCGCTTGAGGCGATGGGGTACGAGGTGGTGCGCGTTCAGCTGACCGCTGGCGGCCGGCCAACGTTGCAGATCATGGCGGAACGGGCCGATCGCGCCGAAATGACGGTCGACCATTGTGCCGAGATCAGCCGCACCGTGTCGGCCTTGCTGGATGTCGAAGACCCGATCGACGCGGCGTATTATCTGGAGGTCTCGTCCCCCGGCATCGATCGTCCCCTGACCCGGCTGGCGGATTTCGAACGTTTTGCCGGGTTCGAGGCCAAGCTGGAGGCGCGCACCGCGATCGACGGCAGGCGGCGCTTTCGCGGCGCCCTGGCCGGGTGCGACGGTGAATGCGTCTTGGTCGTGCCCGAAGGGGCCGACGATCCGGTGGCGATCCCGTTTGACGATCTCGCCAAGGCCAAGCTGGTGCTGACCGACGAATTGATTGCCGCCGGCCGCTGAACAGAAACGACGGCGCAGTTTTAGGAGACAGGAAGAACCATGGAATTGCTGCATGTTGCCGACGCGGTCGCGCGTGAAAAGCTGATCGAACGCGATGAAGTTCTGGAGGCCATGGAACAGGCAATTCAGAAGGCCGGGCGGTCGAAATACGGGCTGGAACACGACATCCGTGCCCACATCAACCGCAAGACCGGCGAGATCGAACTGAAGCGCTTCCTGGAGGTTGTCGAGGACGAGGCCAGCGTCGAAAACGAGGCGACCCAGATCACCCTAACGCGGGCGCGCACGAAGGACGCCAATGCCGCCGTCGGCGCGTTCCTGAGCGACGACCTGCCGCCCATCGATTTCGGCCGCATTGCCGCCCAGACCGCCAAGCAAGTCATCGTCCAGCGGGTCCGCGACGCGGAGCGCAAGCGCCAGTACGAGGAATACAAGGATCGGGTCGGCGAGATCGTCAACGGCCTGGTCAAGCGCGCCGAATACGGCAATGTCAATGTCGATTTGGGCCGCGCCGAGGCCATTATCCGCCGCGACGAACTGCTGCCGCGCGAGCATTACAAGATCGGCGACCGGGTCCGCGCCTACATCTACGACGTCCGCCAGGAGGTGCGCGGGCCGCAGATCTTCCTGTCGCGCACGCACCCGCAATTCATGGCCAAGCTGTTCGCCATGGAGGTGCCGGAAATCTATGACGGCATCATCGAGATCAAGGCGGTCGCCCGCGACCCGGGCAGCCGGGCGAAGATCGGCGTGATCAGCCATGACAGTTCCATCGATCCGGTCGGCGCCTGTGTCGGCATGCGCGGCAGCCGCGTGCAGGCCGTGGTCGGCGAACTTCAGGGCGAAAAGATCGACATCATCCCCTGGTCGCCCGACACCGCGACCTTCGTGGTCAACGCGCTGGCGCCCGCCGAGGTCACCAAGGTCGTGATGGACGACCATCAGCACCGCATCGAAGTGGTGGTGCCGGACGACCAGCTGTCGCTGGCCATCGGCCGTCGCGGACAGAATGTCCGGCTGGCGTCCATGCTGACCGGCTGGGACATCGACATTATGACCGAGGCGGAGGAATCCGAACGCCGGACCGAAGAGATGCGCCAGCGCAGCGAGCTGTTCATGGAGGCGCTGGACGTCGACGACGTCATCGCCCACCTGCTGGTCGCCGAGGGCTTCTCGTCCGTCGAAGAGGTCGCCTTCATCGACGTGGCCGAGCTGACCTCCATCGAAGGCTTCGACGAGGACATCGCGCTTGAACTGCAACGGCGCGGCCAGGCGTTTGTCGAGGAACAGACCCGGCTTGCCATCGAGCGGTACAAGGAGCTGGGCGTCGCCGACGATCTGGCGGCGGTCGAGGTTCTCACCCCCGGCATGCTGGTCGCGCTGGGCGAGGATGACATCAAGACCCTGGAAGACTTCGCCGGCCTTGCGGGCGACGAGTTGGTCGAGCTGTTGGGCGTCGATGTCTTCACCGAGGAAGAGGCCAACGCGCTGATCATGCAGGCGCGGGTCGCCGCCGGATGGGTGACCGAGGAAGAGCTGGCGGCGCTTGCGGCTGAGCAAGAGGCCGAAGAGGAAAGCGCCGAACCAGAGGTGGCGCCGGCCTGACGGCTGGAGAGGCGATTGACGAGCGCGATAATGCAACTGCAGCAGGCACACGAGATGTCGGCGCCCCAACAGGGGCGTGCGCCGGCCGGCGATGACGGCCCCGTGCGCCGGTGCCTGGTCACGCGGGTGACGCTGCCCAAGCCGGCGCTGTTGCGCTTCGTGGTGGCGCCGGACGGTGCCCTGACACCCGATCTGGCGGCGAAACTGCCGGGCCGGGGCCTCTATGTGCTGCCGCGCCGCGCGGTTCTGGCCAAGGCGGTCGACAAGAACGTCTTTGCCAAGGCGGCCCGCCAGCCGGTGACGATCGGCAACGGGTTGGCTGACGAGATTGAGCGACAGCTGACCCGACGATGCGTTGACCTGCTAAGCTTGGCACGCCGCGCCGGTGACGCGGTGGCGGGTTTTGAGAAGGTGCGCGCCTGGCTGCAGCAAGGCAGGGCGGCGCTGGTGATCGAGGCAATCGACGGCGCCGAGGGTGGTCGCGGCAAGCTGCGCGGGCTGATGCGCGGCGTGGCCGATACGGGCCAGCCAGCGCCTCAAATGCTGGCATTTGCCGACGCCAACACTCTGGGGGCTGCCTTTGGCCGGGACCATGTGGTACATGCTGCCCTCCGGTCCGGGGGATTGGCCGACGGGCTGGCTTCGGAAGCGCGGCGATTGCAGGATTTTTTGGCGGCCGAGACTGGCTCGACCGTCGGTACGGATAGTGGGCGAAAGCGACGCGAGTTATGACGGATCAAAAAGAACAGGATCGCAAGACGCTAAGCCTGGGCGGTCGCGGCAAGCTAAGCTTGAACAAGACGGGCGAAGGCGCCCAGGTGCGCCAAAGCTTCTCCCATGGCCGGTCCAAGACCGTGCAGGTCGAGGTCAAGCGCAAGCGTGACCTTCGCAGCGGCACCAAGGCTGACCTTGCGGACGGCGGCGCCGCGGCGCGACGGGCTGCCGAGGGTACGGTCGGCCGCGGTCAGAAGAGCGTCAGCCGCACACTGACCGAGGCCGAGCGCGAGGCCAGGGCGCGCGTCCTGCGGCTGAACCGCGAGGAACAGGCCCGCCAGCCGGCCCCCGTCGCGGCGGTCGCCGAGGCCGACGTGCTGGTCGAAGAGCCGGAGGCGGAGGCGGTCGAGACCGTCGAGCCGGAGGCCAAGGGTCCGCTAAGCCCCGAAGAACTGCGCCAACGCGAGCTTGACGAGCTGCAGAAGATCGAGGCCGACGAGCAGCGCCGCAAGGAAGAGGAAAAGGCCAGGACCGACGAGATCGAGCGGCAGCGTCGCGAGGAAGAGGCCCGCCGTCAGGCCGAGGAAGAGCGCCGGCGTGCCGTCGGCGAACGGTCCGGCATGGCCGCCGCCGCGAAGGTCGCGACGATCGAGGACGACGACGATCGCGCCAAGAAAAGCCCGCCGCGCAACGACCGCCGGCCGGCACCCAGCCGCCATCGCAACGAACCGCGCCGGCGCGGCGGCAAGATGACCGTCACCCAGGCCCTGAACCAGGACGACGCCGGACGCGCGCGCAGCCTGGCGGCCATGCGGCGGCGCCAGGAAAAACAGCGTGCCACGCAATCGGACCAGCCGAAGGAAAAAATCATCCGCGACGTCGTCGTACCGGAGGTGATCACGGTTCAAGAGCTGGCCAACCGCATGGCCGAACGCGGTGCGGACGTGATCAAGACCATGATGCGCATGGGCGTCATGGCGACCATCAACCAGTCGATCGACGCCGATACGGCGGAACTGATCGTGGAGGAATTCGGCCACAAGATCCGGCGTGTCTCGGAATCCGACGTCGAGCTGGGCATGCGCGGTTCCGACGACGAGACCGGCGATCTGAAGACGCGGCCGCCGGTGGTCACGATCATGGGCCATGTCGATCACGGCAAGACGTCGCTGTTGGACGCGCTGCGCAAGACCAATGTGGTCAGCGGCGAAGCCGGCGGCATCACCCAGCATATCGGCGCCTATCAGGTGACGGCCGATGACGGCCACGTCATCACCTTCATCGACACCCCCGGCCACGAGGCGTTCACCGCCATGCGTGCCCGTGGCGCCAACACAACGGACATCGTCATCCTGGTGGTGGCGGCCGACGATGCGGTGATGCCTCAGACGGTCGAGGCCATTCGGCATGCCAAGGCCGCCGAGGTTCCGATGATCGTGGCCATCAACAAGGTCGACCTGCCGGACGCCAACCCCCAGCGCGTCCGCGAGGCCCTGCTGCAACACGAGGTGGTCGTGGAACAGCTGGGCGGCGACGTCCAGGACGTCGAGGTCTCCGCCAAGACGGGCCAGGGCCTGGACGAACTGTTGGAAGCCATCGGCCTGCAGGCCGAGGTTCTGGAACTGACCGCCAACCCGGATCGCCCGGCCGAAGGCTCGGTGATCGAGGCCAAGCTGGAACGCGGCCGCGGATCGGTCGCCACCGTGCTGGTTCAGCGCGGCACCTTGCGGGGCGGCGACATCTTCGTCACCGGTTCCGAATGGGGCCGCGTGCGGGCCCTGATCGACGATCATGGCGACCAGATCGACGAGGCCGGGCCGTCAAAGCCCGTCGAGGTCTTGGGCCTGCAGGGCACGCCCTTGGCCGGTGATGACTTCGTCGTGGTGCCGGACGAGGCGCGGGCGCGCGAGATCGCCGACTATCGCGACCGCAAGAAGCGCGAGGCGGCGCAGGTCGCCGGCAGCCGCGGCACGCTGGAACAGATGTTTGCCCAGGCCCAGAAGGGCGAGGTCAAGGCCCTGCCGGTGGTCATCAAGGCCGACGTCCAGGGCTCTGCCGAGGCCATCGACGCCAGCCTGGCCAAGCTGGTTGAGGACAATGAGGAACTCGACGTCCGGGTTCTGCATTCGGCGGTCGGCGCGGTCAACGAATCCGACGTAACGCTGGCGGCATCGACCGGCGCGTTGATCATCGGCTTCAACGTCCGGGCCAACCCGCAGGCGCGCGACGCGGCCAAGCGGGACGGCGTGGAGATCCGGTATTACGGCGTCATCTATGACGTGATCGACGATGTGCGCAACGCGCTTAGCGGCCTGTTGGCGCCGACCTTGCGCGAGAACTTCATCGGCAATGCCGAGATCCGCGAGGTCTTCCAAATCACCAAGGTCGGCAAGGTCGCCGGCTGTATGGTCACCGACGGCCTGGTCCGTCGCGGCGCCGGCGTGCGGCTGCTGCGCGACAATGTCGTGATCCATGAAGGCAAGCTGAAGACCCTGAAGCGCTTCAAGGACGAGGTGCGCGAGGTGCGCGAAGGCTACGAATGCGGCATGGCCTTCGAGAATTATGACGACATCCGCCAGGGCGATGTCATCGAGGCCTTCGAGGTCGAAGAGGTCCAGCGCGACCTCTAAGCCTCCAACTGCCACACCGCCATGATCGGACAGTCCCGGTCATGGCGGATGCCGCCCAAAAGGGTTCCGTTACATGTCCACTTCCTCCGCGCCGTCACAGCGGCAACTGCGCGTCGGCGAGCAGATCCGGCACGTCCTCAGCAGCCCGCTGATGCGCGGCGACCTGCACGACCCCCATCTGGCCGGCCTGTCGATCACCGTGACCGAGGTGCGGATCAGCCCGGACCTGCGCAACGCCACGGCCTTCGTCGTGCCGCTGGGCGGCCAGTTGCCGGACGGCATGGACCAGCAGGATTTGATCGACGCGCTCGACCACGCCGCGCCTTATCTGCGCGGCCTCGTCGCCGATGGCACCAGGCTGCGCTACACGCCGCGCCTGGGCTTTCGCATCGATACCAGCTTCGACGAGGGCGCGAAGATCGATCGGCTGTTGGCGAGCGACGACGTGCGCCGCGACCTGGAACCCGGCCAAGCCGCGCCCGCCGACCAGACCGCCCACCAGACCACCGGCGAGACCGCCGATGGCTAGGCGCAAGGGCCGGCCGGTCCATGGTTGGCTGGCCCTGGACAAGCCCAAGGGCCTGACCTCGACACAGGCGCTGGGACAGGTCAAACGCCTGTTCCAGCCGGCCAAGGCCGGCCATGGCGGCACGCTGGACCCGCTCGCAACGGGCGTCCTGCCGATCGCGTTCGGCGAGGCGACCAAGACCGTGTCCTTCGCCATGGATGGGCTTAAGACCTACCGGTTCACGATCGATTGGGGCACCGCCACCGACACGCTGGACGCGGAGGGCAAGACGGTTGGCACCAGCGAGATCCGGCCGACGCCGGACGAGATCGAAGCGGCATTGCCGGCGTTCGAAGGCGAAGTGCTGCAGACGCCGCCGGCGTTTTCGGCGGTGAAGGTTGCCGGCGAACGCGCCTACGATCTGGCGCGCGAGGGCGAAACCGTCGAGCTGCAGCCAAGGCTCGTCTGGATCGAACGCCTGGCCCTGGTCGACGCCGCGGAGGCGGACCGGTCGGCGTTCGAGATGGTCTGTGGCAAGGGCACGTACGTACGCGCATTGGCGCGTGACCTGGCCGCGCATCTCGGCACCGTCGGCCATGTATCGGCCCTGACCAGAACACGCGTCGGACCGTTTTCACTTGACGATGCGGTCGGTTTGGCGCATTTAGCCGCGCTGTCCGAGCAATCGGACAGGGATGACCATCTGCTTCCCGTCGACAGTCCGCTGGACGACATCCCGGCGGTCGACTTGACGGAGGCGGAGGCGTACAGATTGCGATGCGGCCAAGCGGTATCGTTGCTGCGCCGATCGGCTCGGGACAGGCTCTTCGGCCTGGAACCGGACCCGTCGGGCGGCGACGTTTTTGTTTTGGCCAAAGCGGGTGACACGCCTGTCGCCCTGACCCGGCTGGAGGCCGGGCAATTGCAGCCCGTGCGCGTGCTTAATCTGTAGGAAAGAAAGGAGCGCCCGATGTCGATCACCCAAGCGCGCAAGCAGGAACTGATCACCCAGCACGCCCGCGCCGAAGCGGACACCGGCTCGCCGGAGGTTCAGGTCGCGGTGCTGACGGAACGAATCGCTAACCTGACGGAACATTTGAAGACCCACGCCAAGGATTTTCACAGCCGGCGGGGCCTTCTGATGATGGTCGGTCGTCGACGCCGCCTGTTGGACTATCTGAAGCGCAAGAATGTCCAGCGGTACGAGTCGATCGTTAAGGAGTTGGGCCTGCGCCGCTAGATAATGCGGGCTGGTTCTTTGTTGTTCACCGTGAAATCCGACGTGAAATCGCGACACCTTGCGGTGAAGCCCTGTCACGGCTGTTAGCCGTGCCCAATACGGACGCCGTTTTCCACTGTTGGAAGGCGGCGTTCTGCGTTTCGAGCCCGGCTGGCCAAACGACCGCCTGCGCTCAAACGCAATCCATAGGGGGGTGAGTTGACTAAGACGCCCCCGCCCGCACTCGCCCAATCCGGGGCGACGGGTGTCCGAGTTAAGGAAGAGAGACAATCTCATGTTCGAAATCTATCGTAGAGAAATCGATTGGGGCGGCCGCCCGCTGATTTTGGAAACGGGCAAGATCGCCCGTCAGGCGGACGGCGCCGTTTTGGCCACCTATGGCGGCACGGTCGTGCTGTGCACCGCCGTCGGCGCAAAGTCGCCGCGGCCCGGCATCGATTTCTTCCCCCTGACGGTCAACTATCAGGAAAAGACCTTCGCCACCGGCAAGATCCCCGGCGGCTTTTTCAAGCGCGAAGGCCGGCCTTCGGAAAAGGAGACCTTGACGTCGCGCCTGATCGACCGGCCGATCCGGCCGCTGTTCGCCAAGGGCTATCGCAACGAAACCCAGGTCGTCTGCACCGTGCTGAGCCATGATCTGGAAAACGATCCGGATGTTGTGGCCATGGTCGGCGCCTCGGCGGCCCTGACCATTTCCGGCATTCCGTTCCTGGGCCCGATCGCGGCCGCCCGCGTCGGCTATCACGACGGCAGCTACGTGCTGAACCCGACCCGCGAACAGCTCGCCGAGAGCGCCCTCGACCTGGTCGTGGCCGGCACCCAGGAAGGCGTGCTGATGGTCGAATCCGAGGCCAACGAGCTGTCGGAGGACATCATGCTGGGCGCGGTCACCTTCGGCCACACCCATTTCCAGCCGGTGATCGACGCGATCATCGACCTGGCGGAGCTGTGTGCCAAGGATCCACGCGAACTGCCCGAGCCGGCGCCGGAGATCGAGACCGTGCGCGAGAAGTTCGCCGCCTTTGGCGACAAGCTGCGCGAGGCCTACGCCATCCGCGCCAAGCAGGAGCGGTACGACGCGATCGATGCCGTGAAGGCCGAGGCGATTGAAAGCCTGGGCGACGACGAGGGCGAACTGGCGGTCGCGGGCGGCGTCTTCAAGACGCTGGAAAGCGACATCGTGCGCGGCACCATCCTGGACGGCAGCGACCGGATCGACGGCCGCACTACGAAGGATGTCCGCCCCATCGTGGCCGAGGTTGGCGTGCTGGACCGGGCCCATGGTTCGGCCCTGTTCACGCGCGGCGAGACCCAGGCCTTGGTCGTCGCGACCCTGGGCACCGGCCGCGACGAGCAGATCATCGACGCGCTGGAGGGCGAGTATCGGGAGCACTTCATGCTCCACTACAACTTCCCGCCCTATTCCGTCGGCGAGGCCGGCCGCATGGGCTCGCCGGGACGGCGCGAAATCGGTCACGGCAAGCTGGCCTGGCGGGCCATCCGCCCCCTGCTGCCGTCGAAGGACGATTTCCCGTACACGATGCGCGTTGTGTCTGAGATCACCGAGTCCAACGGCTCGTCGTCGATGGCCTCGGTCTGCGGCACCTCGCTGGCGCTGATGGATGCCGGCGTGCCGATCGGCCGGCCGGTTGCCGGCATCGCCATGGGCCTGATCAAGGAAGGCGATCGCTTCGCGGTCCTGTCGGACATTCTGGGCGACGAGGACCATCTCGGCGACATGGACTTCAAGGTCGCGGGCACCGAGGACGGTGTCACGTCCTTGCAGATGGACATCAAGATCACCTCGATCACGCCGGAGATCATGGAACAGGCCCTGAACCAGGCGCGCGATGGCCGCATCCATATCCTGGGTGAGATGGCCAAGGCCCTGACCGCGGCCCGCGCGGAGGTCAACGAGCATGCGCCGCGCATCACCGCCTTCTCGATCCCGACGGACAAGATCCGCGACGTGATCGGCACGGGCGGCAAGGTGATCCGGGAGATCACCGAGACCACAGGGGCCAAGATCGACATCGAGGATGACGGCACGATCAAGGTCGCGGCCGTCGACAATGAGGCCGCCGAGGCCGCGATCAACTGGATCAAGGGCATCGTGGCGGAGCCGGAGGTCGGCGTGATCTATACCGGCAAGGTCGTGAAGGTGGTCGATTTCGGTGCCTTCGTGAACTTCCTGGGTCCCCGCGACGGCCTGGTTCACATCTCGGAGTTGAAGCCCGAACGGGTCGGCAAGGTGACCGACGTGGTCAACGAGGGCGACGAGGTGAAGGTCAAGGTCCTCGGCTTCGACGATCGCGGCAAGGTCAAGCTGTCGATGAAAAGCGTCAACCAGGAAACCGGCGAGGACATCGCCGCCGCTTAACCGCGGACTTCCAAACTGTGCGACGACAAGCGGCGGTCCCTTGGGGCCGCCGTTTTCGTGTTGGTTGCGGCGGCACCGACGCGCGCCTAGTCTTTGTCCTCCCCCCCTTCCTCCCCGAGCAAGACCAGGATCAGCGGGCATGAAGCAAGACCTGATCGATTGGGCCGCCACCGAACTCAGCGCCGAGGTCGCCGCCGTTGCGGCCGTACTGGCGGTCGAAAGCGGTGGCCAGGCGAGCCTGGCTTCCGGCCGGGCGGTGGTGCGGTTCGAAGGGGCCACGTTTCGCAAGCTGACCGACGCACGCTTCGACGCCTCGCATCCGCATCTGTCCATGAAGTCCTGGCGCGACAACAACAGCCACGTACGCGGCGGCGAGGCCGAATGGGGGCGGATCGAGGAGGCGGCGGCGCTCGACCGTGATGCGGCCTACAAATCGGCGTCCTATGGCAGCGCCCAGATCATGGGCTTCAACTTCCAGACCGCGGGCTATCCGGACGTCCACGCCTTCGTCGCCGACATGAACAAGGGCCAGCAAGGCCAGATCCGCGCCTTTGTCAATTTCATCAAGGGCATGGGCCTGGACCAGGCGCTGCGGGCCAAGGACTGGCGCGGCTTTGCCCGCAGCTACAACGGCTCCGGCCAGGTCGATCACTATGCCGGCGCCCTGGCCGACGCCTATGCGCGTAAGGTCGATGTCGGCGACGCAAAGCCGGGTAGCCGGACGCTGCGCGTCGGGGCCAAGGGGCCGGATGTGCGCACCCTGCAAGAGTTGCTGGTCAAGCGCGGCTTTGAGCTGGGCACGGTTGATGGCCATTTCGGCGGCCGAACGCTGGAGGCGGTCAAAGCCTTCCAGAGCGCCGAGGGCCTGACCGTCGACGGCGTGGTCGGCCCGAAAAGCTGGGCCGCCTTGCGGGCCGGGCCCTAGACGCCGACAGGGTGGTGACATGACGAGGGCCAAGGTCGACGGGGCCAACCTGGTCGTAACACCGCTAACGCCAGAGCGCTGGGACGATCTGGTTGCGTTGTTTGGGCCGGAACGGGGTGGACTCGGCGGCTGCTGGTGCCAGTGGTATCGCCTGCTGCGGCCGGAGTTCGAGGCGCTTGGTCGGGACGGACGCCGACAGCGGTTTGAGAACCTGGTCCAGGAAGGACCGCCGCCCGGCGTTCTTGCCTATGACGGGGATCGGCCGGTCGGCTGGTGCGCGGTCTCGCCGCGCGCCGCCCAGCCGAGGTTGGACAAGGGGCGGGTATCGAAACGGGTCGGCGATAAGGATTACGACCACATCTGGGTCGTCACCTGCCTGTTCGTCGACCGGCCCTGGCGGCGGCGGGGATTGATGCGGCCGCTGATCGATAGCGCGGTTGAGCTTGCGCGCGATCAAGGCGCGCACCATGTCGAGGCCTACCCGATGATCCCGTCGCCCAAGACGGGTGATGGCGATCTGTTTGTCGGCAAGCTGGGCGCCTTCCTGTCCTGCGGTTTTCGACAAATCGCCAAGCCGTTGCCGAGGCGCACGGTGGTCCGCCGTGCCGTCTGACACCTGTTGTCCAGTCCGGCAATGTCGCGGGACAATTAACCGCTCGCCTGACAACCGCCGCACCCGTAGTCTGTTGACGTTGACAAGGATGAATTGGTAATACCAATTCGCCGATGCTACAGAGCCTCTAATGCAGACAGAAGCGAAGCCCGCCACCGGTTGGGGGCGCAACGGGCTGTTTGTCCTGACCTGCGGTGCCATTGCCGTCGGCATTGCCATGGGCGTGCGCCAGGGCTTCGGCGTGTTCACCCAGCCCGTATCGATGGATCTCGGCACCGGGCGCGAAGTGTTCGCGCTGGCCATCGCCGTGCAGAACCTCGTTTTCGGCCTGGTGCAGCCGGTCGTGGGCGCGATCGCCGACCGCTACGGGTCGGGACGGGTGATGATCGTCGGCGCGCTGATCTATGCCTTGGGCCTGGTGCTGGCGTCGGTCAGCGCCGACCCGCTGGGCCTCAACCTCACGCTTGGCGTGCTGGTCGGCATCGGGTTGAGCGGGACGACCTACGTCACCGTGCTTGGCGCCGTGGGCCGTGCGGTGCCGCCGGGACGGCGCAGCATCGCCTTCGGCATAACCACGGCCATCGGCTCGTTCGGCATGTTCCTGTTCGTGCCCGTGTCGCAAGGCCTGATCGACTGGCTGGACTGGCGCGGCGCCTTGCTGGCGCTCGCCATCGTCGCCAGTTGCCTGGTGGCAACGGCGGCCGGCGTTCGCGGCAAGGCATCCGGCGGCAGTCCGAGCGCGTTGACAGCCGAACTGCCGTCCTTGCGTTTCGCCCTGGCGGCGGCCTCTCGCTATCCGTCCTACTGGCTGTTGAACGCCGGGTTCTTCGTCTGTGGCTTTCACATCGTCTTCGTCGGCATCCATCTGACGCCGTATCTGATCGATAACGGCATCGGCTTCACGACCGCCGGCTGGGCCTTGGCGGTGATCGGCCTTGCCAACATTTTCGGGTCGTACTTCTTCGGCCATATGGGCCAGTATCATTCCAAACGGCTGCTCTTGGCGCTGTTGTACACGCTGCGCGCCGCGATCATGGTGATCTTCCTCGTCTTGCCATTGACGCCTGTTACGGCGTTGGCGTTCGGGGTCCTGTTCGGCTTCGTCTGGCTGGCCACGGTTCCATTGACCAGCGGTCTTGTCGCCCAGATGTTCGGCACGCGCTATTTGTCGACGCTTTATGGTATTGTGTTTCTTAGCCACCAGGTCGGCGGTTTTCTCGGCGGATGGCTGGGCGGCTATGTCTATGATCTCGACGGCAACTATGACGCGGTATGGATCTTGTCGATCGCTCTCGGCCTCTTGTCGGCCCTGCTGCACCTGCCGATCCGCGAGCGACCGGCGCCCGCACTGACGGGTCAAACGGCATGATGGGAACAACCGTCTTTTCTTTGAAGCGCGTTGCCCTCGGGCTGGGCCTCGCGGCCGGTTTGGGCGCGGGCCTTCTCTTGTGGTCGCACTATGGCTTGGCCATCATGCTGACCGGCGGGCTAAGCCTCTGCTTCTGAAGCAATCACGCCATCGCGATAGCCGTCGAGGCTAAGCGCTTCGACCCCTTCCGACCGGCCGCGCACGCGGTGATGGCCGACCTCCGTCAGCAAAAATGTGTCGGCCGTCAACAGGTTGGCGGTTTCCGCACTGATCAGGATAGTCACGCCCGACGGGTGTTCCGGCACTTCCTTGCCTAGAGTTTCCAGCCGTCGGCCGATATTCACGGCGTCGCCGACGATGGTGTAGTTCATGCGACTGGGCGCGCCGATATTGCCGGCGACTACCTCGCCGCTATGGATGCCGATGCGCACGATGATCGGCGCCTCGCCCCGTTCGGCGCGCGCCTGATTATCCGCCGCAACGCAAGCGCGGATCGCCAGGGCGGCCCGACAGGCCCTGTCGGCGTGATCGTTTTGCCGCTGCGGCGCGCTCCAGAAAGCCATCAGCGCGTCGCCGATGAACTTGTCGATCGTGCCTTCCTCCGCCTCGATGCAGCGGCCCAGCAGCGTGAAATGATGGTTCAGAAAGGCGGCGACATCATCCGCCGGCAGGCCCTCGCTTTGGGCGGTAAAGCCCTTGATGTCGGTGAACATCACCGTCAGCACGCGCGAGATCGAGACCACGTCCTCATGGAAATCCTTGCGAACCAGCCGGCGCACCAAGGTCTTCGGCAGATAGGTATCCATCCAGCGCACGCCGGATATCATGGTGTTGAAGGCCTGGGCCTGGCGGTTCAGCTCGCTGATCACGCTGCCGGGCAACGGCTCGACGGCACTGAAATCCAGTGTCTCGCTGACTTCCGCCGCGCGGTTCGTCAGCCGCACGACCGGCCTGGCCAAACGCTTGCCCAGCAGAATACCCAGCAGCACGGCGACGACCATGATGCCGACGCCGATCGCCGCCGACCCGACCAGCCGTTCGATTTCCGAGGCCATCGCATTGGCCGGGAAGTGGGTGCCGATCAACAGGGTTTCGTCGCCATACCCGGGCAGTTGGCGGCTGAGCACCAGCACGTCGTCATCCCCGACCTCGACGAACTGAATGGTGAGTTCGGCGGAATTCTCCGCCCCCAGGATCGGCGGCTGTTCCACGGTGCCATCAAGCAAGCCGATCAGAACCGGATCGGCGACCTGATCAACGGTAAGCAGCGGACGTTCTTGAGACCGGCCGCCCAGCGCCTGCGCGATTGGGCCGGATGGCGGCGGATTGGCGAGAACCGGATGGGCCAGGACGCCGGCACCGCCATACAGCATGAAGGCCGTCGCAGGGCCTGAATCCTGATCGTCCTGTGCGATCCGCGCCATCAGGTGCGACAGGTCGCGAACCGACACGCCGGCAACCATCATGCCGACCAGGTCGTCGCCGTCGAACACCGGTTGCCGTCGGTTGACGATCGTCACCTGCAATTCCGGCACGTACACCAGTTCACCCCAGTAACCGTCGGGATGCGCCGCCGCCGCGTCTATCGCCGCACGCAACAGGTCTGGATCGCTGGTTTCCACAACGGTGTCGACGGACACGCCGTCGGGACCTCTGATGCCGACCGTCCCGGTCAGATCGGGCCGCCAACGCCCCAGGGCCACGACCTGCGGCGTCGCGGCCATGGCCGCGCGGACCGCGTATTCCATCCCAAGCTCGTTGGTGGGATCAATGTTGCCGTTCGCCATTTCGGCGGCGAGATCCGTCACCTCGATCGCGACCTCGTCGACATGATCGGTCAGCCGAACCACGGCCAGGTCCAGGATCAGGTCGGCCCGCTCCTCCAAGAGCGAGATGGTGTTGCGGGTGGAGGCCAGCACCGCCACGGCAAGCGTGGCCGCGACGGCAACCAAAACCAGCGTGCCAATGCCGAACGCCAGCACGACAGACAAAGAACTCGACCGGGGCCCAATGCCCAGCAGGCGCCGCCGCGGGCGCCCGTTCGCGCTCGGCACGGTCACGGTCACGGGAAGGTCTTACCCATCGGCGCTCGGCAGCATGGCGCCAAGTTTGCGGCCGCCGAACAGATGGATGTGGAGGTGCGGCACCTCCTGATGGCCGTTCGTGCCCGTGTTGGCCAGCGTGCGATAGCCATCCTCGGCAACGCCCAGATCTCGTGCAACCTTGCCGACAGCCCGGATCAGCGCCGCGATCTCGGCATCGCTGGCCTTCTCGGAAAAGTCCGTCCAGGAGACATACGCGCCCTTGGGGATGACCAGCACATGCACCGGCGCTTTCGGCGCGATATCGCGGAACGCCAGCGTGTGCTCATCCTCATAGACCTTGTCGCACGGGATCTCTCCGCGCAGGATTTTGGCGAAGATGTTGTTGGGATCATAGGCCATGGGCTGAGGTCTCCTTCATCCCGGGTGCGGCATATCGGGCCAGATCGGCGTTCAGGACGCGCCGCCGCGTCCGTATCGCTTGGCAAGTTCGTCCCAGACTTGGCTCGGCTCAAGATCCGCTTGAGCCCAAACCACCATCAGATGATAGAGCAGGTCGGCACTTTCCGAGGTCAGCGCCTTTGCATCACCGCGCATCGCCTCGATGACCGTCTCCACGGCCTCTTCGCCGAGTTTCTGGGCGATCTTGGGACCACCCTTGGCGAACAGTGACGCGGTGTAGCTGTCCTTCGGATCGGCGTCCTTGCGGGCCGAGACGCGTTCGTAGAGAGCATCGAGTATCCGTGCGTCCGTCATGTCATGCCGCCCCTCGCATCGGCAGGCCCGCCTTGGCCATGTGGGATTTGGCCTCGCCGATCGTGTAGGTGCCAAAATGGAAGATCGACGCCGCCAACACCGCCGTCGCGCCGCCTTGCGCGATGCCCTCGACCATATGGTCCAGCGTGCCGACACCGCCGGAGGCGATCACGGGTACGCGTACGGCATCGGATACGGCGCGGGTCAGCTTCAGGTCGAAACCCTGCTTGGTGCCGTCACGATCCATGGAGGTCAGCAGGATCTCACCGGCCCCGAGATCCGTCATCCGGCGTGCCCAATCGATCGCGTCGATGCCGGTCGGGCGGCGCCCGCCGTGGGTGAAGACCTGCCATTCATCATCGCCGGTTTGCTTGGCGTCGACCGCCACCACGATGCACTGATTGCCGAACTTCTCCGACGCCTCGCGCACGAATTCCGGCCGCGCTACGGCGGCGGTGTTGATCGAGACTTTGTCCGCGCCGGCCAGCAACAGTTTGCGGATATCCTCAAGCGTACGTACGCCCCCGCCCACGGTCAGCGGCATGAATACCTGCTCCGCCGTGCGTTCCACCACATCGTAAAGCGTGTCGCGCCCGTCGGACGACGCGGTGATGTCGAGAAAGCACAGCTCGTCCGCGCCCGCAGCGTCGTACAGCGTCGCCTGTTCCACCGGATCGCCGGCATCCACCAGGTCGACGAAGTTGATGCCCTTGACCGTCCGGCCGTCCTTCACGTCCAGGCAGGGAATGACCCGCATCTTCAGCATCACGCCGCCTCGCCCGTGCGCCCGGCCAGCACGCTCAAGGCCGCCGCCGGATCGATCCGACCGTCATAAAGCGCGCGGCCGCTGATCACCCCGGCGATGCCAGAGCCCTCTTGCGCCTTCAGCGCGCGCAAATCGTCCAGGGATGAAACGCCGCCCGACGCGATGACAGGCGTGGTGACGGCCCGGGCAAGGATAGCAGTCGCCTCGACATTCGCGCCACCCATGGCGCCATCCCGATTGATGTCGGTGTAGACGATCGCGGCAACACCGCAATCCTCGAACTTCGCGGCCAGATCGAGGGCCGTCACGGTCGACGTCTCGGCCCAGCCTTCGACCGCGACATAGCCGTCCCTGGCATCGATGCCGACGGCGACCTGGTCGGGAAACGCCTTGCAGGCGTCGCGAACCAGCGCCGGGTCCTTGACCGCGACGGTCCCAAGGACGACCCGCGCGACACCCTGCTGCAGCCAGGCCTCGATCTGCGGCAGGGTCCTGATGCCGCCGCCCAACTGCACCGGCAGGTCGGTGGCGGCCAGAATCGACTGAACCGCAGCCTGGTTGACCGGCTTGCCGGCAAAGGCGCCGTTCAGGTCGACGACGTGAATCCACGCAAACCCCTGCTGCGCGAAACGGCGCGCCTGGTCGGCAGGGTCCGTGTTGAAGACGGTGGCGTCGTCCATCTCGCCCCGGACGAGGCGCACACAGGCGCCGTCTTTCAAATCGATGGCTGGAAAAAGGATCATCGGGCGGAATAAAGGGTCATGTGTCGGTTATCGCTTCGGGTTCTTTTAGTATCTTGCAGAAATAGTGCCCGCTGATCATCTTCCCGTCCACCAGCGCATAGAATGGATTTGTTCCCCAGCGCTGGTAGCCGTGATTCTCATAAAGCCGAATGGCCGCTTCCTGCGTGTCGCGCACATCCAGTTGAATGACCGCAAACCCGCGTTCGCGCGCCTCCGCCTCCGCCGCCATCACCAGGCTCTGCGCCAACCCATGGCCGCGCGCCCAGGGTGCGACAAAGGCCGACGCGATGGTGGCGGCAAATGCCTGGGCCTCGTTGTTCGGCGGCGGGTCGACAAGCTGAACGGAGCCGACGATGACGCCGTCCAAACGCCCGACGAACAAGGTGCGAAGCGGGATCGCCAGGACGCCCTTCCAATACCGCTCCATCACGTCCCGCGAGGGCGGCCGGACCCAGCCGAAACCGCCGCCATCGACAATCGCCGCCTCCGTCGCATCACACAAATCGTTGAGATCACCCGACTTCAGGCTCTCGACGGTCTCAACCGATGTGGTTGGCGCCGGCAGATCGTGAGCGGTCATGGGGTCCATTCCAGAAAATTGGTAATGAGACGCAAGCCCGTTTCCTGGCTCTTCTCAGGGTGGAACTGGGTGCCCACCATATTGTGTCGGCCGATGATGGCCGCCAGCGATCCGCCATAGTCGACGGTTGCCAGCACATCGGCCGGGTCCGTCGGCGCGACGTGATAGGAATGCACGAAATAGGCGTGCGCCCCCGGCCGCAAGCCGTGCAGCAATTGGTGCTGCGGCCGCACCAGATCAAGCTCGTTCCAGCCCATATGGGGGATCTTCAGCGTCGGGTCGGAGGGCGTCAGTGCGACCACCTCGCCCTCGATCCAGCAGAGTCCGTCATGGTCGCCATGTTCGCGGCCGACCGTGGCCAAAAGCTGCATGCCGACGCAAATGCCGAGAAACGGCCGGCCCTCGCGCAACACCGCCTGTTCCAGCGTCTCAACCATGCCGTCCAAGGCGGTCAGGCCCGCCATGCAGTCGGCAAAGGCGCCGACGCCCGGCAATACGATGCGTTCCGCGCCCGCAACAACGTCCGGATCGGACGTCACGCCGATCGCCATGTCATGGCCGCCTTCACGCGCGGCGCGTTCGAACGCCTTGGCCGCCGAGCGCAGGTTGCCGGACCCGTAATCGATGATCGCAACGGACATGATGAAAACTCTAACGAAGCAAAGGGTCAGGAGCCGTCGCTCAAGCGACCCTTCGTGGATGGGATGATGTCCGCCTGCTGCGGATCGATCGCGATGGCCTGGCGCAAGGCCCGCGCCAACGCCTTAAAACAACTCTCGATGATATGGTGATTGTTCACCCCTTCGAGATTGTCGACATGCAACGTGATGCCGGCATTTTGCGCAAAGGCGTGGAACCACTCGCGAAACAGCTCGGTATCCATATCGCCCAGCTTGTCGCGCGTGAAACTCACCCGCCAGGCCAGATAGGGCCGGCCGGAGACGTCCAGCGCCACGCGGCTGAGCGTCTCGTCCATCGGAATGGTCGCCGCCGCGAACCGGTTGATGCCGCGCCGGTCGCCCAGCGCCTGGGCCACCGCCTGGCCCAGCGCGATGCCGCTATCCTCGGTCGTGTGGTGAAAGTCTATATGCAGGTCGCCCTCGGCCTTGACCGCGATGTCGATCAGGCTGTGCTTGGCCAGCTGTTCCAGCATATGGTCCAGAAAGCCGATGCCCGTGGCCACGTCATACAGGCCGGTGCCGTCCAGGTTGACCCTGGCGGCGATCTTGGTTTCGGTCGTGGCGCGCTCCACCTCGGCGCGGCGCGCGGACCTATTGGAAAGGGGGGTATCCATGCGCGTTCCTCTATCAGGAAACGCGGACGGAAGCCAGTTTCGCCCGCACCGCGCATGGCGGGGTTGATCAGCCGTGCCCGACAGCCAACATGGAAGCGGGCCGTCATATCACGGCTTGCGGGGCCAGCCGCCGCTTCCCATAGGGGCCGGGCCCGCCTTCGCATGTCTAAGAGCTGTTTGAAATCGAGGAAAGCCTATGACGCAATCCGACCATGCCGGGCTCGCGGTCTGGCACGGCACCACCATCGTGTCGGTTCGTAAGAACGACAAGGTGGTCATCGCCGGCGACGGGCAGGTCACCGCCGGCAATACGATCATGAAGGCGGGCGCGCGCAAGGTGCGCCGGCTGGGCGACGGCAGCGTGATCACCGGTTTCGCCGGCGCCACGGCAGACGCCTTTGCCCTGTTCGAACGGCTGGAGGCGCAGCTTGAGAAGCATCCGGGCCAGTTGACCCGCGCCTGCGTCGAGATGGCCAAGGATTGGCGCACCGACCGCTATCTGCGCCGGCTTGAGGCCATGATGCTGGTCGCCGACAAGAACGTGTCGCTGACGCTGACCGGCACCGGCGACGTCATGGAGCCCGATGACGGGCTGATGGCGATCGGGTCCGGCGGACCGATGGCACTGGCCGCCGCGCGCGCGCTTATCGATGTCGCCGATTTCGAGGCCGAGGCGATTGCCCGCAAGGCGCTGGGCATCGCGGCCGACATCGACATCTACACCAATCAGAACATCGTCGTCGAAAGCCTCTAGCCCATGACCGCCTTTTCCCCTCGCGAGATCGTCTCCGAACTCGACCGCTTCATTGTCGGCCAGAACGATGCCAAGCGCGCCGTGGCCGTGGCCTTGCGCAACCGCTGGCGCCGTCAGCAGCTGGCCGAGGGCATGCGCGAAGAGATCCTGCCCAAGAACATCCTGATGATCGGCCCCACCGGTGTCGGCAAGACCGAGATCGCGCGCCGGCTGGCCCGCCTGGCCCAGGCGCCGTTTTTGAAGGTCGAGGCGACCAAATTCACCGAGGTCGGCTATGTCGGCCGCGACGTGGAACAGATCGTGCGCGATCTGGTCGAGATCTCGATCACCATGACCCGCGAACGCCTGCGCAAGGAAGTGAACGCCAAGGCGGAGATCGCCGCCGAGGAACGCGTGATCAACGCGCTTGTCGGCGACAAGGCCAGTGCCGAATCACGCCAGAAGTTCCGCAAGCTGCTGCGTGAAGGCGCGCTGAACGACAAGGAGATCGAGGTCGAGGTCCAGGACACGGGCGGCGGCCTGCCGACCTTCGAGATCCCCGGCATGCCCGGTGCCCAGATGGGCATGGTCAACATCGGCGATATGCTGGGCAAGGCCTTCGGCGGCCGTACCAAGACCCGCAAAATGTCGGTCGAGGAAAGCTACACCGTCTTGATCGCCGAGGAGTCCGACAAGCTGCTGGACCAGGAGAAGGTGACGTCGGAGGCGATCCGCGCGGTCGAACAGAACGGCATCGTCTTCCTTGACGAGATCGACAAGATCACCGCCCGGTCGGACCGGATGGGTGCCGATGTCAGCCGCGAGGGCGTGCAGCGCGACCTGCTGCCGCTGATCGAGGGCACACAGGTCGCCACCAAGCACGGCACGGTGCGCACGGATTACATCCTGTTCATCGCCTCGGGCGCCTTCCAACTCGCCAAGCCGTCCGACCTGTTGCCGGAACTGCAAGGCCGTTTGCCGATCCGGGTCGAGCTGAAGGCCCTGACCCAGGAGGATTTCGAGCGCATCTTGAAGGAGCCGGACTACAATCTGATCCGGCAATACACCGCGCTGATGGAAACCGAGACCGTGAACCTGGAGTTCGCGGAGGATGCCATCAGCGAGCTGGCGCGCCTGGCAGCGGAGATCAACCAGTCGGTCGAGAATATCGGCGCACGCCGCCTGCACACGGTGATGGAACGGCTGTTGGACGAAATCAGCTTCACCGCGTCGGACCGGGGCGGCGAGACGATCACCATCGACGGCGCCTATGTCCGCGACCGGGTCTCCGACCTGGCCAAGGACGCGGATCTGTCGAAGTTCATTCTCTAAACGGGCTGGGGGCCGGTCGTTAAGCGGCCGGCCCTACGCGATCGCGTCCGATACCGCCTTCGCGCGTCGCATCTTTTCTTGAACGCGCGTGCGACTATGCTAGGCCTGCCGCAGCCCTCCTCAGCCTGGCCCCTCGCTAGTGATCGCAGACAATCCGGAACTGCCGCGCCCCGACCCCACCTGGACGCTTGAACGGCTGCTGCCACGGCTGAAGGATCGGTTCGCGGAACGGCTGGGGCCGGAGCTTTGGCGTGTCGCAGAAACCCGCCTGCAGCGGCATTTTCCGCATCTTTTCAACGGCCTGCGCCAGCTCTACGGCAACCAGTACGATTTCTTCTGGCATCTGGAGGAGATTGTCGCGACCGCACTGGCGGGCTTGGCCGAGCGGCCCGAGGCATTGCGCAAGCGCGACATCGCGGCCGAGACGGACGCGGCAGCCGGGCGGCCCTGGTTCATCGGCAACGAACAGGTGGGCGCGGTCGCCTATGTCGACCGCTGGGCCGGCACGCTGGCGGATATCGAGGCGCGTATTCCGTATCTCAAGAAGCTGGGGATAACGTATCTGCACCTGATGCCGCTGTTGCGTGCGCGTGAGGGCGAGAATGATGGCGGTTACGCCGTTGCAAGCTATCGCGAGGTCGATCCCGCGCTCGGGACCATGGAAGAGCTGGCCGCGCTGGCCGAGACGCTGCGCGGCCACGGCATCCGGCTCTGCCTCGATTTCGTCTTCAACCACACCGCCGACGATCATGACTGGGCGCTGAAGGCCAGCAAGTGCGACCCCTGGTATCAGGCCTATTACCGGATGTATGATGACCGGACGATCCCGGACGCCTATCAGCCGCACCTGCGTGAGATCTTCCCGGATCGTGGCGGTGAAAACTTCCTGTGGAAGCCGACCTTCGGCAAGTTCGTCTGGTCGACCTTCTACCCCTATCAGTGGGACCTGAACTTCGCCAACCCGGCCCTGTTCCGCCAGATGCTGGAAGAGATGCTGTTTCTGGCCAATCGCGGGGTCGAGGTGCTGCGCCTGGACGCGGTGCCGTTCCTGTGGAAGCAGATCGGCACCAACTGCGAAAACCTGCCCGAGACACATGTTCTGATCCAGGCGTTCAACGCGCTTGCCCGCATCGCCGCACCCGCCCTGGTCTTCAAGTCGGAAGCGATCGTCCATCCGGACGAGGTCGCCCGCTATGTCGGCACGCATGAAGCCCAGCTCAGCTATTTCCCAATGCTGATGGTGCTGTTGTGGGAGGCGCTGGCGACCCGGGACACGCGCCTTTTGCGTCACGGCCTGGCCAAACGCTTCCGCCTGCCGCCGGGCACGGCCTGGGTGACCTATCTGCGCTGCCACGACGATATCGGCTGGGGCTTCGCGGATGAGGACGCGGCCGAAATCGGCATCAACGGCCACGATCACCGCCGGTTTCTCAACAGCTTCTACACCGGCCGCTATCCGGGCAGCTTTGCCGAGGGGATGGCCTTTCAGGAGAACCCGCGCACGGGCGACGCCCGCATCTCCGGCATGGCCGCCAGCCTGTGCGGCCTCGGCAAGGGCGGCGCGGAGACGGATCTCGCGATCGCCCGGCTGGTCATGCTGCACGGCATCATTCTGACGATTGGCGGGCTGCCACTGATCTATCTGGGCGACGAGGTCGCGCTGACGAACTACGACAGCTATCTGTCGGAGCCTGACAAGAGGGACGACAACCGCTGGACGCACCGGCCGCGCACCGATTGGCAAAGGCAGGCCGCCGCGATCGACGACCCGACCAGCCCGGCCCATCGGGTGCTGGCCGGCCTGGTGCGGTTGATCGCCCTGCGCAAGGCGGAGCCGGTGCTGCAGGGCCAGGAAATGGAGATCGTCGGCCTGCAAAACCCGCACGTACTGGCCTTTCTGCGCGGTCATGCCGACGGCGAACGGCTGTTGATCGTCGCCAACATGACGGAGCGGGACCAGGCGGTGGCGGACGCCTTCCTGCCCGACCTCATCGGCGCCAGTCCTTGGACCGATCTCGCCGGCGACGAGCCGCTGCGTTGGGGCGCGCAAGGGCTGGTCCTGAAGCCTTACCGGTTGGCCGTGCTACGATTGTCAGAAGAGACGGTGGCCAAGCCGGACTGATGCGCAGCGAAGCGTTTGGCCTCAGCCGTCCATGAACAACCGCCGCGTCGCCTCGTCCGCCGGGAAATAGGCTTCGATCCGGATTTCCTCCAGGGTCACGTCCTGGGGCGTGCCAAGCGTCACAATGGTGGAGAAAAAGCGCATCTTCCTGCCGTCCTTGACGATGTCGATGGTCTCGACCGGCGCGTGCCAGTCGCCGGGCAGGTGCTGTTTCCAGTCCTTCGGTACGCCGTCGCACTGGGACAACTCGTCTAACAGCGCCTGCAGTTCCGGATCGCCACCCCGGGCGTAAACCTCGCTCTGCACTCGGCGCAGAAGGGACGTGGCGATGTCATCCCAGTTGGCGATGTATCGCCTGAACCCGTCCGGGTGAAACATGCCGAGCAGCAGGTTCCCGGCGATCGGCAGCATGTCCTCCGGCCGTTCGCAATCCCACAGCAGGGACTGAAGCTGCATCGCGCCCTTGTTCGCGCGGACGACATTGAACAGCCGGTCGATCACCATCGCCGGGTACGGCTCCTGCTGGTCCAACATCATGGTCAGCGCCCGGTCGACCGCCGCCAGTTCCGGCTCGCTCAACGCGCTTTCGCGATAGCTTGGCGAAAAGCCGGCCGCGACCAGGAGGGCGTTGCGGTCGCGCAGGGGGATGGCCAGCGCCTCGCAGATCAGCATGACCATCAGCTTGCTGGGCCGGCTGCGCGCGGATTCCAGAAAGCTGACATGCTTCTGCGAAACCTCGCAGCGCAGGGCGAGTTCAAGCTGGCTGACGCCGCTTTTGGCGCGCCAGGATTTCATGAGTTCGCTGAAGCCGTCGGTACGGGGTGCAACCATGGGTCCTGTTCAAGCCCGCAAACGAAACACAAGCAACTACCTGGCAGGTAATTGCAGACATACCGACGGTCACTCTAAACCCCAGGGCCATCCAATCGAACCTAAAGGATGCCCTTATGGAACGACATCAAACGAACGACGGCTTTGTCCGCAAGGCCCTGCTGACCAATGCCGTCTTTTCGGCGGTCGCCGGCCTGATCTGCATCGCGGCGCCATCCCTGCTGGCAACCACACTGCTGACCGGCGGTTTCGTCTTCGAACGGATCCAGGGACCACTGATGATCCTGGACCTCGGCATCGCCCTGTTGCTGTTTGCCGGCCTCACCTTCTACGCGGCGCGCAAGCGGCATCTCAGCCTGACCCTGATCCGGGTGATCAGCGCTGCGGATCTCGCCTGGGTGGCGCTCAGCCTTGCCCTATTGATCATCGCGCCTGCTGCCTTCACGACATTCGGGATGGTCCTGGTCGGCGCGATCGCGATCGTCACCCTGATCCTCGGCGTCGAACAGCTCATCGGCGCCGCGGTCACCTATCAGGGACACAGCAAGATCGCGGTTGATCATCAGAACGGTGTCATGACCTTGTCGGCGTCGCTGCCGAGCACCGCGACGCCGAGACGGGCCTGGCAGGTGATCAGCAATATGGAGGCCTATGCCGACGTCGCCGACAATCTCAGCCGGGTCGAGGTCGTGAACGGTGCCGGCGAAGGCATGGTGCGCCAATGCGCCGACAAGAAGGGACGAACCTGGCACGAAACGTGTACCCGATGGGACGACGGCAAGGGCTTCGCGTTTTCGGTCCACACCGACGCGCCGGACTATCCCTACCCGATCGCCAGCCTCACGGGCGAATGGTGGGTCGAGCCCACGGACACCGGCGCGACGGTCGGCATGCTGTTCAAGGTCCAGCCGCGCGGCGGGCCGCTGAACCGTCTGGCATTCAAGATGATGGTCGGCCCGTTCGCCAAGACCTGTGACAGCTTGCTGATGCGCTGGGTCGCGATCATGGAGGAACGGTCCAGCAGCCGCCGTGTCGCCAAGGCGGTGCCGGTTCTCAAGCCATCATCGTCTTCGGCGTAGGGTGTCGCACATAGCAACCGGCCGGTGTCAGAGCAATCTGGCGCCGGCCCGCTCAATCCTTATCCCGTCGCCGCCTCAGCAGCACGTAGAAGGCCCCGCCACCACCGTGCTTCGGCTGCGCGGGCACATAGCTCAAGACCTTATGCCGCAGCGGGCCCATGTTCAGCCAATCGCCCAGCCGGTCGCGCAAAACGCCGCGCCCTTGGGAGAACAGGCCCTTGCCGGTGATGACCAGCACGGTGCGCAGGCCCTTGTCATAGGATCTCTCGATAAACCCGTTCAGGGCATGGTGGGCATCGGCCTGCCCCAGGCCATGCAGGTCCAGGCGCGCCTCCACCGCCAAGCGGCCGCGTTTCAGCCGCTCCGCCGTTCGGCGATCGACCGAAGTGGTCTGGCCGCTGAGCAGCTCAGGCGGCGACGGCGTGGAGGGTCGGGATGGCGGGGTTGGCTGCGCCCGTGGGCTCATGGCCGGCCGCCGTCCTGTCGCTGGTGACTTGGCGGCCGCTGGCGCCGGCTCGGCTGATGGCCTTGTCCGGTGCAGCGGCTCGACGTGGGTGGTCACGCGTCGCCACAGGGCCTTTTCCTCATCCGTCGGTCGGCGTGGTCTCGCCATAGCAGCGGGTCGGGTCAGGCCGCGTCTTCGACGACGATAATGTGCAAGCGGCGCGGGCCGTGGGCACCAAGCTGTATGGTCTGTTCGATATCGCCGGTGCGTGACGGGCCGGTGATGAAGTTCACGGTTCTGGGCAGGTCGCCGTCTTGCCTCACCCTGTCCCAACCGTCTTCATAGACCCCCACGATCCGGTCCGCCGGCAGCACCACGATGTGGTTGTCCGGCAGGAAGTTCAGCGTCGTCGGCCGGTCGGTCCCTGATGCCAGCATCAAGGTGCCGGTTTCGGCGATGCCCGCGACAGCGCCCGTAACGCTGGCAAGATCGCTGTCAATCGCCTTGCCGGTATCCGTTTCGAGCGTTGGCTGGCCATCCCAGTCAAGCCCGGCGATGAACGTGTCCGGCGACAATTTCACCCGCTGGGGCAAATTGTGTCCGGCCAGGAACGACGCGACCGCCCCGGGCACCGCGTCCACGGTTCCCACCCTGGCAACACTGGCGGCCGCCGCGGTCGCTTGGGTGACAAACAGCTCAATCCGTTCCTCCACCGACACATGCGCCCGTTGGGGGATCAGGTTACGCGGATGGTTGGCCAGCCGCGCCTCCGCCTCCTGTCGGCTTGGCGAGGTCTCGCGCCCCAGCGACTTGCGAATGCCGCCGAGAATTTGATCGCGCGCCGTGCTCATGACGATGACGGTGCCTGAGAGCGTTTGTGCCTGGCCCATTGCTGCTGAAAGGTGCCCCGGGACGGTGCCGGCAGATCGCGATGTGCGGTCCAGCCCGCGGCCAGGGGCAGCTTGGCGAAACGCCCGCGCTTGGCGCCCAGCCGGCCGAGCATGCCGATCGCCGCGTTGGCCCCGAGGCGGTAGAGCCGGGGCCGCCTGGCGAACCAGGCCCACATCGCAAGGCCTTGCCGGAAACGCGGCGGCGACAGCTTCGCCTCATGCTCCTTGACCCGCCAATGATGCATGATCTTCGGCAGGGGGATCTTCATCGGGCAGACCTCCGCGCATTTGCCGCAGAAGGTCGAGGCGTTGGGCAGGTCGTGCGCCTCTTCCAGCCCGATCAGGCCGGGATCGAGCGCGGCGCCGATCGGCCCCGGTACCACCCAGCCATAGGCATGGCCGCCGACCGAGCCATAAACCGGGCAATGGTTCATGCACGCGCCGCACCGGATGCAGCGCAACGTGTCCTGCGCCTCGGTGCCCAAAAGCGCGGATCGGCCATTGTCGAGAAGGACGACGTGGAACTGTTCCGGCCCGTCCAAATCGCCCGGCCTGCGCGGCCCGGTGGAGAAGGTGGTGTAGGTCGAATACTCCTGCCCTGTCGCCGACCGGGCCAGCACGCGCAGAATGGTTGCGGAATCCTCCAGTGTCGGGATCGTCTTCTCGATCGACGCGACGACGATATGGACCTTGGGCAAGACCTGGGTCAGGTCGCCATTGCCCTCGTTGGTGACGATCACCGTCGAACCGGTTTCCGCGATCAGGAAGTTGGCGCCGGTAATGCCGACATCGGCCGATTGGAACTTCTGGCGCAGGATGGCGCGCGCTTCGTCGGTGAAGTCCTGAACCTGGTCAAGCCGGCGGTTCGGGTCGAGCTGGGTGTGGTTTTCGCGAAAGGTCTCGGCCACGTCCTCCTTGTTCAGGTGGATCGCCGGCGCGATGATGTGGCTGGGCAGTTCGTGGCGAAGCTGGATGATGTATTCGCCGAGATCGGTTTCGATCGGTGTCAGCCCCGACTGGATCAAAAAGTCGTTCAGGCCGACCTCTTCGGTCACCATGGACTTGCCCTTGGTCACCGTCTTGGCGTCAACCGACCGGCAGATTTCCAGGACCGCCTCCCGCGCCTCCACAGGTGTACGTGCCCAGTGTACGTGTCCACCCTTCTCGGTGACCCGGTCCTCGAACCGGCTCAGATAGAAGTCCAGATTCTCCAGCGTGTGGTTCTTCAGGTCGCGGGCCTGATCCCGCAAGTCCTGGAATTCCGGCAGTTTGGCGATCGTGGCGCGGCGCTTGTCCTGAAAGCCCGCCTTCATGTTGTTGAGCGCGCGGGCCAGGTTGGCGTCGTTCAACGCCTTCTTGGCGTTTTCCTTGAACAGATGGCTTTGCGGTTTCATGTGCCTGGCGCCTTCTCCGGCTCGCCGATCGCTGGCCCCTCGGTCATGCCCGCCAGCACCTCCGCGACATGGCGCGCCTGGGTGGCCGAACCCTCGCGTTTCAGCTTTCCGGCCATGTTCATCAGGCACCCAAGATCGCCCGCCAGCAGAAGGTCGGCCCCGGTGGCGGTGATGTCGGCGGTCTTGTCCGCCACCATGCGGTTGGAAATCTCCGGGTACTTGATGCAGAACGTGCCGCCAAAACCGCAACAGATCTCGGCCCCTGGCAGTTCGTCCAGGCGCAGGCCGTCGACCGTGCCGAGCAGGCGGCGAGGCTGGTCCTTCACGCCCAACTCGCGCAAGCCCGAACAGCTGTCGTGATAGGTGGCCTTCGCCTCGAAGCTTACATTCTCGACCGACGCCATGCCGCGGATGTCGACCAAGAAACTGATCAGCTCATGCGTCCGCTGTGCCAGATGATTGGCGCGTGGGAACCATTCCGGATCGTCCTTAAGCAGGTCCGGATAATGCGCGCGCAGCATGCCGGCGCACGATCCGGATGGCGCGACGATGTAGTCGAAATCCTCAAACGCCCGGATCACCGACTGAGCGATCGAGCGGCTGTTTTTCAGGTCGCCGGCATTGTAGGCCGGCTGGCCGCAGCAGGTCTGATCGGCGGGGACCTCAACCTGACAGCCCGCCCGCTCCAACAGCGTGACGGCGGAGAAACCGATGACGGGCCGGAACAAATCCACGAGGCAGGTGACAAACAGCCCCACACGCGGTTGATCCATCTAAGCCTCGCCCCTATCGGTTTGGGCGCACCATGAATGGTAGTACCACCGAAGGCAAGGCATATGCAGACGCCGGCTTCGCTGACGGGGACTCAGTTCGGCGTGTCGGTCTCGATCAGGGTCCAGTTCGGGTCGGTCGACCGCGTGTTGCGGGCGAAGGTCCAGATATCGGTGACTTCGATGGTCTCGTCGGGGTCGCCGTCGACCACCGTGCCATCCTCGTCGCGGGTCACCGACACCTGGTCGGTAACGAATTTCAGCGTCACGATCGCCGTGCGGCCCTCCAGCTTGGCGTCGAGGATGTCGACATCCTTCATTTCGCGGATGCTGGTATCAAGCGTTTCATGGTTGGCCAGCCGATCGCGAATGGCACTTGAGAAGCCATCGTAGAGCTCATCGCCAAGCAGGGGTCTCAGCGCGGCCGTATCGCCGTTGGCGAAGGCCTCGATGATCATGCGAAACGCCATGCGCGCGCCGTCGACAAAGTCGTGAGGATTAAAGCTGGGATCGACGGACGCTATCTCGGCAAAGTGGGCGTTAAGGTTGCCACCGGGTGCATCTTCGTCAATCTCCGGGTCCCGATCCACGCGATGGGGCAGCGTGACAACATTGTCCTCGTTTGCGTCCTCCGCCTGACGCCGCGCCTCGGTATAGGGATTTGCCCTCGGACGCTCGTGGCCGGTTCGGCGGCCCAGCACGCTGCGCAGCTTGATCACGAGGAACAGCGCAATCAGGCCCATCAAGATGATATCGAAGTAAACCATGGCCCTTTCGCCTAACCTTTCGACACCGCCCGATCGAGACCAAGATTGGAACCAGGCCTGCTCGACACCGTGGCCATCCCGCGGCCGCTCCACCGCTCTCCGCGCCGCCTAATGCTGCTCTAAGGGTTTAACCTTAGGATGCGGCACATTAGGTGTCGGGGCGTGATCGATGTCGCCCAAATCGGGCGATACCCCTTCACGACGTATGTTTATCCTGGTCGGTAAATAGGCTGACCACCATTAAAGGGCAAGGAAAACACCGATGCCACTGCTTATCGTCCTCATCGGCGTGTCCTTTGTCGAAATCGCTCTGTTCATCTGGATTGGCGGGCTGATCGGCATCGGATGGACGCTGCTCGCCATCGTCGCATCCGCCGTGATCGGCGTGATGTTGATCCGCCGCCAGGGCATGCAGGTGCTGGCCGAGGCGCAGGCGGCCGCCGTTCGCAACGAACCGCCGATCAAATCGGTGTTCGACGGTATCTGCCTGCTTGTCGCCGGCATCTTTTTGCTGACCCCGGGCTTTTTTACGGACTTGCTGGGATTTCTGCTGCTGATCCCACCCTTGCGCAGCGCGATGGGCAGGCGGCTTTGGAACTGGGGCGTGCGCACTGGTCGGCTGCAAACGGTCAGCCGGCGCTATGGCGGCGCGCCGACGGTCGACGGCGAGGCGGAGGAGATCGATCCGCAGGATCCGGCCCTGCCGCCGATCGATCAATCGCGTTGGGGCGGTTCGGAAAAGTCGCCCGGTTCCTGATCGAAACATCTGGCCAGACGCGGCTTGTTCAGCCAGGCCCGCCGTGCTAGGCCATGCGCCCGTTTCACTGAATTTCTAGCCTGTCAGGAGTGTTGAATGGCCGAAGACGCCAAAACCGCGCCAGCGCCGGCGCCGGCCGACGGTGCCGCCCAGCCGCGCACGACGATCCCGCCGATCAAGATCGTCGCCCAATATGTCAAGGACCTGTCGTTCGAAAACCCGAACGCGTCCAAGACCTTGACCACGCGTCAGGCGCCTCAGGTGGCCGTGAATGTGGATGTTCGCCCGAACCCGCTTGAGGACAACCGCTTCGAGGTTTTGCTCAACATCAAGGGCGACGCCAAGATCGACGACAATCAGGCCTTTATCGTCGAGTTGAGCTATGGCGCGATTGTCGAATTCGATGGCGAGGTGAAGAAGGAACACCAGGCGCCGCTGCTGCTGATCGAAGCGCCGCGATTGATGTTCCCGTTCGCACGCGCCGTGATTGCCGAGGCGGTTCGTAACGGCGGGTTTCCGCCCTTGCTGGTTCAGCCGATCGACTTCGCCGATCTTTTCCGCAAGCAGATCCAGCGCCTCGCGGCCGCGCAGCAGGCCTCGAAGGCGACCGCCGGCCAGGCCTGATCAGGACGAGCGATCCGGCTCGCCCTGGCGCCAGATCGGATTGCTCAGCTTCTTCAGAAAAGCCGCATGTGCCGCCGCCTCGGCGTCGCTGGGCTGATGTTCGCGGGGCGGCCGGACCTCGGTCGGGACCGTCAACGGTCCCGCCTCGTCTTCGGTCGCCTCCGTGCCTAAGACCAGGTTGGGCTGGCTGCCGCCGCGCAGCTCCAGATACACCTTCGCCAGCAGATTGGCGTCCAGCAAGGCGCCGTGCATCGACCGGTCCGACAGGTCGATGCCGTAGCGGCGGCACAGCGCGTCCAGGCTCGCCTGGGCACCGGGAAAACGGCGGCGCGCGATCTTCACCGTGTCGACGGCCCGATCCATCGGCAAGGCCGCAATGCCGAGGCGTGAAAGCTCCGCATTCAGAAAGCCGACATCGAAAGCGGCGTTGTGGATGACCAGCGGGTCGTCACCGACGAATTCCAGGAACGCGTCTGCGATTTCGGCGAAGACCGGCTTGTCGGACAGAAACGCGTCGGTCAGCCCGTGCACGGCCTCCGCATCGGCATCCATCGGCCGTTCGGGGTTGATGTACTGGTGGAAATGCTTCGTCGTCGCGACGTGATTGATCAGTTCGACACAGCCGATCTCGACCACCCGGTGTCCCTGTTCCGGGTAAAGACCGGTCGTTTCGGTGTCGAGGACTATCTCACGCATGGCGTCTCCTCAATCGCGTGCGATACGCGTTCGGCGGCCAGGCGCTGCCCCGATGTCGGCGGGCCAGATCGACCAGCCGCCGGATTGCGGGCAACGCTTGGGCCCGGCTAAGACCGGTCGGTATCACGACGTCTGCACGCCGCCTCTTTTCCACGTCCGGCATCTGTCGGGCCAGGATAGCATCCAGCGTCTGGCGGGTCATTGTCGACCGACGCAGAACGCGCGCCCGTTGAATGAAGCCCGGCGCGCTGACCACGCCGACGAGATCGCACCGGATCTCTCCCCCGGTTTCGAACAGCAAGGGAATGTCCAACACCGCCATCGGTACTTGGCGGCGCGCGCAAGCCTTCAGAAACCGGTTTTCGGCGTCTTTGACAAGCGGATGCACGATGGCCTCAAGCGTCGACAGGACTGTTGGGTCATGGAAGGCCAATTGCCGCATCTTGGCCCGGTTCAGGCCTTCAGGCCCGGTGGTGCCTGGAAATGCACGTTCGATGGCCGGCAGCGCCCGGCCGCCTGCGGATTGCAGAAGATGCACCGTCCGGTCCGCATCGTGCACCGGCAGGCCCATGCGGCGCAGCGCGTTCGACGCCGTGGACTTGCCCATGGCGATCGAACCGGTCAGACCGATGATCACCATCGTCAGGATGCCGCCAAGACGGCCGCCCTTAACGCCTGATCCACCGTGGGCGAAACGCCGAACCAGGCCTCAAATCCCGGCCGCGCCTGATGCAGCAGCATGCCCAACCCATCCACCGTCCGGTTGCCGTTTTCGGCAGCGTCAGTCAGCAGTTTCGTGCGCAGCGGCGCATAAACGATGTCGGTCACGATCGCGCTCTTGGGCAGCGCACCCAGGGTCAGATCCAAGGGCGGGTTGCCCGCCATGCCCGCGGCGGACGTGTTCACCAACAGGCTGGCGCCGTCCAGGGCCTCCGCACGCCGTTCCCACGGGACCGCGCGTATAGGCGGGCCCATCTCGGCCGCAACCCGCTCGGCCCGGTCAGGCGACCGGTTCACCAGCCTGATTTCCGGGCAGTTCCCGTCGATCAAGGCCACGAGAATGCTGCGCGCCGCGCCGCCGGCCCCAATTACGACCGCAGCACCCGTATCCGGCTGCCAGCCCTCGACGCCCGCACGGATATTCTCCAAGAAACCGAAACCATCCGTGTTGCTGCCGACGGTTCGGCCGTCTGGCGTCACGACGATGGTGTTCACCGCGCCAATCCGGCGCGCGGCGGGCTCGACCTCGTCAAGAAACGGCATCACCGCCTCCTTATGAGGTACCGTGACATTGCATCCGGCGAGGCCTAAGGCGATCACGCCGTGAATGGCGTTTCCAACCTGTTCCGGTGCGACCGCCATGGGAATGTAGGTGCCAGCGATGCCGTAGCGCTTCAACCAATGTCCGTGCAGCCGGGGCGACAGGGAATGGCCGATCGGCCAACCGATGACGCCCGCGACCGTGAACTTCTCGCCGCTCATGCCGTGAGTACGCCGCGCGTGCGCAGATAGTCCAAAAGCGGCAGCAAGGGCAGGCCAAGGACGGTGAAATAGTCGCCATCGACCTTGTTGAAAAGCTGTGCGCCGATGCCTTCGAGCTGATAGGCACCGACACTGGTCAAAACCCTGTCCCCGGCGCGGTCCAGATAGTCGTCGAGGAAACCATCGCTGAACGGTCGCATGGTCAAGGTCACCGACCCGTTGAAGTGCCACTGCCGTGCTTCGTTTTGAACAACCACGACGCTGGCGATCAGACGATGGCTCTTGCCCCTCAGCGCTTGCAGATGCCCGCGGGCATGGTCCCGGTCCACGGGCTTGTCGAACCAGACCGTGCCGCATTCCAGCATCTGGTCCGCCCCGACCACCATGGCATTCGGATGCCGGCGAGAGACCTGCTTGGCCTTCATTTCCGCCAGCGCCTCGGCGACGTCGGCGGGACCCGCGCCGTCGGCACGCATGGCCTGCTTGATGCTGTCCTCGTCAACGGCAGGCGGATCGATCACACAGTCCAGGCCGGCCGCTTCCAGCATCGCACGCCTGCTGGGCGAGGCGGAGGCCAGCACCAGGGTCACTCGCTGGCCTCCAGCCGCCGCCGGCTCAACAGGCGCATGATTTCCGCCGCCGTCTCCTCGATGGCGCGGCGCGTTACGTCGATGACTGGCCAGCCCCGCCTGGCATAAAAGCGGCGGGCCTCGATCACCTCGTCCCGCACCCGCTCGGGATCGACATAGTCCGTCGACTGACCCTGATGCAGTGTGCGAATTCGGTTGCGCCGGAGCTGCACCAACTGCTCGGGATCCTTGGTCAGGGCGACGACCAGCTTGCCGCCCAACTCCGTCAACTCCCCCGGCAACGGCGCACCTGGCACATAGGGCACATTGGCCGCCTTCACACCGCGATTGGCCAGGTACAGGCAGGTCGGCGTCTTGGACGTCCGCGAGACGCCGACCAGCACGACATCGGCACTATGCAGATCGCGCGTCGCGTTGCCGTCATCATGGGCCAGCGCGTAGTCCATGGCATCGATCCGCCCGAAATAGGCGTCGTCCAGGCTGTGCTGGCGTCCCGGGCGATGCTTGTGCGGAACGCCCAGATGCTGGGCAAATGCGACCATGACGGGGTTCAGCACCGAAACGCAGGGAATGGTGTGGTTGCGGCAGAACTGTTCCAGCCGCCCTTGCAACTGGTCGTCGACCAACGTGTAGAGAACCATGCCGCGATGGACCGCGATTTCTTCGATCGCCAGGTCGAGCTGATGGTTCGACCGCACCAGGTTCCAGAAATGCTCAACCGTTTCGACATGATCGAACTGTGCAAGACAGGCCCGCGCAATCGCCTGGATGGTCTCGCCGGTGGCGTCGGAAACGAGATGGAGATGGAAGGTGCTGGGCTGATCGGCCATAGCGCCTGTTTAGCGAAGGGGGCATGTATTGTCTGTTGAAAACTTGGGCCCCAGGCAAAGCACGCGCATTCCGTCCCGTTTCGCGACAATTCGTCCCTGACATTGCCGGTCCGGCACCGCATATTATCAATCCCGGTGATAACGTTAACCGCGTTGCCACTATCCACGGATTGGTCCGGGCGTCGGCGCAGCATTCACGCCGATCACCGATCCTATCCACCGATTTCACAGCCGGGCGGCGGCCCGTGATCATCTCTGGGGACAAGTCGGGGATGGTTTTCAATCCCCCGGTTTCACAGGACCCACCACTTACCACAACCCATTAGATACAATATGAAGGTTGGGGGTTTGGGATAACCGAGCCCACACGCTGGAACCACTCAAATGTCTGAAACATCTGGTATTTTTCTTGAAACGCTGGCAGGTCGGCGCTCTGCGTCAACGCCGATCTGGCTGATGCGCCAGGCTGGACGGTACCTGCCGGAATATCGCCGTGTGCGTGCCGAGGCCGGCTCGTTCCTGGACCTTTGCTACAACCCGGATTTGGCGACGGAGGTTACACTTCAGCCGATCCGTCGCTTTGGTTTCGACGCCGCCATTCTGTTTTCCGATATCCTGGTCGTGCCGCACGGTCTGGGCCAAGAGGTCGCCTTTCGCGAGGGCGAAGGGCCGGTTCTTGAGCGCCTTGACGGCGAGCGGTCGATCGATCAGCTCTCGCCTGACCGCATGCCGGACCGTTTGGCCCCTGTCTATCAGGCCGTCGGCCAGATCCGATCCGCTTTGCCCCGGGAAACCGCCTTGATCGGTTTTGCCGGCAGTCCCTGGACCGTGGCGACCTACATGGTCGAAGGCGGCGGCAGCAAGGATTTCGGCCGCGTAAAGGCGCTGGCCTTCTCCGAACCAACCCTGTTCGCACGGCTGATCAACATCCTTGAACACGCCACCGTGCGCCATCTCAGTGCCCAGATCGATGCCGGGGTGCAGGCCGTGCAACTGTTCGACAGCTGGGCCGGCGTCTTGCCGCCAGACGCTTTTGAGAGCTGGGTGACGGCCCCTACGCAACGGATTGTCAGCCGCCTTAAGCAGGAACACCCGGCGGTCCCGGTGATCGGGTTTCCCCGGCAGGCCGGGTTGCTGTACCCCGACTATGTGACCGGGACTGGCATCGACGGGATCAGCCTGGATTCGACGGTACCGTTGCAATGGGCGGCGGCAGAGCTTCAGAGCCGGGCCGTCGTTCAAGGCAACCTGGATTCAGCGCTGCTGTTCGCCGGCGGGGACGCGATGCTTGAGGCCGCCTCCCGGATTCGAGAGGCCTTCCAGGGCGGGCCTCACATCTTTAATCTCGGGCATGGCGTGATGCAGCACACACCACCAGACAACGTGGCGCGCCTTGTCGATCATTTGCGGGCGCTCGATGCGGGGGAGGCTGCGGCGTGACGGAACAAGCTATGCGCCATGCCGTGGTGCTGTTCAATCTGGGCGGTCCGGACCGGCCGGAGGCGGTGCGACCGTTTCTCTTCAACCTGTTCAACGATCCGGCAATCATCCGCGTGCCGAATCCGTTCCGATTTCTCCTGGCATCGTTGATCTCGCGACGGCGTGCTAAGGAGGCCACCAAGATCTATGAGTATATCGGCGGTGGTTCCCCCTTGCTGCCCAACACGCAGCAGCAGGCCGACGCGCTGAAACTCGCCCTCGATGAACGCGGCCTGAACGCGGACATCCATATTGCCATGCGCTACTGGCACCCGATGGCCATGGAGACGGCGACGGCCGTGCAAGAGAGCGACCCCGACCAGGTCCTGCTGGTGCCGCTTTACCCACAATACTCGACGACAACGACCGCATCCTCGGTCCGCGTTTGGCATCAGGCGGCAAAGCAGGTCGGTCTGAAGGCACCGACGCGGCTGTTATGCTGCTATCCCTGGCAACCGGGCTTCATCGCGACGATGGCCGACCTGATCCGCGAGCCGTATGCGCGCGCCGCTGAGCACGGGCAGCCGCGCGTACTGTTCTCGTCGCACGGCTTGCCGGAACGGATTGTCGAAGCCGGTGATCCGTATCAGTGGCAGTGCGAGCAGACGGCGGCCTCATTGGTCGAGGCGCTGGACATCCCGGATCTGGACTGGGTCGGCTGCTATCAAAGCCAGGTCGGTCCGCTGAAATGGATCGGCCCGGCGACGGAGGACGAAATCGTTCGTGCGGCGCACGAAAAGCGACCGCTGGTGGTGGTACCGATCGCCTTTGTGTCAGAGCATTCCGAGACGCTCGTCGAACTGGACATCGAGTATAAGGAACTTGCCGAAGAGGCCGGCGCGCCAGCGTACGAGCGCGTGCCAACCGTCGATGCACGCGACGCTTTCATTGGCGGGCTGGCGGATGAGATTGTGTCGCTTGCCAGGACCAATCACTCGGTGTGCCCCGCGGACAAGTCGCGGCCCTGTGCGGGGGAGCACTCAGGCTGCCCGCTGAGGGCGGCCTAACCAGAGGGTCCGATCGATGCTTGTTGAGTACTATCTCTGGATCAAAGCGCTCCACGTCATCTCCGTGATCGCCTGGATGGCGGCGATGCTCTATCTGCCGCGCCTCTATGTCTATCATTGCCGGGTCGCGGCGGGGTCGGAGGCCGATGGCCTGTTCAAGACCATGGAAGTGAAGCTGCTGCGCGCGATCCTGAACCCGGCCATGATCGCGGCCTGGTTATTCGGCATCTTGATGCTGGTGGCCAACCCGGCGCTGTTGTCGCAGCCTTGGATGCACGCGAAGTTAACGGCGGTGGTGATCCTGTCCGCCTTGCACGGCTTCATGGCCAGATGGCGCAAGGACTTCGTCAAGGCGCGCAACCGTCATAGCGAGCGGTTCTATCGCATCATGAACGAGGTGCCGGCCGTCTTGATGGTCATAATCGTCATCATGGTCATCGTTCAGCCGTTCTAGGCGGCATCACCGCCAGCGAACAACCGATCTTTCCAATCAGGGTATAGGGCATGAAAAGCGAGGAATTGCGGGCGATCCAGGCACCGCTGAAGGAACAGTACCGTGAGCATGCGGATACGGCCTTGATCACCCTGAAGGCCGACGGCGATCTTTCGGGCAAGGGGCTTGTCTGCAGTGTCGAAACGTCGCGGGCCGTGGTCGAGGCCGGCCTGCACCCTGCGACCGGCGGCGACGGCCTGTCGGCCTGTTCCGGCGACATGTTGCTGCAGGCGCTGGTGGCCTGTGCGGGCGTGACCTTGAAGGCGGTCGCCACCGCGCTTGGCTACGACGTCCGGGGCGGCACCGTCAGGGCGGAAGGTGATCTCGATTTCCGCGGTACGCTTGGCGTGGACCGGGATGCGCCCGTCGGCTTCAAGGATGTTCGCCTGACGTTTGACCTCGATGCCGATCTCGATGGGGAACAGCGGGCAACGCTGTTGAAGTTGACCGAGCGCTACTGCGTGGTTTACCAGACATTGCGCCGCGCACCGCCGGTGGAGGTCGCGCTGAACGCGGGTTCGGCGGCATGACGTTTGACCCTCCGGCACCACGCGCCGGCGTGACTTTTCGCAGGTTGTTGACTTGTTTGCCGGCTTCCGTTACCCACATATTTCTTCGATAACGGGCACGTCTTGACGCCGGCCTTGGAAACAGGGCGGCAACAAAAGAACAGGCGTCGGTCACTAACGCCGACGACCGCTCGGTTCTCCCCATTACAGGTACAAGCGCCGCAGTGTTTCGGCGCATGTTCAGTATCCGTCCCAGGTCGTGATCCCGCGATCCAACCGTCCCGGTGAAACACGGGCTTCAGCACATGCATTTACAAGAACTTAAAGACAAAAGTCCGGCCGAGTTGCTGTCCTACGCCGAAGAGGTGGAGGTCGAAAACGCGGGCAATCTGCGTAAGCAGGAACTGATGTTCGCCATCCTGAAACGGTTGGCGGATGAAGAGGTCTCGATCTTCGGATCGGGCGTTTTGGAGGTCCTGCCCGACGGGTTCGGCTTCCTGCGCTCGCCCGAGGCGAACTATCTGCCCGGCCCCGACGACATCTACGTCTCGCCGAACCAGGTGCGGCGATTTGGCTGCCGCACCGGCGATACCGTCGCCGGTCAGATCCGCGCGCCCAAGGACAGCGAGCGGTATTTCGCGCTCACCAAGGTCGAGCAGATCAATTTCGAGCCGCCGGAAAATGTCCGGCACCGCATCAATTTCGACAACCTCACACCGCTCTATCCGGACGAGCGGCTGAAAATGGAAATCGAGGACCCGACGATCAAGGACATGACCAACAGGGTCATGGATCTGGTCGCGCCCCTCGGCAAGGGCCAGCGTGCCCTGATCGTGGCACCGCCGCGCACCGGTAAGACGGTGATGCTGCAGAATATCGCCCAGGCGATCGCGGCCAACCATCCGGAGGCCTATCTGATCGTCCTCTTGATCGACGAGCGGCCGGAAGAGGTCACCGACATGGACCGGTCGGTGAAGGGCGAGGTTATCTCCTCCACCTTCGACGAGCCGGCGACGCGCCACGTCCAGGTCACGGAAATGGTGCTGGAGAAGGCAAAGCGGCTGGTCGAGCACAAAAAGGACGTGGTCATCCTTCTGGACAGCATCACCCGCCTCGCCAGGGCCTACAACACCGTCGTCCCATCCTCCGGCAAGGTGTTGACCGGCGGTGTCGACGCCAACGCGCTGCAGCGGCCCAAGCGCTTCTTCGGCGCCGCGCGCAACATCGAGGAAGGCGGCAGCCTGACCATCATCGGCACCGCGCTGATCGATACCGGCAGCCGCATGGATGAGGTCATCTTCGAAGAGTTCAAGGGCACCGGTAACTCGGAACTGGTTCTGGACCGCAAGCTGGCCGACAAGCGCACCTTCCCGTCGATCGATATCGGCAAGTCGGGCACGCGCAAGGAAGAGCTGCTGGTCGAGAAGGGCGAGCTGGCCAAGATGTATGTCCTGCGCCGTATCCTGATGCCCATGGGCACGTCCGACGCGATGGAATTCCTGCTGGACAAGCTGAAGCAGACCAAGACCAACGGCGATTTCTTCGAGAGCATGAACCAGTAGGCCGTCGGTATCCGGCGCCCCTATCGGTTGCTTGCGGAGACCGCCTCCAGATAGGCAATAAGGTCCGCGCGATCCGCAGGCCTGGCAACGCCAACAGGTCCCATGGCATTGCCGGGGGCGAACGCCAACGGATCGGCCAGGAAGACGTCCAGCGTTTCGGCCGTCCAAACCACGCCGTCTTCGCGCAACCCGACGAACACGTCGGTGTAGGGGAAGTTGGGGCGGGATCCGGCGCGGCTGCCAAGGATACCGGCCAGATTTGGGCCCTGCAGCCCGTCTTCACCCGGCGTTATTGAATGACAGGCAGAGCACCAGACAAATTGCTGCTGGCCCCGCTCTATAATGTCGTCCTGGGCCATTGCTGGAAGTGTCAGAGCGAACGTCAAAAGGACGGTCGCGCGCCTCATCTAGCCGCCGGGGCCCGGATTCCATACCGGATCGATGAACAAGCCCGCCGGCCCGAAGTCGCCGGTCGACAGGCTGCCATCGATCAGTCGAATCGTGAAATGCACATCATCGCCATTGTGCTCCGCGGCGAGCAACTCTACGACCGCGTCGTCAAACTCCACGCTTAAGAAGGAGAGCGCCGCGTTTGGCGGATCTGAGGCAAAGTCGGTGTCGGATGGATCGGTCCAGTAGGTCAGAAACTCTTGAAGATCGATCAACCCGGCAACTCTTTGCGGCCGGTTGCTGACATAGATGACCCCTGGCACGTCTTGCATGGCGAGGACGTCGCCTTGCAGAGACCCACCCGGCGCATTGACCACAAAGAAGAACGACTCATGCGCGGAGGTTTGTGCGGACGCACTTCCTCGATCAGACGCTGCTGGAAGTACCAGGAACGACAGACCAACCAGCATCATCGCAATGCGGGAAGTCTGGCGAGCGATCATCACGTCCTATTGTCAGCGCTGGATCTCGTACGCGCCCTTTAGCCCAAGTCGTGGCCAAAGAAGCGCCGGCGACCCGTTTGCGTCGCGTCGTGACCTAATAGAGCGCCATCGCGCTGGCCGCCGCCTCGACCAGAACCATCTGCGGGTGTTCGTCGCGCGGGTAGATGAAGCCCGAAATGCGCAGGACCGAAGTGCCCAGCGTGTCGGTTTCGCCGTGCCAGACGCGCACCGCGCTCCAATCATTGGCGTCGGAAACGTCGACGACCTGGGCACTGGCTTCGATGCGTGGCCCCTGGCTCCAGGTATGGTGCACCCAGATCGTGCGTTGGTCGATAATCGCCGTCACCAACGAGACATGGCCGACAGGCAGGCTGCCCTGGCGGCCGAATACGAGAACGGATCCAGGCTCGGGGACACTGCCACGCGTGTAGCCATAATCGGCGGCCTGGTTCCACCAGGTCCAGGCGTTTCCGCGAATGGTGAAGTCGCTGAGCGCGCGGACGGTTCTAACGCAGTGCTGCGCCTGGGCCGTGGAGGTTATGGTGAGGCCGGCGACCGCCAATCCGATCAACAGCATGAATTTCGGTAACCATGTTGATCGGCGCGCTCCGCAACGCATCCTCGCCTCCCCGCTGCTCAAAAACGTAGCAGTTTGATAGCAGCCGATTCGATGCCCGTCGATTAGGCAAATGGGCGACAGTCTGTTGCGGCTTTGCCACAGTGTTGCGGCATTTGCATGGAGGACAGCCCGGCCGCCGAGCAATCAAATGCAAGCAACTACAAAGGGTTCAATTGGCGGGCAACAGTCCATTGGCGCATTGCTGACACCCATGCGCCACATTTTCGCCCAGATTTATCGAAGTGACGGGCCGGGCCAAACGATCGCCATGATCGGCCAGACCGCTAGACGTCGAGGATCGTCGAACCCGTGGTCTTGCGCGCCTCGAGATCGCGGTGAGCCTGGGCGGCGTCCTTCAGCGGGTAGCTTTGGTTCACCGTGATCTTCACCGCGCCGCTGGACACCACGTCGATCAACGAAGCGGCCGACGCGTACAGGTCCTCGTTCGAGGCGGTGTAAGTCATAAGCGTGGGTCTGGTGACGTACAGCGAGCCCTTTTGCGCCAGAAGCGCCGTATTCAAAGCGTCCACCGGCCCCGAAGCATTGCCGAAGATGACCAGCATTCCGCGCGGCCTCAGACAATCCATGGAGGCCATGTACGTGTCCCGGCCGACGCTGTCGTAGGCGACCGCGACCCCCTTGCCGTCGGTTATCTCGCGCACGCGTTCGGCGACGTCCTCTTCCCGATAGAGGATCGCATGGTCGCACCCGTTGGCGCGGGCGAGCTCGGCCTTCTCCGTCGATCCGACGGTGCCGATCACCGTTGCGCCTAGGTGCTTCGCCCATTGGCAGGCGATCAGACCCACGCCGCCGGCGGCAGCCTGGATCAAAATCGTTTGCCCGGCCTCGACGCGGAACGTCCGGCGCAGCAGGTATTCGGCCGTCATGCCCTGCAGCATCATGGCGGCAGCCGTTCGGTCGTCGATCGTATCGGGGATTTTGATCAGCCGGTCCGCCGGCATCGTGCGTTCCTGGGCGTACGCGCCCAGCGGCATGGTCGCGTAAGCCACACGGTCGCCGACCGACACTGCACTGACGCCGTCGCCGACAGCCGTTACGACCCCGGCGCCCTCCATCCCGATGCCGCTGGGCAGCGCTAGCGGATAAAGGCCGCTGCGGTGATAGACGTCGATGAAGTTCAGGCCGACCGCACCGTGCTTAACCGTGGCCTCGCCCGGACCTGGCGACGGCACGTCGACCTCTTCCCACCTCAGGACATCCGGCCCGCCGGTCTCGTGGAAACGGATCGCGTGTACCATGGTCGTCAGCCCAGATGCCGTTGAAAGAACGCGGCGGTGCTGGTGTTGGCGGCGTCTGCGGAGGCCGCGTCGTAATGCGCACCGCCCTTCCGTGCGAAGGCGTGATCCTGCTTGGGATAGTCGATCAGCGTGACATGCGGATTGTCATCCAGCCCCGCATGGATCGCCTGCTGAGCGTCCTTCGGCACGAACTGGTCCTCGCCCGCGATATGCAGCATCAGCGGCGCGGAGATCTTGCCGGCCTCGTCCAAGTCACCCTCGATGCCGACGCCGTAAAAGCCGACCGACGCATCCACGTCACTGCGCGTCGCCATCAGGTACGCCAGCTTGCCGCCAAGGCAGTAGCCGACGCTGCCGACCTTGCCGGTACAGGCATCATGCCCGCGCAGGAACGCAAGCGCCGAGGCCAGGTCCTTCATGCCCTGATCGACATCAAAGGCGGTGTACAGCTCGAACGCCCTTTGCCATTCGGCTTCCGACTGGTCGGTGATGTCGATGCCGGGTTCGATGCGCCAGAACAGGTCGGGGCAAAGCGCGACATAGCCGCGCGCGGCATAGTCGTCGCAGATGTCGCGCATGACCTTGTTGACGCCGAAGATTTCCTGAATGACAAGCACGCCCGGGCCGCGACCGCCCTCCGGCAAGGCCAGATAGCCGCTGAACTGGCCGCCATCGGCGGCATTGATCGTCACGGTGGCCATGGTTGGGAAACCTCCAGTCGTCGGTATTGGTGTTCTTGATCTAAATCAGCGTGGCGCCTTCGTGGGCCAGCAACCAGCGCTTCCGGTTCAGTGCCGGGCCGTTGGGGTCGGTGGACCCGCCGAACCCGCCGATCTTGCCGCCGGCGCCGAGCACGCGGTGACAGGGCACGATGACCGCGATCTTGTTGTTTCGGCAGGCATTGCCGACCGACCGCGGCGATCCGCCATAGGCCTGGGCGATGCCGCCATAGCTGCCCGTGCCGCCATAGGGAATGTCCAGCATCGCCTGTCGGACGGCTTCCGCATGGGGTGTCGGTGCGTCGGTCAGGGGCAGGTCGAACGCTTTGAGCTCGCCATCGAAGTAGGCTTCCAACTGCCGCGCGGCTTCCCGCAGCACCTCGTTCGGGCGGTCGCCCCCATCGGCATGGCCGAAGTTCAGTGTGTCGAGCTTGTCGCCCACCGCCGTCAGCGTGATCCATCCGGCCGGCGTCTCGATCGCGAGTTGATGGCCGTCGACACTGCCAAAGGGGATGAGCGACGGGTCTGGACGGGTGTCGAAGCGGGGCTCTACGGTCTGGTCGGCGGCAAGTGAGGTCATGGGGCAAGCGCTCCAGCAATGGCGTCCGGTTCGGTCAAGGGCGCCTGGCAGGTCATATGCTCACAAATATAGGCTGCCGGCTTGCCATTCACCAAGCCCTTGCCGGCCGCCGGATGACCGTTCGGAAGCTCGTCGTCCGGGGAGATGACCAGCATAAGCCGATCGGGCAGCGCCTGATGCAACACCGCCCGCATCAAGCCCCTTGTCGCCGCGTCTTCGCGATCGCCGACGATCACGATCTGCAGTCCGCGCGCCAGCCGTTCGGCGCCGTTCAGCAACGTTGCCAGCGGGAAGAAGTTGCGGTTCACCTCGCCGGCAAAGGACTTCACGATCGCTTCGGCCCGGTCGCGATAGGCCGGCTTGCCGGTCAAAAGGGAAAGGTCGCTTAAGACCGCAATCATGGTCCCGTTGCCGGACGGCACGGCGTTGTCGCTTGCCGTCTTGGTCCGCACGATCAGCGCCTCTGCGTCATCGGCGGTGTAGAAATAGCCACCGTCGGCGTCGTCCCAATAATGCTGGTCGAGGACCGCCACCCAGCTTTCGGCCTGGGCCAAAAACCCGTCGTTGCCGGTGGCCTCGTAGAGCCGCAAGGCACCGCGCGTCATGTTGACATAGTCGTCCAGCATCGCCGCGTGCTGGACCCGGCCGTGCCGCCAGGCGTGAAGCAGGCGCCCGTCCCGTTGCATTTCGGCGGTGACGAAGTCGTAAGCGGTGCGTGCGGCTGCCAGCCAGTCCGGCCGGTCCCAGACCATACTGGCGTCGGCCAGTGCGGCGATCATCAGGCCGTTCCAATCGGCCAGCACCTTGTCGTCCCAGCCGGGCCAGACCCGTTTGTCGCGCGCGGCCAAGAGCGTTGCCCGCGCGTCTGCGAGCTGAGCCTCGATCTCAGGCTCTTCCAAACCGCCGCTGCGCCGCCGGTTCAGGATCGTCTTGCCTTCCCAATTGCCGTCAGCGGTTACGTCGTAATGGTGCTTGAACAACGGCGCGCGGTCGCCCAGCATCGCGTCGATCTCGGCCTCGCTCCAGACATAGAACCGGCCTTCCTCGCCTTCGCTGTCGGCATCCAAGGTTGCAGCGAAACCGCCGCCCTCGGCCACCATCTCGCGCAAGACCCAATCGACCGTCTCCTCCAGCCGACTGCGGTAAAGCGGCGCGCCGGTCGTTGTGCCGACCAGGTTCAAGAGGTCGATCAACTGGGCATTGTCGTACAGCATCTTTTCGAAATGGGGCGCCAGCCATTCGGTATCGGTGGAATAGCGTGCGAAGCCGCCGCCCAGATGGTCGTAGATGCCGCCCTGGCACATATGGGTCAGCGTGTTGGTGACGGCGGTGTGGAAGCGGTCGTCCTTGGTCCGTCGCCAAGCCCGCCACAGCACGTCCATGACGTAGGTCTGCGGGAACTTCGGCGCGCGGCCGACACCGCCCCAAACCGGATCGATCTCACCGACGAGACGGTCCGCGATCTGATCCAACAGTGCGATCGTCACCCCATCGCCGGCGCGGTTGGTGCTGACCTTCGCCAGCGCGTCGCGCAGCGCGGTGACGTTCTTGGTCACCTTCTCAGGCTCGCGCTGGTAGGTATCGGCGATGGCGCGCAGCACGTCGGGAAAGCCCGGCCGGCCCCAGCGCGATGTCGGCGGGAAGTAGGTGCCGCCCCAAAACGGTTCGCCGTCCGGGGTCAGGAACATGGTCAACGGCCAGCCGCCCTGCTCGCCCAGCAAGGCCAGCGCGTGCTGGTATATCTGATCGATGTCCGGCCGTTCCTCACGGTCGACTTTGATGTTGACGAAGCCGTCATTCATCTGCGCGGCGATCGCTTCGTTCTCGAAGCTCTCATGCGCCATGACGTGGCACCAATGGCAGGCGGCGTAACCGACGGACAGCAGGATCGGCTTGTTGCCGGCCCGCGCCTCGGCCAAGGCCGGTTCGCCCCAGGCGCGCCAGTGAACGGGATTGTCGGCATGTTGCAGCAGATACGGGCTGGTTTCCTCGCCCAACAGGTTGCCCGCCGCACCGTCCATGCCCCGTCCTTCCCCCTTGCCTTCGCCGATTGGCACCCGCCACCATATAAGGGCGGTATGAACACGCACCAACGCGTCAGCGGGAGAGTGGGCCGATGAAATTCAATATCGAGATCGATTGTACGCCAGAGGAGGCACGCACGTTTCTGGGCCTGCCCGATGTCGCGCCGATGCAGGAAGCGCTGATGCGGCAGATCCAGGACCGCATGCAGGCGGCCCTGCACGCCGCCGACCCCGAGGCCCTGTTCAAGACCTGGCTGCCCCAGGGCATGGCGGGGCTGGAACAGCTGCAGCGCGCCTTTTGGTCGCAGATGACGGGCGGCACGAAACGCGACGACGAATAGGCGCCGCCGCAGCGATACAACGGCGACATGACCGATACGATTTTCGCGCCCGCGACGGCGCAGGGCCGCGCCGGTGTCGCCATCATTCGCCTGTCCGGGCCCGACGCGGCGACGGCCCTGACGGCGCTGACGGGGCGCCCGCCGCCGGCACCTCGGTTCGCGGCCCGCGCGACCTATCGGGATGCCAATGGCGACCTGCTGGACCATGGGCTGGCGCTCTACTTTCCCCGACCCGCCAGCTTCACCGGCGAGGATGTCGTGGAGCTTCACCTGCATGGCGGCCGGGCGGTGAGCGCCGCGATCATGGACACCCTCGGCGCCCTGCCACGCCTCCGCCCGGCCGAACCGGGCGAGTTTTCGAAACGCGCCTTCCTGAACGGCAAGCTGGACTTGACCGAGGCGGAAGCGATCGCCGACTTGGTCGACGCCGAAACGCGGGCCCAGCAGCGCCAGGCCCTGCGACAGCTCGACGGCGCCTTGGGACGGCTCTACGAGGCCTGGGCGAACGATCTGGTGCACGCGTTGGCGCATCTGGAGGCCGATCTCGACTTCCCGGACGAAGACCTGCCGGACGGCGTTGCAGACCAGACCCGCCCCGCGCTGCGCCGAACCCTGGACGAGATCACCGAACATCTCAGCGACAATCGGCGGGGTGAGCGGCTGCGCAGCGGGGTTGAAGTCGCCATCCTGGGCGCGCCCAATGCCGGCAAGTCCAGCCTGCTGAACGCGTTGGCGCGGCGGGACGCGGCCATCGTATCGGACATCGCCGGGACGACGCGCGATGTGATCGAGGTCCATATGGACCTGAGCGGCTTTCCCGTAATCCTGGCCGACACGGCGGGGCTGCGCGAGACCGCCGATCGGATCGAGGACGAAGGCGTTCGCCGTGCGCTGGCCCGGGCAGAGCGCGCCGACTTGAAGTTGCTGCTTTACGACGGGTCCTTATGGCCGGCGAAGGATGCGACCACGGCGGATCTGCGCGATAGCGACGCGATCGAGATCGTGACCAAGGCCGACCTCCTGACCGCGACGGACGATCTTCCCTTAGCGATCAGCACCGTGACCGGCGCGGGCCTGGACGATCTGCTCGACCGTCTGGCCGAGGCGGTGGCCTCCCGCCTGGCGGGCAGCGGGCCGGCCCTGACGCGCGCCCGGCATCGCGCCGCCCTTGAGGACGCGAAAGAAGCGCTCGACCGCGCGATGACCGCGCCCTCGCCCGAGCTGGTCGCCGAAGATGTCCGCCTGGCCGTCCGCGCCATCGGCCGTATCACGGGCCGGGTCGACGTCGAGGACTTGTTGGATGTGGTCTTCCGCGACTTCTGTATCGGTAAGTAGTGCTTATTCGACCTCGATCATGACCAGCGCCCAGACGAGCCCGTCGTCCAGGTCCCCGGAGGCATCGTTGATCACGCCCGGCTCGGCGAAGATCCAGACCGGCCCGCGACCGCCGAAGTCCAGCACCGCGCCGTCCGCCTCGATGGCCGCCAGCACCTGCGACATGTCGGTGCCGGCCTCGACGACATATTGATAGCCGTCAAAGGCGGTCAGTACGACGTCGTTGAGGGATGACGAGGCGCCGGCCGCTTCAAGCACCGACGCCAGTGTCGGCCCCGTGGCCGTGACCGGACCGTCATCGAAATTGCCGTAGTCCGCCGTGATCGTGGCCTGAGGCAGGGCCGTCAGATCGTCTTGGCAGAACCCGTACGCCGCTTCGAAGTCAGCGCCCAAGCGGTAAATCAAGACATCGTCGAACGGGTCGATCGGTCCCCGATTGCTGTTGGATATCTCGCCAAAGACGGTCAGCACGACCTGACAGGTTTCGGTCGCTGACGCTGGATGCGCGGAAAAAGCTGCGACCAATGCCGCAACGGCGAGACCAGCCGCCCTGTTTGCCAACGCCATGCCATGCCTCCATCGGGGTTCGGGTTGCTGTGGAACACTAGCAAGCGTGTGGTTGGCCGACCAAGCGTGATCAACGGCTGACGGAGGCCGGCTGGCCTTGCCCGCCGCTACGTTCGTTTCCAGGTACAGGCATATCGGCTGGATTGCTGTGGCAGGTGGTTAGGTGTCTTCCTCGGATCGGCCCGTCGTGGTTTTCGGTGGCTCCGGCTTTCTGGGTCGGGCGATTGTCGCCTGTTTGGTCGACGCCGGCCACACCGTACGCATCGCCACCCGCAGAGCAGCCGACCACGCCGGCAGTGTCGAATGGCGGCAGGCCGACATTCGCGACGAAGCCTCGGTGTCCGGGGCAATCGAGGGGTGTGCGGCGGTCGTCAATGCCGTCGGCCTTTATGCGGAGTCGAAGACCGAGCGTTTCGAGGCCACGCACGAAGGCGGCGCACGCATCGTGGCCCGCCAGGCCGCGCAGCAGGGTGTCGAGCAGTTGGTCCACATCTCCGGCATCGGCGCAGACCCGGCGTCGCGCTCAAGCTATGTGCGGGCGCGGGCCAGAGGCGAGGCGCTGGTGCAAGAGGCCTATCCGGCGGCGACAATTCTGCGGCCAAGCGCCCTGTTCGGCCCGGACGATGCCCTGATCAACGGGCTCGCGGATCTGGCGCGCCGGGCGCCGTTTGTCCCGCTGTTCGGCCGCGGACAGACCCGGCTTCAGCCCGTCTATGTCGGCGATGTGGCGCGGGCGGCGGTCGGCGCGCTGTCAATGCCGTCCGCGCGTGGAAAGGTCTTTGAGCTGGGCGGGCCGCGCATCTACACCTATCGTGGTCTGCTGGCGCTGGTCCTTGACGCAATGGGCAAGCGCCGGCCGATGGCGCCGGTGCCGTTCACGCTGTGGGATCTCGTCGCGGCCGTGAGCGCCGTTCTGCCGAGCCCGCCCATCACGGAGGCCCAGGTCACCTTGATGCGCGCCGACAACGTCGTGTCCGGCGACATGCCTTCTCTCCTCGATCTGGGCATCGAGCCAACGGCCTTGGAAAGCGTGTTGCCGGGCTACCGCCTGTCTTCAGCCGCCGGTTGATCTTCGAACCGTAGGGTTTTTGCGATCGAGCCCCGAACGCAGTCTTTCATGCTGGTTCCTGAACTCAAATAGGTCTCGAAGCGTACATCTTTAAGCGTACGCGTACACTGATCTAGGCATCGCGCTCGCTCGCCGCATCGGCTGCCCGTGCCATTGTCAAGACATTGCCGACGGTGCGTCCGTTGCGGGCGGTTGCCTCGACGCCCAGCAAACGTTCCACCTGTTGCGCCAACTTTGATCGTCCGATCCCGTCGGGGGCATGAAGATAGAACACGCTGTCCGTCAGCCTGAACGTCTCGCTGCTGGCGGCGAGCGCGCGCATCGCTGCGATGTCCGGAGCCTTACTCGGTTCCGTAAGGAAGTAGAGATGCAGGGTCTTCGGGTCCGCCTCGGCACTTGGAAAGGGATTGGCATCCGCGGCCCGCGCCATCTCGGCGGCGGTCATCGCCAAAACGCGCGGCCGAAAGCCATGGTGCCGGTGGATGCCGGTTCCGATCATGTCGCCAACCTTGGCCGCATCGGTTTCGGCGTGCCGAAAGACCGCGTTGCCGCTTTGGATGTACGTCTGAACGTCCGTGGCACCCAGACCGTCGAGGATGGTGCGCAAGGAGGCCATAGGCAGTCTGTTGCCGCCGCCGACATTGATGGCGCGCAGCAATGCGATCCAGGTTTCCGGCATGGTCGCCAGCGTCGCATGGCGGATCAACGATAATCCAGCTTCCTGTCGAACGGTTCCGCGACCTACTCTTCCGACCACCAACCCAAGCCGGAGCGCGATCATGAAACCGCTGATCAATCTCGACGAGGCGCCCAGCCACTCAGGCCGGCATGGCGACCTGTTCGAATACCGCATGCAGGAATTGGCCCAGCCGCTGGCCGCCCAGGGCCTTGGCGCCAACGTGACCAGCGTGCCGCCGGGCAAGGCCGCCTTCCCGTTTCACCATCATCACGCCAATGAGGAGCATTTCTTCGTGCTGAGCGGCACGGGTGTCCTGCGGCTTGGGGACGACACCTATTCGGTGCGGCCAAAGGACTATGTCGTCATTCCGCCCGGCGGCTCGGAACTGGCGCATCAGTTCGTCAATACGGGCGACGAGGATTTGGTCTATCTGGCGATCTCCACCATGGTTTTGCCCGAGGTGGTGGGTTATCCCGACGCCGCTAAAACCGGCGTTCGCATCACCTATGCCGACAAACCCTGGGCGCGGTTCTTGGTCAAAGAGGATGCCAAGAACCAGGTCGAATACTGGGACGATGAGACCGGCGAAGCGGTGGCCGCCGTAGTTGCCGACACGCGCGGAGGCTAACCGTCCGTTTCGAAGGGAGGCGGAAAACTCTTCGACAGCGTCTTCGGCGCCACCGCACGCCAGCTTTCGTCGAGCCAATCGGCCAGTTCTGCTGCCGGGACATCGTCGTCCGCCGTAAACGTGAAACTGACCCAGCCGGATCGGCCCAGGCCATAGCCGGTCGGCTCGGCAAACGGCAATCGCAGCGCGTCTTCCGACCTGTAAGGCAGCTTCATCGAGCAGGCGAAGCCGCCACCCGCCCGCGCGGACAGAAAGCAGAAGACCTTCTTGCCGTCGACCTTGAACGCGGGATAGCCCCACGGGAAGTCCTCGACCGTCTTGGGATAGGCGAGCGCCGCCTTACGCAAGGCGAGCCCGTCTGGATGCGTCAGTGGCGGTGCCGAGTCATCTGACATGCGAGACGTGCTTTCATTTGGGCCGGACTTCTGCGTCACCGGCGACATGGCCCTTCTAGACTGCTGGCCAACTCTTGGCCATCCGATCAGGTCGCCGCGTTTGCGCTTCCGCGATACGCTTTGCGGCTTTCGCGTTAGAATGCCCGTTGCATGCGTTGGGGTCCGCATTCGAACGGACCGGCGTGAGGCGGAAGGTGATCGGCAAGCGATCGACGCGCCAGCAGAGTTCGGCGGCGCCCACCATGGCGGTCGGCCCCGTCGCTTCAAGGCAGACGGCGGCGATTCGCGCGCTGTTGCGCCCGCCCGGGCGGGGCGGTGTCCGGCGAGCCCCTGTAGATCCAGCGATGGTTCTTGACCGGCCGCAATCGCGGCCGGAACAGCATAAGTGCGGTATAGGATAATTGTCGGGAAGCGGTGACACCGAAGCGACGGCCAGTTTGGCTCGGGTGTTGGATCTGGAGGAGAAAGGAATATAATCCTTGATTCAGAGGTGGCAAGAGCACGAGTGTTTCACGTGAAACACAGGGCGGGCCGGCATTGATTCTGCCGAGGCTTGCCACTAGGTTCCGGCCCATGAAGAGACGAGAGAACAGCTACGACGTCATCGTTGTCGGTGGCGGTCACGCGGGTTGCGAGGCGGCCGCGGCGGCCGCGCGTGTTGGCGCGCGCACCGCCCTCGTCACCCATAAGGCCGCGACCATCGGCGAGATGTCCTGCAACCCGGCGATCGGCGGCTTGGGCAAGGGCCATCTGGTGCGCGAGATCGACGCGCTCGACGGCCTGATGGGGCGCGTAATCGATCGCGCCGGCATTCAGTTTCGCATGCTGAACCGGTCGAAAGGTCCTGCCGTGCGCGGGCCACGGGCCCAGGCGGACCGGGCGCTCTACCGCCAGGCCATGCAGGCGGAACTGGCGGAGATCGACGCGCTGACCATCATCGAAGGGTCGGCCGAAGACCTCGTTCGCGATGGAAACGGTACGACGACAGGGCTCGTCTTGGGTGACGGCACCGAATTGCATGCACCCGCCGTCGTGTTGACGACCGGAACGTTCCTGCGTGGCATGATCCACATCGGCGACCGCACGATCGCCGCCGGTCGCGTCGGCGAAGCTCCTGCCATTGGTTTGGCCGATACGCTGTACGGCGCCGGCTTCGCCATGGGCCGGCTGAAAACCGGCACGCCGCCGCGCCTTGATGGCCGGACGATCGATTGGTCGGTGCTGGAGGAACAGGTCGGCGACGACCCGCCGGTGCCGTTTTCGACCATGACGGACCGGATCACCGTGCCGCAAGTGTCCTGCCACATCACCTATACGAACGCGGCGGCGCATGAGGCGATCCGGGCCAACCTGCATCGCGCACCGCTCTATTCCGGCCAGATCGACAGCACGGGGCCGCGCTATTGTCCCTCGATCGAGGACAAGGTGGTGCGGTTCGCCGACAAGCCGCGGCATCAGGTTTTCCTGGAGCCGGAAGGCCTGGACGACCCGATCGTGTACCCGAACGGGATTTCGACGTCGCTGCCGGAGGATGTGCAGCGGGCCGTCGTTGCGGCTATGCCCGGGCTTGAGAAGGCGTGGATCGTCCGGCCAGGTTACGCCATCGAGTATGACTACGTGGATCCGCGGGAGTTGACCGCGGGTTTGGAGACGCGGAGCGTGCCGGGCCTGTTTCTGGCGGGGCAGATAAACGGCACGACTGGCTATGAAGAAGCTGCGGCGCAAGGCCTGATGGCCGGCGTGAATGCCGCGCGCCGGGCGGACGGAGAGGCCGAACCGGCCATTCTGGACCGGGCGGACGCCTATATCGGGGTGATGATCGATGATCTGACCCGTCGCGGCGTCAGCGAACCGTACCGGATGTTCACGTCGCGGGCGGAGTATCGCCTGCATCTGCGCGCGGATAATGCGGACCTGCGGCTGACGGAACGGGGGCTGGCGTGGCGGTGTGTCGGATCACAGCGCGAACGCGAATTCATAAAGAAAAACAAAGAGATTGGGGAGGCGCTGGCCCAGCTTGAGACACTCGCGGTGACCCCGCCTGAGGCAGCCAAGCATGGTCTGACAATCAATCAGGATGGACGGCGACGATCCGCGTTCGATCTTTTGCGCTATCCCGACGTCACGTTCGAACGGCTGTTGTCGATCTGGCCACAGCTTGGTGACGTTTCGGGTCCGGCGCGGGAGCAGCTGGAGATCAAGGCCCGCTATACCGGCTATCTTGAACGGCAGGAGGCCGATATCCGGGCGTTTCGCCGGGATGAGGATCTGAAGCTGCCAACTGGCATCGATTTTTCGTCCATCGGCAGCCTGTCGAACGAGGTGCGCCAAAAGCTGGAACAGGCCTGCCCACCGACGATTGGGGCCGCATCGCGCATCGAGGGCGTGACGCCGGCGGCAATCGTCGCGCTTTTGCGCTACGTTCGGCGAGCGCCGGACAAGTTGAGTGCCTAAGCCGTTCGGTCCTGATGAGTTTCGTCAGGCTGTCTCCGTTGATGATGAAGCGTTTGAAAAGCTGTCGACGTATGCCGCACTGCTGACGAAGTGGCAGAAGGCGATCAATCTGGTCGGGTCGCGCACGATCGCCGATGTCTGGCGGCGGCACATGCTGGACAGCGCTCAACTCTTTCCGTTGCTGCCGAAGGACACGAAGACGCTGGTTGATCTTGGCAGCGGCGCCGGATTTCCTGGACTCGTGCTGGCCATGATGGGTGTTCCGGACGTGCATTTGGTGGAGAGCGACCACAGAAAGGCCGCGTTCCTCACCCATGTTTCACGTGAAACAAACACGGACGTCACGGTGCACGCCAAGCGGATCGAGACGATGCCATCGCTGGTCGCCGATGTGGTTACCGCGCGGGCCTTGGCACCCTTGCCCAAACTGCTGGATCTGGCAGAGCGCTTTGTCGGGCCAGATTCCGCTTGCCTATTCCTGAAGGGTCAAGATGTGGACTCTGAGTTGACCAAAATCACAAAATCTATGAAGATGGACGTTGAGCGGATGCCGAGCGTGACGGCCCCATCCGCCACCATCCTGCGCCTTAGGGGACTCATCGATCGTGGATGAAACTCTCGTGCGACCCCCGGGTTCAGCAAACGAAGCGCCCGCAAACGACGAGCGACCAGCGCCCCAAAACCGTTCGCCCCGGGTGATCGCACTCGCCAACCAGAAAGGTGGGGTCGGCAAGACCACCACGGCGATCAATCTCGGCACCGCCCTTGCCGCCTATCAGCAATCCGTGCTGATCGTCGATCTCGATCCGCAGGGCAACGCCAGCACGGGGCTCGGCATTGAGTTGCCGCAGCGGGAGGTTGGCTCTTACCATGTGCTTTTTGCCGAGGCCGCGCTCGGCGAGGCGGTGCAGCCGACATCCGTGCCCGGGCTGTCTGTGCTGCCGTCCTCGGCGGACTTGTCCGGTGCGGAAATCGAGCTTGTGTCCGCATCGAAACGCGAGTTTCGATTCAAAAAAGCAATTACTACACATTTCGACTTGGTCGAGTCGGGCCAGGACGTATCCAGCTTCGACTATATTCTGATCGATTGTCCGCCTGCACTCGGCCTGTTGACGTTGAACGCCCTGGCTGCCGCGGACGCGGTGCTGGTGCCGTTGCAATGCGAGTTCTACGCGCTGGAGGGCCTCAGCCATCTGATGCGTACGATCGAAAAGGTAAGGCGTGCGATTAATCCAAAACTAGAAATTCAAGGCGTTGTCTTGACCATGTTTGACGGCCGCAACAACCTGTCGCAGCTTGTCGCGCAGGATGTTCGCGGCTATTTCGGCGACAAGGTCTTCAAGACCATGATCCCAAGAAATGTAAGGGTTTCGGAGGCGCCATCCCACGGCAAACCCGCCCTGGTCTACGACCTGAACTGTCCCGGAAGCCAGGCCTATATCCGCATGGCGAGGGAACTGCTGAAGCGCGAACAAGAGAGGGCCGCCTGATGGCAAAGGCCGCGAAGCGACCGACCCTGGGCCGAGGCCTCGACAGCCTGATCCGTGAAACGGTCAGCTTCGACGAGGATGGTGCAACACCGTCCGAGGGTGCGGAAAACCCACTCACCTTGCCCATCGAGCATCTGAGCCCCAATCCGGATCAGCCCAGGCGCCGTTTCGGCACCGAGGAGCTTGCCAGCCTCGCGGAGTCGATTTTGAAAAAGGGAATATTACAACCAATTCTCGTGCGACCGGACCCGGCTGCCGATGATCGCTATCAGATCGTTGCCGGCGAGCGGCGGTGGCGCGCGGCGCAGCGGGCGCGGCTGCATGAGGTGCCCGTCATCGTCCGGTCGCTGGACGATCTGGAAACCCTGGAAATCGCGATCATCGAAAATGTCCAGCGCGAGGACTTGTCGCCCGTGGAAGAGGCGCGCGGCTATCGGCGGTTGATTGACCAGTTCGGCCATACGCAGGATCGGCTGGCGCGGGCGATCGGCAAGAGCCGGCCGCATATCGCCAATACGCTCCGCCTGCTGGACCTGCCCACATCCGTTCAGGCCAAGGTCGAAGCGGGCGCGTTGAGCGCCGGCCACGCGCGCGCGCTGATCGGCACCCCGGACCCCGCCGGTCTGGCCGAAATGGTCATCGCCAAGGGCCTGTCGGTGCGCCAGACGGAGGCGCTGGCCCGTGCCGGCGCGGCGCCGACGGTGCGCCGGCGCGCCCGCAAGGGGGTCGGTGCCAAGGATGCCGATACCATCGATCTGGAACGCCGATTGTCGGATCGGCTGGGGCTGAGGGTCGACATCCGTCATCAACCCGACGGGTCCGGCGCCTTGTCGATCGGCTACCGGTCGTTGGAACAGCTGGACGATCTGATTGCTAAAGTGGGCCGTCTCTAGGTCGACGTCGTCTGGCTGGCCGGCCAAGAGATCAGCGCGTGCGCGCCGCCTGAACGGCGAGACCAAACAGCGCCCGACTGGTCAGCAACTCCGCCGGCGCGCCGGTCCGTTTGCAGGCCGCCTCTGTCTCCAACAACCTCTCCAAGGCCCTGGCCAGCGCGCCTTGTGACCAGAGCCGTAATTGCTGGCGCACCGGCGTTTGCATCTTGAAGAATACCGGCGGTCGAAGGCGGCCGATGGCCTGATCGACGGTGGCGCCGTTTTCCATGTCGATACGCGCCTGATGCAGCCGGCCGAAATGCCGCTGTGCGGAACGCAGAACCGCGACGCTGTTCGCCCCCTCGGCCCACAGCTTTTCGATCACCCGGTCGGCCTCGTCGATGCGGCCGCTGGCCACCGCCATCAGCGCGTCGTCGACCGACTGCTCGGTACTGTCGCCGATGCAGGCCCTCGCGTCGTCTCCGGTGATCGTCGCGGCTTCGCCCGCATAGGCGATCAGCTTGTCCAGTTCGCGCCGTGCGAGCTGCCGGTCGCCCTGCAGGTTTTCGGCGACATAGGCCAAGGCCTCGTCGTTGATGCGCAAGCCGGCGTCATGGACCATGTCGCGCGCCATATCCGCGATGGCCCCGGCATCGGGCAGGTAGCAGGGGACGGACGCCGCCGCCGCCTCGCCCTCGCACAGCTTGCGCAAGGGGGACCGGGGGGGCAGATCGCCGGCCTCCAGAATCACCAGCGAGACGTCCGGCGCCGGGTTGGCGACCAGTGTCCTTACCGCGCCCGCCAAACCATCGGCGGCGTCACGAACCCGTACCGCCCGCCGGCCACCGATCATCGACAGCGCGCTGGCCTCATCCGCCAGCCGTGCGGGATCCTTCGCCAGCTCCGGCCCGGCCAGCTCGGCGACGCGAAACGGGTCCTTCGGATCATCGACCGTTTGTTCGACCAGTTTCACCGCGCGTTCCCGAACCAGGCCGGCGTCCGGGCCATACAGCAAGACAAGCGCGATCGCCGGGTCGGGGTCCTTGATGAAACCGTCGGCCCTGGACGCGCTGATTTTCACGGGGGGGCTAGGCTGAGCGCGCGAAGAAAAGGGCGAGGTCGGTTCGAATCCGCTCGCTCAGTTCGCGCAAAGCGCCCTCCTGGGCCGACCGCTCGGCAACGACGGTGGCGAACTGATCGTCCAGGATGTTGTAGCTGGTGATCACTTCCGTCGTGTTCAGATACACGGCCTGGCCGTCGGCGGTGCTTGTCAGCGTATAGACGGCCTCGATGCGGAGATTGGAGCGCGTCGCCGTATCGTCTCGCTGAATGCCGAGATTGGTGATGGTCTCGTCCAGGCCAACCTCGAGGGTATAGGCCGGATCGGCCGGGCGCCCGTTCGGATTGAGCTGTTGGATCAGATAGGTGCGCAGCAACTGACCGGGCCGGTCAGAAATGACGCCCACATCGATGCTGGCCAACTCGTCGGCCACCGGCCCGAATGCCTGGCGATCGCCATAGAGCGGACGAAAGCCGCATCCGGACAAGGTCAGTACACCGGCGCCGGCAAGGAACAGGCGTCGGCTGACCAGGTTACGCGGCAACGACATTCACGATCCTATTGGGCACTACGATCACCTTGCGCACGGTTTTGCCGTCCAGCGCACGCTGCACGTTCGGCTCCGCCAGCGCGGCCCCTTCCGCCGCTGTCTGGTCGGCATCCTTCGGCAGCGTCACCGTTCCGCGCAGCTTACCATTGACTTGCACGCCGATGGTAATCTGTTCGTCGGCCGCCAGGGTGGCATCGGCCACCGGCCACGGCGTTTCCGCGACAATGCTTTGGTGCCCCAGCATCGCCCACGCCTCCTCCGCGAAGTGCGGCATCACCGGTGCGATCATCAAGGTCAGCGCCTCCAGCGCTTCGCGCATCGCCCAGGGCTCGCCGTCGCCCGCCCCTTTGAGGCCGGCAATGGCGTTGGTCAGCTCGCGCAGCCTCGCAACGGCTCGGTTGAGGCGAAAACCCTCGAAATCCTGTTCGACCGCCAGGATCGTCTTGTGCACCTCGCGCCGCAGCGTGACCGCCTCGTCCGAGAGCGCGTTCGGGATGGCCGCACCGGCCGGTGCCAGCGTGACGGCGGGTTCGGTGATCAGGCGCCAAAGGCGATTGACGTAGCGCCAGGCGCCTTCCAACCCGGTCTCAGTCCATTCCAGGTCGCGTTCCGGCGGACTGTCGGACATCAGGACCAGGCGGCCCGTGTCCGCGCCGTAGGCGTCCACCACCGTCTCAAGTCCGACGACGTTCTTCTTGGACTTGGACATCTTCTCCAAGCGGCCCTTGGTCACTGGGCTGCCGTCGGCTTCCTTCACGAATGCGCCACCTGTCTCGGCGACCTCTTCGGGGAACAGCCAGTTGCCGTTCTCGTCCTGATAGGTCTCATGCACGACCATGCCCTGGGTCATCAGGCCGGCGAACGGTTCCTCCGTCACATGATGACCGCTCTGGTTCAGCGCGCGGGTGAAGAACCGGCTGTAGAGCAGATGCAGGACGGCGTGCTCGATACCGCCGATATACTGGTCGACCGGCATCCAATAATCCGTGTCCTTGGCATCGAACGCGGACGCGGCGTGCGGCGAGCAGAATCTCAGGAAGTACCAGGAGCTTTCAAAGAAGGTGTCAAAGGTGTCGGTTTCGCGGATCGCCGGCTTGCCTGTTTCCGGGCAGGTCGTGTGCTTCCAGGTCGGGTGATTGGCCAGCGGGTTGCCGGGCTGGCTGAGGTCGACATCCTTCGGCAGTTCGACCGGCAAGTCCTCGTCCGGTACCAGGACCATGGCGCCATCGTCGACGCGGTACATGACCGGGATCGGGCAGCCCCAATACCGTTGGCGGGAAACCCCCCAATCGCGCAGCCGATAGCGGACCGTGGCGTCGCCCTGTCCCTGCCGTTCCAACGCCTTGATGACGACCTGCTTAGCCTCGTCGACGGACAGCGCCCGCCCATCCGTCAAGGATCCCAGATCGTATATGTACTTGGCGCGCGACGTGTCCGTGAACGCCGTCTTGCCGACATGGAGCGTGAAACCGTCGCCGTCCGTCGCCTGCAGGGGTTCCTCGTCGAACCGGGCGCGCGCATCGCGGTCCCAATCGGCGGCTTCCTGGTCGGATATCATGGTCGCGTCCGTCGGCCACAGAACCGGCGTGACGGGCAGGCCGTATTTACGCGCGAAGTCGAGGTCGCGCTGGTCATGGGCCGGACAGCCGAAGATCGCGCCCGACCCGTATTCCATCAGCACGAAGTTGGCGACATGCACCGGCAGCGTCACATCCGGCAGGAACGGGTGCCGGGCACGCAAACCGGTGTCCAGGCCGCGTTTCTCCGCCGTCTCGATCGCCTCTTCCGATGTGCCGAGGCGACGACATTCCTCGATGAACGCGGCCAGGTCCGGATTGTCGGCGGCAAGCTCCTCGGCCAACGGATGGTCGGGCGACAGGGCCAGGAAGCTGGCGCCGAACAACGTATCGGGCCGGGTCGTGAACACCTCCACCGGCTCGTTTCTGCCGTCTAGCGCGAACAGGACCTTGGCGCCGACCGAGCGGCCGATCCAGTTCTCCTGCATCAGCCGCACCCGGTCCGGCCACCGATCCAGCGCGCCGAGCGCGGACTGCAGCTCGTCCGCGAAGGACGTGATCTTCAAGAACCATTGGGTCAGCTTGCGCCGCTCGACCGGTGCGCCCGTGCGCCAGCCCTTGCCGTCGATCACCTGTTCGTTGGCGAGCACGGTGTGGTCGACCGGGTCCCAATTGACCCAGCTTTCCTTGCGATAGGCGAGGCCGGAACGCACGAAGTCCAAGAACATCTTCTGTTCGTGCCGGTAATAGTCGGGATCGCACGTGGCAAGCTCGCGATCCCAGTCGTAACTCAACCCCAGCATCTGAAGCTGGCCGCGCATGACCCGGATGTTCTCCTGGGTCCAATCATCCGGATGGACCTGGTTCTGGATCGCCGCGTTTTCCGCGGGCAAGCCGAAGGCATCCCAGCCCATGGGATGAAGAACGCTGAAACCCTTGGCCTTCTTAAACCGGGCGATCAGGTCGCCGATGACGTAGTTCCGCGCGTGGCCGATGTGCAGCCGCCCGGACGGGTAGGGAAACATCTCAAGCACATAGTACTTGTCGCGCGTCGCGTCTTCGACCGGCTTATGGCAGCCGCGCTCCGCCCAGATCGCCTGCCATTTGGCCTCGGTCTCGCGGAAATTATAGCGTGACATTGCTCGCCACCCATCGAACGGAGACTGGAACGCGGGTGCGGGAAACCGGTTCGGTTTCGCTAGCCCCTTCGTTCAGCTTATTGCTGTTGAGAGATCACGCGCAGTTCGCGGGCCCGGGTCAGAATCGTCTCTTCCAGCGTGTTGGCGGTGCCGGCGCCGGCTTCGGCGTCGACCCACTCGCCTCGCTGGCGCACTTGCCGGAACACGGCGACACGAACCCCGTCGGCGCGAAGCTGCCGGTCAAGGATGAAGATGTTCAGCTTGAACCGCTCTTCCGAAGCCGGCGACGGCTGGTACCAGTCGGTCAGGATGACACCGCCGAACGGGTCGGCCGAGGCAACCGGCATGAAGGCGACGGTGTCCAGCGACGCCCGCCACAGATACGAGTTCACGCCGATGCCGGAACCGGGTTCGGGCGCCCGCTCGCCGCCAAAAAGCACCAACCCGTCCGGGCCGAAAACGCTGCCGATCTCTTCGACACGGCGGTCGCGCGGATCGGTCGGCGGCGGCGGATCGGTGACGGTCAGATCGGGTGCGGAGCTGCAGCCGGCGAGCAGAACTGCCAGTCCGGTTGCGGCCAAGATGCCTGTGCGTGCGCGGGTCTGGAACATGGCGGCCGATATGGCAGAAAAAAAGGGACGGCGCAAGGCCGTCCCTTTCTCGATAGACCTTGAAGGTCGATCTAGAACGAAGCGGTGATACCCGCCAGGAACACGGTACCGTCGTCCGCTTCCAACCTCGGGCCTACGCCGTCTGGCGCCGTTGCTTCATTTTCGAAGAACACAAGGTCGGCATAGGCTTGCAGACCCGGTGCGATGTTATAGGACACGCCACCACCGGCGGCCCAGCCATCCTCACCGTCAAAGTTGCTGGAACCGAGGTAGTTCACGCCAAAGCCCCAATCGCCGACCTGATAGGTTGCACCGACACCCCAACGTTGGAAGTCGTCGACATCGTCGTCGACAGGCGCACCGGAATCAAAGCTGTTGACGTAGAAGCCGCCGATGGTGAATGCGTCATAAGCGACCTGCGCGCCCAGCGAGACACCTTCGATGTCTTCCCGCTCCGCACTAACGGAATCCGCCGTCAGGTACGTCGCGGCGACGATGACCGAGCCACCGTCGAAATCAAACGTGTAGTTGGCGCCGATATCGAACTGGTCCTCAAAATCGGCACAGAAGATAACATCCGTGTCGCGACACTGAGCCGTCGAGTTGAGGAGACTGTCACCCGAAGCAGGGGCATAGGACGCGCCAGCGGTCAGGCCTTCCCACTCAAAGAAGTAGGTGATACGCGCCGAGTCGTTGTCGCCCAGCAGGAAACCGGTTCCGGTTTCCGGGGTGCCGACACCGACATAGTTGTCCCAGTCGCCGTCCGCGGCGCCGCCGCCAACCGTCGGGATGGTCAAGCGGAAGTTCGGCGCCACACCTTCCTTGTCGCCCAACCGAATCTCACCGAACGAGCCCGAAAGGAACAGCCAGGCTTCGTCGATCGTGAATGTCGAGGCGTTATTGAACGAATCAATGCTCCCATCGCTGGAAACGTTGTCATCGCTGTCATCGATGTTGATGCGCGAACCATAACGCAGGCCGTTATCGGCCGTGGCGACCGTGTTGAAGTTCAACGTGACGTCGGTCCGACCGCCATAATCGCGGCGATTGAACTCAACGTCTTCGGCATCAACAAGGCTCGGGCCGTCTTCATCGACGACACCGAAGTTCACGTCGACGGAACCGCTGATCGTCAGCTCAAGCTGCGCGGCCGCCGGAACGGCAAACAGGCCAGCGGCAACCAGGGCGCTGCTACCCAGAAGAACTTTCTTCATCCTTCAACCTCCAGTTAAGGCCGTTGCCCGGCCCCGAGTTACAAGCGAATCGCTTTAAAACGCGGCTGCCGCGGACAACCACGAAAGCCTGAGTAAGCGTATACCCACCCGAAGCGCCGGACGACAATAAGCAAAGTGGCGGATAAGCCACATTCGTTTGGCAGTGTGGCCGATGGGCCACAGTTTGCGCCTCAAAACGACCAAAATCCTTAGATTTCAGAGATAACATCCATGTTTCTAAGGTTCTGTAGCAGCCCCTGACGTGCTTGCTCAGTCAGTTCAGGGTGTGCTTTTGCCAAATCGTTCTCTCGAAATGTCTTAGATTTCAATACCCAAGCGATTGGCGGCTCCAGACCGGCCGGAATGGGCACCGCTTGCTGCTTGCGGACCATGCACCGTTTGCCGGAAACCGTCGCGATCTGGATGTCCGGCAGATCCACGCGGTAGGCGGAGCCGGTCCCGCCATCGTCGGGCAGCGACAGCTCGGTCCGGTCGTAGCGGAAATCTTCGGCGACCCGATAAAGCTGGTTGCCAACGGCCGGTTCCATGGCGAGTTCGCGCAGCCGCTCCGCCAACGCCTCGACATGCTGGCCAAGGGCATCCCGATCGCCGTTCGGCAGACGCGCGCGGAACAGCTCATCGTCCACCAGCCTGGCGTGCAGCGGGCCGATAAGGTCCAGGCCGATCGGAAACGTGACGCCGAATGCGATATGCACCGCCGCGTCACTTTCGGCCAGCGCATCGTGATAATAGCCGCGGGGCAGGTACAGCAGGTCGCCCGGCGTCAGCCGGACTTGCTGTTCGAGCGTGCCCTTATGCGCTTCGTCGAAGGCGCGATCGAGGTTTTTGAACCTGGGATGGGCGATCGGATCCAGGAAGTGGCGCTGATAGACGTTCCAGACCTTTTCGCCGGCGACATGAATAGCGAAAACGTCGTGGGTGTCGAAGTGCGAGCCGAAGGCGGGATGCGCCTTCCAGGAACAATAGAGATTGCCCTGGGCCTTGCCGTTCAGCGCCTGTTCCAGCGCGCCGGCCGCCGCGCGCAGGCCCGGCGTCAGCTGGTCGATCTCGTTCAAGACCATCGAGGCACCCTTGCCGAGCCAGCCCTTGACCCGGTCCATATCGGCCATCATCAGCTCCATGCCGTGGCGCGACAGGTCCCGGCGGCAGTATTCCTCCGGCGACAGCCGACGCCCGTCCATGACCAGCGCCAGGGACTTCGATGACCAGATGGCCGACTGGTTGACCAGGTCGGTCAAGGTCGACCAGTCCATGACCGCCTGGAACTTCTCTGCCGCCCCCTCAAGATGCAACGGCTTCTGGCCGAAATAGTCACGCATGAAGGTCTCCTCGCTCATTGGGGCGAGGATCTCGGCGAATGAGGAAATGCGGTCGGCCATGTCGATCCGTGTCGTCTCGGTTGCGGGCTGTGGCGGCTGCCGCCTTTTTGGATCAGCCGTGACGACCTTGCAACAGGCTTGGCTTGTGGCCAGGTTCAAACCCATGACAGTTGCCGACTCGCTGACCCACCTGCAAGACCGCATCGACAAGACGGCCATCGAGGCTGGCCGTGACCCCGGCTCCATCGCACTCGTCGCGGTCAGCAAGAAACAGCCGCTGGAACGGGTCGAGGCAGCCTTGCACGCCGGACACCGCCGGTTCGGTGAAAACCGCGTTCAGGAGGCCGAGGCCCGCTGGACCGGGCTGCGGCCGGCCTACCCGGACCTGATCCTGCATCTGATCGGCCCGCTGCAGACCAATAAGGTAAAACCGGCCGTCGCGCTGTTCGATGTCATCGAGTCGATCGATCGGCCAAAGCTGGCGCGTGCCCTGGCGCGCGAAATGGCCGCCTCGGGCAAGCGGCCGCGCTGCCTGATCCAGGTGAACACGGGCGAGGAACCGCAGAAGGCCGGCATCTTCCCGGCCGACCTCGACAGTTTGCTGACGCTATGTCGCGACGAGCTGGACCTGCCGATTGAGGGCTTGATGTGCATTCCGCCGATCGACGAAGCCCCGGCACCTCATTTTGCCCTGCTGGCCGATCTGGCCGATCGCCATGGGCTGAAAACCCTGTCGATGGGCATGAGTGGCGATTTCGAAACCGCCATCCGGCATGGCGCGACCCAGGTTCGGGTCGGTTCCGCCGTCTTCGGCGAGCGACCTACGGACCAGCAATAGCGGAACCCAGGTCGGTTAGATCAGGTGCCCGGTGCGCAGCTTTTTGGTGCGCAGATAGAACTCGTTGTGGCCATTGGCCGGAAAGATGTGGGGCACGCGTTCCACGACGTCGATGCCCATCGCGTTCAAGTCCCCGACCTTTTCCGGATTGTTGGTCATCAGACGCACCTTGCCGAAGCCGAGCTGGCCCAGCATTTCGGCGGCCGGCAGGTACAGCCGCTCGTCGGCGTCATAGCCCAGCATCTCATTGGCATCGACGGTGTCGAAATCCGCATCCTGAAGCTGGTAGGCCCGCAGCTTGTTGATCAGGCCTATCCCCCTGCCTTCCTGCGCCAGATAGAGCAGGATGCCGCCGCCCTGTTTGGCGATTTCGCTGACCGCGCCGCGCAATTGCGGGCCGCAATCGCAGCGCAGGCTGCCCAACAGGTCGCCGGTGAAGCACTCCGAATGCAGGCGGACCAAGACCGGTTGGTCGGGCGCCGGCGTGCCGATGATGATGGCCAGATGCTCCTGACCGCCGTCGGTCGGGCGAAAAGCGACGATATCGGTCACTTCCGCACCATCCAACGGCACTCGGGCATCCGCCACCCGGCGAAGGCTGCGGGCGGCATGGGCCTGATAGTGATCGATGTCGAAGGCGGCCACCGAGAGAATGTCGCTGTTCGCCGCCAGCCGGTCGGTGGCCAAAGGCCGTTCGACCTCGATCGCCAGGGCGGCCGGCAGCAGGCGCGCCAGTTTCAGCAACCGTGTCGCCGCCACCGCGCCGGTCTTGCTGTCCTCATCGAAATGCGGGCCTGCCACGCCATCCAGCGATCCCGCCGGCACGCTTTCCAACGGGTCAGCCATGGCCCGAATCCAGGCGGCCTCTGGCCGCTTCGCCAGACCCAAGGACAGCACGCCGTCCGCCTTCGTGCTTAGGCCCAAGGTGACGGCCCGCTGCCCGGTCAAGATGACGGAGGGGACGCTGCCGCCCAGCGATATCATCCGGTCAAGGCCCTGATCGGCGGCCGATTCCGCCGCCATAATCAACAGTGCGGGCCCGACATCCGGCCGCACCAGCACCGGATCGCCGCGGCGCAAGTCACCGGTTGCGCGGTCGACGGCGCGAAGGCTCGCCTGGCGGCTGAAGCGCTGGGACGGCACGCCGTTTGGCGACTGCGAACCGGAGAGTGCTTGGTCGTTTCGGGACATCGGTCAATTGCCAGAGATACTGCGACTCCCTAGATGGGACGTTAGGGGTCCGCTTGGCAATGGCAATCCTGCCCACCCGCCAAAGCATGGCTAAGGCGCCCCTTTGGTGATCGGCCGGTTTCTGGGACGAGGTTTCACTCAGGCTGCGGGCCTGCTATTGGAACTGGGTAAGGACATATCTCCGACATGTTGCGATATCGAAAGAAGAGATCGAGCGATGACGGCAGCTAAGAAAATTCTTCTGGTCGATGATGATGATGCGCTGCGCGCGTCTCTGGCCGAGCAGATCCAGCTTCTTGAAGAATTCACGACCATTGAGGCCGAGACGGGCACGCAAGGCCTGGCCCAGGTCAAGGACACCCATTTCGACTGCATCATTCTGGACGTCGGTCTGCCGGACATGGATGGCCGCGACCTGTGCAAGCTGATGCGCCGCAACGGCGTGCGCAGTCCGATCATCATGCTGACCGGCGTCGACAGCGATGCCGACCAGATCCTCGGCCTGGACTCCGGCGCCAACGATTATGTGACGAAACCCTTTCGACTGGGCATGCTGCTGGCCCGGGTGCGTGCCCAGCTGCGCCAGTTCGAGCAGAGCGAGGACGCGGTCTTCACGATCGGCCCTTACACGTTCCGGCCGGCGGCCAAGCAACTGGTCCACAAGGACACGGAACGCAAGATCCGCCTGACCGAAAAGGAGACGGCGATCCTGAAATACCTCTATCGCATCGGTCCGAAGGTGGTCGGCCGCGATGTGCTGTTGGGCGAGGTCTGGGGCTACAATGCCGGCGTGACCACCCACACGCTGGAAACGCATGTCTATCGGTTGCGGCAGAAAATCGAGGAAGAGCCGTCCAACGCCCAGATCCTGGTGACGGAGCCCGGCGGCTATCGCCTGGTTCCGTAGAAATCGGCCGGCGATCCGACGGCGTGGGCCGTATGCCCTGGCATAGCCCTCACGTGCAATCACGCGCCTGTGATGGCCGACACAGCGGTCGCATTCCGTTGCGTGCTGATCTCCGTCTTCGAGACCGCAATCGTCCTTACGAGCGAACAAACGCAACGACACGACGACCGCGCCGACGGAACAGCCGGGGCGAGACACCTTGCCAATGGACCCATTTTGCAACCATGCGCCCTGACGTGTCGCCACTCCGATGACAGCGGCACCGACCAGGACGGCTTTCAACCAGCGCCGCGCCCTGGCTTGTGCGCCCGGCGGTTGGCCGACGCCGGCATCGCGTCCTGGCCAACATCGCTTTGGCGCCGTCCTTTTGGCTCGACTCGATCCAGAGCGGCTGCCAGACTCGCGCTTTAGTGGCATTCAAGCACCGAAGGCGCGATGACCGACCAGGACGTCTTCTCGATCAGGTTTTGGGGCACGCGTGGCAGCATTGCCGTGCCGGGCCCGACCACGGTCCAGTTTGGCGGCAACACGACATGTTTTGAGATCAGATGCGGTCGCGAAGTGCTGGTCATCGACGGCGGCAGCGGCTTGATGGGGCTGGGCCGTAAGCTGCTGCGCGAGGGGCGGCGGGAGGTGAAGATCTTCTTCACCCATACCCATTGGGACCATATCTGCGGCATCCCGTTTTTTGCCCCGGCCTACGCGCCGGATACGCAGGTTCACTTCTATGCCGGTCATCTGGTGCCGGACAGCAGCCTGAAATCGGTGCTGTGCAACATGATGATGGCGCCCCTTTTCCCGGTTCCGATCGAGGTCTTCCGTTCGTGCCGATTTCACGATTTTGAATGCGGCCTGGTGCAGGAACCCGTGCCCGGCGTGACGTTAAGGACCTGTTGGCTGAACCATCCGAACGGGGCCTGCGGCTACCGGATCGAGCATGGCGACAAGGCGATCTGCATTATCACCGACACCGAACACCGAAAGGGCGAGTTGGACCAAACGATCGTCGACTTTTGCCGCAATGCCGACATCATGGTGTACGATGCCATGTTCACCGACGACGAGTATGAACGTCATGTCGGCTGGGGCCATTCAACCTGGCAGGAGGCGATCAGGGTTGCGGATGCCGCCGGAGTGGAAAAGGTTGTGCTGTTTCATCACAACCCGATGAACAGCGACGAGCGCATGTTCGCCATCGAGGCGGCCGCGGCAGAGGCAAGGCCCGGCACGGTAGCCGCGCGCGAGGGCATGGAGTTGGTGCCGTAAGTCGGCTACGTTGGGTTTTCAAAGCTGGGCCGCGCTCGCGGCCACGGGGCTAAAAAGTGACGAAAAACAACGGACCTTCGTTTCGGCGTCTGCGCATGGGCCTGTCGACGGTGCTGGGGCTGAAACCCCAGGGCTTTTTCATTCCCTATCGACACGCCGACCAGCTTGCCAAAGAGGTGCCGTCCTACGCGCCGTTCGAGGGCCTGTTTCACGCCGCCGAACCCGTGTTCGCGGCCGTTTTGGATCTGATCGACGATTTCAGCGATGTGCTGGTCGGCCTGGGTGGCGAGCCGCCGGAACCGCGCTGGCCACAGGGCTGGTTCAGCCGGCTGGACGGCGCGGCCGCCTATGTCATGGTGCGCCAGTGTCAGCCGCGTAGGATTGTCGAGGTCGGCTCCGGCCACTCAACCCGGTTCATGGTCCGCGCTCTGTTCGACGGCCAGATTGGGTGCGACTTCACCGCGATCGACCCGACGCCGCGTGCCGACATCGCGCGCCTGTCGCTGAACCATGTCCCCAGCCTGGTCCAAGACGCGCCGATCGAGCCGTTCGCGGCGCTGGAGGCGGGGGACATTCTGTTCATCGATTCCAGCCATCTGGCCCAGCCGGGAACGGATGTGGACTGGTTGGTCGGCCGCGTCCTGCCCTGCCTGCCGGAAGGCGTTCTGGTTCATTTCCACGACATCTGCCTGCCCGACGACTATTTCGCCGACTGGGCCTGGCGCGGCTACAACGAACAGCAGGTCGTCGCCGCCTTGCTGGCCGCCGGCGGGTTCCGCCCCCTGTTCGCCAGCCACTATGTGGCGACCCGGATGGCCGAGGTGGTTGCCGCCGGCGGCGCCGGCCGCATCCCGATCATCGATGGCGGGCGAGAGACCAGCCTTTGGTTGGAAAAGACGGGCCCGGCAGCGGTCGACTGGTAGTCTCGGCCGACGGCCTACCTCGTGGCCGGCGTTGACGCCAGCAAGGTGATCAGAAGCGCGACTTCAGCCGCGATCGTCGCCGGTGCCCTCAGCTCCGTGAACCAGGGCGGTGCCAGCCGGTACCTAACCGCGTTGCGGTCGCCGACATAGACGCCGAGCAACAGCAGCATCATCAACAACAGCGGCGGCCAGGCGACGAAGAAAAACTGGAACATCAGGACGAAGGCCCAGGCGAACAGGCACGGCGCCACGCTGTACAGCATCTGGCGCACGGCCGGTTCGTAGCGTGGCGTGCCCTGGCCGCCATCGTCCCACCGTTCCGGATCGGGGCGGATCTGCCGTTCCCAGCCGATGTTCGCCATGGCCAGGCCCCAATGGATGGCGCCCAGAAAGCTGGCGATCAGGGCGGTGTATATGAGCTGGGCATTGACCAGAAAGCCCATCCAGGCGCGCGCGTCGTCGGTCAACTGGCCGTCCGCGTTCAGCCCGATGAACCAGATCGCCAGCGCGAACCCGTAGAGCGGGATCAGGCCAAGCGCCGTCAGGAAAAGCGCCGAGGCTGGAACATTTTTGAACATCGCAACCGCCACTCGCCCGTCTCGTCTGGGCGCCTTTTATCGTCCATGCTACCACTGCCGCAAGGAAACTAGGCGTAGGCGGACGCTGGGACAATGAACGTCGATGGATTGGCGGCCCTGGTCACCGGGGGCGGGTCCGGAATGGGCGAGGCAAGCGCGCGCGCCTTGGCCGCGGCGGGCGCACGGGTCGCGATCGCCGATCTGGATGGCGCGGCGGCCGCCCGCGTGGCGCGGGATATCGATGGCATCGGCATCGAAACCGATGTCGGGCAGGAAACATCGGCAGTGGCGGCGTTTCAGCGGGCGCGCGAGGCCCATGGGCCGGTGCGGCTGCTGGTCAATTGCGCCGGGATCGCGACGGCGGGCCGGATCGTTGGCCGGGAAGGGCCGCTGCCGCTGGCCGATTTTGAGCGCACCATCCGGGTCAATCTGATCGGCACCTTCAACATGATGCGCCTGGCGGCGGCCGAAATGGCGGCGCTGGACCCGCTTGACACGGACGAACGCGGCCTGATCATCAACACCGCCTCGGTCGCGGCCTATGAGGGCCAGATCGGCCAGGCGGCCTACAGCGCGTCGAAGGGCGGCGTGGTCGGGCTGACGGTGCCGGCCGCGCGCGAACTCGCCCGCCACGGCATCCGGGTCATGACCATCGCGCCCGGCCTGATCGCGACGCCAATGCTGCTGACCATGCCTGACGAGGTGAAGGAAAGCCTGGTTGCCACGACCCTGTTCCCGCACCGGTTGGGCCAGCCGGAAGAGTACGCCAAACTGGTCCTCGCCATCGCGGACAACGTTTTGCTGAACGGCGAGGTCGTGCGGCTGGACGGCGCGATACGGCTGGCGCCGAAATAGGCCGTCAGGCCGCTCCGTCCATGAACGCGGCCAGATCGATGTCCTTCTGGCTGACGCCGCCGGCATCGTGGGTCGTCAAGGTGACCTCGACCCGATTGTAGACGTTGAACCATTCCGGGTGGTGGTCCATCTTTTCCGCCATCAGGGCGGCGCGCGCCATGAAGCCGAAGGCCGCGTTGAAGTCCTTGAACTGAAAGGTCTTGAATATGGCATCGCGACCCTCGACCTCCTGCCAGCCCGCCAGGTTGCCGATTGCCGCCGCCCGCGCCGGTTCGCCTAGTTTTTCCGTCATCGCTGCTTGTCCTTTCGTCCAGCCGTCTCGCGTTTTCGATGCTGCTGGACATGACGCCGCCGCGCCGCGCCGTCAAGCGGGCGCATCACATTGACCGGGGTCTATGCCGAACCGTCCTTGGACGCGTTCACGGCCCTGGCGCACGATGCGCTGAAGGCCTTACCCGAGCCTGTGGGCGAGCTAATCGCCGGCGTCGCGCTGCACGTGGTCGATCTGCCGGACGCCGAAACCGTCGCTGAGATGGAGCTTGAGAGCCCGTACGACCTGCTCGGCCTCTACAGCGGCGTGCCCTTCGGCGAGCAGGAGGGCTTCGTGGTGCGGCACGACGTCAACCACATCTTTCTCTACCGCAAGCCGATCCTGGCCTATTGGCACGCCACGGGCGAGGCGCTGGACCGCATCGTGCGCCACGTGGTGATCCACGAGATCGGCCACCATTTCGGCCTGTCGGACGAAGATATGGAGGCGTTGGAGGCCCAGGCCCCGTGAGACGCCGCCCTGGCGCGGTCGGCCGCCCGAGGCTGTCGCCTTTCGCACCATCGACCACGTGCCGGCCCGGGGATAGCGGGACGGAAATGGCGCCCCCAAACGCCGGTGGCCGCAACGCCCTTCTGAAAACCCTTCCGTTTCAGTAGATTACAGGAAGACCGTTCCCCGCACGCGCGGGGATGAACCGGCCACCTCGAAAGGCGGCCTGGCTGACCCGATCCGTTCCCCGCACGCGCGGGGATGAACCGGTGGTCGAGCGTTTGAGCGCCAGATTGGCCGGCCGTTCCCCGCACGCGCGGGGATGAACCGAGGGCAAAATCCCCTAGAGGGGGAAATCCGCTCCGTTCCCCGCACGCGCGGGGATGAACCGCGTTTCTGCCGCGCGCGACGAACTGGCAAATGCCGTTCCCCGCACGCGCGGGGATGAACCGCGGGTTCCTTTTCGCCATGGTCATGGCTCCTTCCGTTCCCCGCACGCGCGGGGATGAACCGGGCGTGCTGATCGGCGTTCTGGACACGCTCGTCCGTTCCCCGCACGCGCGGGGATGAACCGAGTTTGGATGGACAGTGCGAGGGACTTTACGACCGTTCCCCGCACGCGCGGGGATGAACCGCGCCGCCTGCCTGCTCACCTTGTTCGGGTATGCCGTTCCCCGCACGCGCGGGGATGAACCGATCGGCAGGTCGCGGATTTCCTCATGCGCCGCCCGTTCCCCGCACGCGCGGGGATGAACCGGACGGCTCCATCTAGTTAGGTCCGGCGAACGGCCGTTCCCCGCACGCGCGGGGATGAACCGCGTGATGTCGGTCGTGATCGGCTTCACGTTGTCCGTTCCCCGCACGCGCGGGGATGAACCGTTCGTCGGTTCGCCGGCGGCAGGCGGCGACGGCCGTTCCCCGCACGCGCGGGGATGAACCGGGTTTAGCCATCAGGGTGTGACGTTCGAGGAGCCGTTCCCCGCACGCGCGGGGATGAACCGACCCCTGGGCGCTGGCGATACTGCTACGCAACCCGTTCCCCGCACGCGCGGGGATGAACCGCCAATGCCATGCCCGATGACCGGCCTGAGAATCCGTTCCCCGCACGCGCGGGGATGAACCGGTAGCCGCCGGACTTCGGCAGATTGTCTTCGACCGTTCCCCGCACGCGCGGGGATGAACCGGTCAAATTCTGTCGTCAGTACGGGAGCGCCGACCGTTCCCCGCACGCGCGGGGATGAACCGTGTTGGTCGCAGGGCCAATCGAGGTCGCTGTGCCGTTCCCCGCACGCGCGGGGATGAACCGACACTCTGCCATCGCTGCTGGATCGTCTCAGACCGTTCCCCGCACGCGCGGGGATGAACCGCGGGCGAGGCACTGGTCGTGGTCCGACTGGTCCCGTTCCCCGCACGCGCGGGGATGAACCGTCGCCGATCGCAGGGTCCATGGCGTCGATCTCCCGTTCCCCGCACGCGCGGGGATGAACCGCCGCCGACGCATTGAGGCCCTGGCCAAGATCGCCGTTCCCCGCACGCGCGGGGATGAACCGCCTTCATCGAACTGGGGCCGATCATAAGCGCGCCGTTCCCCGCACGCGCGGGGATGAACCGGAAAACGAGGCCGACCACGAAAAGCGCATAGACCGTTCCCCGCACGCGCGGGGATGAACCGTCCTCGTACTTGTCCTGAAGGAGATTGACCAGCCGCTCCCCGCAGGCGCGGGGATGAACGGTGCGCATGGCAAATGCCCCCGCCGCTCTCGCGACGGGGGCATCGTCCTTCGTCATGGAGAGTTTGGCAGGAGCCTACTGTGTGGTGACCGCGCCATTGGTCGCCGCTTCGTACTCCTCTTCCGACAACATGCCGTCACCGTTCAGGTCGGCGGCGATGAACGTCTCTTCCGTCGCTTCGGGGTGCATGGCGAGCACCTCGTCGAGAGAGAGCATGCCGTCGATGTTGGTATCGGCTGCCACGAAGTCCCCTTCGGCAGCGATGGCGGCCGTGGACGCCAGGAAGGCGGCCAGAGCCATGGCTATCGGGGTCTTCCTCATTGGATCTTCCTCCAATTTCATCGGATGTGACGGGCCGATGCCGTTCATCGGCCCAAGGCCGGACCGTCCGACCTTGGGGCGAGAAACTGACCCCGATTTGCGGCCATAGCGTGCGAAAAACGCGGTGCCCGGATGATGCTTTCAAGGCCGCTTCTTGGCCGAAATGGGGGGCACCGTCGCGCCGAAAAACAACCCTGTCCTGGACACCAGCCGGCTCGAATCCCGCGCGGCGGCGGCCTTACTTGCGCCGTCGCCTTTACGGAACTTCATAGTCTGCGGCCACTCTGAGGTCGCGGAGCGGCCGGACGATACCAATCGATTGCTGATAGAGATCGTGTGCCTTGAAATCGGCCAGTGCCTTTTCGTCGGCGAACTCGCCATAGACG